>NZ_CP166996.1:0-612000 GCF_048318575.1 Pseudoalteromonas sp. RW-H-Ap-1
CTATAATGCGACCCCACTGAGACGGGGAACGCCAACGCATAGCGAGGCACGAGCTACTCAGTGAGTCGAGTAAAACTTAGTTTCGAAAAATTTCAAGTTTAACAAAATTAAGTGTTGACAAAAAAATAGGAAAGCGTAATATGCGCAGCCCTAGCGAGATAAAGTTTAACGCTTTAATCGCAACGTTCTTTAACAATATAAAGCAATCATCTGTGTGGGCACTCGTACAGATTGAGTTCTAACAGCCAAGCTACTTAGGTAGTGAGGCAAACAAATTTAGAGTCTCAATTTAAACTGAGTGACCAACAGCAATAACTACTTCGGTAGGAATTGCAGCACAGTCAATTCAATATCGAAAGATATTAAATAAATTCAGAATTCATTGAGCTGTCGAAAGACAAAAAACTTTTTAATTGAAGAGTTTGATCATGGCTCAGATTGAACGCTGGCGGCAGGCCTAACACATGCAAGTCGAGCGGTAACAGAGAGTAGCTTGCTACTTTGCTGACGAGCGGCGGACGGGTGAGTAATGCTTGGGAACATGCCTTGAGGTGGGGGACAACAGTTGGAAACGACTGCTAATACCGCATAATGTCTACGGACCAAAGGGGGCTTCGGCTCTCGCCTTTAGATTGGCCCAAGTGGGATTAGCTAGTTGGTGAGGTAATGGCTCACCAAGGCGACGATCCCTAGCTGGTTTGAGAGGATGATCAGCCACACTGGGACTGAGACACGGCCCAGACTCCTACGGGAGGCAGCAGTGGGGAATATTGCACAATGGGCGCAAGCCTGATGCAGCCATGCCGCGTGTGTGAAGAAGGCCTTCGGGTTGTAAAGCACTTTCAGTCAGGAGGAAAGGTTAGTAGTTAATACCTGCTAGCTGTGACGTTACTGACAGAAGAAGCACCGGCTAACTCCGTGCCAGCAGCCGCGGTAATACGGAGGGTGCGAGCGTTAATCGGAATTACTGGGCGTAAAGCGTACGCAGGCGGTTTGTTAAGCGAGATGTGAAAGCCCCGGGCTCAACCTGGGAACTGCATTTCGAACTGGCAAACTAGAGTGTGATAGAGGGTGGTAGAATTTCAGGTGTAGCGGTGAAATGCGTAGAGATCTGAAGGAATACCGATGGCGAAGGCAGCCACCTGGGTCAACACTGACGCTCATGTACGAAAGCGTGGGGAGCAAACAGGATTAGATACCCTGGTAGTCCACGCCGTAAACGATGTCTACTAGAAGCTCGGAGCCTCGGTTCTGTTTTTCAAAGCTAACGCATTAAGTAGACCGCCTGGGGAGTACGGCCGCAAGGTTAAAACTCAAATGAATTGACGGGGGCCCGCACAAGCGGTGGAGCATGTGGTTTAATTCGATGCAACGCGAAGAACCTTACCTACACTTGACATACAGAGAACTTACCAGAGATGGTTTGGTGCCTTCGGGAACTCTGATACAGGTGCTGCATGGCTGTCGTCAGCTCGTGTTGTGAGATGTTGGGTTAAGTCCCGCAACGAGCGCAACCCCTATCCTTAGTTGCTAGCAGGTAATGCTGAGAACTCTAAGGAGACTGCCGGTGATAAACCGGAGGAAGGTGGGGACGACGTCAAGTCATCATGGCCCTTACGTGTAGGGCTACACACGTGCTACAATGGCGCATACAGAGTGCTGCGAACTCGCGAGAGTAAGCGAATCACTTAAAGTGCGTCGTAGTCCGGATTGGAGTCTGCAACTCGACTCCATGAAGTCGGAATCGCTAGTAATCGCGTATCAGAATGACGCGGTGAATACGTTCCCGGGCCTTGTACACACCGCCCGTCACACCATGGGAGTGGGTTGCTCCAGAAGTAGATAGTCTAACCCTCGGGAGGACGTTTACCACGGAGTGATTCATGACTGGGGTGAAGTCGTAACAAGGTAGCCCTAGGGGAACCTGGGGCTGGATCACCTCCTTATACGATTTAGAACTTATTTGTTCGTAGTGTCCACACAGATGATTGTTAGTTAGTTTTACCCTTTGGGTTAACTAATTAATATGCTCTTTAAAAATTTGGAAAAGCTGATAATAAAATTCGTATGAATAACATTGTTATTTGTACAGAGTTTTCAAAAGTAAAAAAGAATGATAGCAGTATCATTCAGTGCCATTTAATGAACGTTTTACGTTTGTTGATTGGTATCTACTTTAGTATTCAATATTAACTTCTGGCGAAGTTAAACTGTCACGAAACAAAGACCCGTTTGGGTTGTATGGTTAAGTGACTAAGCGTACACGGTGGATGCCTTGGCAGTTGGAGGCGATGAAGGACGTATTAACTTGCGATAAGCCTAGTCAAGCTAGTAAAAAGCACTTGAGACTAGGATTTCCGAATGGGGAAACCCACCTGCTTGCAGGTATCGTTAACTGAATACATAGGTTAACGAGGCGAACGCGGAGAACTGAAACATCTAAGTACCCGTAGGAAAAGAAATCAACCGAGATTCCGATAGTAGCGGCGAGCGAAATCGGAACAGCCCTTAAGCTTATTATGTGTTAATGGAAGGCTCTGGAAAGTGCCACGATACAGGGTGATAGTCCCGTACATGAAAACGCATTTTAAGTGAAATCGAGTAGGTCGGAGCACGTGAAACTTTGACTGAATATAGGTGGACCATCATCTAAGGCTAAATACTCCCAACTGACCGATAGTGAACCAGTACCGTGAGGGAAAGGCGAAAAGAACCCCTGTGAGGGGAGTGAAATAGAACCTGAAACCGTGTACGTACAAGCAGTAGGAGCCCCTCGAGGGTGACTGCGTACCTTTTGTATAATGGGTCAGCGACTTATATTTTGTAGCGAGGTTAACCGATTAGGGTAGCCGTAGGGAAACCGAGTCTTAACTGGGCGAATAGTTGCAAGGTATAGACCCGAAACCCGGTGATCTAGCCATGGGCAGGTTGAAGGTTGAGTAACATCAACTGGAGGACCGAACCCACTAACGTTGAAAAGTTAGGGGATGACCTGTGGTTAGGAGTGAAAGGCTAATCAAACCGGGAGATAGCTGGTTCTCCCCGAAATCTATTTAGGTAGAGCCTCGGACGAATACTTACGGGGGTAGAGCACTGTTAAGGCTAGGGGGTCATCCCGACTTACCAACCCTTTGCAAACTCCGAATACCGTAAAGTAATATCCGGGAGACACACGGCGGGTGCTAACGTCCGTCGTGAAGAGGGAAACAACCCAGACCGCCAGCTAAGGTCCCAAAGTCATAGTTAAGTGGGAAACGATGTGGAAAGGCCCAGACAGCCAGGAGGTTGGCTTAGAAGCAGCCATCCTTTAAAGAAAGCGTAATAGCTCACTGGTCGAGTCGGTCTGCGCGGAAGATGTAACGGGGCTAAACTATGCACCGAAGCTGCGGATTCAGAATTTATTCTGAGTGGTAGGGGAGCGTTCTGTAAGCGGTTGAAGGTGTACCGGGAGGTATGCTGGACGTATCAGAAGTGCGAATGCTGACATGAGTAACGATAATGCGGGTGAAAAACCCGCACGCCGGAAGACCAAGGGTTCCTATCCCATGTTAATCAGGGTAGGGTAAGTCGACCCCTAAGGCGAGGCCGAAAGGCGTAGTCGATGGGAAACGGATTAATATTTCCGTACTTGGTATAATTGCGATGGGGGGACGGAGCAGGCTAAGCAAGCATGGCGATGGTAGTCCATGTGAAAGTGTGTAGGCTAGCGACTTAGGTAAATCCGGGTTGCTGTTAGGCTGAGACACGAGACGAGTCACCACGGTGATGAAGTTGCTGATGCCATACTTCCAGGAAAAGCCTCTAAGCTTCAGATTATACCGAATCGTACCCCAAACCGACACAGGTGGTCAGGTAGAGAATACTAAGGCGCTTGAGAGAACTCGGGTGAAGGAACTAGGCAAAATCGTACCGTAACTTCGGGAGAAGGTACGCTCCGATTGGTGATGAGACTTGCTCTCTAAGCTGATTGGAGCCGCAGTGACCAGGTGGCTGGGACTGTTTATTAAAAACACAGCACTGTGCAAAATCGCAAGATGACGTATACGGTGTGACACCTGCCCGGTGCCGGAAGGTTAATTGATGGGGTTATCTTCGGAGAAGCTCTTGATCGAAGCCCCGGTAAACGGCGGCCGTAACTATAACGGTCCTAAGGTAGCGAAATTCCTTGTCGGGTAAGTTCCGACCTGCACGAATGGTGTAACCATGGCCACGCTGTCTCCACCCGAGACTCAGTGAAATTGAAATCGCAGTGAAGATGCTGTGTACCCGCGGCTAGACGGAAAGACCCCGTGAACCTTTACTACAGCTTGGCACTGAACATTGAACCTACATGTGTAGGATAGGTGGGAGACTTTGAAGATGAGACGCTAGTTTTGTTGGAGTCGTCCTTGAAATACCACCCTTGTAGTTTTGATGTTCTAACGTTGGCCCCTGAATCGGGGTTACGGACAGTGCCTGGTGGGTAGTTTGACTGGGGCGGTCTCCTCCCAAAGAGTAACGGAGGAGCACGAAGGTTGGCTAAGTACGGTCGGACATCGTACGGTTAGTGTAATGGTAGAAGCCAGCTTAACTGCGAGACAGACACGTCGAGCAGGTACGAAAGTAGGTCATAGTGATCCGGTGGTTCTGAATGGAAGGGCCATCGCTCAACGGATAAAAGGTACTCCGGGGATAACAGGCTGATACCGCCCAAGAGTTCATATCGACGGCGGTGTTTGGCACCTCGATGTCGGCTCATCACATCCTGGGGCTGAAGTCGGTCCCAAGGGTATGGCTGTTCGCCATTTAAAGTGGTACGCGAGCTGGGTTTAGAACGTCGTGAGACAGTTCGGTCCCTATCTGCCGTGGGCGTTTGAGAATTGAGAGGGGTTGCTCCTAGTACGAGAGGACCGGAGTGAACGAACCGCTGGTGTTCGGGTTGTCATGCCAATGGCATTGCCCGGTAGCTACGTTCGGAACTGATAAGCGCTGAAAGCATCTAAGCGCGAAGCAGGCCTCGAGATGAGTTCTCACTAGACTTTTAAAGTCTCTGAAGGGCCGTTGAAGACTACAACGTTGATAGGCAAGATGTGGAAGTGGTGTGAGCCATTAAGCTAACTTGTACTAATTACCCGTGAGGCTTAACCATACAACGCCAAACGCGTTTTATGTGATAGTGAAACAAGCGAAGAAGTTAATAGACTAAAGTAGATTACTGAAAACTTTTATTATCAGAATTCCAAATTTTAGTTAGTGCGTAGTAATACGGACTGACAACCAAATTTGCTTGGTGACAATAGCGTTTTGGACCCACCTGACCCCATGCCGAACTCAGTAGTGAAACGAAACAGCGCCGATGATAGTGTAGCATTTGTTATGTGAAAGTAGGTCATTACCAGGCTCCAAATAAGAGAAAGCCCGATTCGAAAGAGTCGGGCTTTTTTACGTCTGCAGAAAAGTGAAAATATCAGCTATCAGCTGCACAGCGTTAACCAGGTAACCGTAGCGTGGGTTGAGTATTACGAAACCCATGGGCAAAATAGCGCACCGACTCTAAATACAAGCAAGCCCGATTCAAAAGAGTCGGGCTTTTACGGGTGTAAAGGAAGCATCCTTAAAACAGTCCATAGGCTTCAGTTTCTTGCTCTTGAGCGCTGCTCGATGGTTCAAGGTCTTTGGGCTTAAATATTGCGCTAGGATCAATAAGTACACTATGTTTATCAGCGAGTTTTATCAATCCATACATCATGCTTCTTGTTTGGGGGTCAATATCAAAACCAACTTCGGTAAGCTTATCTAGTGGTTTAATATCTTCTTGTTTATATTCAATATTATCTTCAACCTTATCAACTAATAGGCCTACATGAGGGGTCATGCCATCTTTAGTGGTAAACACAATAATAGGTTTATAATCTAAAGTGATTTGTCCTATTGCAGAGTCGAATAAACGCTCTAGGTGAATAAGATCATGTCGCCTTATAATCTCAAGTTGAGTACTAACTTGTTTGCTGTTGCCTTTTTTATATGCATCTATTGCACTGGTCAATTTGTGTAGAAGCGATTTAAACGGGTCATCAAAGCGTGACATAGTATTTTTTAATTCATCGTTATCAGTTTTAAACTCTGTATAAAACTGTTCAAAATCAGTAAGCTCATACTGATTCGCCTTTAACGAGCTTTGCGAAACGAGTAGTTCTTGCTCTAATTTATTAAACCAAGCAATTAGTTGTTTTTGCCAAGATTTAAGTTGCTTTAAAGCATCTAAATTACTGCGCTCAGTAGAAACTCCATTTAAAATGATTCCAAGATCAAATACAGGGGTTGGGATCCCCATATAATCTTTAACGCCCAAAAAGCTTTTATTATCGTTAGGTAACACCGTGAGGTTATTATTAAATTGTTCCGTTAATAAGATATCAAGAATCTTAAGTGAAATGGTTTTATAACCCACTTTAAAGTTAATTAAGTCCATAGTTTCCTCACATACTTAGTTTGTATATTAAGGATAGAACAATATTTGGAAGGTACTTATTTATTCACATAATAAGAGCGATATACATTACGTTTATTTTCATTTCTTGTATCAATAAAAAACTTTTTGATTATTTTATCATTTGTTAACAGTGAATTAAGCTCTTTCATTAGGCACGAGTGTTTAAGCGGTAATTTGCAGTTTGCTGCAGCCCTACTAAATGCCATCGCATTAATATAACCTTCAAAATGAAGACGGTTGGGTTTTGTAATCTTGTTTGCTTGCATATCGGCCAAAAATTCATTACAAAAATCATCATTACATGTGAGTGGATTAGGAACAATTTCTGTAACCATAATATGTGAGGGTGTGGTTACTTCATCAAATAAGTCAAAGCTAGGTACAAAAGAAACACTGGTATAGTCTGGGGTAAAATTCTTCGCATGTGCACTGTTTATAAATTCACCAAGTGGTGCGTAGGTGCCAACTAAACAGATAGCTGTAACCCCACTGGCTTGTAAGGCATTAAGCGCTGATGCTACATCATGACTATTACGTTGATAACGCGCGACTTTTATAGGCGACAGATCATATTTTGTTAGTTCTTTCCTTAGCCCCGATTCTACGTACAAGCCAAACTCATCTGCTTGAATAAATAGCCCTATCTTTGTATGTTTGCGCTCCTCTACTAAGTATTTAATTTGCTCTGCGGCTTCGTCATTATAGCTTGCTCTTAAATTAAATATGTTAGCGCGTGATTTATCATGTAGGAAGCTTGCCCCGCTAAAAGGCATTAAGAACGGAATTTTTGATTGCTCTAGTAAAGGTATAATAGCATGGCTGGTTGGGGTGCCCATAGCACCAAACAATGCATCGACTTTGTCGGAATAAATAAAAGTACGGGTATTATTAACGGTTTGTTTTGGTTCGTAATTATCGTTAGCAACTAGAAGTTGTACCTGAGCGCCGTTTATTCCGCCAGCATTATTAACCTTGTTAAAGTAAATGCTACTGCCTTTATACAATTGTTGACCAATATTTTGAGCCGGTCCGCTTAGTGCTGTAGACATGCCAAGTTTAATAACTTTGCTATTATCTTGCTCTGCAAAGGCTAAAGGCTGTCCTAGGGCTATTGCAATGAGGGCAATACTAAGGTGTATTATTATGCGAAGTGCGTTCATACCAGTTATTTACAGCCTTTTTTAATAATATATTAAACGGCTTTATGCCATTCACACCTAACTCGGTTTGGATATTTTTAGGTTTCCAATTTTGTAATACTAGCCTAATAAAAACAGATTGGAAATTATCCTCATCATTTGGCAAGCTAAGAGGAGATGCCCAAAAGCTTCGCCATAGTAAAGGTGTAATATTAAATAGCTGATAGTCACTTGTTAACATAGACTTTAATCTTGATTGATCAGCTATGCTATTGGTATGAGTATTAAAGCGTGAAACAATTTTTGCTACCAGTTTATAATCTAGCTGACTAAAATGGCTGAGCAATTGCAAAGGAAAATCAGCTTCGAACTGGGCTGTTAATTGTTCTAGTAGTTGGTCATTTTTAGTTAAGCTCTTAATAACTAATGCGCTATGTTCACCCGTTGCCTTATCTTTTTGAAAACCCAGCTTAACCAAATTAAAGTCATTATTTTGCCAAAAACTAAGTAATTGCGCATTAGCACCAAAGCTAGCACCAAACCAATCACACTCGTTCTGTAATTGCTGTTCACAGTAATGAAGTAATTGTGTTCCTAGGTGCTTATTGTGCTGCTCTGGGTCAATGGCAATTCGCACCACGCGAGCGCAGTATTGTTTTAATACCTCAGGGTTAAAGCTTAATTGTGCAAGGCTTTGCGCCATTAAGTGCCCTTGAGGGCGGCGCTTACCTTGCACTACTTCATCACTCAACGATGTAGTAAAGCCACCTTCTATCGCTACTAAACACACACCAAGAATATTATCACCTTGTTGACAAACAAATAGGCGTTGCCCAGCGGCATCCAGTAAGTGACGTAAGTCATTCACACTGGTTTGATAATGTGCGAGTGTTAGTAAGCCAACAACTTGATGAAGCAGTGGCTCGTTGTTAGTAAGTTGATTTGCTTGCAGATGCTTAAATTGTAGGGGAGCAGTATTCAAACTAGCGCTGTGATGTTCTGCATCCAAAGCTAAGAGTGTACGAAGGTGCAGCTCTAAAGGATCGTGCTTTGCAAAACGGATTGGCTGCTCAAGACTGATGCTACGCATGTTTTTAAAATGCGTTTTGAGGTAACGAGTAAACTTTAAAATATAACCGCGACCATTACCTTCATAGCCAATCATAGTGCTTGAAAAGACCACGCGAGGATAAAGGTGAAGAATTTTTATGAGAATTGGAACAGGGATTGCTGCTGCTTCATCAATTAATAGCAAATCGCACTGCGGTTGTTCGTTCAGTAGTTGATCAGGCGCCACATAGTGCATGTTTGCAATGTGTTTATCGCCAGCTCGATAATCTATATCAAGCTCACTCGCTAAGTGCTTAAAACTACTGTGCAAAGCACGAAATTGCATAGAGCAAATAAGTATGTTTTTATCGCTGAGTTTACTTGCTGCAATACCTAATGCGGCTGATTTTCCTCTTCCCCGATCTGCATTAATTAATAATGGTCGATTTGCTCGTCCGTTTGCTGTTTTTATTATTAATTCAATACACTGTTGTTGCTCGGTAAAGTCAATTCCACCAGTTGATAGATTCGTATCGGTAATACACTGCCAACCATTTTGCTGGCTAAAATGCAGTAAAGTAGTTTTGCTTAGTAAGTGAGCTAAGCGTTGGTTAAAAAAGCTGTAAGGGTGCATTTGCCCAAAAGATTGAAATAAGGGAAGGGCGTCATCACACCAGTGTTCAAGTTCTTTAAGTTCGGGTAGCAATATAATTAAAAAACCACCTGCTTGCACAACGCCACTAAGCGCAGCTAGTTTATCTGGCACCAGTCCACTGTAGCCGTCATAAACAGCATGGGCGCACTCTTGCCCTAAAATTTGGTGGGTATGCTCTGGCCAATGTGCATTAATTAAATGAGTGCTTTTTGACAGTACAAAAGAAGGGTGCTGCAAATGAGCAAGCAGCTGAGTACATTGCTCATAACACCAATTTTTATCGCCTGTAAGCAGCAGTAACTGGCGATGTTTCGCATACGCAAGTTGTTGCTGTACACGCTCTACAACGTGGTTAAACGGCTTGTAATCTTGCATAAGCTGTTACTAACCACTTACTGCCTAAGTCGTCAAAGTTAACTTGTACGCGAGATTGTGCGCCACTGCCTTCGTAGTTGAGTACGGTGCCAATGCCAAACTTTGCATGCAGCACGCGTTGACCTAAGTTAAATCCGCTTTCTTCAAATGCAGCATGGCTAACCGATGCGCTAAAGCGACCGGCTGCAGGCGGACGAGATACTTGCGTTTTTATGCGAATTTCTTCTACGCAGTCTTCGGGTATTTCACGTAAAAAGCGCGATGGGCTGTGATATTTTTCTTGGCCATATAAACGGCGGCTTTCGGCATGGCTTATATACAGCTTATCCATAGCGCGGGTCATACCCACATAACAAAGGCGGCGCTCTTCTTCTAAACGGCCGGTTTCTTCATTACTTTGCTGAGATGGAAACATACCTTCTTCAACACCGACCATAAACACTAAAGGAAACTCTAAGCCTTTAGCTGAGTGAAGCGTCATCATTTGTACGGCGTCTTCATGCTCATCGGCTTGGCCTTCGCCAGACTCAAGTGAGGTGTAAGCTAAAAAGCCTTGTAGTGGCGAGCTAAACTCTTCCTCTTCAGGGAGTTCATACTGATCGCAGGCACTAATTAATTCTTCTAAGTTTTCTACTCGAGCGCGGCCTTTTTCGCCTTTTTCAGCCTGATACATAGCCATTAACCCTGAGGTTTGAATCGCGTATTTAGCTTGCTCATGCAGCGTTAAGTCACTAATTTTATCTTCAATATGCTCAATAAGTTCGACAAACTTGGCAACCGCTCCTGATGCACGCCCCGATAAATGCTGTTGTTCTACAATGGCTTTAGCGGCATACCAAAGCGGCAAAGATTCAGCGCGAGCGCAGTCACGAATATGGCTTAATGTTTTGTCGCCAATGCCTCGGGCTGGGGTATTGATTACACGCTCAAATGCCGCATCATCTTGGCGGTTACCCACTAAGCGTAAGTATGAGAGGGCATCTTTAATTTCTTGGCGTTCGAAGAATCGCATACCACCATAAATTCGGTATTTTAAACCTTCTTGTAGCATCGCTTCTTCAAGCACCCGCGATTGCGCATTACTACGATATAAAATAGCCGCATCTTGTAGTGCGTTCCCCGCATTTAGCCAGCTGCGTAATTTGCTACTCACAAAGCGCGCTTCATCTAGCTCGTTAAAGGCAGCATAAATAGAAATTGGTTCGCCGTCGTTACCGTCAGTCCACAAGCTTTTACCCATACGCTCGGAGTTATTTTGTATAAGCGCATTAGACGCTTTAAGAATAGTGGCAGTCGAGCGATAGTTTTGCTCAAGGCGAATTGTCTCTGCGTCAAAGTCTGTTAAAAAGCGTTTGATATTTTCAATTTTAGCGCCACGCCAACCGTAAATACTTTGGTCATCATCGCCTACAATCATAATACTACTAGTGTCGCCAGCAAGTAATTTTAGCCATGCATACTGAATAGTATTGGTATCTTGAAACTCGTCTACTAGCATGTGTGCAAAGCGCTGCTGATAATGACGCAGCAAGGTTGGGTTGTTTTTAAGAACCTCATAGCTGCGTAGTAATATTTCAGCAAAATCAACTAGGCCCGCTCTATCACAAGCTTCTTGATAGGCGGCGTAAACGCGCAGCATCATTTGCTCATTAATATCGTATGCCTGAATATCTTTAGGGCGCAGAGCTTCGTCTTTTTTAGCGCTTATGTACCAACCAAACTGTTTGGCTGGCCATTTTTTATCATCAATATTCATAGATTTTAACAAACGCTTGATCATACGAAGCTGATCGTCAGAGTCTAAAATTTGAAAGGCTTCAGGTAAGTTTGCTTCACGGTGATGTGCTCGTAAAATTCGGTGCGATAAACCATGGAAAGTACCAATCCACATGCCGCCAACAGGGGCTTTTAGAGTTTCTTCAACCCTTGAGCGCATCTCTTTAGCGGCTTTATTGGTAAAGGTTACCGCAAAAATACTGTAGGCAGAGGCTTGCTCTACTTGCATTAACCAGGCAATACGATGAACCAATACTCGAGTTTTACCTGAACCTGCTCCTGCTAATACCAGCATGTTTTGTAATGGCGCTGCAACGGCATCGCGTTGTTTATCATTTAAGCCATCGAGTAATTCTGAAACGTCCATCGTTACGCCTTTTTAATCAATAATGAGAGCAGTATAACAGGTGTTTTTGTTAGGCTAAATAAAATACTGTTTTTATAAACAGCTATTATAAAAATAACCACTAAAACCAATCAGCTGGTTAGTTTTTTACGTGAATAAGTGACTAAGACTAATAATAAAAATAATCAAATTGACCTATATTTAGTAAAAAATACCAAAGCAATTAGTAAGTATTAATTTAACCATCTGATTTTTAAGCTTTAATAAATTGGCATAAAGTGTGATAGTAAGTAAATAACTAAAATTCAAAATTAATTAACTACAGAGGTGAGTATGGCTGATCAAGGGTCTGGCGGTAATGTAATTGCTGCGTTGTGTAATATATTTTTTCCTGGTTTAGGACAATTAGTACAAGGGCGTATTCTAGCTGCTATATTTTTTGCGCTAGCTATTGTTATAAGCTATGCGCTTATATACGTACTCGTTGGGTTTGTATTAGTGCCTATTATTTACTTATGGTCGATAATTGATGCGGCAAGATACCGCTCGCGAAGTTAGGTATTTAAACGTTTTATAAAAATAGCGCTGATTGGCGCTATTTTGCGTTTTAGAGTCGGTGTTTTGCACTATTTACGGGTATAATAGCGTTATTAGCGTTTAATAAGTAACAGTTATGGAATACCAATTTATTCGCGACCCTATTAGTGGGTTAAGAATTAAAATAAGCAGCGAGCATGCGATTATAGGCCGTTGGTTAAATGAAGAAATAGGCAAAGACAAAGTGGCTATGGTGCTGGCGCTTATTAGCTCGGTGAGTTCAAGCTTTGAACCGTTAACACTTAAAGGCCAAGAAATTGACCTGATCCTTTCTAAAGATGAAGCGTTATTTGAAGCGCATGCGCTGCATCAAGATAACGAAGATATATTAGCCTACCAAGATGACGAATTAATGCTTGAAGAGAATGATTTAAGCAGCGGTTGTGGTTTTGAAGACTTTGTTGACCTGATCAACTCATGGCATGAGTTTTCGGCTGGTCGTTAAGTTATATTATCTGTATTATTACCCTAATTATAAATCCAACAGTGGAACCAATATGTCTGCGAATTTAAACAAGCTAGTTGTTATGCTAGAAATGCAAAATGCCATGAATACCAAAGTACATGAGCAATGGTTTAGCCAAGGCTTTGAATGGTACAGAGCTATTTGGGTTGAATGTGCAGAAATGTTAGACCATTACGGTTGGAAATGGTGGAAAAAACAAACACCAGATACTGAACAGGTGATTTTAGAGCTGGTTGATATTTTTCATTTTGGCTTATCGTTGCGTATTGACGGTGAGACTAGCTACGAGCAAATAGCAACAAAACTACAAGCCGAAATGAGTGCACCACAACAAGGCGATGACTTTAAGCAAACACTTGAATTATTAGCAGCCAGTGCTGTTGCCAATAAAGCGTTTAATGCAGCCGCTTTTGCTGGTTGTATGGCGCAAATAGGCATGGATATTGATGATTTATACCGTGGTTATGTAGGTAAAAATACGCTTAACTTTTTCCGCCAAGATCATGGTTACAAAGATGGCAGCTACATTAAAGTATGGCATGGTCAAGAAGATAACGAACACTTAGTAGAAGTAGTTAAAAGCCTTGATACTGAACATGCAGATTTTGCAAAACAGGTATATCAAGGCTTAGTAGCGCGTTACCCTCAGGGCGAATAAGCTAAATAAGCTTACGATAATCGGTGACGCTTAAGTAATCGGTTATATCGTTATGTGGTTGCTGGCTATTAGGGTTAGCAACCGCAAGTAAATGCTCAATGCCGTATTCTCGTGCGGCATTTAATACCGGTAAACTGTCATCTACAAATAAAGTGCGGCGTTTATCAAACCCTAAGTCCCCTTGCACTTTATGCCACAAGCTTTGTTGCTCTTTACTTACTCCATATTCATGAGTCGACACCACCCCGTCTAAATAGTTATCAATAGCTGTATGTTCAAATTTAAGCATGACGCATTCAGGGTGGGCATTAGTCAGCAAAATGAGCTCTTTACCTGCACGTCGAAGTTCAGTTAAAAAATGCGGAACGTCTTCACGAATTTTAATTAAGTGAGCAGACTGACGCTTTAATTCGAGAATAGGTAAGTTTAGCTGTGCTTCCCAATAGTCAGAGCAGTACCACTGAATTTTACCACTCACAGCCTGATAGCGTTTTAAGATATCTGCGCGGGCTTCATCAAAACTGATATTTTGAGCCAGAGCATGTTGTTGGGGTACAACGTTGAGCCAAAAGTCAGTGTCGTAATGTAAATCAAGTAAAGTTCCATCCATGTCGAGTAATACAGTATCGATTTTTGACCAGTTGAGCATGATTTATCCTTGTGAAAACTACTTTTTGAAATGAATAAGTTGCGATGAAGTAGATTAATGAACTTTGTTAATTGAGTTATTAAGGTATAAATCCGACAATACTATATTAAGAGCGTATTCGTAGCCTAAAACAAAGAATTAACCTTAGCTAAGCCCGAGAATTATTTGCTCAATTAAATTGCTTTTAATTCAAACTGAAACTCGCATCTTATACTCATTTGGGTATATGATTAGTATAACTGCAATGATAGCAAATTGATGCCCATGACACAGAAAAAGCACCCAACACCACCACAAATTCTCAGTAATAATGTTGTCGCTAAAAGTCGCTTATTTACTGTGGAGTCTTTAGAGCTCAAGTTTTCAAATAATGAAAAGCGTCAGTATGAGCGAATTCGCGGCGGTGGTCGTGGAGCCGTTATGATTGTACCTATGACCACTGAAAATGAGTTATTACTGGTTCGTGAGTATTGTGCAGGCACCAATGACTATCAGTTAGGGTTTCCCAAAGGGCTGATTGACCCAGGTGAAACGCCTGAACAGGCTGCAAACAGAGAGCTCAAAGAAGAAATTGGCTTTGGCGCTGAATACTTTAAACCGCTTAAAACGGTCACTATGGCACCGAGCTATTTTAACGCAACCATGCATATTTTGTTTGCTAAAAATTTATATCCTGAAACCTTACTAGGCGATGAGCCTGAGCCCTTAGTGGTGGTGAAATGGCCACTTTCACAGTGGCAGTCGTTATTAGAACAACCTGACTTTACTGAAGCACGTAGTGTTGCGGCTCTGCTATTATTAGATAAGTATTTAGCCTCAGGAGACATTAATGAATAAACTTCTAGAGCCATGTATTGAGCTTGCGCAAAGTGCAGGGTATGCCATTATGTCTTTGTATAAAAAAGACGATATTGGTCAGCAAGAAAAATCAGATAATACGCCAGTAACAAAAGCAGATTTGGCTGCAAATGATGTGCTCGTGGCGGGTTTAAATGCGCTTGCTCCTGACATTCCAATTATGTCAGAAGAAACCCCCATTCCAGCGCTGCAAGATAGACAGCACTGGCAACGTTATTGGTTGCTTGACCCAATGGATGGCACCGGTGAATTTATACTCGAAAGTGGTGACTTTGCCGTTAATATTGCATTGATAGAAAATAACCACCCAGTGTTGGGGGTTATTCATTGGCCAGCAAAGGGCGTGACCTATTATGCAACGGCTAAAAATGGGGCATTTAAGCGTGAAGGTGAGCACGATAAACAAATATTTGTAGCACCGCCCGAGAGTTTAACTTTGGCTGTAAGCCGCCGGCAAAAAATAGAAGCAGTTAGCCAGTATCTAAATGCGCAATTTGCAACGGTGGCTTTAGGTTCGTGTTCACTTAAGGCGTGTATTGTTGCTGAGGGTAAAGCAGATTGTTTTTTAAGAATAGGTCCTACAGGTGAGTGGGATACGGGTGCATCGCAAGTTATTGTTGAAGAAGCGGGCGGCTGTATTACCGACGCTGAATTTAATCCTTTAACGTATAACCAAAGAGAAAGTACAGAAAATCCAGATTTTATTGTTATGGGTCATCCCGACTGGGAGTGGCAAAAAATGATAAATCCACATCAGCGATTACTGTAAACATCACTGTTTGATGGGTTTTTGTTCACTTAAACGTTTTTAATTAGTAAAACCTTGCATTATAGGTTTATTCCTATATTATAGCGCTCTCTTCGAAACAGGCTTGTGAATAACACAATACTGTTACTAAGAAATTACAGGCGCGGGATGGAGCAGTCTGGTAGCTCGTCGGGCTCATAACCCGAAGGTCGTTGGTTCAAATCCGGCTCCCGCAACCAATTTTATTTAGAAAATTGGGTACTGTAAACTCTAACTTAAGAGCATAAATTAAGTAGTCGATAGACTTAAAATATACAGGCGCGGGATGGAGCAGCCTGGTAGCTCGTCGGGCTCATAACCCGAAGGTCGTCGGTTCAAATCCGGCTCCCGCAACCAATTTTCTTTAGAGGATTGGAAGCCAAGTTGTAATGTAAGCAACTATAAATAAATCTGCAATTTCAGGCGCGGGATGGAGCAGTCTGGTAGCTCGTCGGGCTCATAACCCGAAGGTCGTCGGTTCAAATCCGGCTCCCGCAACCACTGAAATAAACAGTTATAGTAAAGCAACACGCCTAAAGCGTGTTTTTTTATGCCTAAAATTCAGTGAAATGGATAGCTCGTCGGTCTCAGCTCTCCATTAGCCAGCAAAGGTCGTCTATTAAATTCCGGCTCCCGCAACCACTGAAATAACATGTTTTATTAAATCGACACTCTACAAGAGTGTTTTTTTATGCCTAAAATTCATATTCCCTCACGCTATTTTTAACACGTATACCTGCTGTTCTTTTCTAATTCTACTTTTTGAAAGTGTTATTGCTGAATATTTAGTATGCTATGCACTAAACTCTTTAAAACTTTTTGTAATCAAAATTATGACTGAACTTTATCACTGGTTTGATTTAATAGGTGTGGCGGTATTTGCTATCTCAGGCACCTTGGTAGCCTATGAAAAGAAAATGGATGGCTTTGGTGTAGTTGTACTTGCAACTGTTACGGCTATTGGCGGCGGTACCGTTCGCGATGTGATACTCGACCAGCCCGTATTTTGGCTACACGACCAAAGCTACTTCTACGCTATTTTGGTAGCGGTTCTGGTTACTACGCGACTGATAAATAAGCAAAAATCCATTCCATACTATGTATTGCAAACCGCTGACGCGTTTGGCTTAGCCTTTTTTGCGGTCATGGGAGCGCAAAAAGCGCAATTGGCTGGTATGCCAGATATGACGGTTGTGATTATGGCTGTAATAACCCCCTGTTTTGGTGGGCTTATTCGCGACGTGCTTGCCCGCGATATTCCAATGCTGCTTAAAGGTGAGCTGTATGCTATTACCTGTATTGCTGGTGGCATTGTCTATACATTAAGTATCAACCTATCGCTAACGGTGGAAGTGGCAATGATATTAAGTATGTTAATGACCTTATTGCTACGTTTCTCGGCGATTAAATGGAAGATTATATTACATGTTTTTAAATATCCTGACTAAACTGGGTTAATACAGCTGTTAACTAGGGCCTGTTGACCTTTGCGGATTAAAATTTGTTCAAACTAGGGGCGATTTAATCGCGGCGCGAGGTTTGTAACCTAGTGGACTAAGTGAAAACCGAGCAACAAAGAGTAAATCGCCCCTAGGCAGAACCCTTCGGGCAGCGCCTGTTTGGCATTAATGCTGCGTTATCGCCTATTTATGGGGAGTAACCACACGACATAGGCTCTGCCTTGCCTAAATACCAAACAGACTGCTGCAAATTTAACCTTGAAAGGTCAGCAGACCCTAGGATAAGGAATGTCGTTAGCCCGTATATTTTCTCGCGCGCAGGTGGGGATAAACGCCCCCGAGGTGATGGTTGAAGTACATTTAGGGAATGGTTTACCCGCCTTTCATATCGTCGGCTTACCTGAGGCGTCGGTTAAAGAGGCCAAGGATAGAGTACGTAGTGCTCTAGAAAACTCGCAATTTGGATTTCCCGATCAGCGTATTACCGTTAATTTAGCACCTGCCGATCTTCCTAAAGATGGTGGGCGATTTGACCTTGCGATTGCGGTAGGTATTTTGGTCGCATCGGGGCAAATAGTCTGCCCTGATATTCATAAGTATGAATTTTACGGTGAGCTTGCACTTAATGGTGAAATACGTGCTGTAAATGCCATTTTGCCTTCAGTGCTTGGTGCTAAAGAGCAAAATCGTTGCTGTTTTCTGCCTCTTGAAAACGACAGTTTGGCCAGCCTTGTCAGTGGTGTAAAGCGAAAAGCCGTCAGTTCTATACAAGAGGTGTGGGGAGACTTGCTCAATCAACAACCTTTACCGCTTAACATTGCCTACCCTGGTTGCACCCAAGCGCCAGATTTTTTACTCGATTTAAGCGATGTAAAAGGCCAACCTGGTGCTAAACGTGTATTAGAAATTGCCGCTGCTGGTGGGCATAATTTACTATTTTTAGGTCCACCAGGGACCGGAAAATCAATGCTTGCACAACGAATGGCCACCATAATGCCAACCATGTCTGATGATGAAGCCATTGATACTGCTGCTTTATATTCAATTATTGGCCACTCAATTGATTTAACCAATTGGCGTCAGCGACCGTTTCGCAATCCGCATCATACCTGTTCTGCAGTAGCTCTAGTGGGTGGCTCGTCTAACCCTAAACCCGGTGAAATATCGTTAGCGCATAACGGTGTGTTGTTTTTAGATGAGCTCCCTGAATTTGAGCGTAAAGTGCTAGACTCGCTACGCGAGCCAATGGAAACCGGAACAGTGACGATTTCGCGCGCGGCCAGACAAATGGAATTTCCAGCGCAGTTTCAGCTTATTGCAGCACTTAATCCCAGTCCGACAGGGTGTCATCATGATAAACGGGCGACACCCGATCAGGTAATGCGCTATTTATCGCGAGTATCGGGGCCGTTTATTGACAGAATTGATTTGCAAATTGAACTACCAAGGTTGAGCAGCGTGGAGCTACAAAGTACAACTACAGAAGAAACCAGTGCTGAGGTGAGGGCACGAGTAGAAGCAGCTTATGCAGTTCAGCTTAAACGCCAAGGTAAAGTAAATGCGCGGTTAAATAACAAAGAGATGAACTTGCACTGTGAGTTACCACCTGCAGAGCTGCAGTTTTTAGCCAGAGCCAGTGAAAAGCTGGCGTTATCGCCGCGCTCTTATCATAGAGTAATCAAAGTGGCGCGAACTATTAGTGATTTAAAAGGTGCTCCACAAATCAGTTTAAATGAGCTTAAAGAAGCGCTTAATTATCGGGCATTTGAGCGTTTATTATCGCAGTTAACCCAGCACTAAGGCTTTAAATTGAAAGCATATAGCCTTTACCGCGAACAGTGACAATACGTTTTTGATCTTTCTCATCGTTCAGCTTTTTACGTAAACGACCCACTAACACGTCTACTGTGCGATCGTTGGGGCTCCAATCGGGCTGGCCAATTTCTTCTGATATTTTTTCACGGGAAGTCGCTTTACCAGCATTACCAATCAAACAAATAAGCACTTTGTGTTCTGCTTCAGTCAGTCGTGATTCAATCCCACTGGCTGTAATAAGGGTGCGATTATCTGGATGAAGCTTAAAATCGGCGTATTCAATAAACTCTTCACTGTCATCGTCGCTGTGATTATTGGCAACTCGTTTGTATAGGGCGCGCATTCTTAGCTCAAGCTCAAGTAAATCTACCGGCTTGCAAATATAGTCATCGGCACCTTGAGCAAGGCCTGCAATTCGATCGGCTTGTGAGTCACGACTCGATAATAAGATAACGCCAATATCGGTGAGCGTATTTAGCTCTTTGGCAAGTTGTAAACCGTCGCGTTTTGGTAGCACAATATCAATTATTGCCAAGGAAATAGTATTGCGCTGACTTACGCGGCTTTTAACAACATTTAACGCATCGGCCCCGGTGGGGTCAACGTCAATAGAAAACTCGGTATTTATAAAATGATTTTGGATGCGCTTTACGAGTAGTTCGTCATCTTCAACCAATAAAACATTAATTGCCATAGTCTGTTATTTTTTTAGTTTCAGCTTTGCATATTAGCATCATTGATGGCCTGTATAACACAGAGATCGTTGTTTTTCGGTAACATTATATTACGAATTGGTCAAATAACATTACTTTTGTAATGCGCACTTTTCACTTGAGCGACAAAGTGCGCATTATGGTTACTAATCTTTATACATTGAATCCCACCATTGTGGTTCATTTTTTAACTTTTTGTCAAAGTAAGCCAATATGGTGTTCCACCAATTAAATCGCTTATCGCGCGCAAATATTTGGTGATCCGCTCCTTTGTATTCTATCATTTCAACGTCTTTATTAAGCAGTTTTAGTGCGGTATACATAGTTAAACTTTCGCCCACAGGCACATTGGTATCACTGTCACCATGAATAAGCAGTAATGGTGTGGTTACTTTATCAGCATGGAATACAGGGCTATGCTGGCTGTAAAGTTGAGGATTATTCCACGGAAAGCTATTTTTTGAGGCTTCGCCTGAGTATAAATAACCCCACCATCCTTCACCCCAGTATGACGTTAAGTTTGAAATACCGGCATGCGCAATAGATGCGCTAAACATATCGGTTTTGGTGGCAAGCAGCATAGTCATAAAGCCACCATAAGATGCACCAAGATTACCTACTTTACTACTGTCTACAAAATCATATTTAGCTAAAAATGCCTCTGTGCCTTGCATAATGTCATCGGCGGTATAGTCGCCCCAAGCATTTACATGTTGTGCTGAAAAAGTTTGCCCAAAACCCGTTGCGCCGGTTGGTTGTACAACATAAACCACATACCCGTTTGCAGCCCATAAGTTAAAAGGGTAGCGGCCCGTAAACCCGCGTGTTACTGGTGAGGTGCCACCATAATAATAAACAAGAGCAGGGTACTTCTTGGCTTTATCAAAATTGCTTGGCAGATAAACACGGCCAGAGATTTCTACGCCACGCTTATTGGTAAAGTTAAATTCTTCAAGCGCAGGAATAGCCGTATTGGCATATGCAATCGGGTTTGAATCCCAAATGAGCTCTACCTTGTTTTTACTTACGTCTAAGCGCTTGAGTTGTTGAGCGCTCGACGCATTGCTGCCACTAATTAATAACTGGGCATTGCGCGTATTTGAAAAGCTAAATTGCTGCACAATATCAAAACCTGTATTTAACTTTTTAAAGCGCTGTTTACTCAGGTCAAATAAATACAGTGGTTGGGTATCTTTTTCTGTCACTTTGATTAGCGCATCACCATTGCTTAGTACTTTTAATGTGCCAATTGCGGGGTCAAACTGTTTACTTAACGCCGTTACTTTTTTTGCGTTATCAGTTAATAAATACAGCTGCCCATCGTAATTATTAGCCAGCATGTTCTTTGGTATTGTTCTGCCTGCACCACTTTTAAAATCAGGGCCTGCAACAACATAAATATTGTTTGCGGCATATTTAGCTTGATTAAAGGTTTTAAACTTACCTAATGATTTTATGCTGTTGGATTTTAATGTAAGTTCAACCAGCTCAGTCCCTGGGTGAGTTGAGGCTTGCATCGCCATTACTGGGCGACTTATTAATAGCTTTCCACGGTTGCTGTTAGCATCTTCAAGTTGATGGCTCAATACGCCTTCAGTTAGAGCTTTGGTTAAACCACTGTTGGTATCGAGTAAATATAATTGGCTAACCGTACGGGCATAAGACCAACGGTCTTGTAAGCCTTTATGATGTTTAGTGAGGCTATTGGTTTCTTCAGATGATTTAGACCAGCTAAAAAGAATACTATTATCGTTGTAATAGCTAAAGTTGCTTGCCCCCTCAAGGCCAGAGGCTAAGGTTTTTATAGCGAAAGTTTTACGGTTTAACTGCTTTAATTCACCGTTGAGTAAATAAACAAAAAATTGGTTATCAGGACTCCAAGAAAATTGGCTAGGCTGCACTTCTTCAAATCGGTATACCGTTTGGTTACTAGTATTTTTAAGCTCGGTTGTAGTAATGGCGTTGTTGCCTGTTTTATCGCTGAAGCGCTTTGTTGTACTTAAGTAATGCTTAGCATCAGGCGACAAAGACAAACCGCTAATAGTCGGGGCGTCAAACAATTGCTTAGCCGATAAGCGCTTGGTTTTATTTGTCGTTAGGGTCATGACGTCAGTTTCTGTTTTTGGCACAAACTCTAAGGTGACATCATTCCAATTAGCAACCTGTTGAGCGATGACAACCACGGTATGTGAGCCGTTATTTAAAGCAAGCTGATAGCGTTGGTTTTCACCAGTTTGCTTCTCACCATTGATAAAAATCTGACCTTGCTCTATTCCTTCAATGTTTAAGGAGCCTTGAGTAAACCGGTCCGTTTCAATATGAAATTTAAGTGCCTGTAAACCACCTAAAGTAAGCGCGTTAATTTTATCAAGTGGTTGCCACTTATGCTTTTTACCAAACACAACAAAGCTTTCTGCACTTGATTCAAGTTGTGTAAGCAGATTATCAATAATCACGTCGCCATGGGGCGTCTGAAATGGCTTTGCTTGCATATCTTCTGCAAGTGGGCCGATAAACTGAATTTTTGATTGATCGAGTGGGGCAGCTAATGCCGTTAAACTCAAACTACTTAATGTGAGTAGGGTTGCCAAGTGAGTAAAACGTTTTGCGTAACGATACCAAGGTGCGCTTAAATTCATTGCTATGCCTATTGTTATTGGAGATTTGGCCAAATATAGCATGTATTGTTATGATGGCTATTATCATCGGGTATTTATCCAACTTATCGGAGAGAAAGTGACACTATTAATCGTTTACATGGTTACAGCGATTGTGATTTCGTTTTTGTGTTCAATCATGGAGGCCGTACTATTAAGTATTTCACCTAGTTATGTTGCATTGTTGCGCAAAGAGCGGCCAGTGCTGGCTAAACAACTTGAAATACTAAAAAGTAATATTGATCAACCATTAGCGGCTATTTTAACGCTTAATACTGTTGCCCATACTGCTGGTGCCGCAGGGGTAGGAGCACAGGCTGCCGTGGTGTTTTCAGATGCAGCAGTGGGGATTGCATCTGCTATTATGACTTTATTGGTATTGGTGTTATCTGAAATTATTCCAAAAACCTTGGGTGCCAACTATTGGCGTGCTTTAACACCGAGTGTGACTTATGGTTTACGTATTTTGGTGTTAGTGCTTAAGCCGTTTGTATGGGCTGCACAAAAGCTAACCAATTTGATGGGGCAAAAGCATAATGAGGCCTATTATATTCGCCAAGAAATAGAAGCGATGGCCGATATTGGCAGTGAGTCGGGGGCACTTCATGCTGATGAGTCAGAGATCATTCGAAACTTACTGCATTTTAGGCACGCAAAACTAACCGACTTAATGACCCCGCGCACGGTTATTTTTAAAATTCATAAAGACCTTACTGTAAATCAGTACTTAAGCGAACATGGCTCTTCGTCATTCTCTCGAGTGCTAATTTACGACAAAGATGCTGACGATATAATAGGGTTTGTTCATAAAAACGACATTATGTTGGCATACCACCGCTTAGGCACAGACTATAAGATTAGTAAGTTGGTTAAGCCTATTTATACAGTACCGAGCACGCAAAACGTATCGTCGTTATTACAAATATTACTTACCAAGCGTACCCATATTTGTTTAGTGATTGATGAATACGGTGATGTGCAAGGAATAGTAACCCTAGAAGATATGATAGAGGCGCTAATGGGTTTAGAAATTGTTGATGAGCGAGATCAATCTACCAACATGCGTGCCGTGGCTAAGCAACGTTGGCATCAACGTTTAGCGGATAGTGAGCATATCGTCAGTGCCGAGGATAATGAATCTCGTTAGGGGTATTTAGTAAATATCAACCGGCAAAGGTCAGCAGACCTTAGTTATTATTTGTTTTAGCAGCTGTTTTTATCCAGTGTTGTGCCCACGAGATAAATTCAGCTTTTGCTTTTGGGCAACTAAACAAAAATCCTTGTATAGCTAAATTTGTTTGATAGTGCTTTAGATAGGCAAGTTCTTCCGGACGCTCAACACCCTCAGCAACAAGTTGCAGTTGCTCTTGGCTAGTCATATCAATCAATGAGTTGACCACAACTTGCGAAAACTTATCTGTTTCAATGTGGCTTATAAAAGAGCGGTCTATTTTTACTTCTGTAAATGGCAGCTGTTTCAGTTGGTTAATATTAGTAAAGCCAGTACCAAAATCATCCAGTGAGATACCAAAACCAAATATTCTTAATCTGTTTAAGGTTTCAAGTTGGGTATAGCTTGAAAGGGCATGTTGCTCGGTTATTTCAACAACCACATCATTGGGAAGCACGCCGTGCTTTTGTAATAACTGTAATAATTTATTAGGGCAGTTCAAATCATTTAACTGGCATGGCGACATATTAAATGACAACTTTAAGTTTTCTCCTAATTGTTCTTTGAGCTGCTTTAAGTCACTGCAGGCTTTTTCAAACAGCGTAAAAGTAATGTCATTGATTAATTCGCATTGCTCAGCAAGGCTAATAAAACGGCTTGGTAAAATCACGCGTTCGTTTTTATTTGAAACTATACGAGCCAATACTTCAACACTTTGTATAAAGTTGGTGTTTATATTTATCTTAGGCTGGTAAAACGGTGTTATTTCATTATTTTTTAATGCGCTAACAAGTTTAGCTTTAGTAATTGGGCGCTCTTTTACAAGCGTATGGCTGTTTAACTGCGCTATTTTGGCAAGTAACGTATTTACCTGATTTAATTGTACTGGCTTGGTAAGGTTACCAATTAAATGCACATTATGCTGCTTGGCTAGATCAGCTGCTAGGCTGATTATTTTAGGATCCATTTCAGAAATAATAACAATCGCACCGCAATAGCCTATTTCACCTAAGTTACGAATTAACTCCATACCATCCATTTCTGGCATATTCAGATCGGTAAATATAGCGTCATAAAAGTTTATATCAGGCTTTACTTTCTCTAGTGCTGTAACTGCGCTTAAGCAAGTGGTAACTTCTGGCATTTCGAGCTCATTAAAAATCGCTTTCATAACAATTAAAATGGCTTTTGAGTCATCAACAACGAGTATGTTTGGCAATTGAGTTCGCATTGGTGTCCTTGGTAGTTGTAGCTTACTTCCTGTAATACTAAAAATAGTCGCTTGAATAGTTTTTGTCAGTATTTCAGGCATTTTTACCTTAAATTATCGCTAATAAAATGATGCTAGCTCACTCGAGTTTTTTTGGTGGAAAGGTATACTAGCGCCATAATTTATAATGGGTATAACAATGATAAAAGTCGATCTTTCTCTGGCAGAGCAACCGTTTACGCTGATGATATCAGGGCAGCAAGTTGTAAAAATATTTCATGATCAGCAAGCGATAGCATTTGAAAACCCACGTGAAAATTATGTCGAGTTTATGCTTGATGAGCAGTTAATTGGTATTGATAGCAGCGAAGTAAGCCAGCAAAGCTTGGCGCTATATGTAAATAATCAGTTTGCAACTCAGTTAGCTTTACCTGCAGCAGCACAAGGCGAACCTAAAAAAGGGTTTTTAGGGCTCGCGGCGCTTGGCTTTAAATTATTTAAAAGTGCTAAAGTTGTTAAAGTGGCGCTTGCCAGTGCATCGGTAGCGGGTTATGCGTGGCTGTTTACCATTGAATTTGCGTTAATGCTGATTGCCTGCTTGGTGGTGCACGAGTATGGCCATGTACGTGCGATGAAGTATTTTGGTATTAAAACTAAAGGTATTTATTTAATTCCTTTTGTTGGCGGTTTAGCGGTGAGCGACGACAAAATTACCACGCGCTGGCAAGATGTGGTTATATCACTTATGGGCCCTGCCTTTGGTTTGTTTACTTCAGTGTTAGGCGTGGTGCTTTATTACGCCACAGAAATGGAAATATTTGCGGGCGTTGCAGTACTTAGTGCACTGCTTAATTTATTCAATTTATTGCCTATTTTGCCGCTTGATGGCGGGCATGTACTAAAAAGCATTAGCTTTTCAATGCGCTCATGGGTGGGGTTGAGTGTATGTTTATTGGGTGTGTTATTTGGCTTATGGCTAAGTTACACCTTTGGTTTAATGTTATTAGTGTTCTTTTTATTTGTTGGGGCGCTAGAAATTGTGTTTGAATGGCGCGGCCGCCATTACTCACATTTAATGCCATTAGATAAATACGGCCAAGGCTTCTCGGCAGTAATGTATGCGCTGGTAGTTATAGGCCATGTAGCAGTGATGATGCATTTTGCAGATTCAGAAAATGCGATATTAAGCTTACCGATGAAGATTTTATCAAGCTAAGTAAGCACGGGCTGTAATACAAGTTACAGCCCAGTTAGATTAATAGAAGCTCAATACCAGCGATATAAACACCCCAGTAATAATCAGCTGTACCACACAAAACCCCATAATATCTTTTGCTTTTAAACCTGCAATGGCTAATACCGGTAAAGCCCAAAAGGGTTGAATTAGATTCGTCCACGCATCTCCCCATGCCACAGCCATAGCAACGCGTGCTATATCTGCACCAAGCTCTTGTGCTGCAGGGATAACAATAGGCGCTTGGACTGCCCATTGGCCGCCACCTGAAGGCACAAACATATTAACGAGTCCTGCACTTATAAAGCTGTAAAATGGTAAGCTATCGGCATCCGCTATGGCAATAAAGCCCTGTGATATTTGTTGTGCTAACCCTGTATCTACCATTACCGCCATAATACCTGCATAAAAGGGGAACTGAATTACAATTCCCGCGCCACTCGGAATCGCTTGTTGTAGGCTATTTAGTAAATTGTGGGGGGTCTGATGTAGTGTGATAGCTAAAAACAAGAAAAGCGCTATCACGCTGTTGAGATTTAAGCCGCCACCTGCGATAAAAAAGTAATAACCTAAGTAGGCAAGTCCGAGTAAGCCAATGCCCATGCCTAGCAGTTTGCTTTGTTCTAAATGTTGCGCAGGGCGTGTTATTGTTACTTTATTGAGTAGAGTGTTCTTAAGCAGTGATGGGTCAATATAAACACTGTCTTTTTCATTCGGTAGCATGTAGCGGTTAACCAACGGCATAATAATAAATAAGCCAATCAGAATCGCAATGTTAAAACCTGCAAACAAGGTTTGCTCGGTGCCAATAATTCCCATTGTTGCCTGTGAAAAATGCCCTTCGCTGGCAATGGTTAGTGGTACGGAGCCTGCTAATCCGCCGTGCCATACTACAAAACCTGAGTAAGCACTTGCTACTAAGAGCCGATAATCTACTCGAGCCTGCTTAGCAATAGCCTTAGCAAATAAAGCCCCAATCACTAAGCCAAACCCCCAATTAAGCCAGCTTGCTAAAAGCGAGATAAATGTCACTAAAATAATGGCTTATGGGGCCGTATTAGCAAGCGTTGCTAATTTTGTTAGTAACTTACTTATTAAAGAGGTACTGGCGAGCATATAGCCTGTTACTAGCACCAACAGCATTTGCATGGCAAAGCTCAGTAAGTTCCAAAACCCGCTACCCCATGATGTTATTACCTCAAGTGTGGTTGCAGGAGTCACTAAATTCGCAATGCTCAAGGTAATAATAGTGAGCAAAATGACAAATATAAATGGGTCGGGTAAGTAGCGCTCGACGAGCTTAGTGAACGGGCTGGCAACTTTATTGAGCATAATTAATAACGAGTTAGTGAAAACTTATTTACTAATTAATCATGAAATCTTAGGATTAGCAAACACCGCTTTGAATAACCACTCAGTAAGGCAGGTTTTTAAAGGTTGCTGATGAGGAGAGTGTTACTAGCAAATATTTACCCAAGCAGATATTTGCTAGTTTTATAATTAAGCGTTGCTTAATACGTGCTTTAAACGGTTTTGTACTTCTTGCACCAGTAAGTCAGGCTGAAATTTTGATAAAAATGCATCACAGCCGACCTTTTCTACCATGGCTTGGTTAAAGCTGCCACTTAGGGAGGTGTTAAGTACTACATGTAAGTTTTTTAAGCGATTGTCGTTACGTATTTCATAGGTTAAGCGATAACCATCCATTGAGGGCATTTCGGCATCGGTAATCACCATAAGTAGTTCTTTTTCAACATCGCGGCCTTCATCGGCCCAACCTTTAAGCATATTGAGTGCTTCCAGGCCATTACTGGCAGGAACAATTTCGATACCAAGCTGCGATAACGTATCGCTTACTTGCTTGCGTGCTGTTGGCGAATCATCAGCGTGTAGTATTTTTCGCCCAGAGAACTCGTTAACTATAGTTTGGTCTAACACTCCATCTGAAATATTAACCTCGTACTCAACTATTTCAGCCAGTACTTTTTCTACATCTATAATTTCTACCAAGTGCTCCACGTCGTCGCGCTGTACTTTAGTAAGTGCAGTAATGTAATGATTTTTACCCACTGAGCTAGGTGGTGGCATAATATCAGACCAGGTCATGTTCATTATTTGATCAACTTTACCAATTAAAAAACCTTGAGTGGTACGGTTATATTCAGTTACTACCAAATTACAATCTTCACCATGCTCTTTGTGTGACATTGAAATGGCTTGGCGTAGATCAATCACCGGAATAGATTCACCCCTAATATTGGCAACACCCGTCACCTTGGGGTGAGAGTGCGGTATTTTGCTTAAACGGGGGAGCTTCACCACTTCTTTAATTTTAAATACATTGAGTGCAAATAAATGGCGGCTATGTAAATAAAAAAGTAGCAACTCTAAACGGTTCTCACCTACAAGCTGAGTACGCTGATCAACTGACGCTAAAACACCTGACATAATAGATCCATTCTTTCCTCATAACTTAATAACTATAGTTTACTCTTATTTTTATTCATAACGAACCGTGAATATTTCGATTACAGTAAAACGTTGCTTAAGTGTTATGATGTGCAGTATCGTGTTACCAAATGATTCAAATAATCAATCGATTAACAAACAATTATGCATCATATTTTTAAACGTATTGTTGTGCTGTTGCGCAGTCACATTGATCAGGTTAGTTGGCAGTCTGTTGTAATAGCAACGTCTTTACACATGCTACTTACTTGGTGCTTATTATTTATGGCTAATGAGCAAGCACTACTTTCGCCAGGGACCTTTTTTTACTACTACACAGTAACCACTTCAACGGTAGGGTATGGAGATTTAAGTCCATCATCTGACTTGGGCCGTTGGATTGTCGCATTAATACAAATACCCTTTGGTTTGGCTTTATTTGGTGTCTTGTTAGGTAAAACAGGGCAAACAGTAACTTACTTAATTAGGCGCGCTATGACTGGTGATAAAAACTTTGCTCACAGTAGTAATCACATTATTATTTTTGGTTGGCATAATGCTCGAACAAAAAAAATGATCGACTATATTTTGGCTGATACTAAACGTACAGACCGCCGTATTTTATTGGCGGTTACTGAACAAATAGAGCACCCCTTTTTAAGTAATGAGAATGTTGATTTTGCTCGTTTGACTAGTTTTACCGATTTGGATGAACTAGAGCGTGTAGCCATTCGCCATGCCGATAAAGTGATTATTGATGGCCAAGATGACGACCAAACATTTACCACCGCACTGCGTATTAGTCGTTTAGTAAAAGAAGATTGTCACATTAGTGCACACTTTTTTGATGAAACGAAGGTGGAAATGTTATTAGAGCATTGCCACAATGTTGAGTGTAGTAGCACTAAGTCAGCAGAGATTTTGGTGCGCTCAATGCAAGACCCAGGCTCAAGCCGTGTTCAAGAAGAGCTATTATCTACTTTGCATGGTGATACGCAATTTAGCCTACAAATACCTAGTGATATAAAAACCATGGAATTTGGTAAATTATTTCATCATTTTAAGTACGATCATAATGCAATATTGTTAGGTGTAGCTCATAATTTAAGTGCAAAGAATATGGATTTAAACCCACCTCTAGATTATGCAGTGAATGCGGGTGATATTCTGCATTACATCGCACAAGAGCGGGTGTTAAGTGGTGAAGTTGATTGGCTTAGCTTGGAAAAATAATGACTGAAGTTGCTTTTTTAATTATTGTTTTATGTGCTTACATTTTTCCTATCATGATAATTCTTAACAGTAAGCGTAGCCACGGCCATGAAAAAAATGGTTGGCTAGTCGGCGCTATCTTCTTTTCGTGGATAGCGCTGATTCTTTACTTTTCGATTGTGCCCAAGCAAGGGCACGCCAAGAAAAAGTAAAGCATGAGTACCTTTTGTTACTTATTCTAATTGTCTCAGTTTATGCTCAACAAGTGGGTCGTCAGGCACGAGTTGTTGAGCAACTTCTAATAGCTTAATGGCATCATTTGGGCTTTCGTCTTGATGCTTAATAGCTACCTCTATTAAGGGCTGAATATCAATTTTTTCTTGGTGCTCTTTAACGTGCGCTGCTTTTTCGTCGATTAAAATAGTGTGAGCGGTACTTAATAACGCTTGGCGGTGTGCCGATTTAGCGTTGGCTTTATTAAGTTTTTTATAATAATCCTCTTTTAAACGCAGTGTTTTTGTTTGCAGCCTAAATTGCGCAATGTCGATTTGCTGATCACGAATAAAATCAACCGCTACTTGTTTATAAAAGCCAAACTTATTCAAGTAAGTAGCGTGAGTGCCGTGCCCCATACCAAACACGCGTAAGTGAGTGAGCTGTTTGTAGCGTTTAGCATGTTGGCGGTCAATACGATTGGTTGGATCGTAAATAATGTAACCCTTGGCATCCCCTAAGTCTAAATCATGGTAGTCACCTTGCCAGTCATATTGCTGAGCAATTTCAGTACTTGAGCGGTCATCCCAAGGGGCGATAAGTTTGTTTTTGGTGCTAACAGGATGGAAAAGCAGTACTTTATCGAGTTTGAGTAACTTAGCAAATGCACCCACAGCAAAGCCGCCACGGCTAAGCCCATAGCCTAACTTAGTTTTAAAAGGAGAGAGTAAAGTTGATAGCTGCTCAATAAAAAAGATTAAATTGCGGTTACGAAACCAATTGCTTTTACCTAAATGCTGAAACGCAATAATATTAACATCTTGCTTTTGCGCTAGATGATAGCCCCAAGGGGCAAAGTCTTCATTTAGATCGCGTTCTTGTATATCAGTACCCGCAGGAGAAAAAGTAAAAAGCAGGGGTTTAGTGAGGTCAACAAAGTGATACTTTACATACACATCACCGAGTAAATCTCCACCAGAGGCTGGTAGTTTTGCTTGCCTCTCATCATCGCTGAGAGTTAACCATTCATCCAACCAATACAGTAATTTCATTTTTCCTCCAGTAAAGCAAGCCGCAGATTATAACAAATTTGGCTCCATAAGAAAATCGAGCGGTGACATGCTGCGCTGGTGGAGTACTATTTTAATGAAGAAAATGTAGTTATTTTAGTGGCTTATTTCGCCATATTTAAAATTTCATGCCAATCATTTTCGGTCACTGGCATGACCGATAAACGCCCGCCTTTTTTAAGTGCTATATCAGTTATAGCAGTATTTGCTTTGATCGCTTGCAGGCTTACTAAACTACTCAAATGCGCCTGATAAGTTATTTCTACCACAAACCAGCGAGGGTTTTCAGTGGTTGCCTTAGCATCGTAATAGTCGCTACTTAAATCAAATTGCGTTGGATCAGGGTAAGCAGCCTTAGTAACCACACCAAGCCCTGCAACGCCAACTTGTTTGCAGCTAGAATGATAAATCATCACTAAATCACCTTGCTTTACATCATCGCGAATAAAATTACGCGCTTGGTAGTTGCGTACACCTTCCCATAGCGTTGTTTGCTGTGGTGCTTGCTTTAAGTCATCAATTGAAAAGGCGTCGGGTTCGGTTTTAAAAAGCCAAAATGCCATATTAGATTTCCTCAATCAGTGAGTTAGTATTTTTTAACTATTGTATAGTATCATTTATAAATTAGGGGATTGAGGAAGAAATAATGAGCCAAGTATTAGATGATTTATTATCGTTGTTGTCACTTGAAGAAATTGAGCAAGGTTTATATCGAGGACAAAGCCAAGATTTAGGTTTTAGAGCGGTGTTTGGCGGTCAAGTTATGGGACAAGCGCTTTCAGCAGCTAAAGAAACACTGCCCGCGGGGCGTATTGTTCATTCCTTACATTCTTATTTTTTACGCCCAGGCGACGCTGCAAAACCGATTGTGTACGATGTAGAAACTATACGTGATGGTAAAAGTTTTAGCACTCGACGTGTCAGTGCGATTCAGTACGGTAAACCTATTTTTTACATGACAGCGTCGTTTCAAGGTGAAGAGCAGGGGTTATCGCATCAAGCCACTATGCCTGATGTTCCAGCTCCTGAAGAACTGCGTTCTTCGTTAGAGTTTTATCAAGAAAATGCACAGCATATTCCTGAAGCAATCCGTAATAAGTTTATTCGTGAAATGCCGATTGAAATGCGTCCGGTGAACTTTCATAACCCCTTTAAACCTGAAGCCCTAGAACCGGTAAAACATATTTGGTTTAAAGCCAATGGCGATATGCCGGACGATCAACGTATTCATAATTACTTATTGGCGTATGCGTCTGACTTTGAGTTTTTACCAACCGCACTGCAGCCACATGGTGTGTCGTTTATGCAGCCGAATATGCAAGTTGCGACCATAGATCATGCTATGTGGTTTCACCGTCCATTTAGAATGGATGATTGGATGTTATATACCATTGATAGCCCAAGCGCGAGTTCGGGGCGAGGGCTGGTACGTGGTCAGTTTTTTGATCGCCAAGGCAATTTAGTTGCCTCGACGATCCAAGAAGGGGTAATGCGCCAGCGTTAACTCTTTGCTACCCACTATATTGAGTTAATTCAATATAGTGAAGTATGTTACTGACATTGAGCGTGGACAATGTCAGTAATTGATTGCCAAATACGTGCCGGCAAGAGTGTTTGCAGTTGCTTGTAGGTCTCGCACAGCTCTTGGCTGCCTTGTAAGCCGCTATCAGATTCACTAATGAGTTTTTGTTCGCGAAGGTTGGAAATAAAACTACTAAGTACCTTCTTATCAAAAAACTCCGGCGTTTTAATGCCATGTAACGTACCCAAGCGTTGTGCCAACACATAGCTTTCACGTTCCAGTTCAGCTTTTGCAATACCTTGGCTGGTTTGAATAAAGCCAATCACAATCGCATAACGTTGCAGAGTAAAGCTCAATGCACGACCAAGCATTTCGAGTTTGGCAAAGCTATCGTTACTTTGAGTTACTTTGATATTATCACCATCAAGCTCAATTAAGCCTTGATCGCTAAAGTTAGTTAAAATGCGGGCCACATAGTTGTCATCAAGCTCTTGTAAGTACCACTCTTTGGCGAATAACGGATAAAATGATTTTACCAATTGATGGCAGTGAGTAACGGTACTTTGATGCTGCTTGAATAAATGTAGAGCTACTAAGCTAGGTACTGCAAAAATATGCAAAATGTTATTACGGTAATAGTTAAATAAGGTTTTTTCTTTATCGTTTATCGCAATAATTTCACCAAACTCGTCACTGATCACATCAAACTTATTCAACTTTAAAGCGTGTTCTAGCAGTTGCTCTGGCGTTTCATCGGGTGCGGTTATTTTATTGCTGTAGCTAGCTTCACGTTGTAATCGCAAATAAAACTCAAGCTGAGCTAGCAATTTAGGTTTACTCAATGCGTGCTTATCGTTTACTAGCAGTATCATCGCCAGTAAGTTAACTGAGTTAAGTGCGGCGGCATTGTTAATTTTAACCATAACCTGATCAGCCAGATTAGCCACCTGCGGCCCTAGCCATTGTGGTTTTTGCACGTCGGTAGCATGAATTGACTCGCGCCAGTCGGGTTGGTTGTCATTTAGGTATTGGTTAATAGAAATCGGGTCACCAAAATTTAAATACCCGCGACCATAGTTTTTCAAATTTTTAATTGCTTTAAAAATACCTAATATCGACTCGCCTTTTTTATCATTACCCGCGAGCTCTTTTAAGTAGGTGTTTATTTCCATTACGTGTTCGTAACCAATATACACAGGTACAATTGATACAGGGCGGTCTATACCACGAAGCATAGCTTGCATCGTCATGGCGAGCATACCCGTTTTTGGGGGAGTAAGCGTCCGGTTCTACTGCGGCCACCTTCGGTATAAAACTTAACCGAGTAACCTTTTATAAATAACTGGCTTAAGTATTCTTTAAATACTGCTGAGTAGAGTTTGTTACCAGCAAATGAGCGACGAATAAAAAATGCACCACTGCGGCGGAATATGCCACCTGCAGGGAAAAAGTTAAGGTTAATCCCTGCAGCAATATGCGGTGGTACAAGGCCTTGATGATAAATAGAGTAGGTTAGTAGCAAGTAATCCATATGACTACGATGACAAGGCATGTAGATTATTTCATGGCCTTTATTGGTTAGGTCATGAATTTGCTCGGTGTACTTTATATCAATGCCATTATAAAGCTTATTCCAAAGCCACGTTAATATGCGATCAGCAACGCGAATTGTGGCATCGCTGTAATTAGCAGCGATTTCATCAAGTAGCTTTAAAGCGTTTTGTCGCGCCTGAGCTTGGCTGATGTTTTTTTCAGAAGCCTCGGTTTGAATTGCTTTTTTAATTGTGGGTGATGCCAGTAGTGAGCTAAATAACTGATCACGAGATGGGATTTTAGGCCCTGTTGCAGCCAGCTTTTGACGTTTAAAGTGAACTAAAGCTACGCGAAGTAACTTATGAGGCAATTCATTGACGTCGGCTTTTTCATTAACCAATAAAGATAAGTCGAGTGGTTGGCTAAATCGAATAAAGTTGTCTCTACCTGAAAAAAGCACCACAAAAATTTTTCTAAACCAGCTGGGCGTTAGTGAGTGCGAAAGTAAAGTGCTTAGTCCGGGTTTTTCTTTACCTGGCGATCGGCCCCATAAAATAGTCACGGGCACCACTTGCACATTTTTTTGGCCACTATTTAATAAGTGCTCAACAATGTGTTTGCCTTGCGCTAATGCATTGGTAGACTTTTCTTTATCACCAAATAGCGGAGGGGGTTTTTAATGCCGATAAAGCGATCTAACGTTTCGTCACCTAATATTTGCTGTTCGGTTGGGTCCGGTAAACCATTTCGTTTACAAACACGCGCCAGTGCCGCTAGATCAAAGCGTGAATTTAAACGCACTATATAGAAGGTCGGATTTTTAGGGTTTAACTCAAATTGCTCTAAAGGCTTTTCAGGCAGTACTTTGCTTTTAACAAACAAGCGGCTGATACCACCAGAGATAAGATTTAAACCATAATTTAAAATACGCATTGACTCACCATAAGAGAGTAGTTACCCAAACCAATATGGGTATATAACAGCAAAATTAGCGCATAGGATAACATAATATCTAAAAAATCCCCTGCAGATTAATCGACAAGCTATGACATTATAAAGACATCATCACTTCCATTGCGTTCACTATTAATAAACTTAGCTATTTTTTAAACGACAATAACAAAGTAATTATGTCTAAATAGTTGTTGCATTTATCACCAGTATCATTATAATACGCAGGCTTTCAAAATTCCCTCGGGAACAAGAAAGAATAAATTAAGCTTGGATTTCAAGCTAATAAACAGGAGTTCCGATTTGGAACTCAACGTAGATATAATCAAACAACCGGCATCTTAATTATTAAGATTGTTTCGGTCGTTTTTTTATGCTCTTTAAATGCTCTTTATATTGAGGTTTAAGAATGTCAAATCAACGCATTCGTATTCGCCTAAAAGCTTTTGACCACCGTTTGATTGACCAATCAACGGCGGAAATCGTGGAAACTGCGAAACGCACTGGCGCACAAGTACGTGGTCCAATTCCACTACCTACACGCTTTGAACGTTTTACTGTACTTACATCACCGCACGTTAATAAAGACGCGCGTGATCAGTACGAGATCCGCACCCATAAACGTCTGATCGACATCGTAGAACCAACAGACAAGACTGTAGACGCACTTATGCGTTTAGACCTTGCTGCTGGTGTTGATGTTCAAATCAGCCTGGGTTAATCGGAAGATTAGAGAGGTTTTAGGAAAATGGCATTAGGTCTAGTCGGTCGTAAAGTGGGTATGACACGTATCTTCACTGAAGATGGTGTATCTATCCCTGTGACAGTTATTGAAGCGACTCCTAACCGCATTGCTCAGATCAAATCTGACGCAACAGACGGTTATAACGCGCTTCAAGTAACCGCAGGCACTAAAAAAGCAAGCCGTGTAAACAAAGCAACAGCGGGTCACTTCGCTAAAGCTGGTGTTGAAGCGGGTCGCGGTCTGTGGGAATTCCGCCTAAATGGTGGTGAAGGCGATTTTGAAGTAGGCTCTGAGCTTACTGTTGAATTATTCAACGAAATCAACAAAGTTGACGTAACCGGTACTTCTAAAGGTAAAGGTTTCCAAGGTGGTGTTAAGCGCTGGAATTTCAGCATGCAAGACGCTACACATGGTAACTCTCTATCTCACCGTGCTCCTGGTTCAATCGGTCAAAACCAATCACCTGGTAAGGTGTTTAAAGGTAAGAAAATGGCCGGTCAAATGGGTAATGAGCAAGTAACAACTCAGAACCTTGAACTAGTTCGCGTTGACGCTGAGCGTAACCTGCTTTTAGTTAAAGGTGCAGTACCTGGCGCTATCGGCGGTGACGTTATCGTTAAACCAGCTGTTAAAGCATAAGTCCTGGAGATTTAGTGATGGAATTAGCAATTAAAGACGCTTCTGGCGCTCTTGAAGTTTCTGAAGCTACTTTTGGACGTGAGTTTAACGAAGCATTAGTACACCAAGTAGTTGTTGCATACGCAGCAGGTGCTCGTCAAGGTACTCGTGCTCAGAAGACACGTTCTGAAGTAAGCGGTGGTGGTAAAAAACCATGGGCTCAAAAAGGTACTGGCCGTGCACGTGCTGGTACAATCCGTAGTCCAATTTGGCGTTCAGGTGGCGTTAGCTTCGCAGCTAAACCACAAGACCACAGCCAAAAAGTAAACCGTAAAATGTACCGTGGTGCGATCAAAAGCATCTTATCTGAATTAGTTCGTCAAGAGCGTTTAATCGTTGTTGAGAGTTTTGGTCTTGAAGCACCAAAAACTAAAGAACTAGTTGCTAAGCTTAAAGAACTTGAGCTTAAAGATGTTCTTATCGTGACTGAAGAAGTAGATGAAAATCTTTTCTTATCGGCACGTAACCTGTACAAGGTTGACACACGTGATGTAGCTGGTATCGATCCTGTAAGCTTAATTGCTTTCGATAAGGTACTAATTACAGCTGCTGCTGTTAAGCAACTTGAGGAGGCGCTAGCATGATCCGTGAAGAACGTCTTTTAAAAGTGATCCTTGCTCCACACATCTCTGAAAAAAGCACAATCGCTGCTGAAGAAAACAATACTATTGTTTTTAAAGTAGCAAATGACGCAACTAAAGCTGAAGTTAAAGCGGCAGTTGAGAAGCTTTTTGAAGTAGAAGTAACTGGTGTTCGCACACTTAACGTTAAGGGTAAAACAAAACGTACTGGCATGCGTTTCGGTCGTCGTAGCGACTGGAAGAAAGCTTACGTTACTCTTAAAGAAGGTAGCGAGCTGGACTTTGTCGGCGGCGCCGAGTAATAAGGGAGTTAGAATTATGGCACTTCAAAAGTGTAAGCCAACTTCTGCGGGTCGTCGTCACCTAGTTAAAGTGGTTAACCCAGATTTACATAAGGGTAAACCTTACGCACCACTATTAGAGAAAAACTCTAAATCAGGTGGTCGTAATAACAATGGTCGTATTACGGTTCGTCATATCGGTGGTGGTCATAAGCAGCATTACCGTTTAATCGATTTTAAACGTACTAAAGATGGCATTCCAGCCACTGTTGAGCGTTTAGAATATGATCCAAATCGTAGCGCAAACATCGCTCTTGTATTATATGCAGACGGTGAGCGTCGTTACATTATCGCACCTAAAGGCTTAAAAGCTGGCGATGCAATCCAGTCTGGTGTTGATGCACCAATCAAACCTGGTAATGCATTACCAATGCGTAATATGCCTGTAGGTTCGACTGTTCACAACGTAGAATTAAAACCAGGTAAAGGTGCTCAAATCGCACGTTCTGCTGGTGCATACGTTCAAATCCTTGCTCGTGATGGTCAATATGTAACATTACGTCTTCGTTCAGGCGAAGTTCGTAAAGTTGAGTCTGATTGTCGTGCTACGCTAGGTGAAGTAGGCAATGCTGAGCATATGCTTCGTTCACTTGGTAAAGCAGGTGCAAATCGCTGGCGTGGTATTCGTCCGACAGTTCGTGGTGTTGCCATGAACCCGGTTGATCACCCACACGGTGGTGGTGAAGGTCGTACATCTGGTGGTCGTCATCCTGTGTCTCCATGGGGTAAACCGACTAAAGGTGCTAAGACGCGTAAGAACAAGCGTACGGATAAATTTATAGTACGTCGTCGTACTAAGTAATATTGAGGAATAGCCATGCCACGCTCTCTCAAGAAGGGTCCTTTTATAGACCTACACTTGCTGAAGAAGGTAGAGAAAGCTTTGGAAAGCGGTGAAAAGAAGCCAATTAAAACTTGGAGCCGTCGTTCAATGATCATACCTAACATGATCGGATTGACCATTGCTGTCCATAATGGTCGCCAGCATGTACCAGTTTTCGTTTCTGACGAAATGATCGGTCACAAACTAGGTGAATTTGCACCAACTCGCACTTACCGTGGCCATGCTGCGGATAAGAAAGCGAAGAAACGTTAAGAGGGGAAGATAAATGCAAGCATTAGCTAAACATAAATTCGCCTCTGGTTCGGCGCAAAAAGCACGTCTAGTTGCAGATCAGATCCGCGGGTTACCTGTCGATCGCGCACTAGAAATCCTGGCGTACAGCCCGAAAAAAGCGGCTGTATTAGTTAAGAAAGTACTTGAGTCTGCTATTGCTAACGCAGAGCATAACGAAGGTGCTGACATTGATGAGCTACGTGTAACAACGATCTTTGTGGACGATGGTCCAACAATGAAACGTATTATGCCACGTGCTAAAGGACGCGCAGACCGCATCCTTAAGCGTACAAGCCACATCACTGTTGTGGTTTCAGATAGCTAGGAGATATAAGTAATGGGACAAAAAGTTCATCCTACTGGTATTCGCCTAGGTATATCTAAACCTTGGGTTTCTACCTGGTACGCGAATTCAAAAGATTTCTCTGCACAGCTTTTTGGCGATCACAAAGTACGTACATTCCTTACTAAGGAATTGAAAGCGGCTTCTGTGTCTAAAATCGTTATTGAGCGTCCAGCAAAATCTATCCGAGTAACTATTCACACGGCTCGTCCGGGTGTTGTTATCGGTAAAAAAGGCGAAGACGTAGAAAAATTACGTCAAGCGGTAACTAAAATCGCTGGTGTACCTGCTCAGATTAATATTTCTGAAGTACGTAAACCAGAACTAGATGCACAACTAGTAGCAGACGGCATTGCCTCTCAGCTAGAGCGTCGTGTTATGTTCCGTCGCGCTATGAAGCGTTCGGTACAAAATGCAATGCGCATCGGTTCTAAAGGGATTAAAGTTGAAGTTAGCGGTCGTCTTGGCGGCGCAGAAATCGCACGTTCAGAATGGTATCGTGAAGGTCGTGTACCTCTACATACTCTTCGTGCTGATATCGACTACGCAACTTCTGAAGCCTTAACCACTTACGGTATCATTGGTGTTAAAGTTTGGATCTTCAAAGGCGAAGTTATTGGTGGTTTACCACTAGTACAAGAGCAAGAGAAGCCAGCTAAACGCGCACCAAAGAAAGCCAAAAAAGTGCTAAGTAGAGGTAGCGAGTAATGTTACAGCCAAAACGTACAAAATTCCGTAAAATGCATAAAGGCCGCAACCGTGGTCTAGCGCAAAACGGTAACAAAGTAAGCTTCGGTACTTTCGGTTTGAAAGCTACTGGTCGTGGCCGCATGACTGCTCGTCAAATCGAAGCAGCTCGTCGTGCTATGACACGTCACGTGAAACGTCAAGGTAAAATCTGGATCCGTGTCTTCCCTGACAAGCCGATCACAGAAAAACCTCTTGAAGTTCGTATGGGTAAAGGTAAAGGTTCTGTTGAATATTGGGTTGCTGAAATTCAGCCTGGTAAAGTACTTTACGAAATGGAAGGTGTTTCAGAAGAGCTTGCTCGTGAAGCGTTTAACCTTGCTGCTCGTAAGCTGCCATTCAAAACAACTTTCGTAACTCGGACGGTAATGTGATGAAAGCAAACGAACTAAAAGATAAAAGCGTAGAAGAGCTTAATGCTGAACTTCTAGGTCTTCTTCGTGAGCAGTTTAACCTGCGCATGCAAGCAAGCACTGGTCAGCTAGCTCAGACACACACGCTAAGAACAGTACGTCGCGATATCGCGCGTGTAAAAACAATTATTAACCAGAAGGCAGGTCAATAATGAGCGATAAAATTCGTACTCTTCAAGGCCGTGTAATTAGCGACAAGATGGAAAAATCTTTCACTATTGCTATCGCACGTTACGTGAAGCACCCAATCTATGGGAAATTCATCAAACGTACGACTAAGTTACACGTACATGACCAAGATAACACTGCAAAAGCGGGTGACGTAGTTACTATCCGTGAATGCGCTCCAATCTCTAAGAATAAATCTTGGACTTTGGTAGAGGTTGTTGAACGTCCAAAACAAGCTTAATTTTTAATTAAGTCTGTTTTATAAGAAACCCCAGCTTTTGCTGGGGTTTTTTTTGCGTTTAAAAAAGCGATAAGTTTAAAGTTTTACGTCGACGCTCGCAGTGGGCTTACTAGCCGTAACTTAGACCTAAACCCGAGGGTAAAGAAGTAATCAAAATAAAAAAGCCTTTGCGAATACAAAGGCATATGCTTTTCTGCGAAGCCCGAAGCCCGAAGCCCGAAGCCCGAAGCCCGAAGCCCGAAGCCCGAAGCCCGAAGCCCGAAGCCCGAAGCCCGAAGCCCGAAGCCCGAAGCCCGAAGCCCGAAGCCCGAAGCCCGAAGCCCTTTTACCAAATCATCTCTACAAACTCAGGGTGATCGATATACGGGTTACGATTTCCCTGAAATTCAAACGCTGCTTGGTTGCGGTCTAATTCCATTTGGCTAACAGGGTCGTTGTTATGCCACTTTAACAGCATGGCCACAACCCAGCTTTCAAATACTTGGGTATTGGTGCCATTAAGCACGTCATTACTAGCTGCGGTGTTATTTTGCCAAGCACCAATCACATTTTCGTAGCGGGTTGCCATGTAAAAATAAGCACGAGCAAAGTCACCTTTAAATTCATCAATAGGTTCAAATACAGTACCGTTGTAATTAATCGTATTACTTGCAGAGCCTAATTTACTGCCGTTGGTTGAGGTAAACGAAGCGCTTGCTACTTCACCGAACGGGAAGTTACTTCGTTTTGAATTTACATAGCCGTCTGTGGCGTAAATATGATGAACATCAGAGTTCATCGGTTCAACTTTTCCACCAAACCAACTTTTAGGGAACGAATGCTCTCGGTTGTAGCAATCCGCCTCTCCACTGTAGGTGCCACATTGATCGCTAACGGCTGTGTATGTGTAGCTATCAGAGCCATTGGGCTTCTCGCTGTACATATCTAAAATACTATTATCGTTTTCAAAGTATTTATCACGCGCCGATGCGTCGTAAAAATTCCAAATAGCAGAATACCCTTGAGCATTATGATTATTAATAATGTTATAAAGCTCAGTTTTTAGCGTGTAACCAGACAAGCCTTGGGTTGTCACATAATAGCCGGTTGGCGTCGGTGTTGGCTCAGGGCTTCCTAATGAGAAAGCGGTAGCCTCGGTTGTTTGAAAACTAGCTCCACTGGCAAGCAATGTGCTTTCATTATTCAAGGCGTAGCTACCACTGCCATATGAACAGCAAATACCATCGCCATAGCTGTCATTAATAGTAAATGTATACTCACCATCGGCTACGCATAATTGTTCGGTATATTGGGTGTTTGCAGCATACCCACTTCCGCTTGCAACGACACCGGTTTGGTTGTGCGCTATTTGCCAGCTGGTTTCTTCGCCGTAGTTATCTGTGGTTAGGCTAAAGGTAAGGCTGTTATCTGCGCAGCTCACAGAGCCACTGCTGTCATTATTGGGCAAGAAGTTATCAACATAAACTAACTCGCTACCATCAAATCCCGTTGTATCATAAAAGCGTAAGCCGACATCAATGGTTTTATTACTATCAGCTGTGTAGCTGTAAGTTATACTCTGCCATTGGTTGGTTTGTGCTGGATTTGAATAGCCTTGATAACCATCTATCAACAAACGCGCCTTAAGATGGCCTTCGGTATGATACACATCTACTGAGAACTCATAAGTTTTACCCATTTCAACAGCGACTTGCTGCAAAAAATCAGTATTGCTTTGTGTGCCTGTATTAACGCTAATCGCTGCTGCTTGTGAGCCTGTGCTTACGACTGTGCTGTTGGCAGATACGTTAATACCGCTATCAATCACTGTCCACGCATCTGGGGTGTTGCCACTGTATTGTTCAAAGTTGCCATTAACCACATTAGCCATCGCGGGTAATGAGGATAATAACAAGGTGCTCAAAAGTAATTTGTTTTTATATATACCGTGTAACATAGGTGTTCCTATTTATATTTTTGCGTAATATACCTTAGAACATTAAAGTTACAAAATTGTTAAATTAAAATTTCATAAAAGACAATAAAACCCTTTTAGGTCTATTTCGCAGGTTTTTAGGTAACTTAATAACTAAATGGAATATCAAAGCAGATTCTATTCTTTTTTTATCTATGCTTAGGCGGCTATCCTGCATACTCAATTAACCTCAACAGAACTTTCTGAGTGAGGTGGCACTCATTTTAAACAATGTGAACAAGCATTGTGTTTAACGTTCAGGGTTATGAGGAAAAATTCATGTTGTTAGGTCAACTCAATGCGCTAGCAAGTCCGCTTTCGCAAGAGCAAGTACAAAAGCTACAAGGTTTAGTGGCTGAGCTTAATCCAATTCAGCAAGCGTGGGTTAGCGGCTACTTAGCTGCTAATGCTAATTCTGCAGCGCTAGGCGCACCAGCTTCAGTTACACCCGCAACCTCGGAAGCGGCAGCGTTGACCATTTTATATGGTTCGCAAACAGGTAATGCTAAAGCGGTGGCGACTAAACTTAAAGAGCAAGCTGAGTCTCGCGGCTTAGCAACAAAACTGGTTAGTATGTCAGATTACAAACCGACAGCCCTGAAAAAAGAAAAGTTTTTAACCGTTGTTGTATCGACTTACGGCGAGGGTGAGCCACCAGAAGACGCCGAAACACTGTATGAATTTTTAATTACTAAAAAAGCGCCAAAGCTTGATGGTGTCAAAGTTGCAGTATTAGGTTTAGGTGATTCTAGCTATGAATTTTTCTGCCAAACCGCTAAAGACTTTGAAGAGCGTTTAACTAAATTAGGTGCAGAGGTTATTCATCAACGCGCCGACCTAGACGTTGATTATGATGACGAAGCAGCCACTTGGATTGAGGGCGCATTAAATGCGTTTGAACCAGACTTAAAAGCCCAGCAAGGTGCGACAGGCGGTCAAGTTGTTTCTATGCCATTTGGCGCTCCTGCAGCAGCGGCTAGTCAGTACACAAAGCAAAATCCGTTTGCGGCAGAGCTAAGCTTAGTGCAAAAAATTACCGGTCGTGATTCAACCAAAGATGTACGCCATGTTGAAATTTCACTAGAAGGGTCAGACATTACGTATACACCTGGTGATTCACTCGGTATTTACTTTTTAAATGATGAAGCCCGTGTAGATGAGCTACTAGCGCAAACGCAAATTGATCCAACTAGCCGCGTTAAACTTGGCGATGAAGAACTCAGCGTGCGTGATGCCTTAATTGAAAAATTAGAGCTAACACAATCCTACCCTGGCTTTGTTGAAAAATATGCCACGGCTACAGGCACCCCTGAGCTGCTTAAGCTAGTAGAAGATAAAGGCGCAATGCGCGAATACATTGAGCCTCGTCAAATCTTTGATGTGGTTGCACAAAACCCTGCTAAATTAGAAGCGCAAACACTAGTGGATTGCCTGCGTAAATTACAAGCACGTTTATATTCAATTGCTTCTAGCCAAGCTGAGGTTGAAGATGAGGTGCACTTAACTATTGCATTAGTTGAGTTTGAAGCGTTTGGCACAGAGCACTTAGGTGGTTGTTCAGGGTACTTAGCACGCCGCGCAGAAGAAGGCTGTAAAGTAAAAGTGTTCAGTGAACATAACGATAACTTCCGCTTACCAGTAAGTGATGACACACCAATTATTATGGTTGGTCCAGGTACTGGTATTGCGCCATTTCGCGCCTTTTTACAAGAACGTGATGCACGAGAAGCAACAGGTAAAAACTGGCTGTTTTTTGGTAACCCACACTTTACTCAAGACTTCTTGTACCAAGTAGAAATTCAAGGGTACTTAAAGTCAGGTTTACTAAGTAAGATTGATGTAGCGTTTAGCCGTGACCAAGCAGAAAAAGTTTATGTACAAGACAAGTTACGTAAAAACTCAAAAGAAGTATTTGATTGGTTAGAAGCGGGCGCTCATTTTTATGTTTGTGGCGACGCTAACCGCATGGCAAAGGATGTACACAATGCCTTAGTTGATATCATTAGCGAAAACACCGGTAAAAGCTATGAAGACGCAGAGCAGTACTTAAAAGACTTAAGAAGCGCAAATCGCTATCAGAAAGACGTGTACTAAGTACACATTGTTTACTTTATAAAAAGTAACGCTAACAGCCGTCACTGTAACAAATTTAGGATTAAACATGAGCGAACAAGATAAAAACGTAAAGCTTTCTGATAACGAGCGTTTGAAAAGAGAAAGCAACTTTTTACGTGGCACGATAGAGCAAGATTTAAAAGACGAGATCACCGGTGGTTTTACCGCCGATAATTTCCAGTTAATTCGTTTTCACGGCATGTATCAACAAGATGATCGTGATATCCGTCCTGAACGTGCTAAACAAAAGCTAGAGCCATTGCATAATGTGATGCTACGCGCACGTATGCCTGGCGGTATTATTAAGCCAGAGCAATGGCTTGCAATTGATAAATTTGCTGGTGATAAAACCAGTTATGGCAGTATTCGTTTAACAACTCGCCAAACATTTCAGTTTCATGGTGTATTAAAACCTGAAATTAAAGGTATGCATCAATTGCTTAATAGTGTTGGAATTGATTCGATTGCCACCGCCGGTGATGTTAACCGTAATGTGTTATGTACTACCAATCCGGTTGAGTCTGAGTTACATCAAGAGGCCTACGAGTGGGCAGCAAAAATTTCTGAACACTTATTACCTAAAACGAAGGCATACGCTGAAATTTGGCTCAATGGCGAAAAATCTGAAACCACAGAAGAGCCTATTTTAGGCTCAACGTATTTACCGCGCAAGTTTAAAACCACAGTGACGATCCCACCTAATAATGAGGTGGACGTACATGCTAACGATTTAAACTTTGTGGCGATTGCTGAGGATGGCAAACTCGTTGGTTTTAACGTGTTAGTAGGCGGCGGTCTAGCGATGACCCATGGCGATACAGCAACCTACCCGCGTAAAGCGGACGACTTTGGCTTTATTAGCCTAGAAGATACGTTAAAAATTGCTGAGCACGTGGTATCTGTTCAGCGTGATTGGGGTAACCGCTCAAATCGTAAAAATGCAAAAACTAAATACACACTTGATCGTGTTGGCACTGAAGTATTTAAAGCTGAAGTTGAAAAGCGTGCGGGCGTGAGCTTTGCACCAAGCCGCCCTTATGAGTTTACTCACCGAGGGGATCGTATTGGTTGGGTAGAAGGCATTGATGGTAAGCACCACCTAACCCTATTTATTCAAAGTGGTCGTATTTTAGATTACCCAAATAAGCCGCTTAAAACAGGGTGTCGCAAAATTGCAGAAATTCATCAAGGTGATTTTCGCATGACGGCAAATCAAAACTTAATTATTGCCGGTGTACCGGCCGATCAAAAAGCAGTAATTGAAGAAATAGCCCGCAATCATGGTTTGATTGACGATAAGGACACTGAGCAACGCAAAAATTCAATGGCGTGTGTGGCATTGCCAACTTGCCCATTAGCTATGGCCGAAGCTGAGCGTTACTTACCGAGTTTAATTGAAAAAATAGAAGGCTTATTAGCCAAGCACGGGGTGCCAAATGACAGCATCATTATGCGTGTAGTTGGTTGTCCGAATGGCTGTGGTCGTGCCATGCTAGCAGAAGCAGGTTTGGTCGGCAAAGGCCCAGGTAAGTACAACGTTTACCTTGGGGGTAATACGGAGGGTACACGTATTCCAAAGCTTTACCTTGAAAATGTTGGCGAAGAGGTTTACTTAGAAGCATTCGATAAACTCATTGGACAATGGGTTAGTGAGCGTAATGATGGCGAATGTTTTGGTGATTTTGTTATTCGCAAAGGTATTGTTGCAGAAGTAAAAGTATCCGTTACCGATTTTTACGCATAATTTAAAAGTAGCGCAAAGCGCTGGTGAGGTTTAAAGTTGACCATGAGTGAATTTAAAAACATATTAAAGCTAGATAAAAAAAGCCAACAGGCCATGTTAGCTGATGCGAACGGTTTACTGGCTGACATGAGCGCAGAGCAGCGCGTTACATGGGCTCTAGAGCACTTGCCTGACACTGCGTTTTTATCATCGAGTTTTGGTATCCAAGCTGCAGTAATGTTGCACTTAATGACTGCACAGCGCCCCGATATACCTGTGGTATTAACAGATACTGGCTACTTATTTCCAGAAACTTATCAGTTTATAGAGCAAATGACTTCGCAGTTATCACTTAACTTAAAAGTGTATAAAGCGCAGCTGAGCCCTGCATGGCAAGAGGCTAAATTTGGAAAATTATGGGAGTTAGGTGAGGCAGGTATTAAGCAATACAACCAGCTTAATAAAGTAGAGCCAATGACACGCGCTTTAAAGGAGCTAAATGCGAGCACTTGGTTTAGTGGCCTACGTCGAGATCAATCCTCAAGCCGTGCTGAAAAGCAAGTACTAGAAATAAGCCGAGGCACGGTAAAAGTATATCCCATTATTGAATGGAATAATCGCGATATATATCAGTATCTAACAAAGCACAATTTGCCATACCACCCATTATGGGAGCAAGGTTATGTGTCGATGGGGGATATACATACCACGCGTAAATTAGAGCCCGGCATGAGTGAAGAAGAAACCCGCTTTTTTGGCTTGAATCGTGAGTGTGGCCTGCATATAGATGGAGATGGTATTTAATTATATTATTATTCAAAGCTATAAAATGAAAAAACGCAGCCTTTGCTGCGTTTTTTGTTGTTAAATATTTGCTGAATTGGTTCTTTTTTATTATATTAGTTGTGATGATGGATTAAACACACAGCAGGAACGCTATGAAATACTTCACCTATTTAGCAGTGTCAGTGATGATAATTGCTATTATCTTATTGTTTTATATTAAAAAACCTAATGGCCAGCCTTGGCTAAGCACTTCTCATATTTATAATGAATCAACAGAGATCAAGAATGAAATGATAGCGCTTTCATCTAGCGCGTTAGATAGTATTACCTCAGCAATTACCACAGCGGATGAAAAAATCACTGGGGCTAACTTTGAGTCAGAAACTCCCGAGCCAATTTATAAATGGCAAGATGAGCAAGGACAGTGGCATTTCTCAGATGTACCAAATAAGAATGGTAAAAGCGAAGTGGTTAAGCTTAACCCCGCCGATATCAATGTCGTGGTTGCAGAAGATACCGCCATTTTGAGTGGCAGTGCTAAATCAGCAGTAAAGCCTTTTCCTCAGCGGGCACCAGAGATATACAACAGTGAATCAATTAATAAGCTATTTGAAGATGCTGAAAAAGCTAAAAAGAGAATAGAGCAACGCAGTAAAGAGGTCGAAAGTTTTAGCGGCTTTTAGCTTCGGGATGTTTGATTTGCTGTGATTCTAAATAGCGCTTTTCTGCTTCCATTAATAATATGGTTAAATAAATTTTAGTTGGCAGTGATAAAAACACACCAATTGCAATGCAGGCAGCTGCAGTAATAATACCTTGAATGCCGTATTGGTTGGTAATGTAGCTCGATACAATTAAACCATGGCCTGTCACTATTAAGCACAACCCAAGCAAAATCGATGTTTTAAGTAGTCTTATTATTACAATTGAAGACATAGCGACCTCTGCGCAGCGTGTCTTCTTAGTTTATATAATCTTTATAAAGCGGAATTGATTTAGCGCAAGCATCGATTAATAATATAAAAAAGCCCAGCTCATTACTGAGCTGGGCTGCATTTTCGTTTTAAGCTGCTAGTCGAGCATATTGCGCAGTACGTACTGTAAAATACCACCATGTTTGTAGTAGTCCCACTCTTTCGGAGTATCAATACGCACATCGGCACTAAAGCTAATTTGTTTACCTTCACTGTTAGTGGCAATAACACTGACTTCGTCGGTTTTATCGTATAACCCTTGAATATCAAATTGCTCTTGCCCAGTTAAGCCTAGTGATTCATGGCTTTCACCTTCTTTAAATTGTAAAGGAAGTACGCCCATACCAATTAAATTAGAGCGGTGAATACGTTCATAGCTTTGTGCTATCACAGCTTTAATACCGAGTAATAATGAGCCTTTTGCAGCCCAATCTCGTGAGGAGCCGGTACCATATTCTTTACCTGCTAGAACCACTAAGGGTGTTCCACTTTCTTGATATGCCATTGCCGCATCATAAATACTTTCTAGCTTATCGTCAGGTTGAGTGCGGGTAACACCGCCCTCGGTTCCAGGAGCCAGTAAGTTTTTAAGGCGCACATTTGCGAACGTACCGCGCATCATTACTTCGTGATTACCACGTCGTGATCCATAAGAGTTAAATTGCGCTTTTTCAACCCCATTTTCTTGTAGGTAAAGCCCTGCCGGTGCCTCTGCCTTAATTGCACCTGCTGGTGAAATATGATCGGTAGTCACCGAATCCCCCAGTTTAGCTAAACAACGCGCACCCTCAATAGTTGGAATACCCGGTGGTTCAACACTCATACCATCAAAGAAAGGCGCTTTTTTAATATAAGTAGAAGCACCGTCCCAATCGTAAAGTTTACCATCAGGTATTTGAATTTTTTGCCAACGACTGTCGCCATCGTAAACATTGGCATAGCTTTTTTCGAACATCTCTTTAGTTACCGTACTTTTTACTAGTTCACTTACTTCTTTAACGCTCGGCCAAATATTTTTAAGGTAAATATCGTTACCATGCTTATCTTGCGCTAGTGGCTCGTTGTAAACATCAATATCGGTTCTACCCGCTATGGCATAGGCAACTACTAAAGGAGGCGACGCTAAAAAGTTCATTTTAACATCTTGATGTATGCGCCCTTCAAAGTTACGGTTACCCGATAAAATTGAGCTTACAACTAATTTGTGTTTTTGAATCGCTTCACTAATTTCATCGGCAAGTGGGCCTGAATTACCAATACATGTGGTACAGCCATAACCCACTAAATTAAAGCCGAGTGCATCCAAGTCATCCATCAACCCTGCTTTTTCAAGGTAATCGGTAACCACCTGTGAACCTGGCGCAAGTGAGGTTTTAACCCAAGGTTTTACATTAATACCTAACTGACGTGCTTTTTGAGCTACTAAACCGGCAGCTAAAATAACACTTGGGTTAGATGTGTTTGTACAGCTAGTAATTGCAGCAATAACACAGGCACCATCATTTAACTCAAATTCTTCTCCATTAAAGTTTACTTTTGCTGCGCCCATAAACTGCGCTTCATCAGTTGGTTCATCTGGATTGATAGTAGGGCCTTCGCTTTCAATACGCGCTTGCTCTTCATCGCTTTTATCACGACGTGCCATACGCTCGTCTTGAAAGTCTTTTAAGTGCTGACCAATAACCTTGCCGGCTTTATCCAAAGTAATTCTATCTTGCGGGCGTTTAGGGCCTGCTAGGCTAGGCACAACATCATCTAAAGTTAGTTCAAGCTTATCGGTATAATGTGCTTCGTCGCCATCGTTACGCCATAAGCCTTGGTGTTTAGCGTAATCTTCAATTAGTTTGAGCTGCTTCTCATCGCGATTAGTTAAGCGTAAGTAATTAATCGTTTCATCATCAATAGGGAAAATACCACAGGTTGCGCCATACTCTGGCGCCATATTAGCGATAGTTGCTCTATCGGCAAGTGGCAAATCGGCAAGGCCGTCACCATAAAACTCAACAAACTTACCTACCACACCGTGGTTACGCAGCATTTCAGTAACGCTAAGTACTAAATCGGTTGCTGTAGTGCCCTCAGGTAAGCGACCATTTAATTTAACACCCACAACTTGTGGAATAAGCAAGCTAATAGGTTGGCCAAGCATGGCGGCTTCGGCTTCAATGCCACCTACACCCCAGCCAAGTACGCCTAAACCATTAATCATAGTTGTATGAGAATCTGTGCCGACTAGTGTATCTGGGTAGGCTAATGATTTGCCGTTTTTTGTATCATTAAATACTACGCGGGCTAAATACTCTAAATTCACTTGGTGAACTATACCGGTTGCGGGTGGTACAACTTTTAAGTTATCAAATGCGGTTTGTCCCCAACGTAAAAATTCGTAACGCTCTTTGTTGCGCTCATATTCTAATTTTGAATTTAAGTCGAATGAGCCATCTTTACCATAACCATCCACTTGCACCGAGTGATCAATTACCAGCTCTGCAGGAGAAAGCGGGTTTATTTTTGCAGGATCACCACCGAGCCTTTCCATTGCATCACGCATGGCAGCTAAATCAACAATTGCAGGGACACCAGTGAAATCTTGCATTACTACGCGGGCTGGAGTAAACGCCACCTCGGCAGAGGGCTTCGCTTTTGGATCCCAATCTAATAAGGCCTGAATATCTTGTTCTTTAATATTCACACCATCTTCGTTACGTAGTAAGTTTTCTAGCAATACTTTTAACGAGAAAGGCAGGCGTTTGGCTTTATCGCCAAGTCCCATGAGCGAGTTGATATGATATTGCTCGCCATTGATAGTGAGCTGTTGTTGGGTGTCGAAACTATTTTTCATTATTTGTCCCTTCAATAAATTAGATTAATATTCTTGTAAAAGTGACCTCTGTAGTGATTTGCAAAGTGTGTACCATGATAAAAAATACCATACTGTATAATTTATTTTGGTCGTTATTTAAATAGAGATGAAGGCCAAAAGTTAAAATTCAAGAGATACTCTGAGTAATAATTGACCACAAAACTAAACTCAAAAAAGTGTTATTTAAAGTAGTCCTGTTGCTTTAAATGGAAACTTAAATACACCAATGCAATCGAAATTATCGTGACTGCAATAGGCATAAAAATAGCGCTAATACCAAACAAGTTGATGCTATTAATAATCATAAAATTATAGTATTGCTGAGCTAGAACCGCTGCCAAAGAGATTATTAATGTTAATGTGGCTAGTGACTTTTTGAATAACAAAAGTACGCATCCTAATGCGCCGCCAAATACCGCAATAGCAAACGCTAAAGTAGCCCATAGAGGTTGGCTGTTATAAGCAAGCTGTTGTTCTTCAGGTAGTTTACTTATCATCTCTGGAGAGAGAAACAGCTGCATGACAAATGCAAGAATACCTAATATGTTCCATAATAAGGCAGTAATAAGTACGGGTTTTATCCAGCGGTTTGAGGTGTTTTCTGACATGTAAGCATCTATTTTTTATTATTGATATTCTATTAAAGAATAAAAAAGCCAGTGATGCAAACTGGCTTTTAATAACACGTATAACTTAAGCAAATGTTAGCCAAATGAAATAGGGCGACGACCCGTTTTTTCATCAACTTTAGGCTTTTTAGTGCGTTTGCGTTTATTTTTAGCCGGCTCTGTTGTTGCTACTGGCGCGGCTTTTTCTGCTGTCACTGTTTCATCAATAACTGGACGTTCTGCTGGAGTGGCATCTTCACTTAACGTTAATTGAAACAACTCGCCATCAAATGCAAGTACATCACCGCTGTATAATTTTTTCCGTTTGATTGTACAAATTTCATGGTTAACACCGACATAGCCTTCGCTAATTAGGTTTTTTGCTTGACCACCACCTTCAACAAGATCTAATACCTTTAATAATTTGCACAGCTCTATAGGCTCTTCTTCTAACTCAACTTCTATATATTCTTCGTTCATCATGTTTCTCAGTGGGGGTGGTATTAGCTGTAGTATAAAGGCTCAGTGGCTATTTTGCACCAAAGTGAGCTTGTTAGGTGAGTTGATTATGTGATTTTTTATGAAACTTTTTATCTCTTTTTATAGTCTTTAAAAAAACTGAAGTAATTCAGGGTTAAGCTTCACGCGAAAAAAATTACACATTGGCGCGCTAATTGCCAATATCGGCCGTATAAGAGATTGAATATAAATAATGGAGTAAAACATGGGCATAAGATTAGCGATGAAAAAAGAGCTAATGGGCTTAGAGCATTCAGATCTGTTAACCGCTGATGATGTAAGAGCGCATCTAGCACAACAGGTAAAAGAAGATACTGAACGTGGCTTTTCAGTTATCTCTAAGTTTAACGATACCCATAGCCAGCTAACTAGCGGGCTTAAAACCAAACAAAGTGAGCTAGTATTTGAGCGTCATCGGTTATTTAATGAAGTGCTGTACAAACGTCAGAGTGTCGATGCATGGCTAAATAACCAGACTTCAGGTTAAACAGCCAAATAAATTAAGTTGCCATTTTAAATCACTCCTTTAGACTACACTTGTAATCAATGGGGGTGATAATGAAAAATGGAATTTTAGCGTGTGCACTCATGCTATTGTTGAGTGCATGCCAACAACCTACAGTGTATATATTTAGTAAAGGTTTATCGGACTCACAGCGTCAGCAGCTAGAGGCCGCACTTAAATCACAATCCTTACCTTACGAATATGTTGAACACGACATCCCTCGGGAATTTGGCGTAGCTACTTTACTATTATCAAATGATAGAATTTTACGCCAAGAAACAGAGCAGTTAGCTACTATTATGCAAGGGCTAGGTTATCAACCCGAAATTAGCTACACCACACGCGAAAATCACTTTTATGGCGATGGTAATATTGGTTTTTATCTAAAAAATACTAATGCGTATGACGCTTTTACCATGCCTTCTCGGTTGCGAACAACCCAGTGCGAAAAAGATGAGTTTAATGACCTAGTCGTAACCTTTAATGATCAACATGCTGAGTTCACATTAATCAGCGGCGCAAAAGTCACATTGAAATGGGAATATTTATACGGCTATTTGGTTATTTACTACAGCAATTATTCACAAACCTACACTCATTCACAGCCATTGGTTGAGACACCTTTTGGCGATAAACCATCAGACACATATACCATAACAGCTCATGTAAATAAGCCAGGCTGGCTTAATTGTTCAATGCAGGTTGTTTATATGGATTAAGTTAACTGTTAACCATGCTCTTCTATATGCTCCGAGAGTTTTGCAATGCGCAGGCTCATACCTTCAATAATACGGTCTTTAATTTTTTCACGTATGACATTAGGTAGGCGGGTAAGGGCATCGGCAGTAATAGCCAGTACTATAGCGCTTTCTTTGGCGCGTGCATTAATACTGCGCTCTCGGTTATTAATAAATGCACCTTCACCAATAAATTCGCCAGGTTCTATACTGCCCAGTTCCAGTAGGTGATTGTGTTTAAACACCATTAAAGATCCACTGAGCACAATAAACAGTCGCTTATCATTATCAAATTCTTTAAATAAAAACTGATTTTTATTTATCAAATAGAGCAAACCAAACGACTCAAGCAGAATTTGGCGCTCATTAAGTGTGAATTCTTTAAAAAAATCTAAGCGATTTATAATCTCCATTTGCTTAAACAAAGGGATGTTCTCAATTAACTTCATTAATAACCTAGGACGCTAGTCTTATAAAATATCAGCTAATATTGCGCTCTTTTAATTTTCGGGTCAACGTATTGCGACCCCAACCAATTTTTACTGCGGCTTCTTGCTTATGGCCAGAACAATTAGCCAGTGCTGTTTTTATTAAGCGGGTTTCTAGCTGGGCTTGAATATCCGGCCAAATATTTTCTTTACCTTGTTTAAACTCTTGATTAAGCCACTGCTGAAATGAATCTAGCCAATCGCCTTCTTGTGTTGCGGCGGCATTATCAATAATTTCAGGAGGTAAATCTTGCTCGCCAATCAGCTCTCCAGGCGCCATAACGGTTAACCAGCGGCAGGTGTTTTCAAGTTGACGAACATTCCCAGGCCAATTAAATAAACACAGTTGTTTAATTGCTTTAGGGCTTAATACTTTGCTATCTACTTGCAGGTCTTTTGCGCTTTTATGTAAAAAGTGTAGCGCTAGGCGCTCTATATCCTCAGGGCGCTCGCGTAAAGCAGGTAAACGTAGGCGAACCACGTTTAAACGATGAAATAAATCATCCCTAAACTTACCTTGCTTTACCAGTTCTTCTAAGTTTTGATGGGTGGCAGCAATAATGCGTACATCTACTTTTATACTTTGATGACCCCCTACGCGATAAAATTCGCCATCGGCTAATACGCGCAATAATCGCGTTTGTACATCCAGTGGCATATCACCGATTTCATCCAAAAATAAGGTACCGCCATTAGCTTGTTCAAAGCGACCTTTACGCACGCTATCTGCTCCAGTAAAAGCGCCTTTTTCATGGCCAAACAGTTCAGATTCAACTAATTCTTTAGGGATGGCAGCCATATTAAGGGCAATAAATTGGTTTTCTTTACGTGGGCTGTGGTTATGCAAAGCACTGGCAACCAACTCTTTACCAGTACCTGACTCTCCATTGATCAGTACGCTCATACTCGATGCTGAGAGTTTACCTATGGCACGAAATACCTCCTGCATAGCAGGGGCTTCACCAATAATATGGGCACTTTTGGGTGGCGCGCTTTTACGTTTCGTTTTTTTAGTGGAATTAGCTCGATACGCACTTTCCACCAGTGCAACTGCTTCATTTAAATCAAACGGCTTGGCCAAATACTCAAATGCGCCTTTTTGGAATGCATTAACGGCTGAATCAAGGTCTGAGTGGGCGGTCATAATGATCACAGGTAGCCCCGGCGTTTGCTCTGCTATTAGCTCAAGCAACGCCATACCATCCATGCCAGGCATTCTCACATCAGAAATCAACACGCTAGGTTGACTAAATTTTAGCGCGTTAAGTACGTTTTGCGCATCTGCAAAACTTTCTACTTCAAACCCTGCGCGAGTCAGTGCTTTTTCTAATACAAAGCGAATTGAGGCATCATCATCTACAAGCCAAGCTGTTTTCATGCAAACTCCAAAGTATTAATCTGTAAACGGCAGATAAATATTAAATTCAGTATGTCCCGGCCAACTATCACATTCGATATAGCCATCATGTTGATCAATCAAGGTTTGCGCTATAGATAACCCAAGTCCCGAGCCACCTTCTTTATTGGTAGTCATAGGATAAAATAAGGTGTCGCGTAAATTAGCATCAATACCTGGGCCGTTATCCATTACTTGAATAAGTAGTGCCTTTTTAGGGGCTTTGCCAGGACGACGATGCTGGTAATTAATCCGCGTTTTTATTTTTATTTCGCCACCATCTACTAATGCTTGTTGTGCATTACGCACAATGTTTAGCACTACCTGTTGAACTTTGCTCTGATCAATATAAACATCAGGAATACTCGGATCGTAGTCTTTAACTAACCGAATATCGCGGTTGTTATCTAAGGTACTGAGTTTTACAACCGACTCTAATGTTTGATGTATATTGCCATACGATTTTTGCGGCAGCTGATTGGGTCCAAGGAGTCTATCAACTAATTCACGCAACCGATCGGCTTGTTCAATTATCAGTTCTGCACATTGATCTCTTTCTTGCTGATCACCTTCATACTGCAATAATTGCGCCGCCCCGCGAATTCCACCCAGTGGGTTTTTAATTTCATGAGCTAAACCGCGAATTAAGTTACGTGCAGCTTGGTATTGGTGCATTTGATTTGAGACTTGATCGTGCTTTATTTCGTCATCAGTTTGTCGACATTCAAATAAAATATAAAAGGTGTCGTTATGCTTTATTCGTCGTGTGCTGACCGCTAACTTTGCATGGCGAGAATCGATAAACACCACATCAGCTCTATGCTGGTGGCAGTCTACACCGTCAACTAACGAATACTGTGCAATACGTTTTAAGTCTATAGAGTGGTAATTAAATAAATCATCGAACGCTTGCCCTGGTAAGCGCTTTTCGCCTAAGCCAAGTAATTCACTGGCACTAGTGTTGGCGTAAATGAGCGTAAAGCTTTCATCAAGTAACATCAGGGCGGTGGTTTGGTTTTGCCAAATTATATTTAGTAGCTCTGGGCTAAAATGTGTTTTGTTAATCATTATTGCACCATTTTAGTGCGCCTGGGGAGGTAGGCAAGGTTTTTAGTAAAATATACGCTAATTGTGCGTACTTAACTGCAATTACCGACCTATATTAAGGCCTTTGCGATGCATAAAAAATACACTTTCAGGGCTAGTTGCAATTACCTGGTTTTGTTTATTATAAAGTTTAACTTGTAGTCTGTGTTGCCCGCGCTCTACATCTCTTAACGCCAGCATAGTGGTGTCACTAGGTTCATCAATGGCAACGCCATTTAAAAATAAACCAATGGTAAATCCAGCTTCAAACCGAGGAGCAATCTGAGTTGAAACATACACAGAGCCGGTGTTTTCTCTTATAGCTTGGTTGGGCTCTGGCGATGTAATGCTAATTTTAAACTTTACCGCTGTTTTAGTTGGTGAAGTATTAAGAATATCAGTATTTGTTGCAGGCATGTTGAAGTGTTGGCTAGTGAGTTTAACCTCTTTAGCACCAGGTTGGGGGGTATCTGAAAAAACCAGTACACCATTTTTATCTTTCCATGCGTAAATTTTTTTATTATTCGCATGGCTATTAAGGCTTAATATTAAAGCTATTAATAGCAATAAAACCTTACCTATCATCCTGCTAACCTGCATTGTTAAAACATACTTTACTTTAGTGTAGAACCATTAAATTTACCATAAAAAAAGCCCGCAGAGCGGGCTTAAAACACACATTATTTATCGGTTAATAAATTAACAGCTGTAGTACATTTCAAACTCAACTGGGTGAGTTGTCATGTTAAGTTTTTCAACTTCTTTTGACTTAAGTGCAATGTAAGCATCGATTAGGTCGTTAGTGAATACGCCACCTTGGTTTAAGAACTCACGGTCTGCATCTAATGCCGCTAATGCTTCATCTAATGATGCTGCCACTGTTGGAATTTCTGCCGCTTCTTCAGCTGGTAAGTCGTATAAATCCTTATCCATAGCATCGCCAGGGTGAATTTTGTTTTTAATTCCGTCAAGGCCAGCCATAAGCATTGCTGAGAATGCAAGATATGGGTTAGCAGTTGGATCTGGGAAGCGTACTTCAATACGACGACCTTTTGCAGATGGAACCACTGGAATACGAATTGATGCTGAACGGTTACGTGCAGAGTATGCAAGCATTACCGGTGCTTCAAAGCCAGGTACTAAACGCTTGTACGAGTTAGTTGATGCATTGGCAAAAGCGTTGATTGCTTTAGCATGTTTGATGATACCACCAATGTAGTAAAGCGCGTCTTCAGAAAGACCGCCGTACTTATCACCTGCGAATAAGTTTACGCCGTCTTTAGCTAAAGACTGGTGACAGTGCATACCTGAACCGTTATCGCCAACAACAGGCTTAGGCATAAAGGTTGCTGTTTTTCCGTATAAATGAGCCATGTTGTGAATAACATATTTCATTTCTTGGATTTCATCTGCTTTTAAAACCATAGTGTTAAAGCGAGTTGCGATTTCATTCTGACCGGCAGTTGCCACTTCGTGGTGGTGCGCTTCAACAACTTGCCCAAGCTCTTCAAGAACTAAACACGTTGCAGAACGCCAATCCTGAAAATCATCAACAGGTGCAACCGGGAAGTAACCGCCTTTAATACCTGGACGGTGGCCTGTGTTGCCATCTGCATATTCTTTATCTGAGTTCCAAGCTGCTTGCTTAGAATCAATTTTATACATTGAACCTGACATGTCAGATTTGTATTTAACGTCGTCAAATACGAAAAACTCTGGCTCTGGACCAAATAAAACGGTGTCAGCAATACCGGTAGAACGCATGTACTCTTCAGCGCGTTTTGCCACTGAGCGTGGGTCGCGCTCATAACCTTGTAATGTAGAAGGCTCAACCACGTCACAACGAACTATTAGCGTTGTTTCTTCTGTGAAAGGGTCAAGCTTGATTGAATCTGCATCAGGTAGTAACACCATGTCTGATTCATTAATGCCTTTCCAGCCAGCAATTGAAGAACCGTCGAACATTTTTCCATCTTCAAAAAAGTCTTCATCAACTTGATGATGAGGAATAGAAACATGTTGCTCTTTACCTTTTGTGTCAGTAAAGCGTAAATCAATGAACTTAACGTCATTTTCTTTAATAAAATCTAAAACCGATTGTGACATGTGTCCTCCAACTATTGGGTTTTATTATTGCTGCTTAGATACTTTAAATACTTACAAGCTGATTTTGTGCCACTATTATAATATGTTGTTTTTAATGTAAAAATATATAAACAATATAAAGGTGATATAGATTAAGCACTATTTTGGTGCGTAATAATTCCAAAATAGTGCAACATTTACAGAGTCATAATTGCTTGCAAATTAATCACCCTAGACTAACACACAGAAATTGCAAAATACGCATTAAAGTCGCTTTAAATTAACTCAAAACCACCTTTTTAGATAAATTTATAAAAATTAATCATCAAAATTAATTATTTTAAAACAAAGGGTTATTCATTTTATTGAGAAAGTTTGAAATTTTATTTTGGATAAACTTTCATCCATTCCATTTATAGGGGATAATATGCGCCCTTTTAAATCCTATGCTGGGACATCTCGTGAAAGCGCAGGTGAGAACGTATAGCCCCTGCAGGATCAATGAGATTCAATTTCTCTGAGTGAACATATGAGTATCGAAAAGTTAAGAAATATAGCAATTATCGCCCACGTTGACCACGGTAAAACAACACTGGTTGATAAACTACTTGAGCAATCAGGTACATTAGAAACACGCGGCGGTAATGAAGAGCGCGTGATGGATTCAAACGACATTGAAAAAGAACGTGGTATTACCATTTTAGCGAAAAACACCGCTATATCTTGGAATGATTACCATATCAATATCGTAGATACTCCTGGACACGCCGACTTCGGTGGTGAAGTTGAACGCGTACTTTCGATGGCTGACTCAGTACTACTACTTGTTGACGCTCAAGAAGGCCCAATGCCACAAACGCGTTTCGTAACGCAAAAGGCATTCGCGCAAGGCTTAAAGCCAATCGTTGTTATCAATAAAATTGATAAGCCAGGTGCTCGCCCTGATTGGGTTATGGATCAAATCTTTGATTTATTCGACAACCTAGGCGCAACTGATGAGCAGTTAGATTTTAAAGTAATCTACGCATCAGCAATCAATGGTTGGGCTACATTAGATTTAGACGAAGCATCAGATAACATGGAACCTATGTTCAAGATGATCGTTGACGAAGTATCACCACCGGATGCAGATCCTGAAGGTGACTTCCAAATGCAGATTTCACAGCTTGATTACAACTCTTATAAAGGTGTAATTGGTATTGGTCGTATTAAACGTGGTTCTGTTGCACCTAACCAACAAGTTACGGTTATCAGTGCAGACGGTACGACTCGTAACGGTAAGATTGGTTCAGTACAAAGCTACTTAGGCCTTGAACGTATTGAAACTGATAAAGCTTACGCTGGTAACATCGTAACAGTAACAGGTTTAGGCGAGCTTAAGATTTCAGATACGCTTTGTTGTCCTAACAACGTTGAAGCATTACCACCACTAAGTGTTGATGAGCCAACAGTAACAATGACGTTCTCTGTAAACAACTCTCCTTTCTGTGGTAAAGAAGGTAAGTTTGTAACATCACGTAATATTCGTGAGCGTTTAGACAAAGAACTAGTGCATAACGTAGCACTTCGTGTTGCAGATACAGATAACCCAGATAGCTTCCGTGTATCTGGCCGTGGTGAGTTACACCTAGGTATATTAATCGAGAACATGCGTCGTGAAGGTTACGAGCTAGCTGTTTCTCGTCCAGAAGTAATCTTACGTACTGTTGATGGTGTGTTAGAAGAACCGTATGAAACACTAACTATTGACTGTGAAGAAGAGCATCAAGGTTCTATCATGGAGCAAATTGGTCTTCGTAAAGGTGAACTTACTGACATGGCACCAGATGGTAAAGGCCGTATGCGTATGGACTTTATGATCCCAAGCCGTGGTTTAATCGGTTTCCAAACTGAGTTCATGACATTAACATCGGGTTCTGGTTTACTTTACCATACGTTCGACCACTACGGTCCGCACAAAGGTGGCGAGCTAGGTGTTCGTAAGAACGGCGTAATGATTGCTAACGCAACAGGTAAAGCACTTACTAACGCATTATTTAACTTACAAGAGCGCGGCCGTTTATTTATCGGTCACGGTGTTGAAGTTTATGAAGGTATGGTTATCGGTATTCATAGCCGTGATAACGACCTTACAGTTAACGCGCTTAAAGGTAAGCAACTTACTAACGTTCGTGCATCTGGTACAGATGAAGCACAAACACTAACACCAGCACTTAACTATTCACTTGAGCAAGCGCTTGAGTTTATTGCTGATGATGAGTTAGTAGAAGTTACACCTGAGAACATTCGTATTCGTAAGCGTCATTTAACTGAAAATGAGCGTAAACGTGCGGGTCGTGCTCCTAAGTCATAATCTATTAATTTAGAATAATGATTTTAAAAGCCGCTGTATTGCAAAATACAGCGGCTTTTTTGTTTTTAAAGTAAGAGAAGCTTTCAGTTTTTAGTTATCAGTATTGATCGCTAAAAGCGCAGCGCCTCTTACCCTCTTTGTAAAAAATTCACTTAAAAATATTTACACAAAGAGAAGAGAATGAGAAGTAAAAGAGGCAGGGCTTAAAGCAGCCGGTAATGCAAAGCTTCAATGTTTGTTAGCAGGGTATTTTTTCGTTGGGTTTCGCTGCGCTCAACCCAACCTACGCGCCAACTTTTTCACTTTTTCGGTAGTAAGGTGATTTTGCCAAACACGTCGGCATCAATATAGCCGAGGTTGCGGCTGCCGTTAACAGGCTGTACTTCGTGGGAACCCATAAAGTGCTCGCGCACTTCACTGCCATCGTTATCGCAGTAGGCGAGCATAAAACCAATAACTTGTTTTTCAGTTAATTTAAGCGGTGTATTTTGCGCGCCTTGTTGGAAATTATTTGGGTAGAGTTTTATTGCCACTTCCCAAGTGATGTTATAGGGCGCAGTGGTATTGCGTTTCCAGTTACTAACTAAATGGTCGGTATATAAATGCCCTTTTTTATCAGGCCCATAATCGGCAGCTTGGTTATCAAGGCCAATGTGATAAGCAAATGCTGTATGGTTAAATTGGTGATTACCACCCGATGCGTCACTATCAATAAAAACTTCGAGGGCATCATCATCCCAATATTTTACCGTTGGATCTGGGTGCGTATCAATTAGTACATCATCAGCAATATCGGCTTGCAAATATAAGTAGTTTTTATCCCATAAAAGACGATAGCGACCTTTAAAGTCAACATCTGATGAGGGAAGTGTACCATCCATTAGGTGTGGCATAGGATGCCAAGTGGCGCTATCCCATGCACTTTCAGAAACACCATCAATAACAATGGCTGTTGGTGTATGACTAACGTCAATAGCCATGAGTGGGTGGCTAAGTAGTAAACTAAAAGCGAGTAGTGTTTTTTTCATTAATCATCTCATCAACTAAGGGTGATTTAGCTTGACTTAAATAGCAATCAAAAACAATCTCATAGTCTATTTTTATATTAACTGACTGTGCTTGCTATACAGTCTTTTAATGTCAGCATTAATAAATGCGCACTTTCTCCAGACATTTTAAAAGGATTAAAATCAATAGAGCCTGAAAACTTGAGATTCAGTGATTCGGTTAACTTAGATTGCGGTACATAGCCCATTGACCATTTTTCAAACTCTCTTTCGGGAAGCTGGGTATAGTTGAGCATAATTACATTATGGTGACGCTTGTCGTTTAATATTTGTTGATAGGTGTTATTTACTGCCGTTCTAGAACCTTCCAGACATTGTAAAAAGTAATCATTGCTAAAACATAACATGCCGGTGACGTTTGTTTTTACATTATAGGTTCTAGCACTTTGTAAAATATTTTCTATATCTTCAGGCCCAAAATCACTACTTATTTTGCTGGCGTAAATAAGTCGTACAAGAAACATAAAACCTCCTCACTGTTTAGTTAATTAAACATAGTTCAGCAGGGAAGTTATTACTAATATTATGCTAGCTTGATTATAACGCGATGCTTTCACCTTCATTTAAAATATGTAGAGGTATTTTCGAGTCCATTTTTTTGTGCATATACAATAAACGCAGTAAGGCTGAATGACTAGTGTGGTCGCCCATTTTCCAACTTGAGTTACCATAACCCCAAGGTATCATTATTTTACAGTTAAGCTCTTGTGCTGCTGTTAGAGCGTCTTCAGGGGTTGTATGTACGTAACGATACCATTTAGGGTTATCTTCGCTGTAGTAAGAAGCTATAGGTATTAAGCACACATCAATATTGCCATATTTTTGCTGTATATCGCTGAAGTGTTTTGAATAGCCAGTGTCGCCTGCAAAAAATAAGGAGCTGCCATTTTGTTCAAGTAGCCAGCCATTCCATAAGTCTTTATCGTTGTCTTCATAAATAAAGGGTACTAATACACGGCTGCTAAAGTGATGAGCAGGCAAGGCATGGATAGCTAAATCGCCAATATTTGTTTTTGCATACCACGCCATTTCACTAATATTAAACCCGCCTGTAGGGAAGTTGTCGGCCATGCCTAGTGGTGTTAAGTAGCGAGGTTGATTACCGAGCTCTTCTATATCTGCTTTATTAAAATGATCGTAATGAATATGCGAGTACATCACAGCGTCTAAGTTTTTTAGCTCACTATCTGTGAGCCAATCGCCGGGTTGTCGGTAAAACCCAGAGGCTAGCCTAAATGCTAAATCTACAGGTGAGTCAAACTGCTCTTTTACAGGATCGAGTAACACTTGCTGTCCGTTAGGCGTGCGGATCATAAACCCAGCATGTCCCAGCCAGCGTAAGCTAAAGCCTGTATTTAAATTCATAGGCTGTTGCTCACCAATAAATTGGCAGTTTTCGCTGTCTTTTTCGCATTGTAGTTTTGGGCTAGTTGGATAGCAGTTGCTTTCACAGGTAGTCGGGTAAGTTTTTTCCCCGGGGTAGAGGTTATGAAAGCGTCCTTCTCGCTCGCCATCTTTATGTAGCGGGGTAATGGTTTGCTCCCCTGCAATAACTTCAACATGGTTAGCTGTTTGGCAGGCGCTGAGCATTGTGCATGCAAGTATTAGGGTAATAGCTTTAAACTTCATTTTACTGTTCTAATTATTATTTTGTAAAAGTATAACAACAACAGCGGATTAACGAAGAGCTTAAAGGTAACAAAAAGTAACAATAAAAAAGCCTACAATTTAGTAGGCTTATTAAACGGGTTTATAGTAATTAGCCCACGGTATTCATTTGCTCAATAAATTTATTTGAGTCTTCAATCGACTTATTCATGTCATTCATGAGTAACTGAATATCACGCTTAAGGTTAGTAAACTCACCTTTTATGGCGGCTACCGCTTGTGCGTTTAAGTTATGTTTTAAGTAAAGCACGTTATCTTGTAAAGACGATAATACTGGCTCCATTTTGCTCTCAGCGCTGCGCATTGAGCGAAGTAATTGGCTAAATTGGCGCTGTGTTGCAGCTAGTTTTTTACTGCTTTGACGCTTAAGTGAGGCGCTTTTGTATTGCTCTAACTCATCGCTCCACTCATCAAACAACGCATCAGCAACATCTTCTACTTTATTTATGTTACTTGATACTTCGTTTGCCGCCGCTAAGCTCGACTCGTAATCGTCATTAAGTTGATTGTAAGCATCTTGCAACTCACCGCCATCGAAATTAATTAAGGTAGTTAGGCGCTCGAGTGCTGATTGAAATTCTTGTTGCGACTCTTGTTGTGAGTCTTTCGTTTCTTCAACGCGATCAATAAGAATGTCACGTTTATGAACACCTACTTTTTCCATTGCCGAATAATAAGCCGACTGACAACCTGAAAGCATCAGCATTAACGAGAGTATGGCTGTCCCTAATAATGTTTGTTTTTTCATCTGAATTCCTATTTACGAGTGTTAATGCTGTAAATTATGGCCTTGATTGTTATTATAATCAAAAGCCCACCAACAAAGTTAATTGTATGAATGATAAGCTCTCCCATTATAAACAGCAAGTTAAGGCGTTTCTAAAACAGCAACCAGGCTGGTGGATGCAATATTTTAATCGCTGTATAGACGATCAAATAACCATTAATGCAGGGTATTTAGCATACGTTACTTTGTTATCGTTGGTTCCGTTGATAGCGGTGGGTGTGGCAATTTTCTCTGCTTTTCCTGGATTTGAATCGACCCGTTTAGCCATTGAAAGTTTTTTATTTACTAACTTTGTGCCCACTTCTTCCGATGTTATTAAAGAGCATATTAGCTCGTTTGCTGGTAATGCTAATCAAATGACGGCTGTTGGTATTGGCTTTTTAGCCGCTATTGCGTTGCTATTGATCCGCAATGTAGATGCCACGCTAAACCGTATTTGGCGAGTAAAGAAAAAACGCCCAATGATGATATCATTTGCTGTGTATTGGATGGTACTGAGCTTGGGACCTGTACTACTGGGTGCGAGTATTGGTGTCACCTCTTATATTGTGTCACTAGTGTCGTTCGCCGATCAGGGGATCCCTGGGTTTAGTGGTTTTTTATTAAAACTACTCCCTTATGCTATTTCTATGGCTGGTTTTATCATGCTGTATACCTTAGTGCCGAATACGCGAGTTTCATTTAGGGCCGCTATTCCTGGTGCACTGTTTGCTGCAATGTTATTTGAGTTAACCAAAAAAGGCTTTGCTTTGTACATTAGCCATTTTCCATCATACGAAGTGATTTATGGTGCGGTAGCAACCATTCCTATTTTGTTTGTATGGGTATACTTGTCGTGGGTAGTAGTGCTACTAGGTGCTGAATTTACTGTGTGTATTAACATGCAACATTACAATAAAAAAGAGCAACGAGCGGAGGATAGTGAATAAATGCAAGGACTAATTCAACGGGTAACACACGCCAACGTAGCAATAGAAAAACAGATTGTTGGTGAAATAAAACAAGGTATTGTATTACTGCTTGGTGTTGAAAAAGAAGATGATGAGCGTGTTGCTGATAAACTATTACACAAGGTCAGTAATTATCGAATTTTTAGCGATGAAAATGATAAAATGAACCTCAGTCTCAAAGATATACAAGGCGAACTATTAGTCATATCGCAATTTACACTTGCAGCTAATACCAAAAAAGGCATGCGTCCTAGTTTTTCATCGGCAGCCACACCAGACCAAGCGCAAGCATTATATAATTACTTTGTTGAGCAGGCTAAATTACTCGGTATAAAGGTAGCGACCGGTGTATTTGCAGCCGATATGCAGGTTAGTTTATGTAACGACGGTCCGGTTACCTTTAACTTAACCGCTTAAAGTGTTTTTTCAACAACCACAATGTGATTCACAAATCCGGTGATCTTTTTAATACTAACTGCTTCCCCAAACACGCGCTTAAGCACAAGTTGTAGCTGTGTAAGTTGGGAGCTATGTTGCGATAAAAAGTTAATAAATAAGATGCCCCGCTGAGCAAGCGCCTCATAAATTGTTTGATAAAAACATAAATCAAATAAGAATCTAGGGGCGTCTAGTTCACTAAATAAATCTAAAATAATCCAATCTATATTCACCACTGACTTCAAAACTGTTTGTGCATCTTCACAATAAATTTGGCCCTTTTCATTAAGGGCAAAAAAATCTTGGTAACAGTCAATTATATGAGGGTTTTTTTCTACTGAAGTTAGCTGCGCTTGAGGGTACTGTTGTAATAAGTAGTTACGTATAGCACCACCACCTAAACCGAGCTCAAGTATTTTTTTAGGCGCTGGTCGTTGCTGCCAAACCGTTGCTAAATAAGCAAGGTGAGGAAACAGTAATACTTGTGGACTCCGGGTTAAAATAACTGATTGCAAGGTGTTGTTAATAAGTAGCCAGCGCAGCTGTTGATGCTCTCGAACTTGTATATTTATGCCATGTTGATTATGCCAATAAAGTAACTGGCCTAGCGATGAACTATGCTCAATAAAGTGCCTGCTTATCAGGCCACTGCTACCATGGATATATTTATTCATGATATTGAGCATAAACCAGCAGGGGTAAAGCGCAATCGATTTTGTCATTAATTTTTTACAGTCATTTATAGGAAACCAAAGTCGTATTTGCAGTTTTACCCAGATCGAGTATGGTGTTTTTCACAAAATGCACAGCGTAATATTTTTACATTTTTAATTTATGGAGTCTGTATGTTTCAAGTGAGCACCCCTCAAAGTAGTGAAGACTGGCAAGCCTATTATCAATTACGCTGGCAAGTTTTACGTGCACCATGGGGCGAACCTCGTGGTTCTGAGCAAGACGATTTAGAGCAAGAAGCTGAACACCGCTTTATTAAAAATAAAGCAGGTGAAGTATTGGGTGTGGCGCGTTTGCACTTTAATAATCAGCAACAAGCTCAAGTACGTTATATGGCGGTTGCAGAGGGTAACCGTAATCAACATATTGGTAGCCGCTTATTACATGAGCTAGAAAAAATAGCGTGGAATCAAGATGCTGATGAATTAGTGCTGTTTGCTCGCGAACGTGCTCTGGAATTTTATCAGCGTCATGGCTACGAAAATAAAGAAAAAGCGCATTTAGCCTATGGTGATGTTCAACATTATAAAATGGTTAAGCTCAAGCCGAGTGAGCCAGGTTGGTTTCGCCACCCTAATTGGACTCAAGTACTGCAAAATACATGGCGTGAATCAATCCCTATTAGTGATGCTATGGGGATAAAAGTAGAAAGCTACACTGATTGGCAATTTACTACTCGTGCAGATTTAAATGCTAACTTAAACTTACACAACACCATGTTTGCAGGCTCTATTTACAGCCTAGCTACACTAACGGGTTGGGGAGCAACGTACTTAGCATTAAAAGAAGCCGGACTTGAGGGTAATATAGTGTTAGCCGATGCTAATATTAAATATTTAAAACCACTGAATACCGACCCTAAAGGCTGTGTTGATATTCAAACCTGTAAAGGTAACTTAATAGAGTTACAAGAGGCGGGTAAGGCGAGCTATTTAGTGCCAGTAACCATTTTTGATGGTGATCAAGTAGTTGCTCAGTTTGAAGGGCAGTTTGTGGTTAAAAAGTAATAAGAATAAACGAAAAAGCCAAGCGAGTTGCTTGGCTTTTTTTATTAGCGGTTATTACAGTAAGTCAGTCAGTAATATACCGACACCAAAGCGTTCAATATCGGCGTTATAGTCTATTAAACTCTCACCATAGCCATTAAAGTACTGCGCATAGCCGCGTACTCTTCCCCATAGAGGGAATGACCAATCAAGCTGAATTGCCCCGCGGTTATCTGAATTTAAATTATTACGAGTCATAAAACTAAATTCATGATCGTGAAAGCGATACGCGCCACCAAATTCAAAGTAACCCATGTATTTATAGATATCAGGGTTATCGTCACCTCGTGCATCTAACGGCGCAGGCTTTTCATTCTCAGGAATGCGGTACCAAGGCTTAAAGCTGAATACAAAGCCGTCATTTTCCCAAATGAAATCGGCATAAATACGGTTCCAAGAACGCGAGTTTGGCTGACTACGGCCATTAGATTGGTGTGAAATACCAATGGCTATTGCCATTTCATCGCCCCATAAAACGTTTTCAGGGTCTAAGTAATTAATCCAGAAAATTTCTGGCTCGTAATTAGTTTCTCGAAAGGGAGAAGAAATATCGTCGTTGTATACTTGCCAGTATGACTGCAGAGTAAAGCCAAAAAATATAGCTTGGTCTGAGTCGGCAAACTCATCATACAAAGGTACTTTAATTGATAACTGATATTTAGCTTCTAGGTTATCGAGAGGGTCGCCATCTTTTTTATCGGTTAATTCTGCAAATCCATCAAACGGGCGAGTGTTTGGGTTCGACATATAAGAAACCGGTAAAATATAATTACGTTTATGCGGCGTAATTACATTACGATTCTTTTTGCCAACCGCTTCACGGGCTTGGCGTTTATCGATAGCTGTTAGCTGCTTGCTTTCTTCAACTGCAGAGCATTTTTCGCGCAATTGATCGAGGGTTTGCTTACCGTCTCCACCTATCACTTCATTTAATATACATTGTTTAACCAGCTCAAGTTCATTGTTTTGCTCGTTTTTTGCTGTTTCTTCAGCAATAACAGCAGTACTTAGTAATGTTGAGAGTAGTATCCAGTGGCGCCAACTCATTATAATTCCTTTGTAAGTGAGGGAAGTAACAGATTTGTGGTGATTATAACGCATTTTTAACACGTATACGGTGAATTTGTCCTGAACTTTAATAAAGCAAAAAGAAAAGCGACCTAAGTCGCTTTTACTGGATAACTAGCTAATAGTTCGCTAGTTAGACTCTCACGCAATGAGAAGGGGTGAGCTAAAGCTCAAAAACGTTTGTAAAAAACTTATAAAGTTCAGTTCCTTGGTTCACACTAGCTGAGGCAAAATGCAATATCGCAATCGCATCAAGATCAAAGCTTAATGTTTGCAGTGGTTGTTCGCTTAGGTAGCGTTCCATTCTCAGTATTTTAGCTATAGGTTCGCCCGCTTTAATGTGCCCACCAAGAGGGGCTAAGTATTCAACCATGCCACCCATAGGTGCATAGTAAGCAATATAATCATTTAGTTGGCAGCCATACCTTGTCATCACCTTTGGCTTGTAGGAGGCATCAACAAATACTTTCTTATGATTTAAATAACTTAAAATACTATTGGCATCGTCTAGTGCAGCGCTTAAATCTATTTTTTCTTGGCTTCCTAGCTCTACCGTAAAGGCTTCAACTTGTACGTTAAAATTTCGGCCTTGCTGAGCAAGTTGCTCGCTAAGTTGCCACCATGGACAAAAGCTCGCTTCATCCATTGCCCCATCAAAGTCATTAGGGATCACTAACACATGGGGAATATTAAAGTAACGGGCACTTTCTGTGGCATATTCTGGGCAATATAAGTGCTGACTAGAAATAGGGCCGGTGTGTAAATCTAAAACAATATCAGCTTGATGCGCTAGTCTTTGTAAGTTTAGCGCTATGCGTTTACCCGTTGTTAAACGATAGTCTGGGCCATTGAGTTGCTGTTCAACGTCATTAATTAACGCGGCTTTAAACGCTGTTTTTAGAACTATATCGTCAGCGTCGCAGTATTGCTTTGCAAACTGTGATGCAAGCTGATTATTACAGTGATACATACGATTCCAATTCGTACCGGTAATAGGGTCGAATCGGCCAAGCGTAAATTCGCCTGACTTTTGATTACAGCCAATGGGGTTAGCGTAGGGAACTAAGGTAATATCACCTTTTAAATCAAGGCTTTTTAGCTGTTCAAGTAGTTGATAAATTACCGCGTTGCCTTGCACTTCGGCGCCATGCATATTAGCTTGTATATACACACTTGGGCCCGTGCCATCGCCTTTTAAACGATAAACAGGAATAGTCATTGGTAGGCCATTTGCCACTTCACCAACTACAATATTTTCCTGGCTTATAGCTGTGGTGTTATTCATCTTTTTTACCTCAAGTAGTGGCTTGCATTTTCTGCTTGGCGAATACAAATTATTTCGCCATGGTGTATAACATATTCACCGGCCAGTTCATGGCACAAAAAATACGGCATACTTTCGGTAAAACCATACGCACCGCATTGACTAAACACCAGCCAGTCATGTTCATTTAAATCGCCCGGCAATTGGTGTTCCCCTAAGCAATCTAGCGCCGTACATAAAGGTCCGTATAGGCTCATTGCTTGGTTTGCTGCGTTTGAGTCTCGTAATAAACGCGCAGGGAAATCTTGACTAGTGACCGCAGGGCGCAATAAATGATTAATGCCGCCGCTCATAATCACCTGTTGTTGGCCGTAGTTTAATTTGCGCTCAACCACAGGTGTGGCGTAGTGGCCGCATTCGCCGACAGCATAGCGACCTAGTTCCATCCACAGCTCTTTAACACCCGCATCGCGTTTAATCTTTGCAAGGGCTGCTATTAATGCATCCCAGCTTAAAGTCGGGTCATTAAGGGTGTAAGGAATACCTAAACCGCCACCTAAATCTAAAATATTCAGGTTTATATTTAAGTTATTAGTAAGGACTGTAAGTGGTGTAATCATTTGCGACCACAGATCTGCAAGTTTGTCGCTGCTGAGCATGTTACCCCACTGAAAAATATGTAGGCCATCAAAGCTCAATGCTTTGTAGTCTTTAGTATTTAGCGATTGCCATTCATCGCACCCTAAGCCAAATGGAGTAAGGCTATCACCACCAAGTGGGTTTTTATCACCCTCGGGCCAGCGTAATTGAACGCGCAGTAATACTTGCAACTGGCACTGCTGGGCATTGGCTTGTTCGTTGAGCCAACGAACTTGATTAAGACTTTCTGCCACAAAGGTGCGTACGCCACGTGCAATAAAATGTTTAATTTGTTTTGGGCTTTTAGCAGGACCCGTGTTGAGCACGCGCTCGCTGTTAATTCCTTGGGCAAGTACTTGCTCAAGTTCGCCTTTACTTGCAACATCAAAGTTAAAACCAGCGTTATCTAAACTTTGTATCACTTTAGATAGGGGATTGGCTTTAACCGCATACCAAAGCTTTACTTCGGTTTGCGCCACTAAGTGCGCAAGGTGCGCATCTAGTGAGTCGAGGTCGTAGACAAAAAATGGAGTATCGAGTTTACTCGAAAGCTCATCAATAGCGCTTTTAACGGGCGTGCTCAAAAAGGTCATTAACGTAAAACCTCTTCCAGAAGTAATGACGCGTCACTTTGCTCGTCACGGTATTTAACAATTAAGGCACACGACATACTTAGGCCTTGAGCACGTGCCCAGTCGTTTGACGCAGGGCGAGAACCAGGGATCACAATCGCGTACTCAGGGATTGCTTCACCTTTATCAAGCTGACGCTCATTAACGCAGTCATAAACAGGGATGGTTGCCGATAAGCGAACACCAGGGGCAAGTACCGCGCCTTTTTTAACTACCACGCCTTCAACAATCACACAGCCTGCACCGATGAATGCATCGTCTTCTATGACTACAGGGCTGGCACCAATGGGCTCAAGTACCCCGCCTAATTGTACCGCGGCGCTCAAATGAACATTTTTACCCACTTGCGCACATGAGCCAACCAATGCGTGGCTATCTACCATAGTGCCCTCGTCAATGAAGGCGCCAATATTTACGTACGCAGGTGGCATAATAATAGTGCCTTTGGCAACATGTGCACCTCGGCGCACACTTGAACCACCTGGCACCATGCGAACGCCTGCTGTGGCTTCAAAGCATTGCGGCGCTAGATTATGTTTATCAACAAAGCCACCAGGAAACTCCATGTTAGTGCCGTTTTTAAACGCCTCTAAAATGCCTTGTTTTACTTCTACGTTAGCGTGCCATTGGCCGTTTTCGTCTTGTGTTGCTGCGCGAACCGCGCCCGTTTCTAAATTATTTAATAGTTCTAACCAGCTCATTATAAAAACCTGTATTTAATGCCAAGATAAAATGGTGTTGTTTGCCGATGAAATGTCATCTGTGTGTGTCAGCTCAAGGTGTGTTAAAGGTGGACGTAAATACGGACTACTAATACGCCCTTGTAAATGCATTAACACTTTGACTGGGATAGGGTTTGCTACTGAAAATAAGCTATTGATAGCGCTAGACCACTGGGCAAAAAGATTAGGGTGTTGGCCGCTTAAACTGCGCTGTACAAACTCATGGGTTTGCACTGGCCATGCATTGGCTGCAACCGACACTAAACCTCTTGCACCTGCTTGGGCAAAATAAGGCATGAGGGCATCGTCACCACTAAAAATGGCTAATTCAGGCGCTGCTTGTCGATAAGCTTCAAATTGAGAAATACAGCCACTGGCCTCTTTAAGTGCCCATAAATTTTTATGTTGTTTGAGGTTTTCAATGGTTGCAATAGGAATGCTAACTGCGCTACGTCCTGGCACATTATAAAGCATACAAGGGTGAGAACTGGCATCTAGCAGGCTTTCAAACCAATGCGTTTGCCCCAGAGCGCCTGGTTTGGCGTACAAAGGCGAGCCAAGTAAAAAACCATGAATAGGCAGTTGGTTGCAGTAGTTAACCCATTCAAGCTGCTGCTTTAAGTTACTACCACCGACTGCGACCATAAGCGGGACGCTCGGCTGTAATTGGCAGACATGCTCTACGATGGCTTGCTGCTCTTTTAGGGTCAGGGCTAACCCTTCGCCAGTGCTACCAAGTAATAAAATGCCATTGTTAGCGGCTTCTTGCTCGGCTACCAAGGTATTTAAGGTTGCGTAATCAACTAGGCCATTTTGATCAAATGGGGTGATCAGCGCAGTCCATAAATGTAAATTGTTAATATTGAAGTTGTTGATCATCTCTCACGAACTTATAGGGCATTCGTCGAGTTATTGGCGGGTATTTAGGGTGCCGGACTCTTTGAATGTATTTATAATTCGAAGAGCGAATGGGCTTAATTAATAGGGCGCACGGCCTTATTATACTAAGACCAGAAGCTCTCCACCAAATATGTTATTGGTGACAGTCGCTAGGATTCAACCTAGTCGCCCGAAGTAATCTTTCACAAAAAAGTGTTACCTCTCGGCGTTAATTCCCCTCACGTATGCTCAATGGAGTTTGCGCTCCTAACATACGCTACCTGAATAACGCACCTCTTCCAGCCCTTTGCATTTGCTATTGAAAAATCAATTAGCAAATACAATGTAATAGGGTAAGTGTGGCGATTAAACCACTTTAGCCGTCTAGGTGTCAAGTGACTAAATACAGAATAGTTCATCGATAATAGCAACGGTTACGTATTGGCTGCTTTTCTCGTAAACTAGTTTCATGGTCGAAGTAAGGTATTAAGCAGATGGAAAAATTTAGCGATATTTATAAGCGTGCAGTGGAGCGAAAGGGCTCTGAAAAAATGCTTAAATTGTTACTCGAAAAACCTTTATCAACAAAGCAACTCGTCACATTAAGTGATGATGATTGGCTAGAAGAATTTACTCGGAAAGTTTTTCAAAGTGGTTTTTATTGGTCGGTGATCAACAGTAAGTGGGCCGGATTTAGAGAGGTTTTCTGGGATTTCAGTGTTGAAAAATTATTGATGATGCCACCAGACATGTTAGAACAAAAAGCCAGTGACGAACGGATTGTGCGCAATTATAAAAAAGTAAAAACCATTACTGATAATGCGTATATGATCCACGAAGTTGCAGAGCAACACGGCAGCTTTAGTCAGTTTATTGCTAACTGGCCAAGTGAGGATATTATTGGCTTGTGGGCATATTTAAAAAAGCATGGTGCAAGGCTTGGTGGTAATACCGGCCCTTATGCACTGCGCGCCTTAGGAAAAGATACTTTTTTACTTTCAAGAGATGTAGAAAGCTATTTGCGTGCACATAAAATTATAGATGGTGGATTACAAACTAAAAAGTCACTAAGTGCGGCGCAGGCATTCTTTAATGAACTGCAGCAGCAAAGCGGCTTAAGCATGCAAGAGCTAAGCTTAATTGTCGCTTATGGTGTAGGCGACAATCGCGTAGGTATCAGCCAAAAACAATAGGATTAAACATGAAATTAGTGCCAAGGTATACCGATATTGGTGAGGGGTTTGCTATTAGCGATCATCCAGCCAAGGTGACAGCGCCACAGTTATTGTTATGGAATGAGCCCTTAGCTGAGCAATTTAATATACAAGTGAATGCTGATTCTCGGGCAAATATATTCAGTGGAAATGAACCTCAAGCAGTTTCTGCAGTTGCATTAGGGTATTCGGGTCATCAGTTTGGTCATTTTTCTCCACGCTTAGGAGACGGCCGAGCGCATTTACTTGGCGCGATCAGTGATGATAAAAACCAGCTTTGGGATTTGCAATTAAAAGGCGCTGGCGCTACGCCATTCTCGCGTGGTGGAGATGGGCGCTGTGCATTAGGACCTGCTATTCGTGAGTACGTAATGAGCGAAGCAATGCATGCGCTTGGCATTCCTACTACGCGTTGTTTAGCCGTGGTTGGTAGTGGTGAAACTGTTTATCGTAACCCGCCGCAACCTGGCGCTATTGTAACGCGACTCGCGAGTAGTCATATTCGAGTTGGCTCGTTTCAATATTTAGCTACCCAAGGCGATTTGACCAGTCTAAAAAACTTAGCCGATCTAGCCATTCAAAGACATTACCCTGAAATTAACAGCACTGGCGCCCAGCGATACTTGGATTTTCTAGCCGCAGTGATAACCAATCAAGTTAACTTAGTCGTAAGTTGGATGAGGGTGGGGTTTATTCATGGGGTAATGAATACCGACAACACCTTAATTAGTGGTGAAACCATAGATTACGGTCCATGTGCCATGATGAACCAGTTTGATTTTGATACCGTGTTTAGCTCTATTGATAAGCAAGGGCGTTACGCATTTGGTAATCAGCCAAACATGGCGAGTTGGAACTGTGCTCGCTTAGCAGAGAGTCTAATGGCACTAATAAGTGACGACGATGAGCAAGCCGTAGCAATGCTGACACCTATTATTGCAGACTTTTCGACTCAGTTTAATCAGCAATTTAGTGCTATGTGGGTACAAAAGTTAGGGCTAACAGTCACTGACGATAAAGATAATGAGCTAGTGGGAGAGTTGCTAGGGTTATTAAAAGAATACCAGCTTGATTATACCAACACTTTTAATGCGTTAACTGAGTCGTTAAATGGGCAAGCTGAAATACCATCAGTACTCGCCTCTTGGGCACAGAAATGGCAAACGCGAACTAATGAGCACAGCTATCAAGTGATGCGACAAGCCAATCCGGCTGTGATTCCCCGTAATCATATTATTGAAGAGATTATTTCTCAGTTCACTACGCATGGGGATAGTGAGCTACTCAGTCGTTTTAGCAAAGTGATGTCGAGCCCTTACACAAGCAATATTCAAGCTACAGAGTTTCAACAGCCGCCTGAAGATGATAAGAATTACCGTACTTTTTGTGGTACTTAAGTGTTAATTTTTGCATTTGAAAATGAATATAAAAGGTCATTTTTTACCACGGAGATGTTCATTCATAGAGCAAACTATGAGCGGGTGATACCATGATACCCACAAAGGCCAGTAATCGTATGGGGTTTAAAGCGATTGTTTGCTTTTTGAACTAGTCTTTGTTTAGTAACATTTTTTATGGGCTAGTTTTATTATCCTAGATATTGGAAAAATATATTTGCGTTAAGTATTGATTAACAAAGGCTCAGTTACTGTATAGGTAAGTTAGAAGGGCTAGCAATGCTTAGCTACATTTTTAGTTGTTAAAATGGGAAGAAAACAATGAAATTGAAATCACTTACAATTGCCATTGCGTTAGCTGCAACTAGCGCATCAACTTTTGCTGCCGAACAAGAAGGTTTTTACATCGGTGCGTTTGGTGACTACTACGATGCTTCGTGGAAAAACATGCGTGATCAAGCTGGCCTTGACGTTAACGAGTCAACAGGTTGGGGTGCTGAATTAGGTTACCGCTTTAATGATTACTGGAGCGCGCGTTTAGAATACGCAGACTTAGACTTTAATGCACATGACAAAGTACTTAACAATCGCAACGATATTGACGGCGAACGTTACGGTATTGATGCGCTTTACCACTTTGGCGGCGGTCCTTTTTACGGTTTATTCGGTCTGAAAGATATTGATGTTGTTGATGACAACACGTTCGTAAATGCGGGTGTAGGTTACCGACACTTTGTTACAGATAACTTCTTTGTAAATGCTGAAACCAGTGTTTACCAAGGTTTAGATAAAGGCTACACAGATGTTGGCGCAAAGTTAGGTATTAACTACTTCTTTGGCCACAAATCAGCGCCAGTAGCACCAGTTGAGCCTGCTCCTGAGCCTGTAGTTGAAGCTGCAGTAGTTGCTCCTTTAGATAGTGACAACGACGGCGTGATTGATGCTAATGACAAATGCGCCAACACACCAATAACAGATGCAGTTGATAGTGACGGGTGCACTTTATACGAAGAGTCTAAAGTAACTACTAAGCTATTAGTCACTTTCCCACATGACTCAGCCATTGTTAAACAAAGATATTTTGATGATATAGCTGCGGTATCAAAATTTATGAAAGAGTATACAGATACAACTGTATTACTTGAGGGTCATGCTTCAGCAGTAGGTGATGCTGGCTACAATAAAAAGCTTTCTCAAAAGCGTGCAGACGATGTTGCCGATGAGTTAGTAAAAGATGGTATTTCAAGAGAGCGTATCAGCACGATAGGTTATGGTGAAGAGCGTCTTGTAAATAAAGCGAATACGGCAGAAGCGCATGCAGAAAACCGCCGCGTTGAAGCGCATATATCAACCGTTGAACGCGTAAAAGTTAAACGTAAATAGAACGGCTACTTTACAAAAAACCCAGCTTAGGCTGGGTTTTTTTATGGCTGCTAATAAGTATTCATGAAAGTTGACTTTATGAAATTCACTATTCATATTATTAATAATCGGTATAACTAGCTGCCTAAGTGGATGGATTTTAATCTATGCATAAAAGCTTTATAATCGAGCGTTAGAATACTATAAGTATTGGGTTATGGTTTGTTTTATAAACACTTCCGAGTACTTTCACGTCACCAAGAGGGCAATACTGTGCTACAAGAATATCGTAAACACGTAGAAGAACGTGCCGCGTTAGGTATCGTACCAGCGCCATTAGATGCTCAGCAAACGGCTGATCTTATCGAGCTAATTAAAACCCCACCGGCAGGTGAAGAAGAGTTCGTACTAGAACTATTAATCAACCGTGTACCGCCGGGTGTTGATGATGCAGCCTATATTAAAGCTGGGTTTTTAGCGGCTGTTGCTAAAGGTGAAGCCGCTTCTCCACTTCTCTCTAAAGAAAAAGCAGCTGAATTGCTAGGTACTATGCTTGGTGGCTACAATATCGCGCCTATGGTTGACTTACTTGATGACGTGGCGTTAGCGCCAATCGTAGTTAAGGGCCTTGCAAACACTTTATTAATGTTTGATGCGTTTTACGATGTAGAAGAAAAAGCAAAAGCAGGTAATAAATACGCCAAACAAATCATTGAGTCTTGGGCTGCAGCAGAATGGTTTACTAATAAGCCAGCTGTTGCTGAAAAGATATCGGTTACTGTATTTAAAGTTACTGGTGAGACAAACACTGATGACTTATCACCAGCCCCAGATGCATGGTCACGCCCTGATATTCCGCTTCATGCATTAGCGATGCTGAAAACAGAACGTGATGGTATTAATCCTGACAAAAACGGTGAAGTAGGTCCTGTCACTCAACTTGAAGAATTAAAAACTAAAGGGTTACCACTTGCTTACGTAGGTGATGTTGTTGGTACGGGATCTTCACGTAAATCTGCAACTAACTCTGTGCTTTGGTTTATGGGTGCTGATATCCCATTTGTACCAAATAAGCGCGTAGGTGGTGTCTGTTTAGGTAATAAGATTGCGCCTATTTTCTTTAATACAATGGAAGACTCGGGTGCATTACCAATCGAATTAAATGTTGATGAATTCAACATGGGTGATCAAATCGATATTTACCCTTATGAAGGTGTTGTTAAACGTCACGGTACTGATGACGTGATCTCTACATTTACACTTAAATCAGAGGTCATTCTTGATGAAGTTCGTGCTGGTGGTCGTATTCCACTGATCATTGGTCGCGGACTTACAGACAAAGCACGTACATCACTAGGTTTAGGTGCAACTGACGTATTTAAAGTACCAGCAGTTACTGAAGTGTCAGATAAAGGCTTTACGCTTGCGCAAAAAATGGTGGGTAAAGCATGTAACGTTACCGGTATTCGCCCAGGCCAATACTGTGAACCTAAAATGACCACTGTTGGCTCGCAAGATACCACCGGTCCTATGACACGTGATGAGCTTAAAGATTTAGCCTGTTTAGGTTTCTCTGCAGATTTAACAATGCAGTCTTTCTGTCATACATCGGCTTACCCTAAACCAATTGATGTAAACACGCATCATACACTTCCTGATTTCATCATGAACCGTGGTGGTGTATCGCTTCGCCCTGGTGATGGTGTAATTCACTCTTGGTTAAACCGTATGTTATTACCAGACACCGTAGGTACGGGGGATTCACATACGCGTTTCCCATTAGGTATTTCATTCCCAGCGGGTTCAGGTGCGGTCGCATTTGCAGCAGCAACGGGTGTTATGCCACTTGATATGCCTGAGTCAATATTGGTTCGTTTTAAAGGTGAAATGCAACCAGGTATTACTTTACGTGATCTTGTTCATGCCATCCCTTACTACGGTATTAAAGAAGGTCTATTAACAGTTGAGAAGAAAGGTAAAATCAACGAATTCTCTGGTCGCGTACTAGAAATTGAAGGAGTTGAGCACTTAACTGTTGAGCAAGCATTTGAACTATCAGATGCATCAGCTGAGCGTTCAGCTGCAGGTTGTACCGTTAAGCTTTCTAAAGAGTCGATCAGCGAATATCTTGAGTCTAACATTGTTATGCTCAAGTGGATGATTTCTGAAGGTTACGGCGATGTTCGTACGATTGAGCGCCGCATTACAGCAATGCAAGAATGGCTAGCTAACCCAGAACTAATGGAAGCGGACAAAGATGCAGAGTACAAGCATGTGCTTGAAATCGACTTAGCTGACATTAAAGAGCCAGTACTGTGTGCGCCAAATGACCCTGATGATGCGCGTTTACTATCTGACGTGACAGGCGAGAAAATTGATGAGGTATTCATCGGTTCTTGTATGACTAACATTGGTCACTTCCGCGCCGCGGGTAAATTACTCGATGGTTTTACAGGTCGTATCCCAACACAGCTTTGGGTTGCACCACCAACGAAGATGGACAAAGACCAGCTTACGGACGAAGGTTACTACGGTATCTTTGGTCGTGTTGGAGCACGTATTGAAACGCCTGGGTGTTCACTGTGTATGGGTAACCAAGCACGTGTTGCAGATAAAGCAACGGTTGTATCTACCTCAACACGTAATTTCCCTAACCGTTTAGGTACAGGCGCAAATGTGTTCTTAGCTTCAGCAGAGCTGGCAGCAGTAGCGGCAATTTTAGGTAAATTACCTACTCCGGCTGAGTACCAAGAATATGCAGCGAAAATCAATGCAACGGCAGCAGATACCTACCGTTACTTGAACTTCCACCGTATGCCTCAGTACACTAAAAAAGCAGACAACGTAATTATTCAGCAAGCTGTATAATTAATAGAGTTTGAATGAAAAGCCCGCTTCGGCGGGTTTTTTATCGTTTAAATTTAATTTGGATTATTCATGCTTTAATAATCTTATATTGAATTAAATTTAATTATTATTTGCTTTTGAGTTGGATAATAAAGCAAAAAATCCTCGCTATATGCATTAAAATCCCTGCCAATATTATCATTATTATAAGCAGGATTTTATGACCGCATTAAACAACCAGAATTTACTGCAACTTCGTTTTATTAACCAAGCCAACATTGATTTGGTTAAGCCTTCTTTTGATAACTTACCTGCAAATCCATATGCAGATGGTGCGTTTCGCAAACGCCGTTATTCAGTAGTTAAACTACAAAATGGTGAGCTCAACCTTCAAGCGACTAAAGCGTTTGTGCAAGACGATTCAATTAATACCTTTCAAGGTAATGTTGAACGTACTTACGAAAATTTAGAGCAAAGCTTGCTTGAGTCTGAGGGTATGAAAAATATTGTTAGCGAATTTTGTGCGATTACCGGTATTGATGCAGATCGTGATATTGAAATTCACCAATTTAGAATGCTTGCCATTGATAGCGATACGCCTGCGGCTCCTGAAGGTGTGCATCAAGACGGGTTTGACCATGTATGCGTATGTGGTGTTTCTCATGAAAATTTAGAAGGTGGTGAGCTATTGGTTTATGAAAACCAACAAGCTGAACCGTGTTTTAAAATGGAAATAAAAGACGGCATGTTCGCACTAATTAATGACCGTCAGGTATGGCATAACGCCACGCCAATGAACAAAATTGATGCCAACAAACCAGGTTACCTGGATTGTTTTGTACTAACTGCTTAAGAGAAATAAAATGAATTTAATGCAATTGCGCGCGCAATTTCCCGCTTTAATGCAAACGGTTGATGGCAAGTCACCGGTGTTTTTAGATGGACCTGGTGGCTCACAAGTACCCCAGCCGGTACTCAGTGCCATGACTGCTTATTTAGGGCATTACAATTCAAACTTGGGCGGTGCGTTTTTCTCAAGTGACAAAACGGTTGAACTGATGGCTAATGCGCGTCAAGCGGCGGCTGATTTGTTAAATGCGCCGAGTGCACAAAATATTGTGTTTGGCCCTAATATGACTAGCCTTACGTTTAGCTTCAGCCGCGCGATTTCACGCAGTTGGCAAGCAGGCGATGAAATTATTGTGACTAATGCAGATCATTTTTCAAATGTATCGTCTTGGCAGCAAGCCGCTGAAGATAAAGGTGCAGTGGTTAACACAGCGCTGATTAACGAAGCCGATTGTAGTTTAGATATGGCGCATTTTGAAAGCTTATTAAACGCTAACACTAAATTGGTTGCTGTTACGTATGCATCAAATACCACAGGCTCTATTAACGATATTAAACGCATTATAGAGCTTGCGCACAATGTCGGTGCATTGGTGTATGTTGATGCTGTGCATTATGCCCCTCATGAACTAATCGATGTGCAAGCATTAGATTGCGACTTTTTAGCGTGTTCTGCATATAAGTTTTTTGGCCCGCACTTAGGTATGGTATACGGTAAAGCTTCGCATTTAGAAGGGTTTACACCTTATAAAGTAGAGCCAGCAAAAGATGTTGCTCCAGGTCGCTGGGAAACTGGCACACAAAGTTTTGAAGCACTAGCGGGCTTTATTGCGGCGGTTGATTACATTGCGGCCATTAGCGAACTTGATGACAGTCACTCACGCCGTGAAAAACTACGTGTTGCGTTTGAAAAAACGAAACAACACGAGATGGCGCTGAGTGAATACTTTTTAACACGTCTGGTTAATTACCCGCGTATTAAATTGTTTGGTATTGATGACTTAGCACGTTTAAGTGAGCGTACTCCTACGTTTGCACTGACCTTTGAAGGGTTAGAGCCTCGCCAAGTGTCTGAATTTTTGGGTAAACAACATGTATGTGTATGGGATGGTAATTTTTACGCCCAAGGTTTATGCAAACAACTGGGTGTGCTTGATAAGGGCGGAGTAGTACGCATTGGTTGTATGCACTACAACACCCTAGAAGAAATGGACACGCTCTTTAATTTGTTTGATGAGCTACTGGGTTAAACCTTTATTTATTCAACACTTTTTAAAGCCATAAGTAAAAATTACTTATGGCTTTTTTATTGGCTAATTACCTAGCTTTGTGGCGTTCCATAAATTTGCTCTGCTCGATTAAACAAAACCCATGAGGTTAAAATATACTTATCGTTTGATACTGGCTTATTGCCTCTATGTGTATGCGTAAAATATCCTGGGGCAACCACCATGCTGCCTTTTTTAGGGGCTATTTTTTTATTTTGATAATAAAACTCGGTTTCTCCGCCTTCTTCAACATCATTTAAATAAAACATAAATAACAATACCCGATGCAGGGCTTCATTATGTTGTAACTGTGGATACACCTCACTATGCCAATACGGATAGCCCCCTTTATTGACCTCATATTTTTGTGCTTGAATATTACCGAGCCTAAAAATTTGCTGCACCAATAAAGGAAGTTGTGGTTTACCTACTTCGTCATAATTGGCATGAGTTAAATCTACCGGCTGGCCTGTTTTTGGGTGATACACTTTTAAACCAAATGCCCCAATCATCATAAAAATATGTTCTTCGATGTATTTAAAAACATACTGTGCAGTGGTTTGTTGAATATGTTTTAATTGTTCTGCGTATTCAGGATGATTGTTTAAGTGCAGGTCGTGGCTATCTTTTTTATTAAGATCAACGCCGCCCGATGTCATCCCTTGTTTAATATGCGGGCTTTGAGAAAAGGTAGAGATAAAGTTATCACAAAAGTCACTGCTGAGCGCGTTGTCATACACGCGGATAAAGTCCGTCATGAGTTACCTGTTTAATTATTATGGATTATTATGTTTACTGAAAAAGTGATGCCGCGCTTTAGCGAAACGGATGCACTCGGACACATCAACAATACCGTACTCCCTGTTTGGTTTGAAGCCGCCCGAGTACCTATTTTTAAATTTTTTACCCCTGATCTTAATCCTCACAACTGGAAGTTAATTATTGCTAAGGTTGAAGTGTCGTTTGTCGGCGAGTTATTTTATGCCCATGAAGTGACAATTAACTCCAGCATAGAGCAGATTGGTAATAGCTCATTTGTGATCCGCCAAGAAGCCTGGCAGCAAGATAAGTGTTGCGCTATTGGTAAAACGGTCATGGTGCGATACGACTTTGCCAGCAAAACGAAGCAAATGCTTTCGGCTGATGAAAAAGCCGCATTAACACAGCACTTTGTTGCAGCTAGTTAATTGCAGTTTAGCTGTGACTGAGTTAAATATTGCCCCAGGGCAATGACTTGTTTTTCAGTAAAGCGCAGTCCGAGCTTAGTTCTGCGCCACAATATATCTGCGCTGTTTTTTGCCCATTCATGGTTAACTAAGTAATCAACTTCTTGTGCATATAAACCATGACCAAAGTGATAACCTAAATCGCCGATTGCTTGGCTTTTACCTAATAATTGATAACTAAGCGTGCCATAGCTGCGAGCCATACGTTTTAAGGTGTCGATTGGCAGCAAAGGGTAGCTGCTTTCTAACTGAGCGATAAGGTATGCTTGGTTACTAAAGTCGCCACCTGGTAAAGGAGTGTCTTTCGTCCACGAGCCACTCATTTTTGGGTAAAGAGGCGCTAATTTATTAACGGCATTTTCTGCAAGCTTTCTATAGGTGGTAATTTTACCACCAAACACGCTTAATAATGGGGCGTGATCAGCTTCATTATTTAATATCAGTTTGTAATCGCGGGTGACCGCTTGGGCATCTGTTGATTTGTCATCTAATAGCGGGCGCACGCCACTAAACGTGTGCACAATATCCGCTTTGCTTATTGGCTTTTTAAAGTAATGATTAGTAATACTGATCAGGTAGTCGATTTCTTGCTCACTAATTTTTACATCAGCAATATCGCCCGAATACTCTTCATCCGTGGTGCCAATCAGTGAGTAATCTTGCTCATAAGGAATAACAAATACAATACGGTTATCCTCGTTTTGTAAAATATAGGCAACCGGCTGGCTATGAACTCGGGGCACCATAATATGACTGCCTTTCACAAGACGAATAGTATGTGGTGTGGGCTGGGTAAATACATCTTCAAATAATGATGCTACCCAAGGACCTGCGGCATTTACAACACTTTTAGCCTTTATGTTTAGGTGTTGTTTGCTGGCTTGCTGCTCTAAAATCACATCCCAATAGTTTGCGTTACAGGTAGCTTTAATACAGCGCGTGCGTGTTGTAATGGTGGCGCCCAAATTATGCGCTGCTTTTGCGTTTAAAATCACTAAACGTGCGTCATCAACCCAGCCGTCTGCGTATTCAAAGCCTTGGGTAATGCTGCTGTTAAGTACGCTATCGCTGTTAAACTCAATCGCCTTTGAAGCGGATAAAGTATTACGCTTGGCTAGGTGGTCGTAAATAAATAACCCCACACGAATCATCCATGGCGAACGCAAATGTGCTTGGTGCGGCAGTCGAAAAGACAGTGGCCACATAATATGCGGTGCTTTTTTTAACAGTACTTCACGCTCACGCAAGGCCTCTCTGACCAATCTAAATTGATAATTCTCTAAATAGCGAAGCCCGCCATGAATAAGTTTACTGCTGTTAGAAGAGGTAGCAGAGGCTAAATCGTTCTGCTCACATAAGAGTACTTTTAAGCCACGACCACTGGCATCGGCAGCAATGCCAGCGCCATTAATACCGCCGCCAATAATGAGTAAGTCATATTCGTTGTCGTGTGCGCTCATAGATTTCCCAGTGTTTAGTCACTCTCGTCGTCAGTGCTATTAGAAAGTCTAACTTGTGCAATGCAATGTAGCCACTTTGCGTATAAATCGTTGCGCTCTTCACTGCTCATGGTGGGTTCAAAGCGACGATCGCTTTTCCACATGTTGGCAAGCTGCGCAGTTGATTCATACACCCCAGTTTGCAGCCCTGCTAAGTAGGCAACCCCCAATGAAGTAGTTTCGGTTAAGGTTGGGCGTTCAACGCTTGCGCCTAAAATGTTAGCTAAAAATGCCATGGCCCAATTATTGTTTGCCATGCCGCCATCAACCCTTAAAATACTAGGACGAAGTCCGTCACCCTCCATGGCTTTTTGTAAATCTTTAGTTTGATAACCCACCGATTGCAAGGCTGCTGCCACAATAGTACTAATGCCTGAATCTCGAGTTAGGCCTAAAATAGCGCCTCTTGCATTTGCATCCCAATAGGGCGCTCCTAAGCCAGTAAACGAGGGGACTAAAAACACCCCATGATCTAAGGGAACATCTTTGACAAGGGCTTCACTTTCACCTGCGTTTTCTAATAGTTTTAGGCCTTCTACTATCCATTGCATGGTGGCACCTGCCATAAAAATGCTGCCTTCAATCGCATAGGTGGGTTTGCCGTTGAGCCGATATGCAAGAGTGGTTAATAAACGATTATTTGATTTTAGTGCTTTATCGCCAGTGTTAAGCATTAAAAAACAGCCCGTGCCGTAGGTGCTTTTTGCCATACCTTCTTCAAAACAGGCTTGACCAATTAAAGCCGCTTGCTGATCGCCAGCAACACCACAAATAGGAATTTCACTACCGAACAACTCGCTGCTTGTTACCCCAAAATCAGCCGCTGAGTCCATTACCTCAGGTAACATAGCCAGTGGAATATCAAATAAAGCCAGTAACTCTTCATCCCAGCATTGCTGATGAATATTAAACAGTAAAGTTCGTGATGCATTAGTGGCATCGGTTTTGTGCACTTTACCGTCGGTTAATTGCCACAATAAGTAGGTATCTACCGTGCCAAATGCTAGTTCACCTGCGTGTGCTTGCTCTTTAGCGCCGGTGACGTTATCTAAAATCCAACGAACTTTGGTTGCAGAAAAATAAGGGTCGAGTACTAAACCGGTTTTATCATTCACCATTTTTGTATGCCCAGCATGACGTAAACTATCGCAATATTCACTAGTGCGTCGGTCTTGCCATACAATCGCGTTATAAATAGGTTGCCCAGTTTTTTTATTCCACACTAAAGTGGTTTCTCGCTGATTAGCAATGCCGATGGCAATTATGTCGGCGGCAGTTACTTGCTGCTGCGCTAAGAGGTTTTTGACGCTGGTTAATACAGTTTGCCAAATATCTACAGGGTCGTGTTCAACCCAACCATTTTTTACAAAGTGCTGAGGGAAGGTTTGTTGATCACTCCCTATCACCTGTGCATCTTTGCTATATAAAATAGCCCGAGAGCTTGTCGTTCCTTGATCAATCGAGAGTAAGTATTTAGCCATAAAAAAATAACATTGTTTAATTTAGATAAAGATAGCTTGTCTTTAAGCTAAACGAATAGCAATGCTTTTGCACCATAATGGTTAAAATTATAGATTAGCAGAGGGTAGGAGAGGGAAATAATAATTAAATATTGGCGCCTATTATTTAATAGACGCCAAGCAATGGTGACTAATTAGTAGCCGTTAATTGTTGATGTAACCAATCTTTTAATACCATTCTGTCGTGCTTTAGCTGCTGCATAGCTTCGTCATCGATAGGTGAGTCTTGTAGTTCAAGTACCCGAATCTCTTTATCGATTTCATTGTATTGTTTTGCTTTAGTTGCAAAGTTTTCATCATTTGCATTGAGGTTTGCAATTGTTTGCGTGTAATCAGGAAAGTCTTTAGTTAATGAATGGTCTTCGCCTAACATAGGTTACTCCTTGTTTATACGTATTTAATATTCAGTTGAATAATGCAGGTCACTTTATTTGTAGATAGTCTGTGACTGCCCAATTACTCATACAATAGAGCTTGGGCTGATTTAAAATAAATCAACCATTGTTGATTGTAAGTGCGCTATTTGTATTAGCTGGGCTGCAAAACACTGACACCTGCAAAGCCTTCAGTTAGAATATGCATGCAATAACTATCCGCCTAATTACTTTGAGTACTTTAATACATGCTTTTAATGATCGATAACTACGACTCGTTTACCTACAATTTGGTACAGTATTTTCAACGATTAGATCAAGAAGTGGTGGTAAAGCGTAACGACCAAATAACACTGAGCGAAATTAAACAGTTAAACCCCGATCATATTGTGATTTCTCCAGGCCCTAAAAGCCCAAGTGAAGCGGGAGTATCGTTATCTGTTGTAGAGCAATTTAAAGGAACTTATCCTATATTAGGTATTTGTTTGGGGCACCAAACCATTGCTCAGGTGCTAGGTGGTAAGGTGGTGCGCGCTAAACAGGTTATGCATGGAAAAACATCGCCAATTCATCATCAGCATCAAGGTATGTTTAGAGGTTTACCCAACCCGCTGACAGTGTGCCGCTACCATTCTTTAATTGTTGAAGCACACTCATTGCCTAAAGAACTAGAAGTAACAGCATGGACACAAAGCAAAACTGGGCAGCGTGATGAAATTATGGGATTGTTGCATAACGAGCTCGCACTTGAAGGCGTGCAGTTTCATCCTGAAGCAATTTTGACCGAGCAAGGCTTAGCCTTACTTGATAACTTTTTAACGCGCTTCTAGGCTTATACCTGTAAGCTATTTTCCTTTTTTGCCCTAAGATAGAGTTTATGACCGATACATTGCAGCAACAGCGAATTGTTAACGTGCTACACCAACGAGCGCATGATTTGCTACTGGGTCATAGTTTTGCTAATCAGCAAATCGGCTTTATTCATACCTTAGACCTCAATGATGGTAAACCCATTAAAAAGCGTACCTTATTAGAAGTTGAAGTGGCCGCACAGCAAAAGCGTCAACAAAAAAGTACTTCACATCAAAAGTTACAGGCAAAAACCAGTCAAAAATTACATACGGTAATTGAAACCGTGATGGCCAAACGTCTTGAAGATATAGATTTAGTTATCAAAGACACTGTTGGTATAGATGATAATGTGCCCGCAATACTTGATATTCTTGCAACTCGCGCGGCATCGGTTGGTCGTTTAGAGCCGCTAGTTAACGACTTAAATTGGCTTGGACGAGAGCTGGTCACCTTAGTTAATTTACCTTTTTATCGTAAGCAGCGCAGTAAAGGCACCTCAGTCAAAGTAGATACTCCAGCATTGGCATTACGATACTTGGGTTTAGATAACTTACAATTGGTAGTGCCTACTTTTGCGGTGCGCCATTGGATGCCAAACAGCACCGCACCATTTGCGCTATTAAAGCGCAGGTTAAAAGATAGCACTATGTCATGTGCTATTGCGGCACAAACGCTTGCTCAGCTTAATGGATTAAACCCCATGCATGCATTTACCCTAGGCATGTTATTGAATGTGGGGCAAATTGCCTTAGTGCGCTTATACTTAAAAGTGTTTGATCAAGTATGGCAACGCAAAGTACAGCGCGCTCGTGAAGACGGTGACAAAAACCTACACACCGCGTTGTTGGAGCTTAAACCTGACCCGCTATTTTTAACGACACTGTTGAATGAAAAATCACTGCTTGCTAGCGCCAAGGTGATTGAAACCATGTCATTTAAATACTTACCCTTTAACACTGTAATGCAGCAGTTAGTAAATGGAGTAGAAAAGGGTGATAGTTTATTGCCATTATCGCAAGTAATTTTAAAAGCGCGTTGTTACTCTCAGTACTTAAACTTAAAAGAGCACCAGCTTATTGAAGACGATGAATTACAAAGCTGGTTTAGCTATTACAAGTTCACAAAAAAAGAGTTAGAGGCCTTGCAAGCAAGTAATTTTACTAATTTGGCGCTCCAAATCGATTAAATCTGTTAATTTTTTTGCGACTATTCATTCACTTTAATTCTACTTATTCATGTGCAGTTGGTTTATAAGCGCTATGCTTTTTTCGTTGTAGAGGCGCTCACTAAGGTAAATGTACTTCATTACTAGCTCTCAAATAGTTATTCACTATCTATGAAATAATATCTTAAGCCCTTTATTTTAAAGGGGTACATGAAAGTTTTTGAAGAGACATAAGCCTAAATTTCTGAAATAATAAGCGCCTGAAAATTGAACCACAACGTAGTTTCAGGCAAATATACAGCTATTATTTTTTGCCGACACATTTGGTTATTAACAATAATCACACCCCTATTCTACTGCTTTGTGATGCACACAATTAAGAGGAAATAAAATGACAGTCAATCGCGAATTATTTGATCACGTAATGGTTCCTAACTACGCACCTTCAAGCGTAATTCCAGTTCGAGGCGAAGGCTCTCGTGTATGGGATCAACAAGGACGAGAGTTTATCGACTTTGCTGGTGGTATTGCCGTTAACTGTCTTGGCCATTGCCATCCTGCATTAGTGGGTGCATTAAAAGAGCAGGGCGAAAAAATTTGGCATTTATCAAATGTAATGACCAATGAGCCAGCGCTTCGCTTAGCTAAAAAAATGGTTGATGCGACTTTTGCAGAAAAAGTTTACTTTGCAAACTCAGGCGCAGAAGCAAATGAAGCGGCACTTAAATTAGCGCGTCGTTTTGCTCTTGATAAATTTGGCGCAGAGAAGTCGCAAATTATCGCCTTTAATAAAGGTTTCCACGGTCGTACTTTCTTCACGGTTACTGTAGGCGGTCAAGCGGCTTACTCTGACGGTTTTGGTCCTAAGCCAGGCGACATTGTTCATTGTGACTACAATGATCTTGCCGCATTTGAAGCGTTGATTAGCGATAACACCTGTGCGGTAATGATGGAGCCAATTCAAGGCGAAGGCGGTATTATTTCACCAACTGACGAATTTGCTCAAGGCGTTCGTGATTTATGTACTAAGCACAATGCATTGCTTATTTTTGATGAAGTGCAATCAGGTGTTGGTCGCACAGGTGAGCTATACGCATACCAAGGCTTAAACGTAGTACCTGATATTTTAACTTCAGCAAAAGCACTTGGTGGCGGTTTTCCAATTGGCGCTATGCTAACAACTACTGAGATTGCACAGCATCTTAAAGTAGGAACTCATGGTTCTACTTACGGCGGTAACCCACTAGCCTGTGCAGTTGCAGAAGCCGCATTTGATACAGTGAATAATCCAGAAGTATTAGCAGGCGTTAAAGCAAAAGCGGCGTTATTTACCGAGCTACTTAATGCGATTAACGAAAAGTACCACGTATTTAGTGAAATTCGTGGCCAAGGTTTATTAATCGGTGCTGTAGTTAATGAGCAGTACAAAGGACGCGCTAAAGAGTTTTTAGTTGCAGGTACTGAGCATGGCTTAATGTCACTTGTAGCGGGTGCTGATGTGGTTCGTTTCACTCCATCTTTAGTAATACCAGAAGCTGATATTCGCGAAGGTATGGCACGCTTTGAAAAAGCAGTCGCCCACGTTGTAAATGCGTAATCGCTAATTCAACTTCTCTAAGGGCAAACATTGTTTGCCCTGCAGTTCCTATTTACCGTTATATATAAGGGAGTAAGCGGATTCATGATGATCCTTCGCCCAATCCAAAAAAGTGATTATGCAGCTTTAGTAACCATTGCCGACGAGTCGGGACATGGCTTTACTTCTTTACCTAATAATGAAGAGTTATTACAAAAGAAGATTGCACATTCAGTTAATTCATTTACAAAAACCACATCACAGCCAGGTGATGAAGGGTACTTATTTGTACTTGAAGATACTGAAACTGGTGAAGTGGTTGGTACTTCAGGTATTGAAGCGGCAGTTGGCTTAGATGACGCATTTTATCACTATCATTTAAGTAAAGTGATTCACTCTTCGCGCACGCTAGATGTATATAAAGCGGTAGATATTCTCACCCTTTGTAATGACTACACTGGGGCTACAGAGCTGTGCACGCTGTTTTTAAAAGACGGTTATCGTAAAAATTGTAACGGTAAGCTGCTTTCAAAAGCACGCTTTATGTTTATAAAACAGCACCAGCAACGCTTTGCACAAACCGTTATCGCAGAAATGCGTGGCGTATCTGACGAAAACGGCAGTAGCCCATTTTGGCAGTGGCTTGAAGAGCACTTTTTCTCAATGGATTTTCCAACCGCAGATTATCTGACGGGAATTGGGCAAAAAGTGTTTATTGCTGAGTTAATGCCTAAATACCCAATTTACGTCAACTTATTGAGTAAAGAAGCGCAAGCGGTTATTGGTCAAGTACACGATAATACGCGCCCAGCTATTCAGTTATTAAAAAGTGAAGGCTTTACTTTTAATGGTTACGTCGACATTTTTGATGCTGGCCCAACCGTTGAAGCAAAAGTAGATAACATTGCCACTGTACGTAATGCACAAAACTTTAGTGTTGAAATTGGCGAAATGACAGGTGATACCATGGTATTGCTAGCTAATGATAAGCTTGAAGACTTTAGAGCAACCGTTGTTCCTATGGCATTTGATTCGCGTTCAAACAGCCTTGTGCTTACGCAAGAACTTGCTGATGCATTACATTTAAAATCGGGCGATTTTGTTACTGCTACCCCAGTTTAATTTAGGAGAAAGTATATGACTCATCCTGCACAATTTATTAATGGTCAATGGTCGCAAGGCCAAGGCACAGAATTTAACTCAGTTAATCCTGCAAATAACGACGTTATTTGGCAGGCATCAGCTGCAAGCGCAGAGCAAGTAGATAGCGCGGTAGCATCAGCACGTGAAGCATTTTACAGCTGGGCTGATAAAAGCTTTAGCAAGCGTTTAGAGATTGTAAAAACCTTTGCTGCAACATTAAAAGAACACAGCGAAGAGCTAGCGGTTGCTATTGCACAAGAAACAGGTAAACCACTTTGGGAAACACGTACTGAAGCGGGCGCCATGGTAGGTAAAATTGCCATTGCTGAAAAAGCATTTTTAGAGCGTACTGGTGATGTTGAAAACGCTATGCCGCAAGGCCGTGCGATGATCCGTCATAAGCCACATGGTGTTGTTGCTGTATTTGGCCCTTACAACTTCCCTGGGCATTTACCAAATGGCCATATTGTACCTGCACTTTTAGCTGGTAATACCGTGGTATTTAAACCCTCTGAACTTACACCTATGGTGGCTGAGCTAACCCTTAAACTATGGGAAAAAGCCGGTTTACCTGCTGGGGTAATTAACCTAGTTCAGGGTGAAGTAGAAACAGGTAAAGCATTGGCGTCACACAAAGGTATTGATGGTTTATTCTTTACTGGGTCTTCACGTACGGGTCATATTTTACATGAACAGTTCGCAGGTCAACCAGGTAAGATTTTAGCGCTTGAAATGGGTGGTAATAATCCACTAATCGTTAAAGATGCAGAAGATACTCTTGCTGTAGTGCATGATATTGTGCAATCTGCGTTTATCTCAAGCGGCCAACGTTGTACCTGTGCGCGTAAACTGTTTTTACCAACCGGCGCTAAAGGCGATGAAATTTTAGCGCGCTTAATTACAGCGACTAAAGCAATTAAAGTTGGTAACTACGACGACGCTGATCAACCATTTATGGGTTCAATGATCTCAGCGGCCGCTGCCGCTGGTATGGTTAAAGCTCAAGATGAGCTAAAAGCCATGGGTGGAGAAGTATTAGTTGAGCTTGAGCACACAGCAAATACAGGTTTTGTTACACCGGGTATTATTGAGTGTACAAATATTAATGACTTCCCAGATGAAGAGCATTTTGGTCCACTTTTAAAAGTATTCCGCTTTGACGATTTTGACCAAGCGATTGATAAAGCAAACGACACTAGCTTTGGTTTATCAGCAGGTCTACTAAGTGATAACCAAGCTGATTACGATCATTTCTTACGTCGTATTCGTGCGGGTATTGTTAACTGGAACCGCCCAATTACAGGCGCTTCAAGTGCTGCGCCGTTTGGTGGTATTGGTGCCTCAGGTAATCACAGAGCAAGCGCTTATTACGCTGCCGATTACTGTGCATACCCAGTTGCTTCTGTGGAACTTGAAAAAGTAGCCATGCCAGCAACATTAAGCCCAGGCTTAAAAATAGATTAAGTACGACTTAATTAGTATAAAAGCAGCTTCGGCTGCTTTTTTTGTATTGCAATCCCACAAAGCTAGCAATTATCAGTGCTTTCTGCTTAAATTAAGCAATCAGTATTTTTGAGGTAAATAAACGATGGTTTTAAACAGGCAAGGGTACGATGATTTAATAATGTACCTAACTCAGAACTTAGCGTTGTTTGAAAAGGCAGGTGAAATAAAGCCAGGTGCGCCAACCGTTATTGAGTTAATTGAAGATGTAATTGCCGAAAATGTCATACGCATTTGTCAACAACACCCAGACCTTTCTACAGAGCAACGCAGTCAAATTGTGCGCGAGGTTGATGGCATTGTTTACGATTTGCAAGAAGTGCTTAGTAGTGTGACCTCTCACACCGTTACAGTAGAACAGCACGCTTTTATTGATGAGTTTGCTGGGTTAGTTAAAAACTTATTTGATAACGCTATTAATTAATATTTCCCCCTTTATAAACCACGCTTTATTCGCTATTTAATTTAAATGCGCGTGAGAGCCTGCGTGTAATGAATACAAAATTAAACATGGGATAAAACAATGCAAGCAAATGTAAAATGGGTTGAAGGTAATACCTATATAGGCCGCTCTAACAGTAATCATAATGTGGTATTTGATGCAGGTAGTGACGGAGCAGCACCAAGTCCGATGGAAATGGTGCTTATGTCTGTGGGTGGCTGTTCATCGGTTGACGTGGTAAGTATTTTAAAAAAACCAAACAAGACTTCTCATCCGTTGATGTGCAATTAACTGCTGAACGAGCAGAAACAGCCCCGCGCGTGTTTACTAAAATTAATTTACACTTTGTTGTAACTGGTAAGAATGTATCTGAAAAACACCTAGAGCGAGCGGTTTCGCTTTCTGCCGAAAAGTATTGCTCAGTTGCATTAATGCTTGATAAAACAGTAGAAATTACCCATAGCCATGAAGTTGTTGAAGATCAGGGAAAATAACGCTTTTTCCGTGAGTGAAATTCGTATAAAATCCGCGAACTTTTCATTCTGCAGGTGCAGATTTCACTAATTTATAGGTTGGTTTATATGAACAAACCCTTCGATAAACTTAAACTTCATGGCTTTAATAATTTAACTAAAAGCCTAAGCTTTAGTATTTACGATATTTGCTATGCTAAAACAGAGCAACAACGTAAAGAATATATAGAATATATCGATGAGCAGTATAGTGCAGATAGACTAACCGACATTTTAGGTGATGTGGTTGATATTATTGGTGCCAATATTTTAAATGTTGCACGTCAAGATTATGAGCCACAAGGTGCCAGTGTAACTATTTTAGTTTCAGAAGAGCCTGTAGAAGAGCAGCAAAACTACGATGCTGACGAAGCACCAGGGCCATTACCTGACTCAGTGGTTGCACACCTTGATAAAAGCCACATTTGTGTTCACACATACCCTGAAGCACACCCAGATGATGGTATTTGTACTTTCCGTGCGGATATTGAAGTATCAACCTGTGGCATTATCTCGCCGCTTAAAGCGTTAAACTTCTTAATCCATAGTCTTGAGTCTGATGTAGTAACGATTGATTACCGTGTACGTGGTTTTACCCGTGATGTAAACGGCGTTAAACATTACATTGACCATGCAATTAATTCGATTCAAAACTTCATGACAGAAGATACCAAAGAAGCGTACCAAATGATGGACGTGAACGTGTATCAAGAAAACTTGTTCCATACCAAAATGATGTTAAAAGAAACCGATTTAAACACCTATTTATTTGGTCTATCTACAGATGATTTGTCAGATGACGAAGAAGAAGAAATTCGTTCAAAACTGACGCGTGAAATGCAAGAAATATTCTATGGCCGTAATCTGCCAGATACAGAATAATAGCAATTGGATTAAATAAAAATGGCGCTCATTGAGCGCCATTTTTGTATGTGTTGTTTAATGCTATTTAACAAGTAATAACTGGGTTTGTCGGCCATTGAGGTACCACACACCGGTCTCATCAAACATAGCATCTTCTTCAAGCATTATTCTTATTTCTTTATTCCACGGTTTTATAAACACCGCATTGTTAAGCTCAATCGAGTACGCCGTGTTTAAATGCAACGGGTAATCGCCATCACCCGGCACACCTTGCTGAGCATCCCACATACCCAGTGTTGTACCAGCTGCATGACCATGATAGCCGAGCGGGTGAGTATAAATAGTGGGTTTTAAACCCTGTGCAATGGCTTTTTCGCGGGCGGCTTTTAATACTTGATTACCTGTTTTCCCAGCTGTAAATTCAGCCGTAAAAATGTCTTGTAGCTTATTGCCCTTTTTTAACGCATCAACAAGGTAATCGGGGGCTTTTGTTTCGTTTGGTTTTAAAACATAAGCGTGTTGTTGAGTGTCAGTATTTAAACGCAAATAATTAATACCAAAATCGACATGTAATAAGTCGCCTGCTTGAATAACATTATCGGCATAGCCGTTGGTAAAACTGTCTTCGTGGTCGAACGATTTACTGTCGGCGCGTTGTATTGCAATACTAGGGTGAAACCACGTTTGTAGCTTAAGCTCCCTTACGCGCTCTCTAAACCACCACACTAAATCGTCGCTGGTTGTCTCTCCAACGGTGATAGTATTACCGGAGAATCCATCAGCAATAATAGAATGGGCAATAGCAACAATGTGTTTGTACATTTCTACTTCTTCTGGGATGCGTTGCTCTAACCACGCAACAGCCAGCGGCTCGGCTGAGGTTATTTTATTTTTATATGTCTCAGGTAAGTTGGCCATTAAAGTGGTGTAATCGCCAAGCACTAGCCCATCGGCATGTGCCCAATCTGTAGATGTGTTGAGAGCAATATTTCGCGGTTGGTATTGCTCAATAAGCGTATTGAGCGCTTGCCACTGATTAGGCTGTGCTTGCTTATCCCAGGCCTTTTTAAAAACACTCCCTATTTTGTAAGGCGCAATTGCAAAGGCGTCAACACCGCCTTGTTTGTTAACTACAAATAATAAAATAGTGGTGCGCCTTGCCGAGAGCCATGTAGCAGGCAGCATGGTTTTTAATATCGGGTCTTCATTATATTCGCGGCTTATCATTAGCCACATATCTATGTTGTGTTGCTGCATTAATGTGGGTAATAAAGTCTTAATACGTTTTTCGGTAATGCTATCGATAAACGCAGCCCTTTCTTTCATTGATAGAATAGTAGGAGGCTCAGCGGCTTTAATTTCAGGGCTAAATAGTATGAGTATAAAAGTGAGTAAAAAAACGTATTTATTATTTTGCATGGCTGGCTTGTTTTTTAGACGAATATATAAGCTAACATTGCACAAACAATAATATAAACAAATCATTTGCGATAAACCGCAGGCACAAAAAAGCCCAGCAAAATACTGGGCTTTTGTAATAAATACTGCTTAGCCAAGCATGCTGTACAGTAACGCAAATACAGCTAATGAGCCAACAGCCAGTACAAATAAGGTACTTAAACGGTTACGGTATTTTTGTAAGCTAGGCACTTTGTAAACTGCAATCATTGGCATAATGAATAAAATCATCGCAATGATTGGGCCTGATAACTGATCCATCATATCTAGTATGCTTGGGTTTTTAACCGCGCAGAACCAAATAGCGAAAAACATCAGTACCGCCCCCACTTTGTCAGCCACCTTAGGGCTCATGCTTGAGTGTTTAGTCACTAACCCAGTAAAGCTTTCGCGTGCCCCTAAAAAGTGACCTAAAAACGACGACATAATCGCAATAAAGGCAACCAAAGGCCCCAGCGTTGCAATAAATGAGTTTTCTGTAATATTAGCTAAGTAAGATAAAACAGAGACGTTTGCCGCTTTTGCTTCAGCCATTTGGTCCCCGGTAAGCGATAACACGCATGAGAACACAAATAACAAAACAAAGGTGATCAGTAATAAGCTAGTACGCTTTAAAATCGCCTCTGACTTAGACGTTGCTAGGTCACCATAGTGACTGCGTTGCTTATTAACAAAGCTTGAAATAGCCGCTGCATGGCTAAACGAAAATACAATAATAGGAATTGATAACCAAAGTGTTTTACTAAAGCTACCTAGCTCAGGCAAGGCTGTATCGGGCATTTGCCAGCTTGGGATTAAATACAAAGACAAAAAGAATAAAATACCTACTAACGGATAAACTAAAATAGCAAAGGCGCGCAGCATTAAGCGTTCACCGCCCATCATTAAGCCAATCATTAGCGCAACTAGGATACCTGATAAGGCAACGCGTGAAGGCGACTCCATTCCTAATTGATTGACCATAAAGCTGTCTACCGTATTGGTTAAGCCCACACCGTAAATAAGCAAAATAGGGAAAATCGATAAAAAGTACAACAAGGAGATCAGTCTACCTGCGTTTACGCCAAAGTGTTCTTCTACCACATCGGTAAAGTCAGCCTCTTTATTTTTTGACGATAATACAAAACGTGCCAAGCCACGGTGCGCCAAAAAGGTCATAGGAAAGGCTAAACACGCCATAATAATCAGCGGCCAAAAACCACCAATACCAATATTAATCGGTAAAAATAAAATACCAGCACCCACTGCGGTGCCAAAAAGGCTAAGTGTCCACTGCGTATCATGCAGGTTCCATTTTGATTTAGACGTGTGTGCGTCTTGTGCTGGTGCATTTGAAAGCGTTGCACCTTGAGATGTTGTCATGTGTGTGTATCCATTATTTATCATAATAATTGCGCCGAAGAATATAGTTTTTAACCACACATTTCATGTGTTTTTATGTCTTAGATATAAAATTGTTGTAGCTTATTAGTTACTGACTGTCACGAATATGAAACAGTGTTTAAAAGCTGCGCAATTAGTGCAGGATTATGCTGCGAAATGCGTGAATAATCAGCAAAGATGCTATTGAAGGAGGGACATACAATCTGAAAAGTTATTTTCAAGCCAATGTGTACTTGGTATGCATTAACCAGCGAATGGTTGGTAAGGGGATTATGAGAATTGAAAATACTTGGCCACTTTCTTGGCCAGTTAATTGATAACTAACCACTCAAAACGAGTTTTATCCTGTAACATTGAAGCCATTAATCGGAACTTCATAAGAGATTTTTTCTAAACTCCGTTATACTTTCTACAATTTAATCAGCCAACTGAAGTAAATAGGCCGCTAACTGCAATGAGCAAAGACATTCTTTTCCATACTATTTTTGTGCACGAAACCAGTAAAACATGGGTAGTATTTGTGCATGGCGCAGGGGGAGTTCGGCAATCTGGTTTCGTCAGCTTAAAGCTTATAAAAAAGAATATAATGTATTGTTGCTTGATCTTCGTGGTCACGGTAAATCGAATGATCTATTACAAAACTTTGTTGATAATAATTACTCATTTAATAATGTCTCTAAAGACATTATCGATGTGTTAGATCATAACAATATAACCAGCGCACATTTTGTTGGTATTTCATTGGGCACAATTCTTATTCGAAATATTGCAGAAATTGCCCCGCAATATGTTTCTAGTATGGTGCTAGGTGGGGCGGTTACTCGTTTTAATACTCGTAGTAATACATTGGTTTATTTAGGCAATACCTTTAAACACTTGTTGCCTTACATGTGGCTGTATCGTTTATTTGCTTTTATTATGATGCCGAAAAAGCGTCATAAAGAGTCTCGACTTTTGTTTGTTCGTGAAGCAAAACGCTTGTGCCAAAAAGAGTTTATAAAATGGTTTAAATTAGCCATGGACGTAAACCCCTTAATGCAGTATTTCAAAGAAAAAGACATTGATATACCCATTCTTTACATTATGGGTAAAGAAGATCACATGTTCCTTGGCCCGGTTAAAGAAATGGTAAAGCGCCATAAAAATAGCGTATTGCAAACTATTCACCATTGCGGCCATGTTTGTAACGTAGAACGCCCTGACTTATTCAATCAACACTCGCTTGCTTTTATCGCCCAGCAAAGTCGTTAAGGGTTATAGAAAGAGTAGGGACAGCTCTTTCTTTTTGACTATAGCCTTAAACTCAAAATAAGACCTAAAGTAATAAAATTTTATTTTTATATCAAAGCGTAGGTTGGGTAGAGCGAAGCGAAACCCAACATGCCATAGCGTCATGCGATTAGTAAAGCCAAGAGAGGCAGCTTTATTTATTAAACTTACTTATTCAATAATGTTCAATTGATATACACTGGCAAGGTAACGTATTGATAAGGATATTAAGTTGTCACAGGTTAAAACTCTCCCTATTACAGTCACACGCTGGCTTTCTCTTTTATTGTGCGCAATTACCGCTGCAACAATTACCGTATTTTTAAGCAAAGTCGGTTTTGTACAGCAAGCTTATATGAAGTGGGGCAGTATTTTAAATACAAGCCCTGTGCTGCATTATAGTTTTGCTTTTCTAGCCGGTATTGGCATCAAGTTAATGCTGGATAAGTTTTATATCTCCCACGCCAAACGCAGTATTGGGTTTAGCTTTAAGTACCCGCCAGTAACGATAAGCTTATGGTTGTCGATAATTCTTATAGGTTCGATTTTTTACTTCACTTCAAACCAAGAAGAGTTAATAGCCGCTACTTCTTGTTTTGAGTATTTCATCGTATTAATTTTAGGCTCTTCCATAATTACAGCTTATCAACAAGGTAATGAAAAAATTAGCCTTAGTTTGGTTGTATGTTTTTCTCTTATAGCTGCAATTAGCGCAGTTTTTATATATTTGCATATCAGTCATACAGGTTTTAGTTGGCCACTTTTTATAGTGGTAGATGTTTACATACTTTCCGTAATATTTTTGATAGGTAAATATGTAAATGGATGGGTTAAAGCTAAATGGAATCGTAATCAAACAACTCTGGACTGTGCGAGTAGCCTTAGTTCAAATGATTTTAAAACATTAGAGCAGTTTAAACATTGGTTTAAAGACGATTCCACTATTAAAAACATAGAACAATTAGAGCCTGACTTGCAGGTTTATGCCACGCGCATTGCTAAGCGGCTTCGGACAGGCGGTGATACAGAAGGATATGAAAAAGGGGAGCACAGCACATAGCGCTATGTGGGCCTTATGGTTGCGGAAAAAGTAGTATAGTTGACAGTATTGTAAGTGAGTTAGCAAAAAGCCCTAAGCAAGATGGGGGCTGGATACACAGTGATATATCAACGTGGGGCGCAGCCAGCGGCAGTGTCGCACATGTGATACTCAGTAATATCATCGATGATATCAGCCAGCACATTGATATGTGTGCTTTTCGTGCGTTACCTAAACATTATACCGAAGCTATGAAATTTGGTCCTAATTGGTTGAAATTCTTATCCTCACTACTCGCAGGGCCAGTTGATATCGATGAACGTTTTTTAAAGCTCAACAAAGTATTAGAAGTAACGAACCATAAATTACTTATAACCTTGCAAGACGTTGATCGTGGTACGGGTGATGAAAACGAAAAGCGCCTAAATGAAATAGCTGCATTGCTGGATAGGTTAAGGAATAAAGACTTAAGTAATATCAACTTTATCGTCGCGATGGGTAATGACAAGCCAGAGGATTTTGAAGTGATCTCAAAAGCGACAGATTATAGAGAAGATATTGCAAAAAATGATTTTAGAAAAACGCTAGCTAGCTTTACTAGAGCCAGTATTGATGAGGCTAAAAACAATCATAGTAAAATCATTCTTTATAGATATAGCAACACCCATGAAAAGAATAAATTAGATCAAGTTATTGCAATTATAGATTCTCCTCGCCAGCTTAAGAAAGTACTACGTCGAGTTAATCAAGCGTGGCAATCTAAAAAATTAATGGGAGAGGTTAATTTTTATTCTTTGCTTATGGTCACGGCACTTCGAGAAGCGAACCCCACTTGCTTTGAGAGATATTGTAAAGCTGATTCTTATCTAGAATCCAAAATTAAAAGTAATGAAGATGATTTAGACAATGTATTACGTGAAATAGCTCAGCTAAGTAAAGAGGACTCAGGTAGTCAGCAAAGTAGCATTATAAAATCTGAGTTTATATATAGTTATCTGCAAGTCATGCTTGATGTTAAAAAAGATAGCGACGGAAAATTAAGGCTCGATTCAAGCAAAGATCATCAACAATCAGTTGGTTGTACACACTCTGATGTTTATTACCTAAGGCGAATACTTTTAGAAAAAGTACCTTCTAATGAGTTAAAAGATCAAGATGTTATGAAGGCTCTAAGAAACGGTGAAAATAAGGAGAAGTTAAATAATCATATACATGAAGCACAGTATAGTTTGTTTGAAAGTAACGCCTTGTTATGCCCTAAGTCAATGCGGTAACTTCAAAAATTACCGCATTGCATGATTTTTCGGTTATTTATTTGGGAAAGATTTAAGAGCTTTATATTCAATTTTCGTATTAGTCGCGTTTAATATTTCGATGCGTGCCCCTTTAAAGCCAATCACATTACTCTCAGTAAGGTCATAATTAACTTCTTGAGAAAAGCTAGGGCGAGCAAAGTCTTTAGAAAACTCACGATACATAAATTTTACTGTATCTTTAGATTTACCATTATAGATCAGCTCTTGTTTGAAACTTGGTTGTGAGATATTAACAAGCTTACCAACTTTAAACTTTGGGTCTGGTGTTGCAATTGGATCTGCTGTACTAAGATCGTAGTAACCTGTTAAGTCTAAAGAGCCATCTGGCTTTAATATTAAATATTCACCATATAATGGTATTCTCCGACCAAAAGTAATATCGTTTACATAATAGTTATTGGCTGATGCTTGATAATATTTTTGTCCCTTGTTATCGATTTTAATAAATGGGAGTTTATGAGGCGTCATCACATATTCACGAGAAGAGCCACCATCACTTATAGTAGTGAATAGCTCTAAGCCTTCGTAAGTATAAGCAATACTTTTTTCGAGCAAAGTATCACCAATTTCGGCTCTTGAGATCTTATTAAGTTCAGGGATATTAATTGTAGTAACATCGTTTATAATTCTTGAAGGCTGTTTAGATGAGCAGCCAGATAGAGTAATTAAAATGAAGAGTATTGCTGTATAGTTATGTTGCATATTCACATCCTTGTTTTGTTGTTTATAAGACCTTATCAACATAAATCACTATAAACAATGGGTATTGATTACTATGTTGATTGTGCTTAGAGCTGTTCGCGACTCTAAGCCCGTAACCCCTAACCCGTAGCCCGTAATTTAAGATGCTTGTTGGGTTTCGTTCCACTCAACCCAACCTACGGTGTTTAAATTGCCATTGAGCTGCTCGCGACTCTAAGCCCGTAACCCGCAGCCCGTAGCTCTTACTCTTCTATCGCACTCACCACAAAATACGGATTCAAGTACTCATCTTTAGTGTTATAAATAAGTGGGCTGCCATCGAGCTTAGTTACTTTAGCGCCGGCTATTTCGGCAATGGCGTGGCCTGCGCCGGTATCCCATTCACAGGTTGGGCCTAAGCGTGGGTAAATGTCGGCGCTGCCTTCAGCAACTAAGCACAGTTTAAGTGAGCTGCCTTTTGACACCATTTCAACCTCATCAAAGCGTCTTACAAATTCAGCTAAATCGGGAGAGGGGTGCGAGCGACTACCTACAACACGAATAAGGCCATTGTTAGGTTTGGTGGTAACTTTAAGCTCGATGCGCTCATCGCCTTTATCTTTAAAAGCACCAATGGCTTCAGCGGCTATGTACGATACACCTAGCGCAGGGGCATCAACCACAGCTAAAACTGGTTTGCCGTTTTCGATTAAGGCAATATTAACGGTAAACTCGCCGTTCTTTTTAATAAATTCTTTGGTGCCATCAATTGGGTCAACCAGCCAGTAGCTGTTCCATGTTTGGCGAACGTCCCAACCAATGTCGGCGCTTTCTTCACTCAATACAGGAATATCGGGAGTGAGTTTTTTTAATCCTGCACTAATGATTTTATGAGCTGCTAAGTCGGCGTCGGTTACGGGGCTTTCATCAGCTTTGTATTCAACGTTAAAGTCTTTGTTGTAAATACCCATAATCGCGCTTCCTGCTTCGCGAGCGAGAATGAGGGTTTCTTCTAGCAGTTCAGTTTGGTTCATTAGATGGGCCTATAGTATATGCTGATGTTTTAGATACGTTATCAGTTGATCTACCGATTGGTCTAGGGTGTTTTTACTAGTATCTAAAATTATTTCAGGATTAACCGGCGGCTGGTAAGTAGAATCAATTCCGGTAAAGTGTTTAATTTCACCAGCGCGCGCCTTTTTATATAAGCCTTTTGGGTCGCGACTTTCACACACCTCAAGAGGGGTGTCGATGAATACTTCGATAAATTCACCCCCCTCAACTAACTCACGAACCATATCGCGCTCAGCTTTAAAAGGAGATATAAACGCAGTAAGGACTAACAAACCAGCGTCAACCATTAGCTTGGCGGTTTCCCCTACGCGGCGGATATTTTCAACGCGATCGGCATCACTAAAGCCTAAATCTTTACATAAACCATGGCGTACATTGTCGCCATCAAGTAAATAGGTGTGTGCGCCTTGCTGATTGAGTGCTGCTTCTAGTGCATTCGCAACGGTACTTTTACCTGAACCTGAAAAACCAGTAAACCATAAAATAGCGCTCTTATGCTTTTTTTGTTCGCTGCGCTGAATTTTAGTGGTGGCGTAATTATGCCAAACAATATTGTTATCCATTTGCTGTGTCTCTTTATGCTATAAGCGCGGGCATTAAAACGGAAATACCAGCGGGATCAAAGTCAGTACGGTGATTGAATAAATAATAGAAAGCGGTAGCCCCATCATTACATAGTCTTTTCGTCGGTAGTTCCCTGCGCTGTAAACCATTAAGTTAGTTTGATAACCAAAAGGTGAAATAAAGCTGGCTGAAGCGCCAAATGCAACTGCCATAATAAACGGCAAAGGTTCTACGTTAAAACCAATGGCCAATGAGTAGGCAACCGGAAACGATAGCGCTGCTGCGGCATTATTAGTGATCAATTCAGTAAATAACACCGTCATTAAAAATATAGCGATAAATGCGCCATAAGGGCCAAAGTCGCCTAGCACTATAAACATGGCATCTGATATTTGCCCAGCAAGGCCAGTGCCTATCATCAGCTTAGCTAAACCTATAGCACTGCCCACGACAGCAAGTAACTCAATAGGAAAGCGACGCTTTATTTCGCTCAACTTAATAGTACCACACAGCATTAGGCCAATAAGTAATACTAACAAGCCCTTAACCAGCGGTACTGCACCTAAAATACTTAACCCCAGCACACCCGCAAAGCTTAACAGCACAATATTTGATTGCTTTGCACCGAGGTGGGTTTGTAAATCAAGCCCTGAAATATACACAAACTCGCGTTTTAAGTTAGTTAAGTCATAAAAGCTTTTACCAGGGGCTAGAATGAGTGAATCACCCGCTTGTAATCGCACTTGCCCAAGCCCGCCTTGTAAGCGGTCATGCCCACGGCGAATAGCAATAACGGCAGCATGAAATTGCTCTCTAAAGCGGGCTTCTTTTACCGTTTTGCCAATTAATTTAGACGACTGGCTAACGACAACTTCAACGAGGTGTTCTATATCTTTTTCGTGTTTGTCGTGAACTACTTTTAAGCCATCAAAGCGAGTAAGCAAAGGCACCGATTTTATGTCGCCAACAAACAGCAGTATGTCGTCTTGTTGAATAATATGTTGGGGGGTAACGGCGCAAATGCGGTTGCCATCACGAATAATTTCAGCCAAAAATAAGTCTTTTAGATCGCGTAAACCGTTTTCCTCTACAGTACAATTTATTAGCTTTGAGCCACTTTGTACTTTCCCTTCTAAATAAAAAGGCACAACTTCTTGGCTATTTTTACCATTGTCGGGCAGGCATTTTAGCATCACTAAAATAGTGATTAAGCCCACACTAAGTGCGCCTAAACCCACCAAGGTAAAATCAAAAAAGCCCAGTGGCGCCATGCCCGCATCTACTGCAAAGCCATTTACGATTAAGTTAGTAGAGGTGCCAATAAGCGTAATAGTCCCCCCTAAAATCGCGGTGTACGACAAGGGTAACAGCAGCTTTGAGGGAGAGTGGTTTGGGTTATCCTTTATGGCGGTAATTAATGAGGCAACTACCGCGGTATTATTAGTAAACGACGATAAAAAGGCGGTAGACAGCCCTAACTTAGTTACTGACTTAACTAAACTACCACTGGATAACGATTTAGCTAAGCGTTGAATAAGTGTGGTTTTTTCTATCGCTATCGACACTAAAATTAATAACACTAAAGTAATTAATGATGAATTAGTGTAATTAACCAGCATGCTTTCTAAATCTATTAACCCGGTTAAGTAGCTTGTGCCTATGGCACTTACAAATAACCATGCAGGATTAATACGGGTGCCAAATAGGCACCCGACTAAAAGCAACATAATGCCTGTTAAAATGAGCTGTTCTACCATGCTTTAAATGTTCCTAACAGGCGTTCATTAACGTTATAGCTTTGAAATATCAAGCGCTTGCCAATGTGGGAAGTGCTTGCGTACAAGGGCATTAAATTCAACTTCAAAGTCGCTGAATTGTCCCGCATTTTCTTCACTTTGCAGTACCTGTTCTATCATTCCTGCTGCAACCGTTAAGTTTGATAAACGATCAATAAGAATAAACGAACCGGTTTCATGATTATGATGGTACTGATCGGCTAAAACAGTCTCGGTCAGCTCCAGTGTCACAATCGCAATTTCGTTTAACTGCAATGAATCTGCACTGCCATGCTCTAGCGTGTTTACATCAATTGTGTGGTCAATTTTTGTGACCATTGCCGAGGTGTTTTTGCTGCCAAGTTTAAGGTTGTAACTTTTACCGAGCACCAATGGTGACTCGTGCATCCACACAATTTTAGCCTGTAATTGGTTAGTTACTTGCGCTTGCGAATTCGCAGGTACAATAACGTCCCCTCGGCTAATATCTATTTCAGTATTAAGTGTCACTGTAATTGCTTGACCTGCCTCGGCGGTGTCGAGGTTGCCATCAAAAGTCACAATTTCTTTAATATGTGATTTTTTACCTGAAGGCAGTACCTTCACCTCATCACCTACACGTAATTTACCTGATGTAAGCGTGCCTTGAAAACCACGGAAGTTTAGATTAGGGCGTACCACGTATTGCACCGGAAGACGCGCTTCAAAACCAGTGTCGATTTCAGCGGCTGGTGAGTCTTCTAACAGCTCAAGCAACGGCTTGTCGGTGTAATAAGGAGTATGTGCAGAGCGAGTTACTACGTTATCGCCTTTAAGTGCCGACATAGGCACAAACTTAATGTTTGATACGTTAAGTTGCTTGGCAAATTTTAAATAATCAGCTTTAATTTTTTCATAAACGGTTTCGTCAAAATCAACAATATCCATTTTGTTAACCGCAACCACAAACTGCTTAATGCCTAATGAGTCACAAATAAAACTATGTCGTTTAGTTTGTACCTGCACACCATAACGTGCATCCACTAAGATAATGGCAACATCACTGGTTGATGCACCGGTAACCATGTTTCGGGTGTACTGCTCATGCCCTGGGGTGTCGGCAATAATAAATTTACGCTTAGCGGTTGAGAAGTAACGGTACGCTACGTCAATTGTTATGCCTTGCTCACGCTCAGCTTGTAGACCATCAACTAACAATGCTAAATCAAGCTCTTCACCGGCGTTACCCACTTTTTCGTTATCTTTGTGAAGCGCGGCTAGCTGATCTTCATAAATTTGGTGACTATCGTGCAGTAGGCGGCCAATTAAGGTAGATTTACCGTCATCCACACTGCCACAAGTCAGCATACGCAATAAGCTTTTATCTTGTTGACGTGCTAGGTAAGCGTCTATACCAATTTCTTTTACTTCATTAAATGTATCGTTATTTAGGTTAGACATTAGAAATACCCCTCACGTTTTTTCTTCTCCATAGAGCCTGCTGAGTCATGATCTATCACTCGACCTTCGCGTTCAGATGACGATGAAAGCAGCATTTCTTCAATAATTTCGGTTAGATTGCTGGCGGTAGATTCAACCGCACCAGTCAGCGGGTAACAGCCTAATGTTCTAAAGCGAACCGACTTCATTTGCGGTACTTCACCTTCATTAAGCGGCATGCGATCGTCATCAACCATAATTAGCGTACCATCGCGCTCTACCACTGGGCGCTCTTTAGCAAGGTATAGTGGCACCATTTCGATGTTTTCTTGATAAATGTATTGCCAAATATCTAGTTCAGTCCAGTTAGATAGTGGGAATACACGAATGCTTTCACCTGGGTTTACTTGGCTGTTATAGGTATTCCAAAGCTCAGGGCGTTGGTTTTTAGGATCCCAGCGATGGTGTTTATCACGAAATGAGTAAACACGCTCTTTAGCCCGTGATTTCTCTTCATCACGACGTGCGCCACCAAATGCGGCATCAAAACCGTACTTATTCAGCGCTTGCTTTAGCCCTTGAGTTTTCATGATATCGGTATGTTTACCCGAACCATGAGTAAACGGGCCTACACCCATCTCGATGCCTTCAGGGTTTTTGTGTACGATTAAATCAAAGCCGTACTCTTTAGCTAAACGGTCGCGAAACTCAATCATTTCACGAAACTTCCAGTTGGTGTCTACGTGTAATAACGGAAACGGAATTTTCGCAGGGTAAAATGCTTTACGAGCTAAATGCAAAAGTACCGATGAGTCTTTACCGATTGAGTAAAGCATAACTGGGTTCTCAAACTCAGCGGCGACTTCGCGCATGATTTTGATACTTTCAGCTTCGAGTTGCTGAAGGTGAGTTAAAGCCATTGTTGGTCGTCCTACTAAAATGATTAAATTAAAATCTGTTAAACTACGCTACGTCTGTCAGTGGTTGAGCAAAGCTACTGATCTGTGCTTTTTCGCCAAACCAGTTCAATTCTTTATGCAGCGAAGCCACTTCACCAATAATGAGTAATGCCGGTGAAATAATATCATATTGTTCAATTAGCTGCGCTAATTGGTCTAACTGTCCTGTGACAACGCGTTGATTTTTGCGTGTGCCATTTTCAATTATTGCCACTGGCGTTGTTGCTTCTCGCCCGTGTTTTAATAGCTCGGCTTGTATATGCGGCGATTTAATCACCCCCATATAAATAGCCAGTGTTTGGTTTTTTTGTGCAAGTGACTGCCAATTAAGCTCTTGGCCTTCCTTTTTACAGTGACCAGTAACAAATTGAATGGCTTGGGCATGGTCGCGATGCGTTAAAGGAATACCTGCATAGGCACTACAGCCTGCGGCCGCTGTTATACCTGGCACTATTTGGTAATTTACGTTATTGGCTGACAGTACTTGTACTTCTTCGCCACCACGACCATAAATAAACGGGTCGCCGCCTTTAATACGGCATACTTTTTTACCTTGCTTCGCTAAATCAACTAGCATCTTATTGGTATCTTCTTGAGCTACGCTATGATCGCCTAAGCGTTTACCCACACAAATTAAATCGGCATCGCGGCGCACTAATTCCATGATTTCATCAGAAACCAAGTAATCATATACCACCACGTCGGCTTGTTGCATTAGCTGCAATGCTTTTAGCGTAAGTAGCTCTGGGTCGCCTGGGCCTGCACCGACTACGTATACTTCACCTTCAGGCTCTACTTTGGCATCTAGCATTTGCTCTAGTTGTTGCTCAGCGCCATGGGTATCACCGGTTTGGACTTTACTCACTACTGATGAATCAAACACGCCTTCCCAAAACTGGCGACGATCGGCGAAGTGTTTAAAGCGTTGTTTTACTTTATGACGAAAACCACCGACTAAGTTGGCGAGAGGGCCAATATGCTGAGGAATAAGTGTTTCGAGCTTTTCACGTAAACGTCTTGCTAATACCGGTGCTGTGCCTGCACTTGAAATCGCAATGGTAATTGGGTTGCGATCAACAATAGAGGGGAAAATAAAGGTACATTTAGGTTGATCATCCACCACGTTCACAAACACATTACGTGCATTGGCGAGTTCAAATACCGTATTATTAACTTCATCATTGTCGGTGGCAGCAATAATCAAAATTTTGCCATCAAGGTGTGACTCTTCAAAATAGGCATCTATTAAAGTTACTTCATTGTTGTGCGCATGTTCTTTTAATTCATCACAAAACCACGGGGCAACTAAAGTTACAGCAGCACGCGCTTTCAAAAATGCGCGGCATTTTCGCAAGGCAACCTCTCCACCGCCAACCACCAATACTGGCTTGTTGTCGAGTTTGGTAAAGATAGGTAAATATTGCACTGAGTAAGGCCCCTAAAAAAGATAATAAAGTATTTAACACAAAGGCAGAATATAGCGGCTATTGATAAGTAAAAAATAATTAAATCTTAGTTGATATACTCAAAAGTTATATAAACTGTGTTTTTTAGGTCTAAATCTTATTTAGTAAGGATTAGAGTGCTGTTTAGTATAAAAAGCGCGCTTATAGTGTTTGGTTATGAGCTATAGCAAGATTAAGCTATGATGCTTATATAGTTTAAGGTTTTTAAAATTTCATGGGCATAAAATGACAAATAATACTCAAAACGCCATGCTAGTTGTTAGTTTAATGGATTTAACCAGTTTAAACACCGATGATAATCAAGCTAGTATTAATGCATTAGTAAACAGTATTGATCCTAAGTTAGGCACTCCCGCTGCAGTTTGTGTGTTTAGTGAATTTGTAGATGATGCAAAAATAGCACTCGCTAATCGTTTATTGAATCATGTAAAAGTGGCTACAGTAACTAACTTTCCTACAGGTGATGCGCCACTCAATGAAGTACTTAATGAAACGCTAATAGCCATAGAGCGCGGGGCTGATGAAATTGACTTAGTCATTCCTTATAAAGCGCTTATAAAAGGCGAAGCCAATACCGTGCTGGAATACGTGAGTGAAAGTAAAAAAGCATGTGGTAGTCGCGCTCAACTTAAAGTGATCATTGAAAGCGGTGAGCTAAGAACACCTGCACTTATCACTCAAGCAACCGAGCTTGCTATTCAAGGGGGAGCAGATTTTGTAAAAACCAGCACCGGTAAAGTCGCGGTTAATGCCACGCTTGAAGCAACTGAAATTATGCTTAAAGCTATTAAAAATTCATCAAAATCAGTTGGCTTTAAAGCCGCTGGCGGGGTAAAAACGACAGGTGATGCCAATACTTATTTGCAGTTAGCAACTGAGGTTATGGGTCATGATTATTTAGCACCAGAGACATTTAGGTTTGGCGCCTCCTCGCTGTTAAATGACGTTTATAAGGTCTTGAATGAAACGCAGCAGTGATGCCGAAAAACAACAATTAGAGCACGATGCAGCTAAGTTGTTTTTACGTTGCTATGAACAGCAAACCGGCATTCATATGCGCCATATTTGGCATAATGAACCGAATAGACCCGATGTAAGTTGTTATCAAGCAAATGAGCAACTCGATATAGAAGTAGCGCATTTATACGCCAGCGAAACCGAAGCCATGGCTGTGTTAGGGCGACCACTGTCGATACAAATGCAACGTGACTTAGCTGACATGGCACAACAGCCCAGTGAACACCGACTGCAATCCGCACTAGGACGATTGCTCAAGCAAAAAGCCACCAAGCGCTATTACTCAAAACGTACCTGGCTGCTAATTCGTAACGCCAGCACTATTTGGCACAGAAGTGATTTTGAAGCGACAGTCAAAAAAATAGCTTTTCCAAATACCCATCAATTTGAGCAAATTTGGTTGTTATGCGATTTTTATTGCGGTGAGTTATTACGAGTAGATTAAAAGCGGCTTGAGGATAGCCGCTTTCTTGATTGAAATTTAATTGTGTTGCTTAGTTAAATTGAAACATGCTGCCTAGACTTTCAAGTCCTGATTTTTGAGTTTTTGCTAAACATTTTGTGTCATCTAAAGACTTCTTTGTTGTTTCATCGGCAAGACCTGTCACTTTTAAGCTCTTTTCTTGTTGATATTCGCGCAGTGCTAATACAGTTTGGCGGTCGTATTTTACGTCTTCAGTCTCAAATTCTTCATAATTAGGTTGGTTTTTTAAATACCCTAAGCAAACCAAGTTCATACGAGACATTGCTAAGTCCATTTTTTCATAATGTGGCATTCTATGATTTGGCACATCAACAGCGACGGCAGCAGGTGCCGCTTTTTTACGAGTTACCTTTGGCGGTGGTGGTGCTGTATAGCCTGCAGCAAGCGTGTTGTTTTGGTTGTAGCGATAATAGGTATCTGGGATTTTAGTTTCTAAAAATTCAACGGCTTTAATTATTACTTCACGTAGTGCTTTTTCTTTTGGTGTATCTGACCAACCGCTAAGACTCCCTCCAACCAATGCGCCACCAAAGTTTGTTGCTGCGCTGGTAAAATTAAAATCTTTACTACCGCCTTCAACACTAGTTGCGGCTAAAATACGTGAAGTGCGGGTATCGATTAACCTTAGGTCAATAGCCATATGCGATCCAGAAAAGCCAGCTGAAACAGAGCTAAACACATCACCAATAAAACCGCCCGATCCAACACTTGCGCCTGAACTGTCATCATCAAACTCAGTAACCGCTGCAACGACGACAATCTCAGCGCCTTCAATTTCGCCATACGCTGCACCCGATTGTGCACTCACTCTGCCCGATACTGCTAAATCTTGCTCCGAAAGCACAGCGTCTAGTGCTTGGCGCTCTAATACAATAAAGCGATTAGTGCCAACAAGGGCGGTGGTAAGTTGATCTGCCATACCTTCACCAATTTCTTTTCGCCACCATCTTGAGTTATTTGATTTATCAGTGAAACGCGCCACGGCGATACGTGCTTTAGGGCCATTGTATTTTTGTTTACTTACTTCATTAATGTCAGGTGAATTTTTATTTGAAGTGACGTTGGTTGAAGTGCTTTGACATGCGCTTAAGCTTGTTATCAATGCTGTGGCAAGTAGCGTTTTTTGTATGGATGAGAGCATAGTATTTTCCTTAATTTATCTACTTAATTACATTTGTAGTTATTTTTTAGCAATGGCTAATTAAGGTTAATTTAAATAAATCAGTAGCTTAAAAATAGTACTCAGGCGAAAGCTTTGAGTACAGATGCGAAGCTAACTACTTTTACATGCTTGCGCTTCTCTGTATTGTTTTGGTGTAAGTGAATATTTGGCTTTGAAGCAACGGGCAAAGTAACTTTGAGAACTAAAGCCGGTGTTATCTGCAACTAAACCTATGGTTAAGTCGCTATCAGTTAATAATTTTGCTGCATATTCTAGGCGGGTATTGCGAATGTAATCACTGGGTGTAATGTCAAAAAGTGCTTTCATTTTTAATTGCAGTGCACGAGGGCTCAAACACATTGCACTGGCAAACTCTTCGACGCTAAACAGTTCATTTTGGTAATTGTCACGCAAGATTGTTTTTAAGCGCTCAGTAAACGTGTAATCTTTATTCTGCTCTATTTGCGCATCTAAGGTCACAGCATGTGCTTGGGCTGATAACTGGTTTATTAGGTGCTTATTTAACGCATCACGAATGCCTAATAAGCCATGAATCCGACTTTTTAATAATGATGCTTCAAAGGGTTTACACAGGTAGTCATCGGCCAGCAAATCAAGCCCTTTGATTCTGCTGCGACTGTCTGCTTTGGCAGAGAGTAATAAAACAGGAATGTGGTTTATTGAAATGTCTGAGCGAATAGCGCTTAGAAGCTGATATCCATCCATTGTTGGCATCATTACGTCGCTGAGTACTATATCGGGCATTTGAGTTTGGCACAGCATAAGCCCTTCTTCTCCATTGATAGCGGTGAGGCAGGTGTAGTTATCACTAAACAATGAAAACAGTAACTCACGCATTTCTTCGTTATCTTCAACAATGAGTAGTTTTTTGTTGTTTTTTAGTGGCATAGTTTGAGAGGACGATAATTGTTTATCCGTTAATAAGTTATCTGATTCACACAATGGCAACGTGACTGTGAAGCAACTTCCCTTGTTTATTTTACTGACTAATGAAATTTGCCCACCGTATTGCTCTACAAGCTGCTTAACCAGCGCGAGACCTATACCACTGCCTGTTTGGTTGTGTGTTGCAACACGAGTAAAACGTTCAAAAATAAGCGCTTGCTGGTGTTCTTCGATACCAATACCAGTATCAGATACCGTTATAACAACATTATTGTTTGTGTTAGAAAGCGTTAGGTTAATGGTTCCATCTGATGGGGTGTATTTAAGTGCATTGGTCAATAAATTATCAATAATAGATAAAGTATGCTTAGTTTCTAAATTTATATAACTAGGACGTTGCGTATTGTCTTTAAAGGAAAAACTAATATTTTTTTGAGTAAACAAAATAGTAAAGTCGTCTACTATTTGTGCTATAAAAGGGCTTATAGAATAAGCAGATACATACTCTATAGTCGCACTTGGGCGCTGACTGAGCTGTAATAGCTCATTGATTAAATTAAGCAGACGGTGCCCGTTGCGTTTAATTATAGAAACTTGATGTTGCGCTTGAGCACCGAGTTGTTGCTGTTGTAAGTTTTCTACTGGCGCTAAAATTAAGCTCAGTGGCGTTTTAAGTTCATGGCTAATATTATCTAAAAATTGGGTCTTTAGTTGAGTAAGCTTTCTTTCTTGTTGAATGAGTTGCTCTGCGGTTTTAGCTCGATAGCGTGACGCTAAAATTAACCATGTAATAATCAAAGCTATTATAAAATAAGTCGCATACGCCAATTTCGTTTGCCACCAAGGAGGCGTTACTGTCAGCTTTAGCATAGTGTGAACTTTGCTCCATTGCCCGTATTGATCGCTAACTTTTAATTGTAATTGATAGTCACCTGCACTTAGCTGTGAATAGTTAACTTGTCGTTGGCTTGCATCGGTATAGATAAATTGCTTATCTAAACCACTTAGCTTGTAAGCATACTGGTATTGATTAGCCGATGAAGCATTATTAACGGCTGAATATTTAAAGCCAATGACCCCTTGGCTAGTTGGAAAAGAGAGTTTTTTAGTATGATTTATTAATTTTGCTGGCTGTTTTTGATCTGTTAGATAGTTTTTTGTTGTACTTGCTTGGTTATAAATTAATAGCTCAGTTAATACTGGGGTTGGGGCTGAAATACTCAGTTGCAGTTTACTAGGGTTAAACTGATTAAAGCCATTGATTCCACCAAAAAATAGCTCACCATCAGCTGCTTGAAAAGCGGCACCTAAAATAAACGAATTATGCTGCACGCCGTCACGAGGTAAAAAATGCTGCATAGCTTGATTAGTGGGATTATAGCGAGTGAGTCCTTGATTACTGCTTAGCCATAGGTAGCCTTGTCTATCATCTTTAATGGCAAAAATATTATCGTTTAGTAATCCATCATGTTCGGTAATATAAGTGATTTTTTGTGTTTTTTTATCAAGGCGGTTTAAGCCACCAAAGGTACCCACCCATAGGGTATCGTTATTTTGCAGGTGCAAAGAGGTGACCATATTATGGCTTAAACCAGTCTGCGATGTCTGATCCGAGGGGTAATGAGTAAATGATTCATCCGCTATGCTTAGATAGTCTAAACCTGCACGCGTCCCGACCCATAATCCATCCGCATTGTGATCATAGAGCACGGTAAATACGGTATTGTTAGCAAGGCTATTTACAGAGTCGTCGTGCTTGTAATGTTGAACTTCTAAGGTGTCGGGATTAAAGCGTGTTAAACCTTGGTTGCTACCTAGCCATAAATTTCCTTTAGGATCACTCGTTATCGCATAAACACGATCGCTGCTAAGTTGATGACTTTGCGTTGTATAGGCAATAAAATTATCTTCAACTGGATTGTATTGCAGTAACCCACCGCCATAGGTACCAATCCAAAGTCGCTGTTGGTTATCTTCATGCAGGCTAAATACATTATTATTAGTAAGGCCGCTTTGCAATTTTGAGTTAACTTTATAGCGCTTAAAGCCAGTGTCGGTTTGTTTGTTTAAGCCATCACGCGTACCAACCCATAACCGACCTTGTGAATCTTTAAGTAGAGCGCGAACAAAATTATGGCTAATAGTAGTCTCGTCATCGCTCAAGTGCTGTTGATGCGAAAATTGATTTTGCTTTTTATCATAACGTTGCAAGCCATAGCCATCAGTACCAATCCAAATGATACCGAACTGGTCTTGATAGACTGACAAAAGGTAATCATTAGCAAGCCCATTTAGTTGCTGTTTATTGTACGGTATGTGCTGAAAATTCTTTTTAGATGTACTTTGCTCTGTTTTGTAAAATAAACCGTTTCCATAACTTGTAAGCCACAAGGTATCGGTGTCGTCAATTAATATATCGGTGATCCATACATCTGCAAATTGAGCAAACTCCGCAAAAGCCTCTGTTGTTGGAATAAATAAGCTAAGGCCTTGTTTGCTTGCTAGTAATAGCTGCCCTTGTGTATCTAAGTGTAACCGCCATAAATTTTTATGGCTCTTTGCTATGTGTTTAAACGTTTTTAGCTCGGGGTTAAATTTAATTAATCCCTCGTTGGTCGCTAACCAGATATTCTGTTGAGCATCTATTACGATATCTTGTATGACGGTATTAGCTTGCTCGGGGCTAGTATAGCTAAATGACTCAACTTCATTGTTGACTATATTTAATCGTGTTAACTTTCCATGTTCATGGCCTAACCAAATATTATTTAGGTTATCTGACGCCAGTGACCATATACGGTTATCAGTAATCGCCAACTCAGTTTGCGTATTAAAAACCTTAAATTGACCGGTTTGAATATCAAGTAAGTTTAAACCATTACTGGCTGTAGAAAACCAGATAGCATGAGGGCCCCCAGTAAGGCAATCGGTGACCCAGTTTCCTGAAATACTAGCCTCAGTAGGGTGAGACTTGAAGCGTTTAAACTCATAACCATCAAAGCGATTAAGACCGCCTTGTGTGGCAAACCAATGAAACCCTTGCTCATCAGTGATGCTGCATGTAATCGAGTTTTGCGATAATCCTTGCTCACTCGAATATGTATCTAAGTGAATAGGGCGGGCAATAAGCATGCTATGAAACAAGCAAAAAATACTTAAAATGAGGGTTTTGAATAGGGTTTGAAGTAAAGGCACGGGCTTCCTTGTGCAGGCAGTATTCCTAAAATTGAAACAATCATAAACTGCTTTTTTAATAATGTTAAGTTTGATTTTTACAGCCGTCAGTGAGATTTTAAGTTATGGGTATCTTTTTACTCTTGTGTTAATGAATTGCGTAAGTATAATAGGCATCCACTTTGCAGGGGCGTAGTTCCAATTGGTAGAACAGCGGTCTCCAAAACCGACGGTTGGGAGTTCGAATCTCTCCGCCCCTGCCAATTTTTTACAAAGTGAGTAAAGTCTAGAATTAAAAATCGGTTTAAGTAAGCTTGTTTTTAAGTTTAGATTTTAATGGATTAACCCTGTCGACGTGCAGGGTTGTTGTGTCTGTAGTTAAGGTAATAATATTATGAGCACGAATGTGGAAACACCATCAAGTGGGATGGATGCGGTAAAGTGGCTTGTGGCAATTGCGCTACTTGCAGGCGCAGTAGTTGGTAATTATATGTATGCAGATCAGTCTGTATTATTACGTGCTATTGGTGTTGTTGTTGCCGTTGCAGCTGGTTTAGGCATCGCAGCAGTAACTGAAAAAGGACGTACCTTCCTAGCTTTTGCAAAAGAAGCACGTATTGAAGTTCGTAAAGTAGTTTGGCCAACGCGTCAAGAGACAACGCACACGACATTAATCGTAATGGTTGCAACAGTGATTATGGCATTAATCCTTTGGGGATTAGATGGCATATTATTCCGCGCTGTAGGCTTTTTAACTGGATTGGAGATCTGATCCCATGTCGGATGAGAATAACGAAAAGAAACTACGTTGGTACGTAGTACAGGCTTTCTCAGGTTATGAGAAGCGTGTTGCTCAAACATTATTAGAGCATATTAAAATCAAAGGTTTAGAAGACAGCTTTGGTGAAGTATTAGTTCCTACTGAAGAAGTAGTAGAGATGCGTGCTGGTCAAAAGCGTAAATCTGAGCGTAAATTCTTCCCAGGTTACGTACTAGTACAAATGGATATGAATGATGCCAGCTGGCACTTAGTAAATAGCACTGAACGTGTTATGGGCTTTATTGGTGGCACATCAGACCGTCCTGCGCCTATCAGCACAAAAGAAGCTGATCGTATTCTTAACCGTCTACAAGAGAACGCAGAAGCGCCTAAACCAGCAACATTATTTGAGCCGGGTGAAGTGGTTCGAGTTACTGATGGTCCATTTGCAGACTTTAGTGGTGTGGTTGAAGAAGTTGACTACGAAAAGAGCCGCGTAAAAGTGTCTGTACTTATTTTTGGTCGTTCTACGCCAGTTGAACTTGAATTTGGTCAAGTTGAACAAGATAAGTAATTGATTTAAAGCGTTGTGTTAAAAATTCCTTAATTTTTGGCACGAAGCTTGATAAAGGCCGCTGATTAACTTATAATCAGCGGCCTTTTTGTATTCAGGGAAAACGTTTGTTTAACTGTTTACTAAAAAGTGAGAAACCAATTTTTAAACTGGGAAGCCGCTAGAGTACGCGTCCTCGCGCGCACAAGGCTAAGACCCACCTAATGAGGTATTTATAATGGCTAAGAAAGTTGAAGCTCTAATCAAGCTACAAGTTGCTGCTGGTATGGCTAACCCTAGTCCTCCAGTAGGTCCAGCACTAGGTCAACACGGTGTAAACATCATGGAATTCTGTAAAGCGTTCAACGCACGTACAGAATCTATCGAAAAAGGCGCTCCAGTTCCTGTAGTGATCTCTGTTTACGGCGACCGTTCATTTACGTTTGACATGAAAACGCCACCGGCTGCTTACTTACTTAAGAAAGCTGCAGGTATCAAATCTGGTTCAGGCCGTCCTAACACTGAAAAAGTAGGCACAGTAACTCGTGCTCAACTTGAAGAAATCGTTGAGACAAAGAAACCAGACCTTACAGCTTCTGATTTAGAAGCTGCGGTTCGCACTATCGCAGGTTCTGCGCGTGCGATGGGCTTGAACGTAGAGGACTAAGATAATGGCTAAATTAACTAAACGTATGCGTACTATCCGCGAAAAAGTGGAAGTAACTAAAGATTACGAAATTAACGAAGCAGTTGCTCTTTTAAAAGAATTAGCGACAGCTAAATTCGTAGAAAGTGTTGACGTTGCTGTTAACCTTGGTATCGATGCTCGTAAATCTGATCAAAACGTTCGTGGTGCTACTGTACTACCTAACGGTACTGGTCGTGACGTTCGTGTTGCTGTATTCACTCAAGGCGCTAATGCAGAAGCTGCAAAAGAAGCCGGTGCTGAATTAGTAGGCATGGAAGATCTTGCTGACCTAGTTAAGAAAGGCGAGATGAATTTTGACGTTGTTGTTGCATCACCAGACGCTATGCGTGTTGTTGGTCAACTAGGTCAAATCTTAGGCCCACGTGGTCTAATGCCAAACCCTAAAACTGGTACTGTAACACCTAACGTTGCAGAAGCAGTTAAAAATGCGAAAGCAGGTCAAGTGCGTTACCGCAATGACAAAAATGGTATCATCCATACTACTATTGGTAAGGTTGATTTCACTGCTGAGCAGTTACAACAAAACCTTGAAGCTCTAATTGTTGCGCTTAAGAAGGCTAAACCTTCTCAAGCTAAAGGTGTTTACTTGAAGAAAGTAACTATCTCTACAACAATGGGCGCAGGTGTTTCTGTTGACCAAGGCACTTTAAGCACAGTTGTTGCTTAATTGAGTGTTTACATGGCGTGAAATTTGTACTATAATTTTGCGCCATTTTGCTGATTAATTTAGTTAATCGCAAAGTAAAGAATTCGGGTTGAAGTCCATAATTTCGAAGCGCCTTCGGGCAACGCAATAAATTGGGCTTCCGTCCAAGACCGTAGGCGGCTTCGGCCTTAATATTACCTACGTAGACGGTGTGAATCCCCAGATAGATTTTTCCTAATCTTCTGGCTCTCGCCGTAAAAAGCATCTCCATCTTTATTGATGGGGAAGAGTAAAACAGGGAAGCCGATGTACGGTAACCCATTAAACCAGGAGTAACACCCATGGCTTTAAATCTTCAAGGCAAAAAGGCAATTGTTGCTGAAGTCAACGAAGCAGCCACTGGTGCTCTATCTGCAGTAGTTGCAGATTCTCGTGGTGTAACAGTTGGTGCAATCACTGCCCTTCGTAAAGAAGCTCGCGAAGCGGGTGTTTGGATGAAAGTTGTCCGTAACACTCTAGCTAAACGTGCTCTTGAAGGAACAGACTTTGAATGCCTATCTGATTCATTTGTTGGTCCAAGCTTAATCGCTTTCTCATCAGAGCACCCAGGTGCTGCTGCGCGTATCTTTTCAGACTTCGCGAAAAAGAATGAGAAATTTGAGCTTAAAACGGCCGCTTTTGAAGGTAATGTAGTAGATGCAGCTATGCTTGCAACTCTACCTACATACGACGAAGCTGTTGCACGCTTAATGAGCGCTATGAAAGAAGCGTCTGCTGGTAAATTGTGTAAAACAATTGAAGCAGTACGTGTACAGAAAGAAGAGCAAGCTGCTTAATTTTAAGCTGTTTAATCCCTTTCGGTGTAAATTTATTTGGACCTTAGAGTCCGTTAATTATTAGGAAATTTGTAATGTCTGTAACTAAAGACCAAATCCTTGACGCAATTGCTGAAATGTCAGTAATGGACGTTGTTGCTCTAGTTGAAGCAATGGAAGAAAAATTCGGCGTAACTGCTGCAGCTGCTATGGTAGCAGGTCCTGCTGCTGAAGCTGCTGAAGAGAAAACAGAATTTGACGTAATCCTTACTGGCGCTGGCGCTAATAAAGTTGCGGCAATCAAAGCTGTACGTGGCGCAACTGGTCTTGGCTTAAAAGAAGCTAAAGCTCTAGTTGAAGCTGCTCCAACTCCAGTTAAAGAAGGTATCTCTAAGGAAGAAGCTGAAGCTCTTGCTAAAGACCTTACAGAAGCTGGTGCTGAAGTTGAGGTTAAGTAATCTAGCTTTTGCTAGGTTCGCTGCCTGAGAAATCAGGCAAGGGCTGGTGATTATTTAATCACCGGCCTTTTTGCGCTATAGAGCGACTATTCTTATAGCGCAAATAAAATCTGATTTATTCTTTAATTTCAACGCTTTATAGTTTGCTAGTGTTGAGGTGGGATTAAGTTGGAACAACAGTTAAATGTTGTACATCTTGGCATAGATGCCAGTTAAGTCTGTTCTTACAAGAACAGGTCGGGTCAAAGATCAGCAAGCTGAGGAACCCCATGGCTTACTCTTATTCTGAAAAGAAACGTATCCGTAAGGATTTTGGTAAACGTCCACAAGTTTTGGATATACCTTTCTTACTGTCGACGCAGTTAGAATCGTTTAAAAAATTCTTAGTCCCGGACGCTGATGGCGATCATGGTTTGGAAGCTGCCTTCCGTTCTGTGTTCCCAATTAAAAGCTACTCGGGAAATTCTGAGCTTCAATACGTAAGTTATCGTATTGGTGAGCCAGTATTCGATGTAAAAGAATGTCAAATTCGCGGTGTGACTTATTCTGCTCCACTTCGCGTGAAACTGCGTCTTGTAGTAATGGACAAAGAAGCTCCAGGCACAGTTAAAGACATTAAAGAGCAAGAAGTTTACATGGGCGAAATTCCGCTCATGACCGATACCGGTACTTTTGTAATCAATGGTACAGAGCGTGTTATCGTTTCTCAGCTACACCGTAGCCCTGGTGTATTCTTTGATAACGACCGCGGTAAAACTCACTCGTCAGGTAAAGTGCTTTATAACGCACGTGTAATTCCTTACCGTGGTTCATGGTTAGACTTCGAATTTGATGCAAAAGATAACTTATATGTACGTATTGACCGTCGTCGTAAATTACCGGCGTCTATCATCTTACGTGCACTTGAGTACACGAGTGAAGAAATCCTAGATATCTTCTTCGATACAACTGCGTTTGAAATCGCTGACGGTAAGGTTCTTATGGAACTTGTACCTTCACGTTTACGTGGTGAAACTGCCGCTTTTGATATCAAGAGCGAAGACGGTGAAGTCCTTGTTGAAAGCGGTCGTCGTGTTACGGCTCGCCACATCAAGAGCATCGAGAAAAAAGGCATTAAGCAATTAGAAGTACCACATGAGTACATCATTGGCCGTGTATTAGCGAAGAACTATGTTGATGAGTCAACAGGTGAAATCATTGCTACTGCAAATGACGAGCTAACGCTTGAAATGATGGCTGAATTGGTGAAAGCCGGTCACACGACCATTGATACACTATATATCAATGAAGTGGACAGCGGCGCTTACATGTCAAATACATTGAATATTGACTCGTCAAGCAACCGTTTAGAAGCACTAGTAGAAATTTATCGCATGATGCGCCCAGGCGAGCCACCGACGAAAGACGCGGCCGAAGCCTTATTTGAGAACCTATTCTTCTCAGAAGAACGCTATGACTTATCAACAGTAGGTCGTATGAAGTTCAATAGCCGTGTTGGTTACGATTCAGACACAGGCCCTGGCACATTAAGCAAAGAAGACATCGTAGCGGTTATGAAAGTATTGATTGCTATTCGTAACGGTGTTGGCGATGTTGATGATATAGACCACTTAGGCAACCGTCGTATACGTAGTGTTGGCGAAATGGCTGAGAATCAATTCCGTGTAGGTTTAGTACGTGTAGAACGTGCTGTACGTGAGCGTTTAAGCTTAGGTGACCTTGATGCGGTAATGCCACAAGATCTTATTAACGCTAAGCCTATTTCGGCAGCGGTTAAAGAGTTCTTCGGCTCGTCTCAGTTATCACAGTTTATGGACCAAAATAACCCGCTATCAGAAGTAACGCATAAGCGTCGTATTTCTGCATTAGGTCCGGGCGGTCTAACTCGTGAACGCGCTGGCTTTGAAGTACGTGACGTTCACGTAACTCACTACGGTCGCGTATGTCCAATCGAGACTCCTGAGGGTCCAAACATCGGTCTAATTAACTCATTGTCTACGTATGCACGTACAAATGACTACGGTTTCTTAGAAACACCTTATCGCAAAGTGGTAGACGGTGTAGTAACTGATGAAGTTGATTACCTATCAGCCATTGAAGAAGGTCAGTTTGTTATCGCACAGGCGAACTCAAACTTAACTGAAACCAATGAGTTTGTAGATGAACTTATTCCATGTCGTCACAAAGGTGAATCAACCTTTATGGGTCGCATGGACCAGCAATATATGGATGTATCACCACAACAGGTGATCTCTGTAGCGGCCGCACTTATCCCGTTCCTAGAACACGATGATGCTAACCGTGCATTGATGGGTTCAAACATGCAACGTCAAGCAGTACCAACATTGAAAGCGGACAAACCGTTAGTAGGTACAGGTATTGAGTTAACACTAGCAAAAGATTCTGGTGTAACGATTGTTGCTAAACGTGGTGGTGAAGTAATGTATGCCGACGCAAGTCGCATCGTTGTTAATGTACATGAAGAAGAGCGCATCCCTGGTGAAGCGGGCATCGACATCTACAACTTAACCAAGTACACACGTTCTAACCAAAATACATGTATTAACCAAAAGCCGACTTGTATGGTTGGTGAACCGGTTACTCGTGGCGATGTGTTAGCAGATGGTCCTTCGACTGACTTAGGTGACTTAGCCCTTGGTCAAAACCTTCGCGTGGCATTCATGCCATGGAACGGTTACAACTTCGAGGATTCAATCTTACTATCAGAGCGCGTAGTTGAAGAAGATCGTCTAACGACTATCCACATTCAAGAACTACAGTGTATCGCCCGTGATACTAAATTAGGCTCAGAAGAGATCACAGCAGATATCCCGAACGTGGGTGAATCTGCACTAGGCAAGCTTGATGAATCAGGCGTTGTATATATCGGTGCTGAAGTTAAAGGCGGCGATATCCTAGTAGGTAAAGTGACTCCGAAAGGCGAAACGCAATTAACACCTGAAGAGAAGCTACTACGTGCTATCTTCGGTGAAAAAGCGTCTGACGTTAAAGACAGCTCTTTACGTGTACCTAACTCTGTAACTGGTACTGTAATCGACGTACAAGTTTTCACCCGTGATGGTGTTGAAAAAGATAAGCGTGCGTTAGAAGTTGAAGATATGCAGCTTCGCGAAGCGAAGAAAGACTTCAACGAAGAGTTCCGTATTCTAGAAGCTGGTGTTTTAGAGCGTGCTCGCAAGTTACTTGTGGCAGCTGGCTTCGATGAAGACAACTTAACGTCACTGAATGCTGAAAAGTTACTAACTCAAAGCCTTGCTGAAGAAGACAAGCAAGCTGAACTTGAGCAACTAGCTGCACAGTACGATGAGCTTAAAGCTGAATACGATAAGAAGTTTGAAAACAAACGTCGTAAAATTACCCAAGGTGATGACTTAGCACCAGGTGTACTTAAAATTGTTAAAGTATACTTAGCTGTTAAACGTCGTATCCAACCGGGTGATAAAATGGCGGGTCGTCACGGTAACAAAGGTGTTATCTCGACTATCGTACCAGTAGAAGATATGCCATACGATGACAAAGGTCGTACGGTAGATATCGTGCTAAATCCACTAGGTGTACCATCGCGAATGAACATCGGTCAGATCCTTGAAACACATATGGGTCTAGCTGCACGCGGTATTGGTGAGCGCTTAGAGGAAATGATGAAAGAGCAACGCGAGCTTCATGAGCTGCGTGAATTCATCAAACAAGCTTATGAGATCGGTGAATCTCGTCAGGTTGTGGATATCGCTAGTTTCTCTGATGACGAAATTCGTCGTTTAGCTGAAAACTTAAAAGGTGGTTTACCGATTGCTACTCCTGCATTTGATGGCGCGAAAGAAGACGAAATCAAAGACATGCTAGAGCTAGGCGGCTACCCTAGAAGTGGTCAGGTTACACTTTATGATGGCCGTACTGGCGATCAGTTTGAACGTCAAGTAACTGTAGGTTACATGTACATGCTTAAACTTAACCACTTGGTTGATGATAAGATGCACGCGCGTTCTACTGGTTCTTACAGCCTTGTTACTCAGCAGCCGCTGGGTGGTAAAGCACAGTTCGGTGGCCAGCGTTTTGGTGAGATGGAAGTATGGGCACTTGAAGCTTACGGTGCTGCTTACACTCTACAAGAAATGCTAACAGTGAAATCGGATGACGTGAACGGTCGTACTAAGATGTATAAAAACATCGTTGATGGTAACCATAAAATGGAACCAGGTATGCCAGAATCGTTCAACGTATTGTTGAAAGAAATCCGCTCACTGGGTATCAACATCGAGTTGGAAGAAAATTAAGCCAATTAGATGCTGCAGTGAACGCTGCAGCATCTGTTATGGCTGAATAGAATGTAGGGACGAGAACATCCGTCCTCAAGATTAACTCCGACAGGAGAGCTAAGGTGAAAGACTTACTTAAGTTTCTGAAGCAACAAAATAAGACCGAAGAATTCGATGCAATTCGCATTGGTCTTGCTTCACCAGACATGGTTCGTTCATGGTCATACGGTGAAGTAAAGAAACCTGAGACTATTAACTACCGTACTTTCAAGCCTGAGCGCGATGGCTTATTCTGTGCCCGTATTTTCGGCCCAGTGAAAGATTATGAGTGTTTATGTGGTAAATATAAACGCCTTAAACACCGTGGTGTGATCTGTGAAAAGTGTGGTGTTGAAGTAACACTCACTAAAGTGCGTCGTGACCGTATGGGTCATATAGAACTGGCAAGTCCAGTTGCGCATATATGGTTTTTAAAATCATTACCGTCACGTATCGGCTTAATGCTTGATATGACGCTTCGTGATATTGAACGTGTTCTTTACTTCGAATCATTCGTAGTAACTGAGCCTGGTATGACAACGCTTGAGCGTGGTCAGCTATTAGGTGAAGAAGAATACCTAGATGCACTTGAAGAGCACGGCGATGAGTTTGAAGCGAAGATGGGTGCTGAAGCAGTATTAGACTTGCTTCGTGAACTCGATCTTGCTCAATTAATTGCAGAGATGCGTGAAGAGTTACCAACAATTAACTCTGAAACTAAGCGTAAAAAGATCACTAAACGTCTTAAGTTAATGGAATCGTTCCACCAATCAGGTAATAACCCTGAGTGGATGATTATGACAGTACTTCCAGTATTGCCACCTGACTTACGTCCATTAGTACCACTAGACGGTGGCCGCTTTGCGACATCTGATCTGAATGACCTTTACCGTCGTGTTATTAACCGTAATAACCGTCTTAAGCGTCTACTAGATTTAGCTGCACCAGATATTATCGTACGCAACGAAAAACGTATGTTACAAGAAGCGGTTGATGCGCTACTTGATAACGGTCGTCGTGGTCGTGCAATTACAGGTTCTAACAAACGTCCACTTAAATCGCTTGCTGATATGATCAAAGGTAAGCAAGGTCGTTTCCGTCAGAACTTACTTGGTAAGCGTGTAGATTACTCTGGCCGTTCTGTAATCACGGTTGGTCCTACACTTAAGCTTCATCAGTGTGGTCTTCCTAAGAAGATGGCATTAGAGCTTTTCAAACCATTTATCTATGGCAAATTAGAACGTCGCGGCATGGCTACGACAATCAAAGCAGCTAAAAAGATGGTTGAGCGTGAAGTAGCGGAAGTATGGGATGTACTAGACGAAGTAATTCGTGAACATCCAGTATTACTTAACCGTGCACCAACACTTCACCGTTTGGGTATCCAAGCGTTTGAACCTGTGCTTATCGAAGGTAAAGCGATTCATTTGCATCCATTAGTATGTGCGGCTTACAACGCCGACTTCGATGGTGACCAAATGGCGGTACACGTACCGCTAACAATTGAAGCGCAGCTAGAAGCTCGTGCGTTAATGATGTCTACAAACAACATCTTATCGCCTGCTAATGGTGAGCCAATCATCGTTCCTTCACAGGACGTTGTATTAGGTCTTTATTACATGACGCGTGACCGCATTAACGCCAAAGGCGAAGGCACCGTATTTAAAGATCCTAAAGAAGCAGAAAAAGCATACCGTAGTGGTAATGCCGACCTTCACGCAAAAGTGAAAGTACGTATTAGCCAATCAGTAGCTAATGAAGATGGTGTTGTAGAAGATACAATTACTATCATTGATACTACAGTGGGTCGTGCAATTCTGTCTTTAATTTTACCTAAAGGTATGCCGTTTGAGTCAATCAACCAAGCTCTAGGTAAAAAGCAAATTTCTAGCTTATTAAATGAGTGTTACCGTCGTCTTGGTTTAAAAGACACAGTTGTGTTTGCTGACCAAGTTATGTACACCGGTTTCCACTACGCAATGAAGTCAGGTGTTTCAATTGGTATCGATGACTTAGTTATCCCACCAGTTAAAGCATCAATCATTGAAGCAGCAGAAGCTGAAGTAACTGAAATCAACCAACAGTTCCAATCAGGTCTTGTTACGGCTGGTGAAAAGTACAACAAAGTTATCGATATCTGGTCACGTGTAAATGAAAACCTATCACGTGAAATGATGGCTAACTTGTCAAAAGACACCGTAGTGAATGCGCAAGGTGAAGAAGAAGAGCAACCGTCATTTAACTCAGTGTTTATGATGGCCGACTCAGGTGCTCGTGGTAGTGCCGCTCAGATCCGTCAGCTAGCAGGTATGCGTGGTCTAATGGCACGTCCAGATGGTTCAATCATCGAGACGCCAATCACGGCTAACTTCCGTGAAGGTCTAAACGTACTTCAGTACTTCATCTCAACGCACGGTGCGCGTAAAGGTCTTGCCGATACAGCACTGAAAACAGCGAACTCGGGTTACCTAACGCGTCGTCTAGTAGACGTTGCACAAGATTTGGTAATCAATGAAGACGATTGTGGCACAGAAGATGGCTTAACAATGAAACCGCTTATTGAAGGTGGTGACGTTGTAGAAGCACTTCGCGAACGTGTACTAGGTCGTGTTGTTGCAGAGCCTGTTGTAATTCCAGGTACTAATACGGTACTTGTTGAACGTAACATCATGCTTGATGAAAAACTGTGTGACCTTTTAGAAGAGCACTCAGTTGATGAAGTTCGTGTACGTTCAGTTATCACCTGTGATAACGACTTTGGTGTTTGTGCTAAGTGTTATGGTCGTGACCTAGCACGTGGTCATATCATCAACGCGGGTGAATCAGTGGGTGTTATCGCGGCGCAATCAATCGGTGAGCCGGGTACACAGCTTACGATGCGTACCTTCCACATCGGTGGTGCGGCATCAAGAGCGTCTGCTGAAAATAATGTACAAGTTAAAACTAACGGTACATTAAAACTTCACAACGCTAAGTATGTATTAAATACAGACGGTAAGATTGTTATTACCTCACGTTCTACAGAAATCACTATCATTGATAGCTATGGTCGTGAGAAAGAGCGTTATAAAGTACCTTACGGTGCGGTATTAACAGTGCAAGACAATGCAGAAGTTCAAGGTAACGACATTGTTGCTACTTGGGACCCGCATAGTCACCCAATCGTTCTTGAGCATAAATCAAAAGTATCGTTCAGCGATATCGATGATTCAAATACTGAAGCACAGACTGACGAACTAACGGGTTTAACTCGTGTAGTTGTTAAAGATCTTGCTAAAGCGAATGCGAAAGAGCCGAAACTTATCATTGAAAGTGATGAGCGTGGCTTGCAAGAAACACGTCTTCCTTCATTCACTACGATTGAAGTAACAGACGGCGCGACTGCAAACCCAGGTGACGTACTAGCACGTATTCCGCAAGAAGGTTCGAAAACTCGTGATATCACGGGTGGTCTACCACGCGTAGCCGACTTATTTGAAGCGCGTAAGCCGAAAGATCCAGCTATCTTAGCTGAAATCACCGGTACGATTAGCTTCGGTAAAGAGACTAAAGGTAAGAAACGTTTAGTTATTACTCCAGCTGAAGGCGATCATTACGAAGAAATGATCCCTAAGTGGCGTCAACTTAACGTGTTTGAAGGTGAGCAAGTGTCTAAAGGTGAAGTTATCGCCGATGGTCCAGAATCACCGCATGACATCTTACGCCTACGTGGTGTGACTCATGTTGCTAACTACATTGTTAACGAAGTGCAAGAGGTTTACCGTTTGCAGGGCGTTAAGATCAATGATAAGCACATTGAAACTATTATTCGTCAAATGCTACGTAAATGTATCATTCTAGACGGTGGTGATACTGAGTTCTTAGCCGGTGAGCAAATTGAAGTGGCACGCGTTAATATCGCAAACCGCGACCTTGAAGCTCAAGGTAAGATCCCAGCTAAGTTTGAAATCCAGTTAATGGGTATTACAAAAGCATCACTAGCGACAGAATCTTTCATCTCAGCAGCCTCGTTCCAGGAGACAACTCGTGTCCTAACAGAAGCCGCTGTAAATGGTAAGAGCGATGAGTTACGCGGTCTGAAAGAAAACGTAATTGTGGGTCGATTGATCCCAGCCGGTACCGGTTTTGCGTATCATCAAGAGCGTATGGCTCGTCGTAAGCAAAAAGACGTTGTTGAAGAGCAAACGGTAAGTGCAGAAGAGGCAACTCAAGCACTAACTGATGCTTTAAACGCGGATTTATCTGGAAATCAATAAACCGAACCTAATCAATAGATTAGAGTTTCGCAAGGTAGTTATCTGCTGCCTTGCGAGCGGTTTAGGTTGACAGGTCAATCTTTGCTCATTAAAATTCCGCCACCCATTTACTTGCACGTTTAAAACATGCTGGTAAAACAAGGGCGGATTTTTTATTTTTTTCAGTAGTAATTTTAATTTCAGGAGCTATTTAAATGGCAACTATTAACCAGCTAGTGCGTAAGCCACGTCGTAGCAAGGTTACTAAAAGTAACTCAGCTGCGCTTAAAGCGTGTCCGCAAAAGCGTGGTGTATGTACTCGCGTATATACAACTACACCTAAGAAACCAAACTCGGCGTTACGTAAAGTAGCTCGTGTACGTTTAACTAACGGTTTCGAAGTAACTTCATACATCGGTGGTGAAGGTCATAACCTTCAAGAGCACAGTGTAATCCTAATCCGTGGTGGTCGTGTTAAAGATTTACCAGGTGTGCGTTTTCACACTGTACGTGGTGCACTTGACTGTGCAGGCGTTAGCGACCGTCGTCAAGCTCGTTCTAAATACGGTGCAAAACGCCCTAAAGGCTAATTGTTTTCCGTTAGTAAGGCCAAGCACTAAATATTATTAATTATTGTTTTGGGTGATTGTTCCAAAAGGACAAACCTGAATAAACCGGAGATACAAAATGCCTAGAAGACGCGTAATAGGTCAACGTAAAATTCTTCCAGATCCTAAGTTCGGATCGGAACTTCTTGCAAAATTCGTTAACATCGTAATGTTAGACGGCAAGAAATCTACTGCTGAAAAAATCGTTTATGGTGCGCTAGACGTGGCTGCTGAGAAATCAGGCAAGTCGCACCTAGAAATCTTTGAAACTGCACTTGATAACATCCGTCCACAGGTAGAGGTTAAATCTCGCCGTGTTGGTGGTTCAACTTATCAAGTACCAGTTGAAGTACGTCCAGTACGTCGCAACGCATTAGGTATGCGTTGGTTAGTAGACGCTGCACGTAAGCGTGGCGAAAAATCTATGGGCTTACGTTTAGCTCAAGAAATCGTTGACGCTGCTGATAACAAAGGCACTGCGGTTAAGAAACGTGAAGACGTTCACCGTATGGCTGAAGCGAACAAAGCATTCGCTCATTACCGTTGGTAATCTGTCCTTAACCTTTAAGAGGATTTTATGGCACGTACAACTCCACTTGAGCGTTACCGCAATATCGGTATTTGTGCTCACGTAGATGCAGGCAAAACCACCACAACAGAACGTGTTCTGTTCTACACAGGTCTTTCTCATAAGATCGGTGAAGTGCATGATGGCGCTGCAACTATGGATTGGATGGAGCAGGAACAAGAGCGTGGTATCACAATCACTTCTGCTGCAACAACGTGTTTCTGGAAAGGGATGGACGCTCAATTTGACGACCATCGCATCAATATTATTGATACCCCAGGACACGTAGATTTCACTATCGAAGTAGAGCGTTCTTTACGTGTACTAGATGGTGCGGTAGTTGTTCTTTGTGCTTCATCGGGTGTACAGCCGCAAACTGAGACAGTTTGGCGTCAAGCGAACAAATACGAAGTTCCAAGAATGATCTTCGTAAATAAAATGGATCGCACAGGCGCTGACTTCTTAACGGTTGTAAGCCAGGTGAAATCTCGTCTTGGAGCAACGCCTGTTCCAGTCCAGCTGCCTATTGGCGCTGAAGACGACTTTAAAGGTGTTATTGACCTTATTAAAATGAAAGCCATTAACTGGAATGATGAAGACCAGGGTATGACTTTCTCTTATGAGGCAATACCGGCAGAACTTCAGGAATTAGCCGAAGAATGGCGCTCTCACTTAGTTGAAAGCGCTGCTGAAGCTACTGAAGAACTAATGGATAAATACTTAGAAGGTGAAGAGTTAAGCGAAGCAGAAATTAAAAATGCTTTGCGTCAACGCACATTAGCGAACGAAATTGTTCCCATGACGTGTGGTAGTGCATTTAAAAACAAAGGTGTTCAAGCTGTACTTGATTGCGTTGTTGAATATATGCCATCACCAACACAAGTGAAACAAATCCAAGGTATCTTAGAAAATGGTACTGAGGAAGAGCGTCCTGCTGATGATAAAGCGCCGTTTGCTGCTCTTGCATTCAAGATTGCAACAGACCCGTTTGTTGGCACTTTAACCTTTTTCCGTGTTTACTCTGGTACTGTTAAACAGGGTGACGCGGTATATAACCCAGTAAAAAGTAAGCGTGAGCGTCTTGGTCGTATCGTTCAGATGCATTCAAACTCACGTGAAGAGATCAAAGAAGTCCACGCAGGCGACATCGCGGCGGCTATTGGTCTCAAAGACGTAACAACAGGTGAAACACTGTGTGATCCGAACTCTATTATTACGCTTGAGCGTATGGAGTTCCCAGAACCAGTTATCTCTGTTGCGGTTGAGCCTCGCACAATCGCTGACCAGGATAAAATGGGTATCGCGCTAGGAAAACTAGCTGCAGAAGATCCATCTTTCCGCGTACAAACTGACGAAGAATCAGGCCAGACTATTATCTCTGGCATGGGTGAACTTCACCTTGATATCATCGTCGACCGTATGAAACGTGAATTCAGTGTTGAATGTAACGTTGGTAAGCCGCAGGTTGCATACCGAGAAGCTATTCGTTCAACTGTTGAAGTTGAAGGGAAGTTTGTACGTCAATCAGGTGGTCGTGGTCAATATGGTCACGTCTGGCTTAAACTTGAACCGATGGATATTTCGGATGATGAAGCCCCAATTTACGAGTTCGTAAACGAAACCGTAGGTGGCTCAGTGCCGAAAGAATACATCCCTGCGGTAGACAAAGGTATCCAAGAGCAAATGGCTCAAGGTGTACTGGCAGGCTACCCATTACTTGGTGTTAAAGCGACTTTATATGATGGTTCATTCCATGATGTAGATTCGAATGAAATGGCATTTAAAATAGCAGGTTCGCTGGCTATGAGACAAGGTGCGCTAGATGCAAACCCTGCGCTTTTAGAACCAGTAATGAAGGTTGAAATACTCACTCCTGAAGCAAACATGGGTGATGTAGTTGGCGACCTAAACCGTCGTCGCGGCATGATCGAAGGCATGGAAGATGCACTTGGTGGCCTTAAGCAAATTAATGCTGTGGTACCATTATCTGAAATGTTCGGTTATGCGACTGCTTTACGATCTGCAACACAGGGCCGTGCCTCATACTCTATGGAGTTTTTGAAGTACGCTGAAGCCTCTAAGCAGGTTGCAGATACAATAATTTCAGCTCGCGCTGTTATATGATTTTAGCTTGTCTGGCTCAATACTGAGTCAGGCTTTAATTTCTTTATTAGGAATTTTTTAAGATGGCAAAAGAAAAGTTTGAACGCGTAAAACCGCACGTAAACGTTGGTACAATCGGCCACGTTGACCACGGTAAAACTACACTAACTGCAGCAATCACTAACGTACTTGCAAAAGTATACGGCGGTGTTGCTAAAGACTTCGCATCAATCGATAACGCTCCAGAAGAGCGCGAGCGTGGTATCACAATCTCAACTTCACACGTTGAGTACGATACACCTACTCGTCACTACGCACACGTAGATTGTCCTGGTCACGCCGATTATGTTAAAAACATGATCACTGGTGCTGCTCAAATGGACGGCGCTATCTTAGTAGTTGCTGCGACTGACGGTCCTATGCCACAAACTCGTGAGCACATCCTACTTTCTCGCCAAGTTGGCGTTCCTTACATCGTTGTGTTCATGAACAAATGTGACATGGTTGATGATGAAGAGCTACTTGAGCTAGTAGAAATGGAAGTTCGTGAACTTCTTTCTGAATACGACTTCCCAGGTGATGACTTACCACTAATTCAAGGTTCTGCACTTAAAGCACTTGAAGGCGAAGAGCAATGGGAAGCTAAAATCGTAGAGCTTGCAGAAGCACTAGATTCTTACATTCCAGAGCCAGAGCGTGACATCGATAAGCCATTCATCATGCCTATCGAAGACGTTTTCTCAATCCAAGGCCGTGGTACTGTTGTAACTGGTCGTGTTGAAGCTGGTATCATCAACGTGAATGACGAAGTTGAAATCGTTGGTATCAAAGAGACTACTAAGTCTACTTGTACTGGTGTTGAAATGTTCCGTAAGCTTCTTGACGAAGGTCGTGCTGGTGAGAACATTGGTGCACTTCTACGTGGTACTAAGCGTGAAGACGTTGAACGTGGTCAAGTACTAGCTAAGCCTGGTTCAATCAACCCACACACAACATTCACTTCAGAAGTATACGTACTTTCTAAAGATGAAGGTGGTCGTCATACTCCATTCTTCAAAGGTTACCGTCCACAGTTCTACTTCCGTACAACTGACGTAACAGGTGACGTACAGTTACCAGAAGGCGTAGAAATGGTAATGCCTGGTGATAACGTTAAGATGACAGTAACTCTAATCGCGCCAATCGCGATGGACGAAGGTCTTCGTTTCGCTATCCGTGAAGGTGGCCGTACTGTTGGTGCTGGTGTTGTTGCAACTATCGTTGAGTAATCAACTGTTGTAATGCATTAAGCATTAAAAAAACCCGAGCTTAGTCTCGGGTTTTTTAATGTTTGAAGAAAAGTGATCAGCTATCAGCTATCAGCTATCAGCTATCAGCTTTTAGCTGCTCGGTGCTAGTGTCAGCTAAGTAGCCTGAGTTAGTATCAACCCCGAGTAGAAGCCTGCGCTTCAGTAACCTCTGAATATCTATAGTTTAATATTTGAGTGGTGTTTTTTTATAGGAGGGAATATGACTATACGCTAAAACTCAGTAAAGGCATGTCTATTCATTGAATAGCTATCGACTCTTATAGACTATTAGCCTAAGCTAAAATTAGCTTAAATTTACAACAGGAAATGGGCGATGAATAATAAAAATAATTATCCGCAAGGTATATTTTGCTGGGCTGAACTGTGTACTCATAATTGGAAAGATGGAAAAGCTTTTTATACCTCGTTGTTTGAATGGGGGAATGACGACCAGCCAATTGGCGAAGATGAATATTACACAATGCTTCAAAAGCAAGGTGACGATATTGCTGCCATGTACCAAATGCCTAAAGAGCAAGTGGACGATTCCGCACCTAGCTACTGGCTTACCTATATTGCGGTAGATGATGTTGATACATGTGCAATTAAGGCGCAAAAGCTAGGCGCGCAAATTATAGCAGGCCCTCACAATGTTATGAATGCAGGGCGCATGTTAATGCTTAAAGACCCAACCGGCGCCATAGTGGCGTTATGGCAAGGTAAAGAGCATATAGGATGTCAGCGTCCTTGTGAGCTCGGCACGCCTTATTGGCACGAAATGGCAACGCGTGATAGCGAAGCGAGCCGTCACTTTTATTGCGAATTACTAGGTTGGCAAAGTGAAATAAAGCCTATGGAATGTATGGATTACACCTTGTTCTTAGTTGCAGGTAAGCCTGTAGCGGGCATGCTACAAATGAATAATGAGTGGCCAGAAGACGTGCCTCCCCATTGGATGATTTACTTTGCCGTGGATAACTGCGATAGCTATGTAAAAAAAGCGGCGATCCTTGGAGGGCAAGTGTGCGTACCTGCTACAGATATCCCTGATGTAGGGCGTTTTAGTGTTATTTGCGACCCTCAAGGGGCTGTTTTTTCTATGATTGAATCGGCAATGGATGATATTAAAGCTTAGTAATTAGCAATGCTTAGGATTAATTTTAGACTTTAGTGTGGTTATTTAGTCGCAGTAATTATGTGCTTTTTTGCTATAATGGCGGTAATTACACCGCCAGTCAGCAAGAGAGTCCAATGGAACTTGAACAAGATAGCAATTTAACCCTCCCTTTATTTATTCTAGATGAGACACTAAGTACGCGTGACTTAGCGCAGCCTGACGTGGAAATTTCAGTTATTTTAAGTGATGAGCTACTGACTCAGCTATGCCAAAACCCCAGTGCTGACAGTAGTATTGGCATAAGCATTACGGACTATGAATTGAATGTCATCAATTCAAGCTTTTCAAGTGTAGTGCAAAGCGAACATGACGCTCAACTAACGCTCACGCAAGGTCCTCTATTAAGCGCTGTAGTGACTACAGTTGATGAGCTGACGTTCGTGTCACCTCAAGTTGATATGATGCCCACGTTCGATTTGGGCGATGAGGCAGAGTAATGAAAAAGATCATTATAAGTACATTTGTACTGATTATTTTAAGTGGCTGTGCCTACCTAGGAAATGCTCATTATAACGAACTGTTTGGTCCCGAAAAAACACAAGCGCGTATTGTTGATGCTAATAGTGGTGATGGCGCCGAATTTCTTCAGCATGTAAAGCCTGTAATAGATACTCGCTGCGTGGTTTGCCATGGTTGTTATGATGCGCCTTGTCAATTGAAGCTGTCGTCTCCTGAGGGAATAGATAGAGGGCTGAGTAAAGAGCTGGTGTACGATGGTACTCGGTTATTAGCCTCAACACCGAGCAGATTATTATTTGATGCAACCACCACTGAGCAATGGCGTGAAAAAGAGTTTAGCCCGGTATTAAACGAGCGAGCACAAAATGAAGAAGCCAATTTAGCCGGTAGTGTGTTATTTAACACGCTGGTATTAAAGCAAAGTTCACCTTTGCCAGAAGATGAAGTATTAGATGAACGCTTTGATTTTTCGCTTAGCCGTAACCAAAGTTGTGCGACTATGGGTGAGTTTGATCAATTAGCCGATGAGCAACCGCATGCGGGTATGCCCTATGGTTTACCAGGGGTGTCGGCTGCTGAATTTCAGCACTTACAAAATTGGATTAAAAAAGGCGGGAAAATGGCGCATATCAAGCCGCCATCAGCTACTGAGCTTGCAAAGGTAAAAAACTGGGAAGCATTTTTAAATCAAGATGGTTTGAAGTATCAGTTATCAGCGCGTTATATTTATGAACATTGGTTTTTAGCGCACATTTATTTTAGTGATGCGCAATCACCAAACTTTTTAAGTTGGTACGCTCCAGCACCCCTCCTGGGGAAGATATTAAGTTAATTAGTGCTCGTCGCCCTTATGATAACCCAAAGGTTGAGCGTGTTTATTATCGACTGCTTCACGACCGTTCTACAATTTTGTCAAAAACGCATTTACCACTTAAGTTAACGGATGAGAAGTTAACACGCTTATATCAGCAGTTTATCGCACCAAAATACACTGTATCTAGTTTACCAAGCTATGAGCCAGCACTTGCATCAAATCCATTTAAAACTTTTGAAGCATTGCCTATTGATGCTAAATATCAATTTATGCTCGATGAAGCTGAGTTAATTATTATGGGCTTCATTAAAGGCCCTGTTTGTCGTGGTCAAATTGCACTGAACGTGATTAATGACCATTTTTGGGTGGCATTTGCCGATCCTAAAAAAGTGGCGACTCCAGAGGTTAGTGAAATGCTAATGCAACATGAAGACGCATTAGAGTTACCAGCAGCCGAGGAGAGTAATGCGTTACCCATTTCTAACTGGGTAAAGTACTCAGTTCGTGAAAAGCGCTATTTAAAAGCCAAAGTTGAGCTAGCCAATAAAATGTTCAAAAATGGCGAGCACTTAACTACTGATTTACTGTGGAAAGGGGAAGGGCATAACCAAAATGCAGCGCTGACAATTTTTCGCCATTTCGATAGTGCAACCGTTGTAAAAGGACTTATTGGCCAGCAACCTAAAACGATGTGGGTACTTGATTATGCATTGTTTGAGCGTATTCACTACTTACTAGTGGCAGGCTTTGATGTGTATGGCAATATTGGCCATCAATTGATAACACGTTTATATATGGATTTTTTACGCTTAGAAGGTGAGCAAAACTTCCTTGCGTTATTACCCGAGTCACAACGCGAAGTTATTAAGCAAAGTTGGTATCGTAAATCACCGCCAAGTCTATCGACCTTTTTCGAAAATAACCGTGAGTTTAGCCAGCCCAGCGGTATTAATTACCAAACTGATAAGCCACAATCAGAGTTATATGGATTAATTAAACAAACGCTTGAGCCGGTATTGAGTCCTCGTTATGACTATAAAAAAGTACCCGCACCATTAAGTGCAATCAATACCATGCCTGCTAAAGCAATTAACTTACTTCCGCAGCTATCGTATGTGTTAGTAAAGGAGCAGGATGAGCACAAGGCTTATACGATTATTCATCATAACGCGCATTATAATATTTCGAGCTTATTAAACGAAGACGGACAGCGTGCTTATGAAGAAGATACCGTGACGATTGTGCCAGGCTTTATTGGTGATTACCCATCAGCAATTTGGTATTTAAATAACCCGCAACAAGTTGCTGCATTTGCAGAGCAATTACCGCTTATGCAAGTAGAGGCGGATTATCGGGCTTTGAAGTCCAAATTTGCGATTCGTCGAACTCATCCTCAGTTTTGGCAATACAGCGATATATTACATCACGTTGCCCGCCAGTATCGAGGGATTGAATTTGGTATGTTTGATTATAACCGTTTAGAAAATCGTTAATGATATTGTAAATAGCCCAGCTTTTTAGTTGGGCTTTTTTATATCTAATAATTAGTGAATTAACTGATTAACTTGCTACAGTTAGATTAAAGTGAAAATAAAAAGCAGCTTGGTTTATGTTTAATATTGTAAAGAGTATTCGCAAACGTTATCGGTGGGCATTAATTGCTATTGCCTTGCTGATCAGCGTATCCGCACTACTCATGCAATACGTCTTTTCTGTGCAAAAATACGATGCGAAAATTATCAATATAGCGGGTAAGCAACGCATGCTGTCACAAAAAATAGCGTGGCATAGTAATGCGCTAATTAATCAAACAGCTAACAACGAACAGCACCTGAAATCGTTGGCTCACTCCCTTGGGCTATTCGAACAAGGACATACGTTTTTACTTACTAAAAATGAGCAAGCTGAGGCGGTTTATTTAAATGCCGCTTTGGTTGATTTATATTATGCCACCCCAGGTAACCTAGATGCCGAGGTATCTGTTTTTATAAAACAAGCTAAAGAATTACTTATCCAGAAAGAGCCTGCGAACTCAGCCGTGCTTTCTGTAGGTGAGGTTGAAGCATTACTAAAAAAATTAGACACCGCTGTGAGTTTATTTGAGCAGCAAGCGGTGACAAAGGTTAATTGGGTTGCCAATATTGAGCTACTGTGTTGGTTTTTGACTCTAGCGCTATTGTTTATAGAGTTAAGATTTGTGTTTATGCCAATGGAGCGGCAAGTTTTGCAGACCCTGCTTGAGTATCAACAACAAAAAGAATTTGCCGAGCAAGTCAGTCAGAATAAAGAGCATTTTATCGCACGCGCCAGTCATGAGTTTAGAACTCCATTACAGGGATTAATTAGTTCTATAAATGAATTGAACATTCCCAGCTCGCAACAACAAATTCAGCGTCAAGCTCAGTACTGTTCAACTCGGTTGCTAGCAATGCTAGATGAACTTCAAGATTTACAGGCGCTTAGTTTAAATCGCTGGTCGTTAAAGCCAACCTCTGACAACCTACTAACTACTTTAAACAAAGTATTGGCAGTGTATGAATATGGCTGTACTGAAAAGGGCTTAAAGTTAATCAGCGAGTTAGCACCGAGCTTAGACTGCGCTGTGATTGTAGATCACGCACGCCTCCAACAAATAGTGAATGAGCTGCTTAGTAATGCATTAAAGTTTACTGAGCAAGGGGCGGTCACCGTCATCGCCACGCTCAACAATAATCAACTATCATTGAATGTCGAGGACACGGGCATTGGCTTTAGTCACCCGGTTGATCAGTTCGAGTTAGACAATAATGAACAAAGTAATCATTTTCAAGGCCTCAGAACAGGGCTTATCCGCATGCAATACATTGTTAATGCGCTTAATGGCGACATTCGTTTTGAGCACAACCACCCACAAGGCACCATTGTATTTCTAACCCTACCATTGGAAATGGACACAAGCGAAGGTAAGCCAACGCGCTTATTTGATGATCTTAAGTGTTTAGTGGTTGAAGATAACCCGCTCAACATGTTGGTATTAAAAAAGTTATTAAGTTCTTTGAACATACACGTTGAATCGGCTGAAAATGGCAAGGTTGCCTGTGAAATGGCAGCTGAAAATAGCTATGATGTTATATTTATGGATTTAAATATGCCTATTATGGATGGTTTTGAAGCCACAAAACTGCTGCATGAAAAAGACAAAACACGCCCAATTATTGTGGTTACCGCAAACACCTCTGATAGTGATATTGCTCGCGCTAAAGCTTTTGGAGCAATAAGTCATATTCATAAACCCATAGATCAGCAAAGCATAATCGCGGCGCTAAATGATGCTTTTCTAACTGAGGTTGATTAAATCTCACTTGCCTAATTGTTCTTTTGTAAGTTAATTTGAATTTTTAAGACTTATTTTGGTAGCTAGTGTGAGCTCAATTTTACTTCAGCAATTTAGTGGCTATTTATCCACCGGTGGTAGTAATCGCTATTATATTAAGGATTTAACTTGGCAAGTAAAGCAGGGGGAACACTGGGTATTACTTGGCGGCAATGGCGCCGGTAAATCTGCGCTTGGCGCTACGCTTATTGGTGAAGCCAAGCAACAAAGTGGGCAACGTCATAGTGCTTTTAACAATCCACAGTTAGTTTCAAGTGATTTACAAAAGCAGTTATTGAGCGCTAATCGCAAAAGTGATAAACCACAAAAAGTAACTGACATACTCTTTTCTGAACCTGAAATAAATAACGATTTATGCCAACAGCTAATTACTGCTCTTAATTTTGATGCCTTACTTAATCGTAATTTTACTGATTTATCGACCGGTGAAACACGTAAATTATTATTGATTAAAGCACTGTCTGCTAATAGTGATTTAGTTGTGCTTGATGAACCATTTGATGGTTTAGACGCTGAATCGGCTAGGCAGTTAAACCGCCTATTAAAGCAACTGAGTACGCACACTTGCTTTGTGTTTGTGCTAAACCGTGTTGATGAAATTCCTGCGTTTGTTGATCACTTTGCTTATGTGAGCAAGGGTCTTTTACAACATAGCTTAGCAAAACCGTGCGCAGCAAAACGAGCCGATTTGTTTAAGTTACTGCATTTAGAACATACACCTATAACTATTCCAGATTCACCCGAGCCTACTTTCATTTCAAATGCAAACGCGCCACTCGTTAAGCTTACTGATGCGCATGTACGTTATGGTGAACAGACTATTTTTGAAAACTTAAACTGGACGATTAAGCAACACCAACATTGGCAACTTACCGGCAAGAATGGCTCAGGAAAAACCTGTTTATTAAATTTAATCACCGGTGATAACCCTCAGTGTTATAACAATGAGATTGAGGTGTTTGGTTTTAAGCGTGGCACAGGAGAGAGTATTTGGGATATAAAACAGCATATTGGTTATATCTCTAATACCTTGCATTTACAGTATAGAGTGAGTATTTCGGCGCTCAATACTGTTATCTCTGGGTTTTTCGATAGTATCGGTTTATACCAACAAGCCAATGAGCTACAAATGCGTTTAGCGAAACAGTGGTTGGCACTAATTGGCCTTAGCGATAAAGCTAATTGCGCTTTTACTCAACTATCGTATGGCGATCAGCGCTTATTACTTATTGTACGCGCAATGGTTAAATACCCCGCCTTAGTTATTTTAGATGAGCCATGTTTAGGGCTTGATGAGGCAAATCGTCAACGCGTTTTACTGCTAATAGAAAAGGTGTGTGCGGCAAAAACGAGTACCGTTATTTATGTAAACCATCATGCAGCAGATGCCATTAAAGGGGTTGAACACACCCTAAAAATGGAAGACTTTAAACCAACTTACTATGAACAGCATACGGCTCATAGTGAGTCGATTATATAAGCTTGTTTATAACTGAGTCACCGTGAATTCTTGGTCACGCAGTTGTTTAATTAAGCCATGTTGCTCAACTAAATGCAGAGCACCTACAGCTATAAAAATATTGCCTTGTTCAAGTTTTGGGGTGAGCTGAGTGACCCAATTATTATTACGCTCAATCAGCATCACTTGTTCGCTCTGTTGGCCGTAGTGACTGTTATCAAAACTGGTGTGGTAGTAGCTGGTTAGGGTTTTCATATCGCCCTGTTTCCATGCATTTACTAGAGAAATAAAGTAGGTATTAATATCACTGAGTTGTTCAAAGGTTTCTGCCATCATAGCGTTGCTTAATGACTCTAACCCATTAAACATTTGTAGTTGCTGCTCTATGGTTTCAAGCTCTGCAATTTTAATATTATGCTGTTGGGCATAATCTAATACCTGCTTATCAATGCCATTTTTATCTGAATAACCTGCGTTTTGAAACTCAATTTGCATCATGGTTAACATCACAGCCCAAGGTTTAAAGCTATTAAACATGGCAATATCAATCGACTTTTTAGCAAAGTAGTCTTTGAGTTGTTGATAATTTTTTGCCGACAGCTCGCTCTGTAAAGTACGGCCATTTGCTAGCAGCATAAACGGCATAGAGCGTTGCTGCATTTGTAAAGGCGATAGCTTACTAATATCCACTTCAACAACCACTTGCTTGCTGTTATCTAGTGCTTGAGTCACTTTTTTTGGTAGCCCTTTCATGCTGGCATCACCTACATGCACGGTGCCAAATAAATACGAACTAGCGCCTTGTTTTTCTATTTTGAATAGAGCAGGAGCTGCATAGCCATTGACACTAAATGCTAAAAAAACGAACGCTATCAATAAATGACTGATACGCAATGACACTTTCATAAAAAATCCTAGCCATGTTTAAGTTGTTTTATAAATACTAACTTAGTTTACTATATAGGTAACGTAAAAATGCCTGATTAAAAGCGCTATTGATATTAATTATTGCTGTAGGCCATGTTGCCATAATTAGTCAAAACGCGTTCACTTTGTTATGAACTCAAGGCGATTCGTGAAAAGCTTCATAGAGTGAGAAAAAACACCACCATGACCTACAGCAGCACTAATGCTTTTTTTACCTTGGCTAATTAAGCCCATAAAACAGAGCACCAAAGCAAAACGGTGATGAGCATGGCGATAAATACACTGGCAGAAGCGATGTCTTTAGCTAGGCCTGATAGTTCATGATATTCGCTACCGATGCGATCAACCACCACTTCGACTGCGGTATTGACCAACTCAGCAAATAACACAAACAATAAGCTGGCAATCAATATTAATTTGCTACTTAAAGTAATTTCTTGCAAGCAGGCAAATACGCCTAGCAAACTAAATAAAACCAACTCTTGCTGAAAAGCAGCCTCAAATCGACTCATCCATTTTAGGCCATTAAATGTATGGCTTAAGGTAAAAATTAGGCGCATTAGGCCTTGGCGTTTTATAACGGTTTTATTATTCATATTTTAGTTTCGCTATGGTTAATCGTTTGACATGACGCGAGTAAATCTTCAGAGGTTTGGTAGGTTTTACTCGCAACACCGGTTAAGTTTAAAAGTGTATGAAAAATAGCATCGTGTGATTGCGCTAAAGTGCTATTTAAATTGTTGAGACACTTGGCTGTAATGCGCTGATTATGCTCATCAGCCCAGATGTAAAGAGGCACATGGGTTTGAGCTGTCGGTGCAAATGCATAGGGGAAGCCATGTAAGTACGCACCATTTTCACCGAGCGACTCGCCATGGTCCGACACATACAGTAATTGCTTATCAATATTGGCTGGTAGTGCCTTTAACTGTTCAATAACTTGAGCGTTGATAAAATCACTATAAGCAATTGTATTGTCGTAGGTGTTAACCAGTTCTTCAGCGCTACAGTTTTGAATATCGCTGCGGTCGCAGGTTGGGCTAAACTGTTTAAATTTTTCAGGGTAGCGCTTAAAGTAAGTGGGGCCATGTGAACCCATCATATGCAGCACTATAAGCGTATTAGCCTGACTCAAGTTAGCAAGCTTGTGCTTTAGTGGGGCTAGCAACGCTTCATCAAAACAGTATTTACCATCACATAGTTCGGATGCTTTGGTATCAATATTACTGGTAGGTACGCGCGAGCAGACGTTTTTACAGCCGCTGTTATTATCAACCCATAAGACATCTGCGCCTGCTTGTTGTATCAAATCAATCACGTTTTGCTGATTATCACTGTCTAAACGAGAAAAATTGGCATGAGTTTGCAGTGAGAACATACAGGGTACTGACACTGCTGTGGCCGTGCCACATGACGATACATTATCGAAATAAGTGACATTATGTTTTTGTGTGTATTGGTTGGTATTACGCTCATAGCCTTGGTAGGAAAAATTTTCAGCTCGTGCGGTTTCACCTACTACTATGACAGTAACTCGTGTTGTACTTAGCGATGCTAAAGTTGGTTTGGTATCAATATTTTTAAATTTAATATCGCTGTAAAGCAACTGATCACGTGCATACTTATAGCCACTAGAAAGGTATTGAAATGGAATGATTTCTTTTTTCAATATACGGTTATTTCGACCTGTTGCCGCGTAATCGGCGTAAAAGTTTACTACCACTAAAGCAATCAAAGCACCGCATGCTAGTAACAGTTTAATACGACTGAGTATTTCTTTGTGTGGGCGGGCACAGTTTACGTTTATACGACTCAAAACAAAGGCAGGTAATGCGCCAAAAAGCAGTAAAAAGCCAACAAGTTGCAAGTTTAAATAGCTTAACGCTTCACTAGAGTCCGTCTCTGCTGCGTTTTGTATCATTGAGTAATCAAATACCACTCCATAGTTTAATGAGCCGTAAAGTGCGGCACTTGAGAGCACGAGTAGTAAGTAGTTGATGGGTTTTAATAGCCCTCGAACAGACACCAAAGAAAAAATATAACTAATAAACACACAAGTAGTAGCGGTACAGAGAATAGAAATAACCACGAAAATGTGTGCAGCGAAGTAATAGCGCTAAACGCACCATGCATAAATGGAATATTAATGATTAAGCCATAATAGCATGCCATTAAAATAACAAATGCATTAGCGCTGCAGTTAAAGTAAAAGCGCTTTTTGGTGTTTGCTTGCGATTGCTTACTGAGTTTGAAAATTGAATTCATAACACATCTCTTTTTAGTGAACGTTGTTATGCTAGGTCGTCACACTTAAGAAACGCTTAAGAAATCAATTTATTTTATTTTGTGAGCTATAAAATACAACGGTTTGCTAAAAATTAATCAAACCATAATTCACCGTTATAAGAATAGTGAATTTCCTGAGTTGAAATGAAGGGATAAAAAATTCACTTTGTTTAGGTTGTTTGAATTTTAAAACCTAGGCCGGCGTGTTTTTATAATTATTTTGGATTGAATTTGATGTTGACTTAGCGCCCTGAGCGCGGTACTAATATAAAAAGACAGCGAAACAAGAGTTTCGTAATTACAGAAATTAAATGGTATTAAATTTTATGCTTAACAATGCACTTAACCTAGTCCTGATTATTATCGTGGTGATTATTCCCGCGAGGGCTTCGTAGTGCTTTAAAAAACTAAGCATTGAAAAGCCCTCCGCACTTAACCGTCCGGGGGCTTTTTAGTTTTAAGATTAAATTTTAACGGGTTGTCACACAGGAATGAGGATTTACTAATGACAGGCGCAGAACTAACAATTGATTTACTCGCCAAGCACGGCGTAGATGAAGTATTTGGCTACCCAGGTGGTGCTATTATGCCCATTTACGATGCCTTGTATGGTGCGCCTGTAAAACATTACCTCACTCGCCATGAACAAGGCGCAGGGTTTGCAGCCGTAGGCTATGCACGCAGTACTGGCCGATTAGGTGTATGTTTAGCAACATCAGGCCCGGGTGCTACTAACTTAATTACCGCATTGGCTGATGCCATGATGGACTCAGTGCCTTTACTTGCCATCACCGGGCAAGTACCAACCGCAGCTATTGGTTCTGACGCCTTTCAAGAAATAGACGTGCTGGGTATGTCGCTTTCATGCACAAAACACAGTTATATGGTTGAGCGAGCAGAAGATTTAGCCGAAATATTACAAGAGGCGATGCATTTAGCACAAAGCGGTCGACCTGGCCCTGTTTTGGTTGATATCCCCAAAGACATCCAAATGGCGCAAGTACCTTTTAAACCTTGGTTAGCGGTAGATGAATACTTGCCTCAACTAGATCTAAATCAAGTCGCTATTGCTAACCAATTACTCAGTGAAGCCAAACAGCCTGTTGCCTATGTTGGTGGCGGAGTTCATGCCGCAGATGCGCAAGCGCAGTTAATGCAATTTTTAAATAAAACGCAAATGCCAGCGGTTTCAACCCTTAAAGCACTGGGTAGTGTATTACCTGATTACGAATATGATTTAGGTATGCTAGGTATGCATGGCGGTCAAGCAGCTAATTTAGCGGTGCAAGAATGTGATGTATTAGTGTGTATTGGCGCACGCTTTGATGACCGTGTAACCGGCAATTTAGCTAAGTTTGCTGCAAAAGCAAAAGTGATTCATTTAGACATAGATGCAGCCGAGGTCGGAAAACGTAAACCCGCAAAAGCGTCATTAATTGCTGATTTAAAAACGTCACTTCCTGCACTTGAGTGCGTGGTTACACCAAAAGCGTGGTGCGATCATAGTAAACAAATGAAGGTTAAACACGCGTGGCGCTACGACTACCCTGGTGAAAAAGTATTTGCCCCTTACTTACTTAATCAACTTAGCCTGCGTATGCCAAGCACTAGTGTGGTGTGTTGTGATGTAGGCCAGCACCAAATGTGGGTTGCCCAGCACATGAAGTTTAGCCACCCTTGTAACCACTTAAGCAGTGGTGGTGCAGGCACTATGGGATTTGGTTTACCTGCCGCCATAGGTGCACAAATCGCGCGTAAAGATGACTTTGTGATCACCGTTTCCGGTGATGGTTCAATCATGATGAATATTCAAGAGCTTGCCACTATTCGTCGTAATAATTTACCAGTAAAAATACTGATACTTGATAACCAACGCTTGGGCATGGTGCGTCAATGGCAGGAGCTATTTTTTGAAGGGCGTTACAGCGAAACTAACCTGTCAGACAACCCTGACTTTGTACAGCTAGCTGCTGTGTTTGGCATTCCTGGACAAACCATTACCCACGCTAACCAAGTAGATGATGCAATTACGGCCTTATTAAAGAGTGATGGACCTTATATTGTTCATGCTTGTATCGATGATAAAGAAAACGTATGGCCACTTGTTCCACCAGGGGCTGCCAACGATGAAATGATGACGGAGAAAGCACAATGAAACACAACTTAACTATTGCCTTAAAAAGTCAAAGTGTCGCAATCGAGCGCTTTTTACGTGTCGTACGTCATCGTGGTTTTGATTTAACTCACTTACAGCTCAATATGGACGATGGTCAATATAATATGGCAATGACGGTTGATAGTGATAAACCAATTTACTTGCTTACCAGCCAGTTAAATAAATTGGTTGATGTGAAACATGTGACGCTACAAAGCTTACAGCAACAGGCTGTATAAAATAAATTTAACGAATTTTACGAGTAACTGACTATTTGGTTATTCATCAATTTTTAGAATGAGGAATGCCCGCATTAATTGCGGCAAACACTGAGGTAACTATGGCTAAATTAAGAAGTGCAACTACCACTGAAGGGCGTAAACGCGCAGGCGCAAGAGCATTATGGCGTGCAACCGGCATGACAGATACCGACTTTGGTAAGCCAATTATTGCAGTTGTAAACTCATTTACGCAATTTGTACCGGGGCATGTGCATCTTAATCAGCTTAGTGAACTGATGGCTGAAACCATTACTCAAGCCGGTGGTGTACCAAAAGAATTTAATACCATTGCTATCGATGATGGCATCGCCATGGGGCACGGCGGTATGCTTTATTCACTGCCATCACGTGATTTAATTGCCGACTCGGTAGAGTATATGGTGAACGGCCATTGTGCTGATGCGATGATTTGCATCTCAAACTGCGACAAAATCACCCCTGGGATGATGTTAGCCGCACTGCGTTTAAATATTCCGGTTATTTTTGTATCGGGCGGCCCAATGGAAGCGGGTAAAACTAAATTAGCGAATATCGATATTAAGCTCGATTTGGTTGATGCTATGGTTAAAGGTGCTGATGAATCGGTAAGTGATGCCGACTCTGAGCAAGTTGAGCGTTCTGCATGTCCTACTTGTGGGTCGTGTTCAGGGATGTTTACCGCCAATTCTATGAACTGTTTATTAGAAGCAATTGGCCTTGCGCTGCCTGGTAACGGGACCACGCTTGCGACCCATAAAGACCGTAAACAACTGTATGTTGAAGCGGGAGCTCGCATTGTTGATTTATGCCGTGAGTACTATCAAAAAGATAACCAAGACGTACTGCCTCGTGCCATCGCTAATAAAACCGCATTTATGAACTCTATGGTGGTTGATATTGCTATGGGCGGTTCATCAAATACGGTATTGCATTTACTCGCAGCGGCACAAGAAGCCGGCGTTGATTTTGATATGTCACACATTGATGAACTTTCACGTAAAACCCCGTTTTTATGTAAAGTTGCTCCTGCTACAGCGCAATACCACATTGAAGACGTACACCGTGCTGGTGGCATGATGGCAATTGTACGTGAGCTAGGCAAAGCCGGCTTAGTTGATTTATCGGTAAATCACGTAGCGGGTATGACAATGGGTGAGCTGGTTAAAAAGTGGGATGCAACCGATCCGAATAACGAAGCCGCACAAAAGTTTTACCGTGCAGGCCCCGCTGGTATTCGTACCACCAAAGCAATGAGCCAAGATTGTCGTTGGGATGAGGGTGATAACGACCGTGAAAACGGTTGTATTCGCAGTGTAGAACATGCATTTCGTCAAGATGGCGGCTTAGCTGTACTTTCAGGTAACTTAGCGGTAGATGGCTGTATCGTTAAAAGTGCGGGTGTTGTTGATGAAATGCTGCATTTTGAAGGCACTGCGGTTGTGTATGAATCACAAGATGACTCTGTAGAAGGGATTTTAAATGGCGAAGTAAAAGCTGGCGATGTGGTGGTTATTCGCTACGAAGGGCCTAAAGGCGGCCCTGGTATGCAAGAAATGCTATACCCGACTAGCTATTTAAAATCAAAAGGTTTGGCAGAGCAGTGTGCATTAATTACTGATGGGCGCTTTTCAGGGGGCACGTCGGGTTTATCGATTGGTCATGTATCGCCAGAAGCTGCCAGCGGTGGTGCAATTGCTTATGTTGAAAACGGCGATAAAATTATCATCGATATTGCCACCCGAGAAATTACGCTGGCGTTAAGCGATGAAGAGCTTGAAGCTCGCAAGCAAAAACAACTGGCTCGTGGTAAACAAGCGTATAAACCGCTTGATCGCGATCGTTATGTATCATCTGCGCTTAAAGCGTATGCGCTACTTGCAACCAGTGCCGATAAAGGTGCGGTTCGCGATTTAGCCAAACTGGAGGAGCTTAGCTAGGTATGGTTTCTCAAGAACTCGATTATTTTCGCGCGATTATCCAAGCCAATATGGAGCCTTTAGCCAAGGTGACTGAGGTAAGTGAAATGGCCGAATTGAGTGCACGGTTAGGTAATCATGTTTGGTTAAAACGTGAAGATCAGCAACCCGTGTACTCGTTTAAATTACGCGGCGCTTTTAATAAATTAAATAAGCTGCCCAAAGGCTCGGTTGTGATTACCGCATCCGCAGGTAACCATGCTCAGGGTGTGGCGCTAAGTGCCTCATACTTAGGGCATAAAGCCACCATTGTTATGCCCGTGACCACACCTGAAATAAAGGTTAATGCGGTAAGAACATTGGGTGGGGAAGTCGTATTGCATGGCCATCAATTTGATGCCGCAAAAGCGTATGCGCTGGAATTAACTGAGCAGCGAAACGGCGTATTTGTACCACCATTTGATGACCCTGATGTGATTGTTGGTCAAGGTACGGTTGCCCGAGAATTAATGCAACAACTTAACGATTTAGATGTGGTGTTTATTCCTGTTGGTGGCGGCGGCTTGCTGGCAGGTATGGCGGTATACATTAAATCGCTGCGCCCCGATATCAAAGTAATAGGGGTCGAGGCGAATGAAAGCGCCTGCTTAAAAGCTGCTTTAGCAGCAGGCGAGCCGGTAGAGCTTGATCGGGTTGGCAGTTTTGCCGATGGTGTTGCCGTAAAAATAATTGGTAGCGAAACATTCAGACTGGCACAAAAGTTTTGTGACGAAGTAGTTACCGTATCAGACGATGAAATATGTGCAGCCATGCAAGATATTTTTGTATCAACCCGAGCTATTGCAGAGCCTTCAGGGGCACTTGCAACTGCAGGGCTTAAAAAATGGTCTCAGCAGTCGGGTTTAAAGGGGTTAAATTTAGCCGCTATTTTGTCTGGTGCTAATTTAAACTTTGATCGCTTACGTTATGTGGCTGAGCGCACTGCGCTGGGTGAGAAAAACGAAGCTTTATTAGCCGTGACCATTGATGAAAAGCGCGGTAGTTTTAAGCAGTTTTGTGCATCTTTAGGTGGGCGTGCCATTACTGAGTTTAACTATCGTTATGCGGGGCCTGGCGAGGCGCAAATTTTTGTTGGTATTGCGCTACGTCAAGGGTTAGCAGAGCTTGAAGAGCTTAAACAAAGTCTAACAGATAACAAATATACCTTTTGCGATTTATCAGATAACGAATTAGCAAAGCTGCATGTACGCTATATGGTTGGCGGTAAAGCGCCAGAGCAGTTACATGAACGCTTACTAAGGTTTGAGTTTCCTGAGTACCAAGGCGCATTGGCGCGCTTTTTAGATACGCTGGGTAGTAACTGGAATATCACTTTATTTCACTATCGTAATCATGGCGGGTCAATGGGCAATGTATTAGCAGGCTTTGCTATTGAACCAAGCCAATATGAGATGTTTAATGAGCACTTAAATCGCCTAGGCTACAGTGTTCAAGACGAAACCGATAACCCCTGTTTTACTCAGTTTTTAACTACCCAACCTAAAGCAGAAAAGCTTGAAAAACTCGCTCTAGCATAATTTTATTTTAAGCAAGCATCTATCCCGATGCTTGCGTTATTAGCTGTATTACATATAGTTATAATTAATTATATATTTATGGAAGTCTTCTTTGCTACTTAAAGGAATAATAATTAGCACCTGCTTTTTTTGTAGCCAGTTAATGGCGCAGGAATCAGTCACGTTACAATTAAAGTGGACACACCAATTTCAATTCGCTGGCTATTATTTGGCTGAGCAAAAAGGCTTTTATAATGAGGCTGGTTTAGACGTTAATATAGTTCCAGCCGATCCAAAACGGCCAAATAGTTTTGGTGCGGTAGAGCGAGGAGAGGCGCAATTTGGTGTAGCGCATTCAGGTATACTAGAACGCCGTATTGCCGGTGAACCGTTTGTAGCCATGGCTGCCATATTACAGTTTTCTCCTTACTGCTGGATGGTAAAAGAAACTTCAGATATTTTTCATGCCCGTGATTTTATTAACAAGCGTGTAAGTGAAGTCAGCAAAGAAAGTAATTCTGAGTTACTAACTATGCTTAAGCGCAGTGGTATTGATACTGAAAAACTGGCTGTTTACAAAGGCGATGGATTACAACAAGCATGGATGGAAAATAAACTAGATGCCATAGAAGTGTATGTTACCGACCTACCTTATCATATGGACCAGCAAGGGGTTGCTCACCGACTTATATGTCCACAACGTTATGGCATGGACGTATACGCGGATATTTTATTTACCAGCGATAGTATGGTTAAGTATCACCCCGATACGGTAGAAAAGTTTTACCAAGCGAGTTTAAAAGGGTGGCGCTACGCGGTGATGAATATGGATGAAGCCATTGCCATAACCCAACAGTTTTATGCGCCTGATCGCAGTTTTCATCAACTGGCATATGAGGCTGAGGTACTTAAAGACTATATTGCTCCACCGAGTACTACTGTGGGTAATATGTCGATGGCTAAATGGCGTTTAATTGCTGACCTATATGAGATTGATCAAACAAAGTTTGATGAAGTAAAAGCTGATTTTATTTATAAATATATAAAGCAAGAAACGCTGCAGCTTTCTTGGATGCTGATTGCGGCTATTATAATAAGCATTATTTCTATCCCTCTGTATTTACGTTTAATACTTAAATCGCGCTAGTGGATTACTTACTCCGTTCCCTTGCTCTGTGAGGTTAAAAAAATAACCACTTAATTAGGTGCTATTGTGCTGGTATAATTAAGCGTCTTTTTTATATCCTAAGCTGTTATGACCTTAACTGAGCAATTTTCTGCCCTCGACTCTTTGCTAATGAATACTCGCTCGTATTGGCAATGCACTGCGTTTGATTTTGATGCCTTACCTTGGCCTGAATTACATGCTCCTTTGAGCGCTTTATCCGATCAGGCGGTTGCTGAATTAGACTCTGATCAAGAACAGCTCTATCAGTTTTTTTCATCTTATATTCCCGCTGTTGAGCAACTAAGCCGATTAGTGTCATTGCCTGCCATTACAAACGCTCGGAAGGAATACCCGTTTTGGATCAGTAATGGTATTAAAGGTCGAAAGTTTACTCAGTTACAAGACTTTGTTGGCGCATTACCCGCTAGTAGCCAGCCTGTTTTAGAGTGGTGTGCAGGTAAAGGTCATTTAGGACGAATGTTAGCTTTTAATGGTGCACAGAGTGTCCACAGCGTTGAACTACAATCTCATTTGTGTGAACAAGGTCAAAAAAGTGCACAGCAGCAGGGACTTGCAATGCAATTTAGCCAAGCCGATGTACTTAAAGATAACACTCAGGGTTTTTTCAACCCATACACTCATGCCGTCGCTTTACATGCCTGCGGCGCGTTACACCAAACTTTTATGCATCAAGCCAGTGCAGCAAAAGTACCACAAATTAGCTTTTCACCTTGTTGCTATCATTTATTTACTGATAATGATTACCAAGTGATGAGCGAGCATGCTCAGCAAAGCAGACTTAATTTAACTCACAGAGATTTAAAGCTCGCCCTGCAAGAAACAGTTACAGCCCCTTCGCGAGTAGGCAAAGTGCGAAAAACAGAAGTGGAGTGGCGACTTGGATTTGATGCTTTAAGAAAGTCACTTACTGGTGAGTTAGGCTATGTCAGCGTCCCTTCAGTGAATAAAGCGATATTTTCAGATTCGTTTGCAGCGTTTTGTAACTGGGCGGCAGACAAAAAAGCCTTAAAACTGCAAAAAGATATTGATTATAATAAGTTTTTATTGATTGGGCAGGCGCGAAAAAAGATAACCGAGCGAGTTGAACTGGTTCGACATGTGTTTAGAAGAGCAATAGAAGTTTGGCTTGTGCTCGATCGTGCTTTATATTTGCAGCAGCAAGGCTATGATGTCAGTGTTAATACATTTTGTGAGAAGCAATTAACACCCCGTAATATTTTAATTTTAGCCAGTTTAAAAACGCCCTCGACCTAAAAGAGATGTAATGAGAAATTTAAATAACTTACTAGAAAATAATAAACGCTGGGCATCAAGAACGAGCGAAGCGAACCCTGAATTTTTTAAAATTTTATCGATGCAACAAAACCCAGAATACTTATGGATAGGTTGCTCTGATTCACGGGTGCCAGCTAATCAAATTGTTGATTTATTACCGGGTGAGTTATTTGTGCACCGTAATGTTGCCAACGTGGTTGTACATACCGATCATAATTGTTTATCGGTTATGCAGTATGCGGTCGAAGTATTAAAAGTAAAACATATTATGGTTGTTGGCCACTACGGTTGTGGTGGCGTGCAAGCGGTACTGAACGAGGACCGTTTTGGCTTTATTGATAACTGGCTTCGTCACGTTGGTGATGTAAAAGAAAAACACCTAGAGCAACTTAATGCTCTGCCAGAAAAACAACGGCTGGATCGTTTAATAGAACTCAATGTGATTGAGCAAGTGCGTAACGTATCACGAACCAGCATTGTTCAAGATGCATGGTTAAGAGGTCAAGAACTCACGGTGCATGGCTGGGTATATGGCTTAGAAAATGGTCATTTGCATGACTTAGAATCGGTAGTTAGTTGTGCCGAGGAAGAGTGTGAAAGCTATAAAAAAGCAGTACACCATGTACTAAATAAATCTGCAGACAGTCACCTTTAATATGGCTAAAACGGCGCTAATAATCGGCAGTACCGGCTTAGTTGGCAGTCAGTTATTACAACAGCTGTTAGCATCTCCTTGCTATTCAAAGGTAGTGAGTTTATCGCGCCGCCAATTAGACTTTTCCCACCCTAAATTAATTAGCCATGTTATTGATTTTGAAAATTTGACGCATTATGTTGAATTGTTCAAAGGTGACGTGTTCTTTTCTTGCTTAGGGACCACATTAAAGCAAGCAGGTAGTGTGGCTGCACAACGTAAAGTTGATTTTGAATACCAATTTATTTGTGCGCAAATGGCGGCCAATAACGCTGTTCCTCATTATTGTTTGGTATCGTCAAGTGGCGCAAATGCACATAGTATGAGCCGTTATTTAAAAATAAAAGGAGAGCTTGAGCAGCAGGTGAGGCAGCTTAGCTTTGCACGCTTGAGTATATTGCAACCGTCCTTATTAGTCGGCGAGCGTTCAGAGCTTAGAATTGCAGAAAAGCTCGGTGAGGTGCTACTTCCGCTGCTAACGCGTTTTGGTATCTTTAAACGGTATAGACCCATTACCGGTGAGCAAGTAGCTAATAAATTGCTGAGGGTAAGCTTAGAGCAGCAACAAGCAACGGGTTATTATGTACTGGACGAGCTATTTGAATGACTGAGTGATTAGCGCCATAAAGCAGGTTCGTCTATGGCGTTATATTTATTATTCAGCGTCTGTTTTTGCCGATAATTGCTGTTCAAGTATCGCTACTTTTGCTTCTAATTCAGTTAGCTTTTCACGGGTGCGGATCAGCACTTGGCTTTGAATATCAAACTCTTCACGGCTTACAAAGTCCATTTCGGCAAGCTTATTTTGTAACACTTGCTTAGTTTTACCTTCAAGTGTGTCAGCCAGATTTTTTACACCTTGTGGCATGTTATTAGTGATCTGTTTCGCAATTTCTTCAAGTTTTGCTGGGTTAATCATAGTCGTCCCTTGCCTGTTGCCTAAAATGATAATAACTAATATTACCTTATTGGCTAGGCGTATTGTAGTGATTACGTTAAAATTGCCCGTCTTTTTGCAATCAGCTGGTCGTTATGAAACTCAATCCTAAACAAGATGAAGCGGTAAAGTACATTAGTGGTCCTTGCTTAGTATTAGCCGGCGCAGGCTCGGGTAAAACACGAGTTATCACCAACAAAATTGCTTACTTAGTACAGAAATGTGAGTATCAAGCGCGTAATATTGCGGCGGTTACCTTTACCAATAAAGCGGCTAAAGAAATGCGCGAGCGGGTTTTGCAAACCTTAGGCAAACAAGAGTCTAAAGGCTTATGGGTGTCTACCTTTCATACGCTTGGGCTTGAAATCATCAAAAAAGAGTTAAAAACACTGGGTTTTAAGCCTGGTTTTTCGCTGTTTGACGACCAAGATACGAATCAATTACTTGCTGATTTAACCGAAGACGAGCTTAAAAAAGACAAAGATTTACTGAACCTGCTAAAAATGCAAATTGGTAGCTGGAAGAATGAGCTTATTTTACCAGAGCAAGCTATTGGTGAAGCACGCGATGCACAAAAATCCTTATTTGCGCAGCTTTATGCGCGCTATCAAAATCAATTAAGAGCGTATAACGCGCTGGATTTTGATGATTTAATTATGATCCCCACACTGCTTTTAAGCAGTAATGCTACATCACGTGAGCGTTGGCAACAGCGTTTTCGCTATTTATTAGTAGATGAATATCAAGATACCAATACCAGCCAATATCAATTAGTGAAATTATTAGTAGGCGAACGAGCACGCTTTACTGTGGTGGGAGATGACGATCAGTCAATTTACTCTTGGCGTGGTGCTCGTCCACAAAACTTGGTGTTATTAAGTAAAGATTACCCTGGGCTTCGATTAATAAAACTAGAACAGAACTATCGAAGTGCTGGGCGCATTCTTAAAGCGGCCAATATCTTAATTGCAAATAACCCCCATGAGTTTGAAAAAAAGCTCTTTAGTGAGTTGGGCTATGGTGAGCAAATTAAAGTCATTGGCTGTCGTGATGAAGAACATGAATCAGAACGTGTGGTCGCAGAGATTATTTCTCATAAATTTATGAAACGCACCAGCTATAAAGATTACGCTATTTTGTACCGGGGTAACCACCAAGCGCGGGGCTTTGAAAAGTCGTTAATGAGTAACCGAATCCCGTATAAAATTAGTGGTGGAATGTCGTTTTTTTCACGTTCTGAAATTAAAGATATCATGGCTTACTTACGTCTTTTAGTGAATCAAGATGATGACAATGCTTTTTTAAGAATTGTGAATACCCCACGTCGTGAAATTGGTACAGTCACGCTTGAAAAGCTTGGCACCTTAGCTAATGAAAAACACCAAAGCTTATTCGCGACCTGCTTTGATAACGACTTAGGATACAGACTAAAAGGACGTGGTTTAAATGCACTAGCTGGGTTTGCCCGGTGGGTGGTTGAGCTTTCAGATAACGCAGTGCGCAGTGATACACTGGAGGCGGTGAAGGATTTAGTGCGTAATATTAATTACGAAGCTTACTTGTATGAATCATCGCCTAGTGCCAAAGCCGCTGAAATGCGGATGAAAAATGTGTCCGAGCTGTATCGCTGGATAACAGACATGTTAACAGGCGATGCCGATAATCCGCCAATGACACTGGCTGAAGTAGTTAGTAAATTGACCCTTAGGGACATGCTAGAGCGAAACGAAGAAGAAGATGAAGCTGATGCCGTGCAATTATTAACTTTGCATGCCTCAAAAGGACTCGAGTACCCCTATGTATTTATGGTGGGTATGGAAGAAGGATTGTTACCACACCAAGTAAGCATTGACGAAGATAATGTGGATGAAGAGCGCCGCCTTGCCTATGTAGGTATTACCCGCGCGCAACAAGAGCTCACTTTAACCTATGCTAAAATCCGTCGCCAGTTCGGTGAAACATCACAAACAGAGCTCAGTCGATTTGTGCAAGAGTTACCGCAAGATGACTTAGCCTTTGAAAACAAAAAAGCGCCTAACACCCAAGCTGAACGGATGGAAAAAGGCCAAGCTCGGGTTGCAAATTTAAGAGCAATGCTGAAAAAACCAGAATAAGGTGTTTAGCGCTATTTTAATTCTGAGTTTTAAGTGTGGCTGGCACAGTGCTGGTTAGCGGGTGCTGTTTAGCAACGAATAGGTTTAAACCGTGTTTATCTAAAAGGGCTCTAAAGTTTAATATTGATGGGCCTTTAGCTATTACTTTGATACGTTTAAGCTTAGTAATAGCAAGCACCCCCTGCAACTGCAAATCGTAGCTTTCTTGTTGTAATACTCGTTTACTGAAGGTGGAGCTAAGCAGTAAATAATCACACTCTATTTCAGTCACCAAATTAAGCTCGCATTTATCTTTTGCGAAATTGTTCAAGCCAATCGAGTAACCGAGCTTTTTAAGCTGTTTTAAATTTTCTAATTGCTGCGCACTGGCATAACGCAATTCTTGCTCATCAAATAATAAGCAAAGCTGTTCATTTTTTATTGGTTGTTTTAGTGTTGCTTTTAGTAAAGAAAACTCATGCTCTTCCAGCAGTAAGCTTGAGCAAGGCAATAGCGCAACGGCTATTTCTGCATTTTGTGCTTGTTGATAAGCTTGTTGAATGAGTTGTAGTTCAACTTTGGCATGTTGCTCTTTATCATTAGCAAACTTCTTTAAAATATCAAAGCTGGTAAAGCCAAGGACTGGGTGTTCACCAAAAGCCTCAAATAACGATGCACACTGATAATGCTCATCTAAGGTGATAATATCTGAACTACGAAACGTCATAGGTAATACATCAAGATGATGCAATGTTTGTGACTCATGTTGCAACATAGGCTCAGTGAGCAGTGGGTGAAATAACTCGAAGCGGTTTTTTCCTGAATTCTTAGCATAATACATAGCTGCATCGGCGTCGCGAATGATTTCATCGGTATGTTTATAGCTTTGCTTTGAATAGGTAATCCCAATACTGGCACCACTTTGTACACACACACCTTTAGTACAAAATGGCTTTTGCATAATTTTAATTATGCGATTGGCAACATCTTCTGCCTGGTTTGGCTCAGTCAGGTGGGTCAGTAATACTACAAACTCATCTCCGCCTAAACGCGCTAATAAGTCATGTTCACGAATACATTGTGAGAATAATTTACTAACACTAATTAAAAACTCATCACCGGCATGATGCCCGAGTTGATCATTAATATCTTTAAACTTATCAAGATCAATAAACAGCACTGCAAAGTGTTCATCGCTATGGCGTTGATAATACTGTAGGGTTTTTTCTAGTTGAGTTAAAAATAAATTCCGATTTGGTAAGCCTGTTAGTGAGTCATGGTGAGCATCGTGATAAAGCTGTTGTTCTATTTTTTTACGTTCATCAATTTGCATTTGCAAATGTAAATTTGCTTGGCTCAATTCTTTGGTTTTTTCATTAACTCGTGAGGCAAGTTCTTGGTGGCTCTTTTTTAGTGCCTGTGAAGCTAATTTTGTTTGTAATACCGTGGCAATTTGATGCGATACAAAGGTGATTAGCTCTGCATCATCATGTGTAAAAAGGTGTTCATTATTATAAGCTTGGCAAACAATTAACCCTATAACGCCTTGCGAAGTTTTTAGCGGAGCGCCTAGCCAGCTGGTGGCTCTCTTGGATTCATCAATTGGTTTTTCACGCTCTACAATGCCACTATTTAATAACTCTTGTGCTCTTTTCGGATGAATTATTTGTGTTTCTTCGGTGCTTATAACCAGTTCACTGTAGCCTTTTGCAAAGCGCCGTGGTTGAGTGCTGCCTTGGAATTCATCAACACTGTAGGGAAAACTGATCCAACCTGATTCTTTATCATACAAGGCAATATAAAGGTTTTTTGCGTAAGTAATGGTTTTTATTATTTCGTGTATTTGAAAATAAGCATCATCTAAATTTTTGGCTTGGGTTGTCAGCTCTGAAATTTTGAATAATATTTGCTGGCGTTGCAGGGCACCTTTTCGCTGTTGTATTTCAACATTTAAAGCGTCATTACTTTGCGTTAATGCTCGGGTTCTTAATTTTACTTCTGATTCGAGTAACTCTCGTTTTTTAACCCGTTCAATTGCGGTGGCTAAATAGAGTGACATGGCCTCAAGCAGGTTTATTTGTTGCGAACTATAACCTTGTTGTGTGTCGTAACTTTGCGCGGCTAACACACCAATAATGTTTCTTTCTTGATAAACGGGAACGCCTACCCAGTGTTCTGCAGGTGTACCCAATGCTTTAAATAAGCCTTGCTGGGCAGCATCATGCATTTGCTGTTTGGTAAAGTAAGTGGTTTTTCCTTGCTTGAAGACATAACCCGTTGCGCCTTCTTCAAAATTATTATCTCGATTAAGTGGTACTGCAATACCATCTTTTTCATCAGAAAAATAAGATAATTCTAACTGTTGTGATTGGGGATCAACCAGCACCACATAAAAGCTTTTACTCGGAACATACTTTTGTAAAATGTCATGAATAGCAGGGTAAAGTAAGGTTAGCTCGGCAACAGTACTTGCTTGCTCTGATAATTGTATCAGGGCATTGTGGAGGTGGTAGGCATGTTTGTACTTTTTTAATAGTGCTTTTAGTCGTTTATTTTGGCGCACTACGCTATTAGGTACAATAAGTTTATCTTCCAATGATGTTTAACCAGTTATAATTTTTTGTATAGTTATTAATCATTATAGTTCCACTTTTAACATTTTGCGTCAAGTAGATATTTTTCTTAATTATGTAGCTAAAACTCATGAATTAGAAACAAAAAAGGCTTACTAAAACGTAAACCTTTCATTTAAAGCATTTTGACTTGGCTAATTTTAGTTAGCAGTCATAAAATCGATTGCTGCGCTTATTTCATCATCAGAACAATCCATACACGTACCACGCGGTGGCATGGCATTAAAGCCATTGATCGCATGATCTAATAAGGTGTCTTTTCCTTTAGCGATACGAGGAGCCCAATCGTCAGCTGATTTAGGAGCGCCCAAAGCACCGGTGCCGTGACAAGCAAAACAGGCTGCTTGATATACTTGCTCGCCTGAACGAGGACCTGTTGGTGCAGCAACCGCTACTTTCTCACCTTCAAGGTAAACAGCACCAATAGGCGCTAAACGTTTTTTAATTGCATCTTCAGTCATAGAGTTATCATATGGCTGTGCGTATGCGGTGGTTGCTAGCACAAGTAATGCTGCAGCTGATAGTTTTTTCATTTTGCCTTGCCCACTTCAATTTGAACGTGATCAATCACGATTTTAAATGACGGAATTTAGAACAATTATAACTCTACTCAGTGATTTATAAAATGCTCAGAGTCGATTTTATTTATAAATACGACTAATGATTGTCCTAACTCAATAAATTACCAAGATAAAACGGGATCATTAGGCATATAAATGCGATCAGAACCCTTACGACTAACTCATAGCCAATACGTTACTTACTAGTTTTTCGATTCCTACATCGGCATCCATAATTGATTGTGCCAACATATAAGCAGGCGTTGTAACTAGCTTATTGTTTTTATCAATAACAATATCATCCACTTTACACTCAATATGCTCAGCGCCTAATGAAGTTAAAACATCGGCTGTGTCGCTATCATTACCAATAGTGATTTGTGGTTTATTATAAATGAATGGCAATAAAGCAGGTGCAATACACATATAGCCGGTGGCTTTGTTTGCTTTTGCAAATGCTTTACAAGCGCTGAGTACTTCGTCATTTACTTTTGCGTTAGTGCCATTAATAGCAAAGTCAGATAAGTTTTTAGCTACACCAAAGCCGCCAGGGATAATTAAAGCGTCAAATTGTGTAACGTCTAATTCTGTTAGTGATTTAATGTTGCCACGGGTAATACGAGCCGATTCTACTAATACATTACGCGGCTCTGCCATTTCCTCACCAGTAATGTGATTAAGGGTATGGTGCTGCGCAATATCCGGTGCAAAACACTGATACTGAGCGTTATTTTTTTCAATGTGTAATAAAGTCAATACTACTTCATTAATTTCACTGCCATCAAATACGCCACAACCCGCTAAAATTACCGCTACATTTTTCATATTATTTTGCTCCATAGAAGTCACTTTAATAAAGTTTAACACGACGAATCAGTCGATTTAAAAATTTATTTGCTGGTTTTTTAGCCGCAAAGTAAGTTGTTATGCGCTATATGCCATTTGATAACTAGTGAGGGTGAAAAAAATTATAAAGGATCGCTATGATCTTTGATCCATTATGCTAGAATGCTCATCCAGTTATTTAAATGGACGTAAATAATCAGAGTGGGTTACAACACCAGTAACGGTTAAAATGCCTTTTCCACATTGGTAGAAGAATAATAAAAAAGAACCTCGAATTATCTTTTTTTAAACAAAACAATAAATTACAAACTAATCTAAGCATTTTACTATGTTTCGGATGGATGGGTTGTGGGTGTTATCTACATAGTTATCCACAAGTTGCTAAAAATGTAGCGCCCTTAACCACATTAATTCACAGTCGTTTTATTTACTGCCTTATGGCATGCTTATACTTATATTACTTTTTTGTATTTAGGATCCAATTTTACCATGGCTCAGATCCCCGAAAACCCGCTTATTCTTGTTGATGGCTCTTCATATTTGTTTCGTGCTTATCATTCTCCACCTCATTTAACTAATTCTAAAGGTGAAGCCACTGGCGCCATTTATGGCGTGGTAAACATGTTGAAAAGTTTGATCAAACAATACGATCCTTCACATATGGTAGTGGTGTTTGATGCCAAAGGTAAAACTTTTAGAAATGACATGTACAGCGAGTATAAAGCGAATCGTCCACCAATGCCTGACGATCTGCGAACCCAAATAGCGCCGCTGCACAGCATTATCAAAGCGATGGGTTTTCCATTAATTAGTATTGAAGGTGTAGAAGCCGATGACGTGATTGGTACATTTGCGCGCATTGCTTCTGAGCAACAACGCCATGTACTGGTATCAACTGGTGATAAAGATATGGCACAGTTGGTTAATGAGCATGTCACCTTGATCAATACCATGACCGACAGTATTTCAGATCCCGACACTGTGGTTGAAAAGTTTGGTGTTGGACCTGAGCTTATTATCGATTATTTAGCTTTAATGGGCGATAAAGTAGATAATATTCCTGGCGTTGAAGGGTGTGGGCCTAAAACAGCGGTTAAATGGTTACAAAAGTACGGATCGCTTCAGGGCGTAATTGATAATGCTGCTGATATTAAAGGTAAAATAGGTGAAAAGCTTGCAAAAGCGATTGATCATTTACCGTTAAGCTATGAGCTTGCCACGATTAAGTGTGATGTGGAGGTTGAATCTGATCTTGATACTTTTAAATTGCAAACACCGAATAAAGACGAATTAATTGCCTTATACGGTGAGTGTGAATTCCGTCGCTGGTTAGCTGAATTACTAGACAATCCAAAAGATGCTGACACACATTTAGCAGTCCCAACCCAAGAAAATGAGTTGCCAAAAGTTGAAGATGCGCACTATGAAACGATTTTAACTGAGGCCCAATTTAATACATTGATAGAGCAACTCAATGAAGCTGAGCTATTTGCTTTTGATACTGAAACAACCAGTTTAGAGTATATGAAAGCGCAGTTGGTAGGGATGAGTTTCGCAGTAAAAGCAGGGGAAGCCGCCTACTTACCGATTGCACACGATTACCCAGGCGCACCTGAGCAGCTTAGCCTCGAATTTGTGATGCAAAAGCTAGGGCCTATATTAGCAGATGAAAATAAACCGAAAGTTGGCCAGAACTTAAAATACGACAAAAGCGTGCTTGCTAATGCGGGTTATGAACTAAAGGGCATTAAGTTCGATACGATGTTGGAGTCTTATGTATTTAATAGCGTAGGTACTCGCCATGATATGGACTCGTTAGCACTTAAATATTTAGGCCACAAAAATATTAGCTTTGAAGACATTGCTGGTAAAGGTAAAAAGCAGCTCACGTTTAATCAAATCGAGCTTGAAAAAGCGGCGCCATATGCCGCAGAAGATGCCGATATTACGCTTCGTTTACACCAAGTATTGTGGCCGAAACTTGAGGCTGATGAAAAACTTAAATCGGTGTTTGAAGATATAGAGATGCCACTGGTTAGCGTTATTTCTGACATTGAACGTACTGGTGTAGCGATTGACAGTAATATGTTAGCAGCACATAGCCAGCGCTTGGGTGAGCGACTACTTGAGCTTGAAAAAGAAGCGTTTGAAATCGCAGGCGAACCGTTTAACTTAAGCTCGCCAAAGCAATTACAAGTACTGTTATTTGAAAAGCTAGAATTGCCCGTTATCAAAAAAACACCCAAAGGCGCGCCTTCTACAGCAGAAGAAGTACTGCAAGAATTAGCACACGATTACCCATTGCCTAAAGTGATTATTGAGCATCGCGGTTTATCTAAGCTTAAATCAACTTACACAGATAAGTTGCCACTGATCGTGAATGAGCAAACCAAGCGTGTGCATACTTCTTATCATCAAGCGGTAACAGCAACGGGTCGATTAAGTTCAAGCGATCCTAACCTACAAAATATTCCTATTCGTTCAGAAGAAGGGCGCCGTATTCGTGAAGCCTTTATTGCTGCTGATGGATATAAAATTGTGGCGGCCGATTACAGCCAAATAGAGCTGCGTATTATGGCGCATCTATCACAAGATAAAGGGTTGCTTAATGCCTTTGCAAATGGCTTAGATGTGCATAGCGCGACAGCTGCTGAGGTATTTGGAGTTGAGCTTGAAGAGGTTACATCAGATATGCGCCGTAAAGCTAAGGCCGTTAACTTTGGCTTAATTTATGGCATGTCGGCATTTGGTTTGGCACGTCAACTTGATGTACCACGCCATGAAGCGCAGCATTATATTGATAAATATTTTGAGCGTTTCCCTGGCGTTTTAGAATACATGGAGACGACCCGTGAAAAAGCAGCAGAAAATGGTTACGTAGAAACTATTTTTGGTCGTCGCTTACATTTACCAGAAATAAATGCCCGCAATGGAGCACGCCGCAAAGGCGCGGAGCGTGCGGCAATTAATGCCCCTATGCAGGGTACGGCTGCCGATATTATTAAAAAAGCAATGTTAACAGTACATGCATGGGTTAACCAGCAAGCGCCTAATACGGTTAAGCTACTTATGCAGGTACACGATGAATTGGTATTTGAGATTAAAACAGAGTGCACTGAGCAATACACTCAGCAAATTTGTGAGCTGATGTCACAAGCGGCACAGCTAGATGTACCACTAATAGTTGAAGCTGACGAAGGGAATAACTGGGAACAAGCGCACTAATTTAGTATGCCAAGGATGCCTTGTCCTAGGCAAATACAACAGTTAAAAAGAATTATTTAAAAGCGCCAATAGGCGCTTTTTCTTTAGCTTGCAGGTTAAAAAAAGTTAAATTAAACAGCAGTTTGTATTAAATCGTTAGAGGTTCGTCAATTCGCTTCGAATATCGATAATATGCTTGTATTTTTACGCTTGCTTTTGGTAAAGTGCCGCCCGTCCTCATCCTGTAGGACATCCTGTTGATGATGCATCGTAAGATGCAACGTATTGATAGCTTCTCCCCAGTTTGCTATATCGGCCTATCATATATTTGATGGGCCGTTTTTTTAGCTTTACTCCTAAGCGTTAAATTTATTCTCTAATTGCACTTAGCATTTCAAGTGATACCATCAGTTTACTGTGCGTTTTCTTTTTAACTCAGCGTATTAGTGATTTTCAACTTTACTGATCAAAGTATTATTTTTTCGGGTATAAATCTTTTATTTTAGGAGTGCATTATGTTTAAAACGTTAGCCATAGCAGGTTTATCTTTATCATGTTTACTAGTTTCAGGCGTTGCATCGGCAAACTGGCAGTTACTCAACGACAAAAGCCAATTAAGTTTTGTCTCAATTAAAAAAAATAGCATTGCTGAGGCAAGCCATTTTACTCAGTTAACAGGGCAATTGAATGAGCAAGGTCAGTTTAGCGTAAATGTTGATTTAACCTCAGCTGAAACGTTTATTCCTATTCGTAACGAGCGCCTCAGCAAAATCTTGTTTGAATCTGACACTTTTGCAAGTGCAGTATTAACCGCTGACTTATCTGAGAAATTGTCACTTATTAAGCAACCAGGGCAGTACGTGTTAAAAGGCATTAGCGCAGAGCTAGACTTTCACGGTCATAAAAAGCCACTTGCAGTGGATGTACTTGTTAGTAGTGCGGAAAATGGCGATTTAAGCGTAGCATCATTCACGCCTATTATTATTAAGAGCGATGACTTTAAAGTTACCGAAGGGATAATGCAGTTACAAAAATTAGCCGGATTACCTTCAATTGCTACTGCGGTACCTGTTACGTTTGCACTGACCTTTAAAAAACAGTGATTTCTCTTAACGAACTTAGTAAGCAACTAAGCGAGCCAAGTAAACCTTTTGAACAATGGCAGCCTGCTCATTGCGGGCAATTGTCACTGCTGATTGATGAGCAAGGTAAATGGTTTTATGCGGGTAGTGAAATTACCCGACAAGCCATGATAAAGCTGTTTGCTAGTGTGTTGTGTCGCGAAGATGGGCAGTTTTATTTAAAAACGCCAGTAGAGAAAATTGCGATTGAGGTTAAGGATGCGCCATTTATTATTGTAAGTTGGCATCGTGAGTCGACAACTGATGGTGATGTTATTTGTTGTATTGATAATCTACAGCGTACCTGGCTACTAAGTCGTGCTGAGCCGCTATATATTAATAATTACAAAGGCGCTGCAGTGCCTTATATGCAATTACCCTATGGTTGTTTTGCACGAGTTGCCAGAAATGTGTTTTATCAGTGGGCTGAAATAGCCGAAACAGATGAGCTCGGCTATTTTATTACCTCCGCGAATGAGCGGTTTTATTTAGGGTAATTACTCTGTGTCAGCAGGTGGAATTGCTACGATTGGACCTAAGTACCACTCATCTAACTTTTTAGCGACTTCTGGTAAACCAGTGCCTTTAAGTGATGAAAATGCATGAACTGTTATATCGCCATCTAATTCACTCAATTCACGACGAACACTAAGTACCTGTGATTTGCGTGGACCTTGCTTGAGCTTATCTGCTTTAGTTAATAGTGCCAATACTGGAATTTCACTACCTACAGCCCAATTAATTAAATCGCGGTCTAAATCTTTTAATGGGTGACGAATATCCATCAACACTACAATACCTTTTAAGCTTTGACGTTTTTGTAGGTATTCGCCTAGCGACTTTTGCCATTTCTTTTTCATTTCAATTGGCACTTTCGCAAAGCCATAACCTGGTAAGTCAATTAGGCGCATGTCATCTACATCGGCAAGTTCAAATGTGTTGATCAGCTGAGTACGGCCCGGTGTTTTACTAGTACGTGCTAGCTTTTGATCGGTTAGGGCATTAAGCGCACTTGATTTACCTGCATTTGAGCGACCGGCAAACGCGACTTCAATTCCCGTATCAGCAGGTAATTTAGTGATGTCTGGCGCGCTTGTAACAAAAGACGCAGTGTTATACTTGATACGAGATTTGAGCACAGGCTCTCCTAAAACTAAAAAAATAACATTGGGTAAACCAAATTCACCCGTGGGGCGTATTTTATACTATAAAGTAGCTATTAAAAAGTGTATTTGAGCATGTAAAACCGTTGCTGATGGTACATTTTAACTGGCTTAGCTATTAATTTTACTCAAAACCCTATAATTTATAGGTTTAATGTGTGTAGAAAACGTGCCAGAGAATTTAATATCGTGTAGAATATAAAAATCACAACATCCATATTGTAGATGATACAGGGTCGGAAACAGAGAATTCACCATGAAAAAAATAGCACTATCTTTAACTATATTGCTTGGTGCGTTGTCAGCAAGCAACGCAACAGCATTTGATGGCGATGTAAACGCAGGTAAAGAAAAATCAGCAACGTGTGCGGCTTGTCACGGCCCAGACGGTAATGCGCCGGTTAACATCTACCCAAAAATTGCAGGCCAACACGCAGATTACATATACAAGCAACTTACTGAATTTAAATTAGGTATGACTTCGGGCGGTAAAGAAGGTCGAATGAATCCAGTAATGAGCGGTATGGCAATGCCATTGAGCGATCAAGATATGAAAGACTTGTCTGCTTACTTTGCTTCTTTGAATATGTCTGAAGGTGCTACACCTAAAGATGTTCAAGAAACAGGCGCCATGTTGTACAAAGCGGGTGACGCTGAACGCGGAATTCCATCATGTGCGGCTTGTCATGGTCCACGTGGTAATGGCTCTTCACTAGCTAAATTCCCAAAAATTTCTTTCCAACATCCAGAATACATCAAGTCACAACTTGAGCAGTTCAGAGATGGCACTCGTAATAACGACCTAAATGGTGTTATGCAAGATATTGCTAAGAAACTTACAGATAAAGACATTGAAACATTATCTAAATACCTAGGTGGTCTACACTAAAGTCGTATTTATTTAGATATTGTTAACATAATACAATGTTAAATAGACAAAAAGCAGCTTTGGCTGCTTTTTTTGTTTCTGAAATGACCGATAAAGCCCCTTCATTTGTAAGACATTGACCATGCTTTAATGTAAGAAAAGTCTCATTTTATTTTTATTTTTTAAGTTAACTTATTGTAACTTATATTTTTTAACCTTTTTTGTTATGTTTTACACAAGAAAAAAGATATAAATTAGTTGTAACAAAATTATTAACGAGTAAATTAACCCCTGTCGCAACAATAATAACAAATAGGAAAACGTTATAAGGATCGTAGCGCGGCACGACTAAATAGCACATTGAGAGTGCTACTAAAGGAAATAACAAAAAAGTGTCAGGAAAGACCGAAAATAATAAAAACTCATGGAAGTTTAATAATAAAAACAAAATGGAATGCTACACGGAAGATAAATAATAATAATACGGATAAAGAAATAATAATAAAAATAATAAAGACTAAAAAGTCGAAGGGAGAAGTGTCCATATAATGGCGCTCAGATTAGCAGGCGGTAGAGATGTTTTCTCTACCGCCTTTTTATTTGTCCTGTTACAATACCCCCCGTTTAAAAAAAGCATCTAAATATGCTTTGGCGTATATAGAGAAACCCAACCTCTAAAACGCAAACCGAATTCTTCTGGCTAGGCCAGCATTGCGATGCCCATTGAGTTGCGCCTCGCTCAAAACCTCTTAAGTGAGATGATCAAGATATGAGTAGAAAGAAAAAGTCACGTAAAATTCCATCAAATGGGCCCGTTCGTTTAAGCCAAGATAAGCTTAAAGAAATGCGCGCATTGAAAGAGCAACGTGTAAAAAAACCAAAGGCGCTAAGCCTGGTTCACGTAATGCACCTGATGCATTGAGTAATGACACTCAAAAAACAGGTTCGGCTGCTAAAGACAAACGTGTTGGTAGTAAAAAAGCAGTACCATTAGTTGCCCCAGCAGCTGAACCAAAAGTTGAAATGAAACGTAACCTTAAGCCTGTAGCGGAGCTTAAAAAAGCGATTGAGCCTGAGTTAACGCCTGAGCAAGAATTAGAAGCGCTTGAAAATGATGAGCGTTTACTTAAATTAGTTGAGCGTCATGAGCAAGGTGAAATGCTAACGGGTAAAGATGCTAAATACTTTAATAGCCGTATAGCGCGTCACCAAGTGCTGTGTAAGTTATTAGGCATTGAAGATGAAGAAGAATTTGAAGATGACTTCAGCGATGAAGAAAGTAATTCAGATTTTGATCAATACCTATCAAACGACCTAGCTAATGAATGGCTAGATGACGACGAAGATAAGTAATAAGGATACGCAATGAGTACAGCAGTGATCTTAGCCTTAGTTGTAGGTGCTGCTATTATAGCGGGCTTGGCATTTTATGCGGGTCAGTTGCTCTACAAGCTAAATGTGCAAAAAAAGCTAATTAGCAAACAACAGGCAGAGCAACAGCAAAAAATTAAGCAGTCGCGTTTAAAACGTAATGCAAAGCTAGCCGATAGTATTCATTTAATTGCACGTGCGATGAATGAAAAGCAATGTGATTACTCTGAGGGCTGTTTACGTATTTGGGTGCTGATGTCGCAATATAGTTTTGATACTGAGCGTGACTTAACAACTGCATACCCAGGCATTTATAAAATGTACGACGTGGTAAAAGAAATGCCAACTCACGATTCGCGTAAAAAGTACGCTAAAAAAGAAATTTTTAAGCAAGATACCGCACGCTGGCGCGCAGAAGAATCACTGAGTGATGAAATTGAAGCTGACTGTAAAAAAATTATTGTTGAGTTTAAAGCAGCCCAAGGCAGCGAAAACGTAGTTTTTAACTAGCACTTAGATTTTACAGCATAAAAAAAGCAGACCTAGGTCTGCTTTTTTTATGCGCGCTATTTTTTAAATTATATAACCCGTGAGAAGCGAGTGGCATTTATTTGTTTTTGTAAGTGCGCATCAAAGCACATACAAATAATACGAATAAATAAATTCCCTTTTGGTGTTACGCTAATTAGGTTGTTTTTTATTGTTACCATTTCATCGGCAATTAATGGTGCGAGTGCCTCTAAGGCATCTTTAAAGTAGTCATTAAAGCTGATTTTATGTCTGTTCGCGAATACGCTCATATCAAGCTCAAACTGGCAAATAAGTTGTTTAATTGCATCCGCTCGAATAAGGTCATCTTGGGTTAAATGCATGCCTTTATTAATGGCACTGCCTGCTTGCTCGTCGATTGTTTGGTAATAGTGTTTTAGCTCTTTTTTATTTTGTAGTATGGCTGTGCCTATTTGCGATATTGACGAGACCCCTAAGCCGAGTAAATCACATTCTCCATGGGTAGTGTAACCTTGAAAGTTACGATGAAGTTGGCCGCTATTTTGAGCAATAGCCAATTCATTATCAACTTTTGCAAAGTGATCCATACCGATAAATTGATAGCCCGCCTGTGTCATTTGCTCTAGGGTATTTTTGAACATAGTGAGCTTATTATGGGCACTGGGTAAATCAGCATCTTTTATTTTACGTTGAGCGGCAAAACGATCAGGTAAATGAGCGTAGTTAAATACTGAAACACGGTCGGGGTCTAAAGCAATCAGTTGCTCAATAGTTTGCTTAAAACTCTCAGGTGTTTGCAGTGGCAGCCCATAAATCATATCTGCATTTATTGATTTAAAGCCTAATTGTTTTGCTTGGGTAATTAACTGCTTTACCTCATCAACATGTTGAGGGCGGTTAACAGCCAGCTGAACCTGATCATTAAAATCTTGAATACCAAATGACACACGATTAAATCCCATCTCGCTTAAGTCAATCAGCATATTGTCAGCCAGTGAGCGAGGGTCTATTTCTATACCGCGTTCACAGGTATCGCTAAAGTTAAAGTGTTGCTCTAGTAACTTTACTAAGCGAGTCATTTGGGCTGCGGTTAAAAAGGTTGGAGTACCGCCTCCTAAATGTAATTGCTCAACCCGATAGTCTTGAAATAGTTGCGCTTGTGCCACGATTTCTTTAGCTAAAAAATCTAGGTAGGTATCGGCTTTAGATTGATGGCGAGTAATGACTTTATTACAGCCACAGTAATAGCAAAGCTGGCTACAAAAAGGAATGTGGATATATAAAGACAAAGCACGGGTTTGCGATGATTCAATAGCGCTAATCAAATCTTGTTGCTGATAGCCGTCAGCTAACGAAAGTGCAGTCGGGTAAGACGTGTAGCGCGGGCCCGATACATTGTATTTGTTTATTAAAGTTTGATCCCATTGAGGAAGTTTAATCATCACGCGCACCTTATCTTTTAAGTTGCTGCGTATTGTAAAAAAGGAAAGGGGAAGGGGGTTTGATCTACAACAAAAAAAGGTGCCGTAGCACCTTTTTAGTATGTAACGTGGCTGCGTTACATTATGGCGTCTTTTAAATACTGAAATAGCTCTTTGTAGCCTCTCGCAGGCTTTTCTGCTTTTACTTCTTTGGCCGCATTACGCACCAGTTGGCGCATTTTTTGGCGCTCAAGAGCTGGGTATTGTGCAATTGTTTCGTTGATTAAGTCATCGCCTTGCTCAATTAAATCACTGCGCAGCTGCTCAATCTTTTTGATCATAACCTCTGCTTGGTTATTTTTATTAAGCATTACATCAATGATCGCTTTAATTTCTTCAATGTTTTCTACTGTACGAAGGGTTTTTGCTATGTAATTTAAGTGGCGGCGGTATGCATCACTTTTATTACTAATTTTATCGGCAACAACCATTGCTGCTTTTAAGTCATCATTAAGCGGTAAGCGTTCGCGCTGCTTTTTACCCATTTTGGCAATTTCAGATCCTAACTGATGAAACTCTTGCGCTTCGCGCTTAAGTTCACTTTTTGATACATATATAATTTCTTCTTCAATTTCAGCAGGCTTGCCTTTTTTCTTCGCCATGGGGTGCTCTTAAGTAAAAATAACTTTATCTATTATACGCGATTCTTTTAGTGATTAATATTAGCTGATGTGGTGCAGTGAGTGTGTTAGCATTTAAATATAAAAAATGTGTGCAACATGGCCTTCAGGGCTCAGGACAGAATTTATGAAAAGCCAACACCAAGATCCAATATATTCGCAAATTTCTCAAGTAAAAGATGCCGTTTCTGAAGTACTCGAACATGCTAAAAAACTAGGCGCTACCGCTGCAGAAGCTGCTATGTCGAGCACATCAGGGCTGTCGGTAAGTACGCGCATGGGCGAGGTAGAAACCATTGAGTTTAATCAAGACGGTGGTTTAGGCATTAGCGTGTATGTTGGTAATAACAAAGGCTCCGCCTCTACGGCTGATTTAAATCCAAAAACATTGCGATCTGTGGTCGAAAAAGCCATAGATATTGCTAAATTCACCTCAGATGATCCGTGTAATGGTATTGCTGATAAAGAATTACTTGAGTTTTCGCCTAAAGATTTAGATTTATTTCATCCTTGGGATGTAAGTCCTGAGCAAGGGATTGATTTATGTCATGCTGCTGAGCAAGCCGCATTAAGTGCGGATGAGCGAATTGTGAATTCTGATGGTGCTAGTTTTTCTTCGCATCAAGGGCTGCGAGTGTATGGCAATAGTCATGGTTTAATTGCAGGCTACCCGAGAACACGCCATAGCATAAGCACTATGGTAATAGGCAAAGAGGGCGAGCATATGCAGCGCGACTCAGCCTACACAATTTCCCGCGATCAAGCAGGGCTAAAAGATGCTGCAAGTGTTGGGCTTGAAGCTGCTGCAGAAACCCTAGCGAAACTAAACAGCCAAAAACTAGGCACCATGAAAGTGCCGGTTATTTTTAGAGCCGATATTGCTAACTCATTGTTTGGCCATTTAGTGTCAGCGATCGGCGGTGGCGCACTATATCGCAAATCCAGCTTTTTACTGGATAGCTTAGGTACACAAGTGTTCAGCAAAACCGTTAATATTTCAGAGCGCCCACACTTACTAAAAGGGTTAGCATCATCACCTTTTGATAGTGAAGGGGTTAAAACTCTAGACAGAGAAATAATACACGGTGGTGAATTGCAAACATATTTATTAGCGAGCTATGCAGCGCGTAAAATGAATATGACGCCAACAGGTCACGCCGGTGGTATTCATAACTGGTTGGTTGAGCAAACTCATCAGGATTTAGCTGCACTATTAAAAACCATGGGCACGGGTTTGTTAGTCACTGAACTTATGGGGCAGGGTGTAAATACTGTGACTGGTGACTACTCTCGTGGTGCAGCTGGTTTTTGGGTTGAAAATGGTGAAATACAGTACCCAGTAAGTGAAATAACTATTGCTGGTAACTTAAAAGATATGTTTAAAGGTATTTCAGCTATTGGTGGCGATATAGAGAGACGTGGTGGTATTCAAACCGGCTCAGTGCTGATTGAGCAAATGCAAATTGCGGGTGCTTAATACCCATCCACAATAATACTTAATTCAGCGAATTGGTATACACCCACTTTGTTTGCTTAAATTAAGCTTAAATTAAGCTTAATTTAAGCAAACTTTCCTTTTATGTTTCTAAGGTGTGATATGGCTAAAGATAGATATGCGCCAAAACCATTAACCGACATTATGGCCGGTCTGAATAACCGTTTAGCAGCCTATGCGGGGAAAAGCCAAGCACTGGATACACAGCAACAGTTGTTGCGAGATTTTTTAGGGCCTAAGCTAGGCGATAAATGCCGAGTAAGTAATTATCGTGATGGCACGCTGATGATAGAAGCTGTTTCTGCTCCTATTGCTCTTAGGCTTAATTATTTAAAAATGGATATGCAGTCTCATTTTAGAGCCGCAGGTATGGCAGAGCTTGGACAAATAAAAATTACCGCCAATCCACAAGCAACTCAACGATTAAGTAACCGTCCTAAAGCGACAGATAGCCAAGCGACTAACTCTCTTAAAATGAGTGAGCAAACGGCTGATTATTTGAATGCGATCGCCGATTCTGCTCCTCCTTCATTAAAAGAAAAGCTGCAGCGCTTAGCTTTACATGGCAAAAGTAAGCCTAGCTAGTCCTCGCACTAAACTCCTTTTCTCGCTCTGAAGAAGCGCAAAATACTTTGTTACATATTCGATTTCATTGTTATTTAAATCAGGTTTATTATGCTTATCTAGTGCTTCCTAAATTAGGTTGTAGCTGATGCGTATTTCATTAAGCAGGTAATAGACTGCATCCTATTGTTGTTTTTTGAGTTATCAAATCTTAATGAAATGCGTATTTATTCTAATTAATATACGGAATTCTTATGAAAAAAATAACAATGACTGCCGCCAGTATTGCATTGGCGTTAGGTTTGGTTGGCTGCGGCGAAAAGCCACAACAAATGAAAGCAGAATCAACCACAGTAACTGCACCGGTGGCGGCTCCTGGTGCGCTAGGTGTTGATTTACAAAATATGGATAAAAGTGTTCGTGCACAGGATGATTTTTATTACCATGTTAATGGTCAATGGTTAGCAAAAACTGAGATTCCAGGTGACAAGTCTAACTATGGGTCGTTCTCACAGTTATATGATGAATCGCAAAAAGCAATGAAAACAGTGCTTGAAAACGCCAGTGCTAATAGTAGTGCAAAACCAGGTTCAGATGAATATAAGATTGGTGCATTTTATTCTAGCTATATGGCTGAAAATGCTCGTGAAGAGTTAGGTATTTTGCCACTTGAGCCAGCTATTAAAAGCATTGATACAGTGAAAGATAAAGCCGCGTTAGTCACACTGATGGCACAGCTACAAGTTAAAGGTGGCGATCTTCCTTTTGGCTGGTATGTTAATAATGACGCTAAAAACTCAAGTGAAAATGCGCTTTATGCCTATCAAGCGGGACTTGGTTTACCTGACCGCGACTACTATTTAAAAGATGATGAAAAATTCACAAAAATTCGCGCGGCTTATCAAACGTATATCACCGATATTTTAGCTAAAGCTGGCGTTAATAATGCCGCTGATGCAGCCAAAGCGATATTAGCACTTGAAACGACACTTGCTGATGCACAGTGGAGCCGAGTGCAAAGCCGTGATGCAACTAAGTCATACAATAAAATGACGGTAGCTGAAGCTAACTCGCTAATGGGTGAGTTTGATTTAAATGCCTATTTCGAAGCAGTTGGCGTTGATGCTCAAGAGTTGATTGTGCGCCAACCAAGTTACTTTGAAAAATTTGCAGAGATTTTCAACAATACTGACTTAGCTGTTTGGCAAAACTATTTAAAATTCCATTTTGTTAGTAATTACGCGCAGCTACTTAATAAAGATTTAGTAGATTTGAAATTTAATTTTTACAGCACCACGTTGCGTGGTGTTGAAGAGCAAGCACCACTTTGGAAGCAAGCCGTTGATGCATCAAACCGTGTACTGGGTGAAATTTTAGGTAAAGTCTACGTTAAAGAAAACTTCCCGCCAGAAGCGAAAGCGCGTATGGAAGAGTTAGTTGATAATGTGATTACAGGCTATTCAGTGGCAATTGAAAACCTTGAGTGGATGAGCCCTGAAACAAAAGTGGCGGCGCAAGAAAAACTCAATAAGTTTACCCCTAAAATTGGTTACCCAGATAAATGGAAAGATTACTCAGATTTAGCGATTAACCCTGATGAACTGGTTGGTAATTATATTCGCTACAGTGAATGGGCTTATGCGGATATGGTTGCTAAATTAGGTAAGCCAGTTGATCGCTCTGAGTGGCATATGACGCCACAAACAGTGAATGCTTACTACAATCCAGTGAATAACGAGATAGTATTCCCTGCGGCGATTCTGCAGCCTCCTTTCTTTAATTTAGAAGCTGATGATGCAGTTAACTATGGTGCTATTGGTGCGGTTATTGGCCATGAGTTAGGCCATGGCTTTGACGACCAAGGTGCAAAATACGACGGTGATGGCAATTTACGTAATTGGTGGAGCGAGTCAGACCTTAAGCAGTTTGAACAGCGAAGTGCTGCCTTAGTTGCACAGTATAATCAATATAAACCGTTTGAAGATGCCAGCGTTAATGGTGAGCTGACACTGGGTGAAAACATTGGTGATTTAGGCGGCTTAACCGTCGCTTATAAAGCGTATCAGCTATCGCTGGGTGATTCGAAAGCGCCCATTATTGAAGGCTATACGGGCGACCAACGCTTCTTTATGGGCTGGTCGCAAATTTGGCGTCGTAAATACCGTGATGAGGCGCTACGTAATCGTTTAATGACCGATTCACATTCACCGAGTCATTATCGCGTAATTGGTATTTTGTCGAACATGCCAGAATTTTACCAAGCGTTTGATGTTAAAGAGGGCGATAAAATGTATATCAAGCCTGAAGAACGCGTAAAAATTTGGTAATTTGAGCTAAAATTAGCTTAAGCGGTTAGAGCCATTAATCGCAAAATAAAAAGCCAGTGAGCATCATGCTCACTGGCTTTTTAGTTACTTATATACCTGATAATAAAACTAGCTATATTTTGTTTTTATGGCGCTGATGATCTCAACATTAGCAGCAGGAAAATCATAGTTATCAAGTTCGTCAATGCCTACCCATTCGCTTGGTTGCCCTTCTGCGCCATGAGCTTGACCGTTAAAGTTACTGACCACATGCACATTAAGTCGTACGCATTTATCGCCATAGTCATGCTCTATAGTGATAAGTTCGCTTGAACTATGAATAGTCAGTCCTACTTCTTCTAGCAGTTCACGTTTTAGGGCTTGAAACACACTTTCTCCGGCTTCAACTTTGCCACCAGGAAACTCCCATAACCCACCTTGATGTTGCTCATCTGCACGTTTACAAATAAACAAATTGTTATTTTTTTTAATTACACCCACAGCAACATTGATGATTACTTTAGTCATTACCTCTCCCTTAAATAGCATAAAAAAAGCGACGCAAGCGTCGCTTTTTATCTAACGTAACAAAGTGGTGTTATTTTAATTTACCACAACATTGTTTGTATTTTTGACCTGAACCACATGGACATGGATCGTTACGGCCAACTTTTGGCTCGCTACGCGCCATAACCTGAGCGCTTTGCGGTGCTTCACCACCTACGTGTTCTACTTCTTCATGTTGATATTCGCGAGGGGCATTTTCACTTTTACGGTATTGCTCTTCTACTTTTTCAACATCTTCTTCAGCACGAACTTGCACTTTACTTAAAATACCGACCACATCGACTTTTAAGTTTTCTAGCATTTCAGAGAATAACTCAAACGACTCACGTTTGTATTCTTGCTTAGGATTCTTTTGTGCGTAACCACGTAAGTGAATACCTTGGCGTAAGTGATCCATTGCAGCAAGGTGGTCTTTCCAATGTTGGTCAAGACTTTGAAGCATAATGGCTTTTTCAAACTGACGAAGTACAGAATCGCCGACCATTTCTTCTTTTTGCTTGTAAGCTTGTTCAACCGCTTCTTCAATACGCTCACGAAGTTTTTCTTCGTACAGTTTATTGTCATCAGCTAACCACTGAGTAATTGGTAACTCAATTAGGAAATCTTGCTTTAAGCGCTCTTCAAGCCCTGGGACATCCCACATTTCAGCTAAGCTTTGTGGGGCAATGTATTGATCAATTACACCCGCGAGCACATCACCACGGATAGCGGTAATCGTTTCTGAAATATCACCTTCTTCAAGCAATTCGTTACGTTGAGAGTAAACAACACGACGTTGATCGTTTGCTACATCATCGTACTCAAGTAGCTGTTTACGCACATCAAAGTTACGTGCTTCTACTTTACGCTGGGCGTTTTCGATTGCGCGGTTAACCCATGGGTGTTCAATGGCTTCGCCACGTTGCATACCTAGTTTACGCATCATGTTGGTCATGCGCTCACCGGCAAAAATACGCATTAACGCATCATCCATCGATAGGTAGAAACGGCTTGAACCGGCATCACCTTGACGGCCAGAACGACCACGTAATTGGTTATCAATACGACGTGATTCATGACGCTCTGTACCAATAATGTGTAAACCGCCGGCATCAATTACTGCGTCATGGCGAATCTTCCATGCGGCTTTAATTTCGGCAATTTGTTCGTCAGTTGGGTTTTCAAGTTTTTCAACTTCACTATTCCAATTACCACCAAGTACAATATCGGTACCACGACCGGCCATGTTGGTGGCAATGGTGACTGTGCCTGGTAAGCCCGCATCAGAAACAATGTCTGCTTCTTGTGCGTGGAATTTAGCATTAAGTACGTTGTGCTTAATTTTTTCTTTGCGTAAAAACTGCGACAAGTACTCAGAGCTTTCAATTGAGATAGTACCTACAAGTACTGGCTGACCACGTTCTTGACAGTCTTTAATGTCTGCTAAAATGGCTTCGTACTTTTCTTCTTGCGTTAGGTACACCAAATCTGCGCGATCATCACGGATCATTGGCTTATTGGTTGGCATAACAACTGTGTCTAAACCGTAAATAGACTGAAACTCAAACGCTTCTGTATCGGCTGTGCCTGTCATACCTGCTAGCGTTTCGTACAAGCGGAAGTAATTTTGGAACGTAATAGAAGCTAACGTTTGGTTCTCGTTTTGAATTTTCACACCTTCTTTTGCTTCTACAGCTTGGTGTAAACCTTCTGACCAACGGCGTCCTTCCATAGAGCGACCTGTGTGTTCATCAATAATGATAACTTCGTTTTCTTTAATAACGTAGTCAACATCTTTTTGGTAAAGCTTGTGCGCACGAAGAGCTGCATAAACGTGACTAAGTAGCGTGATGCTCGCTGCTGAGTACAGTGAATCACCTTCTTCAATTAAGCCGCGCTCTGTAAGTAGCTCTTCAACTTTTATTTGCCCACGCTCAGTTAGGTGAACTTGCTTAGATTTTTCATCGATAGTGAAATCGCCATCACCTTCAATCCCTTCCTCATCTTCTTTTTCTTGTAGTTCAAGTAAAGGAACAATGGTATTTATTTCAGTGTAAAGCTCTGAGCTGTCTTCAGCTGGGCCTGAAATAATAAGCGGCGTTCGCGCTTCATCAATTAGGATTGAATCCACTTCATCCACTACGGCATAAAATAATGGGCGTTGAACGCGCTCATCAATGCTAAATGCCATGTTGTCACGTAGGTAGTCAAAACCAAACTCGTTATTGGTACCGTAAGTGATGTCAGCTGCATAAGCTTGTTTTTTCTGTTGTGGCATCATGCCCGGAACATTACAACCAACGGTTAAGCCTAAAAACTCAAATAGTGGACGGTTGGTTTCAGCATCACGCTTAGCCAAGTAGTCATTTACGGTAATGACATGAACGCCTTTACCTGTTAAGCCATTTAAATATGCTGGAAGTGTCGCGGTTAGGGTTTTACCTTCACCAGTACGCATTTCTGCAATACGGCCTTGTTGTAAAACCATACCACCTAATAATTGCACGTCGAAGTGACGCATACCGTTTACACGCTTTGACGCCTCACGTACCACAGCAAATGCTTCTGGTAGAATATCGCTTAGGCTTTGTCCGTTATCGTAACGTTCTCTAAACTCAGCTGTTTTAGCTTTTAAATCTTCATCTGAAAGCGCTTCTAGTTGCGTTTCAAGTGCATTGATCAGTGCGACCGTCTTTCTTAGGTTTTTAATAGTGCGGTCATTGCGACTACCAAAAATCTTGGTAAATAAATTAGATATCATGATAAAACCGTTACAATGTGTTTTTTTGCTAGCCGTGCATCGGCTAACCCATTTTTTACAATTGATAATTAATGTATTCTTTGAATTAACCTTTAGGACACATTAATTAGCAATTTTGTATTAAGCTGCTTAAAAAGCACTGTTTATTACCTGCGCTACTATACCAGACTCTGCTAAACATCAAACTACCTCAATAAAAAGATCTTCATTTAAAACAGAAAAATGAGATCTCGCTCATAAAAATAGCATTATGTAGCTAAAGTTGATTAGAAATGCTTTAAAGATATGGTGTTGAATAAATTAAAAACAAGAGCAAAGCGCTTAAATTTCACCCTTAAATGCCTTGTTTGTCGCTATCGTTTTTTAATCCTTAAATTGAGCAAAAGTTTTATTCATTACTCTTCGTAAGTCACTTAAGTCATGCGGTTTATCGGCAGATGTGTATGCACGGAAGCTTTATCATTAAAGAGGTTGTTAATCGTAAAAAAGGTGTATGTTAATATCTTCTGTAACCAGCGTTTGCTAATATTATTTTTAGTAGTATGAGTTCATCATATTTTTTTGTTGCTATAAAACGCGTTGATTGAGTTTTAATAAAAGGGAAAATAAAGTGCAAACCAACAAAGATAACTTAGTAGTCCTTGGCGCTGGCTGGCTTGGCCAAGCCTTATGTATTGATGCACAAAAACAAGGTTGGCAAGTGCAAGGAACTCATCGTAGTGACACTCATCAATTTGATTTTGAGCGTCAGTTTGTTCTACAAAACGGCGAGCTGCAGCACCAAGTGGATTTACAAAATGCGTACTGGGTGTGTGCTATACCTCCGCGCAGTCGTGACAGCGAAAGTGATTATTCTCAAGTGCTGGAGCAGGGGTTAAAGCTGGCAACTGAACTTAATTGCAAAGGTTTTTTATTGTGCTCATCGACTGGGGTGTATGATCAAGAGCCTGGAGTTTATAGTGAAAGTAGCGATATATCTGGCACTAACGAGCGACAAATAAAGCTCTATGATGCTGAAGAGCAAGTACTTGAACAGCAAGGTAAAGTTCTAAGATTAGCCGGATTGTTGGGGCCAAACAGAGAGCCGGGTCGTTTTGTGGCAGGTAAAGAGCTCAACACCTCTAGTCAGCAAGTGGTGAACATGGTGCATCAACAAGATGTGATCAATGCCATTTATGCGGTACTCAACAATTGGTCACAAGGGCAAAGTATTTATAATGTAGTTAACCCTGCGCACCCGAGCAAAGCAGATTATTATGCAAAAAAGTGTGAGCTGTATGGCACACAAATGCCAAGTTTTAGTAGTGATGAAGTCGCTGAGCGCAAAGTTATTGGCTCAGCGATAGAAGCGTTGGGTTTTAGTTATCAGTATGGTATTTAACCTGAACTCTGAATAATAAATCTATCTCAAGCAGCTATTTTCAGTGCTAACTGCGTTGAATTTACTTGCAATAGGCGAGCTTTCGACGCGTAATTCCGCCTTGTTTTCACTGGAAATCTCTGGCTAGAGAAAATAAACATAAATATCATATTGATTCAATACGTTAGTAAATCTCTTAACCAGAGTTCAGGCTATTTAATAAGAAGGTAAGGGCGAATTTTTTATAAAGTCGCACAACTTACCTTCACTTAGTAGTCTGTTGGCCGCTTCAATATCGGGGGCAAAGTAGCGGTCTTTGTCGTAATAGCTAACATGTTGGCGTAGCAGCGCCTTAGCATGCTCCACCTGTTCACACGCATGTAGCGGCTTTCTAAACTCTAGCCCTTGAGAAGCACTTAGCCACTCAACGGCTAACACGCCTTGCGTATTATTAGCCATATCAACTAAGCGCCTAGCAGCAAAAGTTGCCATAGAGACATGGTCTTCTTGATTAGCTGAGGTCGGTAAACTATCTACCGAGGCCGGGTGTGCTAGTGATTTGTTTTCTGAGGCGAGCGCAGCTGCTGTCACTTGAGCTATCATAAATCCTGAATTTACCCCACCGTTTTCAACTAAAAATGGCGGCAACTTTGATAAATTAGAGTCAATAAGTAAGGCAATACGTCGCTCAGCTAAGGCGCCAATTTCGGCAATGGCAATCGCAAGATTATCAGCGGCCATAGCAACGGGCTCAGCATGAAAGTTTCCGCCTGAAATAATATCTCCTACATCGGCAAAAACGAGTGGGTTGTCGGTTACCCCGTTTGACTCACACAGTAATACCTCGGCGGCTTGGCGTATTTGGGTTAAACACGCACCAAGTACTTGCGGTTGGCAGCGCAGGCAATAAGGGTCTTGTACTTTTTCACAATTAATATGTGAGTCACTAATTTGTGAGTGGGTACTTAACAGTTCTCTAAATACGTGCGCGGTATCAATTTGCCCTTGTTGACCACGAACCTCATGAATACGTGCATCAAATGGTGCGCGACTGCCCATGGCGGCCTCAATACTGATAGAGCCAATTACACAGCTTTGTGCGTACAAGTCTTCGGCTCTAAATAAGCCCTGCAGTGCAAATGCAGTAGAGGCTTGTGTGCCATTTAATAGTGCTAAGCCTTCTTTTGCGGCTAATGTCAGTGGTTCAAGCCCTGCAATTTTTAGCCCTTGTTCTGCGCTTATTAGCTCTCCTTGATAGCGCATTTTACCCTCACCCAATAAAGGCAGGCACATATGAGCAAGGGGGGCTAAATCGCCCGATGCGCCCACTGAGCCTTTTTTAGGCACGCATGGGTACACTTCATTTTTAAGTAGCTGTATAAAAAACTCAATGACTGCTAAACGAATACCAGAGTAACCCCGTGATAAAGAATTTACTTTTAGGGTGATCATTAATCTGACCGTGCTGTCATCCATTAATTCGCCAATGCCCGCAGCGTGTGAAAGCACAATACTGCGTTGTAATAGTTCTAGCTCATCATTCGCTATTTTAGTATTGGCTAATAAACCAAAGCCGGTATTAATACCATATACAGTACGTTGCTCGTTTATTACGTCTTGAACGGTTTGGGCGCTGGCAGCTATTTGTGTGGCGGACTCAGTTGCCAAAGTTAAATCTACGGCCGATTGATTAATTTTTCTTAAGGTATGTAATTCAAGCTGACCGGGTGTGAGAGTGTATGAAATCATGACTTATCCTTGTTAAGCATAGGTAGGTCTAGGTTTTGTTGTTGTGCACAATTTTTTGCAATGTCATAACCTGCATCGGCATGGCGCATCACACCGGTAGCAGGATCATTCCAAAGCACTCTTGCAAGGCGTTGCTTTGCTTCATCGGTACCATCGGCAACAATAACCACACCTGAATGCTGGCTAAAGCCCATACCTACACCGCCACCATGATGAAGCGATACCCAAGTAGCACCGCCTGCGGTATTGAGCAGGGCATTTAATAAAGGCCAATCAGAGACTGCATCGGAGCCATCTTGCATGCTCTCTGTTTCACGATTAGGACTAGCTACTGAGCCTGAGTCAAGATGATCGCGGCCAATAACTACCGGTGCTTTAAGCTCACCGTTTTTAACCATTTCATTAAAGGCAATCGCTAGACGCGCTCGGTCTTTTAAGCCAACCCAACAAATACGTGCAGGCAAGCCTTGAAATTGAATTCGCTCACGCGCCATATCAAGCCAGTTATGCAAATGCTTATCATCAGGAATTAGTTCTTTTACTTTTGCGTCTGTTTTGTAAATATCTTCGGGATCGCCTGAGAGTGCTACCCATCTAAATGGGCCAATGCCTTCACAAAATAATGGACGAATATAAGCAGGTACAAATCCAGGGAAATCAAATGCATTTGTTACGCCTTCTTCGAGCGCCATTTGACGAATATTATTGCCGTAATCAGTCGTTGCCGCGCCCGCATCTTGCAGTGCCAACATCGCTGTTACTTGAACAGCCATTGATTGTTTGGCTGCTTTGACCACTGCTTGTGGATTATCGATTCGCATTTTTGCAGCATGCTCCATACTCCAACCTTGTGGCAGGTAGCCGTTAAGCGGATCATGGGCTGAGGTTTGATCGGTGACTATATCGGGAGTAATACCACTTTTTACTAAGGTACTAAAGACATCAGCCGCGTTACCAAGTAAACCCACAGAAAGCGCTTCACCTTTTACGCAGGCATCGGTTATTAATTTTAATGCATGCTCAAGGTCTGTGGCTTTTACATCGACGTACCCTGTTTTTATTCGAAAATCGATACGGCTTTCATCACATTCCACTACTAAGGCACTAAAGCCTGCCATGGTTGCTGCTAATGGTTGTGCACCGCCCATTCCTCCGAGGCCACCTGTTAGCACCCACTTACCTTTGGCATCGCCTGAAAAATGCTGTTTTGCCATAGCTACAAAGGTTTCGTAAGTGCCCTGAACAATCCCTTGAGAACCAATATAAATCCAAGAGCCAGCGGTCATTTGGCCGTACATCATCAAGCCTTTTTTATCTAACTCGTTAAAATGTTCCCAGTTAGCCCAGTGCGGAACAAGGTTAGAATTTGCAATTAATACCCGCGGTGCATTGCTATGAGTTTTAAATACCCCCACAGGTTTACCTGATTGCACTAAAAGGGTTTCGTCATCTTCAAGGCGCTCAAGCGTCTCAATTATTTTGTCGTAGCTTGGCCAGTCACGGGCAGCACGGCCAATTCCGCCATACACCACCAAAGCTTGAGGGTGCTCGGCAACATCAGGGTCTAAATTATTCATTAGCATGCGTTTAGCTGCTTCGGTTTGCCAGCTTTTAGTAGATATTTGATTACCATGCTGTGCGCGAATTGTGCGTTGTGTGTCCAGTCGATGATCCATTATTCACTCCTGTTAAATTTAAGCGTTATGGGCTTTATTATTGTTTTTAAATGTTAATTGTCCGCCCAAGCGGTACTTACTGCCTGGCGATATAAGTCGTGCAAAACTAACAATTCCGTTTACCGACCAAGTACGGCGTATTACTTGTAAACAGGGCTCTTCGTTATATAAATTAAGCCATTGGCACATTTCACTGTTTGGCGTAATAGCCTCTACCGTATGCCTCGCTTGTGTTAAAGGGGCAACTGTTGATAAGTATTCGTGTGGGGTAAGGGCGGTAAAATCTTGTTGTAAATAATCTTTTGCAAGGGGCGGATTTACAAAGCGCTCCTCAACTTGTAAGGGGCTGTCGTTTTCGTTATGAATAATGACACTGCGATATACCACGCTATCTACCTCCACACCTAAAGCAATTGCAATTGGCGCTACGGCATTAATTGATTCCAATACTTGTACTGTGCAGCTGTAGTTTCCGTTTCGCTCTTTTACTTCATTGGCGATGTTTTTTATTTCAAGTAATGATGACTGTGACTTGAAGCTTGCTACAAACGTACCTAGGCCTTGGCTACGGGTTAAAATACCTGCATCAGTGAGTTCACTAAGTGCCCGACGTGCGGTCATTCTGCTTACTGTAAACTGTTTGGCTAGTTCGTTTTCTGAGGGGACACGTTGGTTTTCAAGCCAAAGCCCACTGCGTATTTTGTCCACAATAAACTGTTTTATTTGCGTAAACTTAGGTGTTGGCATAAATATTTTTAGTATATTAAAAATAAACAATACCTAGTAAGATGGCACAACCATCTTGTATATACAAGATGTGTTGTTAAACTTGTTGAACACTATCGCGGAGAGACTTATGCAAGCCACAGAATCCACAGAACAGTTAAATGATATCGATTTATTACTCACCGATGCCAATATTGCCACCATGGATAACAACATTGATGCACCTTATGGAGCGATAGAAAATGCGGCTTTAGCAATTAAAAATGGCAAAATAGCATGGTTGGGTGAGCAAACTGAGTTACCTGATTTTGATATATTAGCCACTCCGGTAGTAAGTATCAAAGGGCAGTGGTTAACCCCGGGCTTAATTGATTGCCATACTCACTTGGTGTTTGCCGGTTCTCGTGCAAAGGAGTTTGAGCAGCGTTTACAAGGGGTAAGCTATCAGCAAATTGCCGCGCAAGGGGGCGGAATTGCAAGTACCGTTAAAGCAACCCGAGAGGCTGACCACGAACAATTATTTGTAGCAGCAAAAGATCGTTTAAATGCACTACTAGCTGAAGGCGTAACTACGGTAGAAATTAAGTCAGGTTATGGGCTTGATATAGAAAATGAGAAAAAAATATTAGAAGTTGCTAGGCTGTTAAATCAACATCACCCTATTGAAGTCATTAATACCTTTTTAGGCGCGCATGCATTACCTTTAGAGTTTAAAAATCGTAGTGATGATTATATAAATTTAGTGTGTAATGAAATGCTCAACACCCTTGTTGAACATGATTTAGTCGATGCGGTTGACGTGTTTTGTGAGGATATTGGCTTTAGTTATGCGCAAACGCAGCGAGTATTTGATGCGGCTAAAAAACTGGGGTTAGCAATTAAGTGCCATGCTGAGCAGTTATCTAATCAACAAGGTGCTGCGCTGGTGGCGCAATACAATGGTTTGTCGGCCGATCATTTGGAATATCTTGATGAAGCCGGTGTTAAAGCTATGGCAAATGCAGGTACTGTGGCGGTATTATTGCCCGGTGCTTTTTATTTTTTAAAAGAAACGAAATATCCTCCAATTGAACTGTTAAATAAATACAAGGTTCCCATCGCAATTGCCAGTGACTTTAACCCAGGCACATCACCGTTATGTTCTTTGCAATTAATGATGAATATGGCTTGTACATTATTTAATTTTACTCCAGAACAGGCATTAATGGGAGTCACGGCACACGGAGCTCAGGCTCTTGGTTTTGCTGATAGAGGCGTATTAAAAGTAGGTGCTCGCGCCGACATAGCACATTGGCAAATTGAGCATCCAGCACAATTAAGTTATCAGTTTGGGGTAAATAAACTGTTAAATTTATGGATATTGGGTAAACTTAGCTAATTATAAGACTTCACTCTTAAGCCTATGTTTTATTTAATGTCAGTGAGTACCTCAGCTATGGATGGAACGTTATTGAGCTACAGCAATTTAGCTATTTTTTTAAGTGGTGCACTTTTAATGGCAATGGTTGCAGCGTTGTTAACCGTTAAAAGTAACGTAATAAGGCTCAGCTTTTTATACACTGGGCTGATTGGTTTAGCTATGGTTAGCACTGCCATCCCTTGGTTTGTTTTGTTATTGGCTCTGGGGTTTGCTTTTCATTTATATCAGGCGAATTTGCTAAAGCAAAAAGTCCCGTTACTTATCAGTGCCTGTGCCTCAGGCGGGCTTGTTTTATTATTTACAGGTTACCTCTTTTTTACATTGCATTTAGCGTGGTTACTTATTCCAATTTTACTACTCAGTAGCAGTGGTTTTTTAATGGCTAATACGCCGCAGACTGCTCCAACTTTAAAGCCAGAAATCGAGCCTGAAGCGTATGTTGAAAACTCACCCTTAGCCAGCTTCCCCGATAAACAGCAGTTACGTCAAAAATATAATGAACTCAATGATAAGGATTCATTTACAGCAGCAATCATTGTACTGAGGCTAGAAGGTTTTGCTCAAGTTAATCAACATATTGGCCGAGATTTTGGCGACTTATTATTATCTCAGTCGGCCAATCGAATAAAAGATTTATTAGATAGCGATGAAGTTTTTTTCTTGCTGAGCATGCTAGATTAGCGCACTTGGGTGGGTTAAACTTTGCATTTATTTGTGATTTACAAAATCATAATCATTTACATCAACAGCTTATAAAGCAAATTATTGGCGCTACCTTAAAGCCGTTCAATGTAGCTAATTGTACGATTGAAGTAAAAGTAAGAGCCAGTTATGTACATTGTAATAAACAAAGCAGCAGCTTTGATGAGCTAATTAGTCATGCTTACTTGGCGCTTGATAGCCGGCCAGCTAAACAAATTGTGGCTTATCATCAGCAAATGACGACTGACCATTTAGAGCAGCAAGCGCGACTAACTGAGCTGGCTAATATCAGCTTTGCTGATGAGTTCGAATTGTTTTTTCAACCGGTTATTCGAAATGAAGATGGCCAAATTGAATTTTTAGAATTGCTATTACGCTGGCAGCACCCAACCCAAGGGACTTTATCGGCGAGCCAGTTTATCAACGATATTAGAATTGCAGGGCTTGGTTACTCACTTGCGACCTTTGTTATTGAACGAGCTGGAGAGCTTGCCATGGCACTGCGTATGGAAGGAATGAGGGTGCCTTTAAGTGTTAACTTATTTGGCCCAGAAATGCTTAACGAAGAGTTTGTTGATTTTGTTTATGGGGTTATTGGTGAGCACCAACTTAGGCCTGGTGATTTAATTTTAGAATGTCCGCTACACATTTTTACTAGCCTAGATGATAAAGGTAGAGCCATGATAGCAAGACTTAACAGCTTAGGTTTAAAAGTGTGTGTTGATGGTTTAGGTGATAATCCTGTATTACTTTCTAAGTTACCTAGTTTAGCGGTGGCATACATTAAAATATCGCCTGCATTAACTGCTGACTTTAGTAATCAAAATAACATACGTAGTTTAGTAGGTGGTATGGTTGAAATGCATAACCAGCAACAGACGAAAGTTATTTTTGAAGGTGTTGAAACACTCGATCAACTAAAGTTTGTAAAAAGTTTAAAAGCCTACGCTTCACAGGGATACTATTTTGGACACCCATTGAGCAGTTTAGGATTAATGAGTTGGTTTAAGCAATGGTTAGAAGCACAAGAACTTTAAGTGTGTTTTAAAGGCTTAGTTTTGTCTGTAAATAGGTATTAACTAAAGCACTGATCACTTGGCCACACTGTAATTTACCTGCAGTTATAGAATGGGGGTGTTGTGAAGGTGCTGCTTCGCATAAGTGTAAATAAGCACTGCGGGGATCGCTTGCAGCTAAGTAAACATAATGCTCACCATCGCTGACATCAAAACCACAGTAATTAAATGCACTCGCAGGCATATTAGTTAAGCTATCTAAATCAACTTCTACCCCTAGCGGTGTGTTATCAAACTCTTTGAGTGCATTGGCAGTTGCTTCAGTTAAGTTTATTTCGCGCTTCACATTAATTGTTTGGTAGCTTGTGTAACTAAAGCTAGCGCTCTGCATGGCATCAAAAATAGGTTGATTATTTTTTAGCTCATGCAAGCCAATAACATGGTAATTATTGAGCAGCTGCTCTTGATAAGCGTAGCTAAATCCATTACCACTGTGCCTACCTTCACACTCACGAAAGTCGGCATGAGGATCTAAATTAATCGCGTTAATTGCGCCGAGGTTATATTTGGCAAGTGAGCGAATAATACCCAAACAGTTATTATGCCCGCCGCCAATAACAATAGGTTCAAGACCCGCTTTAAAAACCATGTCTAAAATTGCTTCAACTCGCTCATCTATTTCAGCGCACAGCTTACGCAATTGAGCTAAGTCGTTTGGATTATGATTATCAAGCGGTAGTGCTTGTTGCATTAAATCATCGAGGTTGACTTCGCCAAGCAGTAATACTTTTTGCATGGCAATAGCGTCATTGTGAGGTTGGTTTAAAAAGCGTTGTAAAAACGCAGGCCAAGCATGCTGTGCGCCACCGTTTCCTAGATTGGCTCTCGGGCCAATGTCTTCACAAATCCCTAGTAAAACAAAGCGCATACCAAATTGTAAGGCATCAGCAAGTGCTTGTTGAATATTGTCGCGGGCATCAAGTAATGCCATCGACTGCCATGCTTTTAGCTCTCCAGCACGGTAAGAGCAAATTTCCTTTACCGTGCTTTCGTCGTATAGTTTAAGGTAACCAGTCACGCTACAGTTCTATTATTTCTAGCTCTAATTCTTCAGCTGAAAGTACAATGCCGGTACTGTCAGCATAAACAAAGTCATCATCAAAAAATGATACGCCAGCAAAATTAACCCCTATACCGCTTTCGCCCGCGCCTTCACTGTCTGCTGCAACAGGAATTGACGCAATAGCTTGAATACCTAAATCAAGTTCTTCAAGCTCATCAACGTGACGTAATGCACCATATACAATAATGCCTTGCCAATTGTTTTCAAGTGCCAGCTCGGCCAGCTCAATATCAATTAGTGCTCTGCGAGTTGAACCGCCACCATCAATAAGTAAAATCTGATCAGTACCATCTTGAGAAAGTAATTGGCGGATCAGTTCATTGTTTTCAAAACATTTTACCGTTTTAATGCGGCCACCAAAACTGTGTCGACCACCAAAGTTGATGAACATAGGTTCAAGCACGTCAACCACATCAGCAAAGTGGTCGCATAAATCAGAAGTGCTGTAATCCATTATTTTATCCTCAAAAGATACATAAGTTAGTAACTCAGTATACCCTCCTTATATGCAATAACAACGACTTAATCGCAGTAAATTTAGCCATAATTAGAACTAAATCAACTATAAGAATAATAATTCTTTCATAAACTTGTCATTTCTCCACAACAAGATTATAAACAGGTGTATTGCATCCATGATGCGGCTGAACATTTTCACCTTCAGTGGCAAGAGTTGTAAAATTGAGTAATACTGTGGTTAGGCCAATGGTTTTATATTATCCATTTGTTTAAAAGGAGTTTGTTAATGGTTAGACTTTACCGGCGACCCTTTTTATTTGTTCAAACTTAATGAGTTAAATCAAAGAAAGCATCACTTTATACTGCGCTGGCAAATTTAATATAGGTATTTACAATGAATTTTCTACAAAATCTGACGATAAAACGCCGTTTGCAACTAAACGCCTTAGTTGTAGGTTTAGCAATGATTGTCATGCTATGCATCATAATTTATGAAGCACGTGTGATGCTTAAATTAAATGAAACAATTCAATACGCCGAAGAGCTTGATGTGCATGAGCTTTCGATGCGTAAATATGAAAAAGACTTTTTATTTTACAAAGATGAAAAAAGCTTAGATTTATTCACCAATGAATATAAACAGCTGCAGCTCAAACTAGGGAAGCTATCTGTTCTATCAAAAGATTTAGATATTGCCATTGATCAGGTTAACCAATTTGAAGTGCTTGCAAAGCGGTATTATGATGACTTTCAAATTGTTGTTAATTTGCAACGCAAGATAGGTTTACACCCTAAAGATGCGCTTTATGGCGAACTGCGTGAGTCAGTACACAACATTGAAACACTGCTGAACCAGCAAAATGATCATAAATTACTGACCACCATGTTGCAGCTACGCCGTGCTGAGAAAGATTTTATGTTGCGTTTAGATACCAAATATTTAGACCGATTTAATAAATTAGGTGATGAGTTAAAACAACAAGTAAATACCGCAGAAATACCTAGTAATATACGCAATCAATTAACTTCATTAATGACCAATTACCAAGGCAAATTTACCGCACTAGTTGAAGCACAAATCGCTTTAGGGGTTGATTTAGATTCGGGTGCTCTTGGAAAAATGAGAGTCAGTATTAAGAAAAGTGATGATGTGGTGACTGCCATTACTTCGGCCACTAAAAAACAAGTTGCTGAGACGGCCCAGCAGGCGCAATTATTGGCAATAGCCATATTTATAATTTCCAGCGTTATTGTTATGGCTCTTGTGTACTTAACGAGTCGCTCAATTATTCAGCCTATTGAGAGGGTTTATCAAACTATTGACAAGATAAGAAAAAACAATGATTTAAGCTTGTTTATAGAGCATAAAGGGGAAGATGAAGTAACCAGAATGACCATAGACTTTAATAGTTTAATTAGCGACTTTAAAGAGCTTATCTATGAAGTAAATACTGCACTGACAACGCTTAATATAGCAACGGGTAACCTATCTGAAACAACCTCAGCGACTAGCTCTGGCATGCAAGAGCAATTGCATGAAGCGGATATGGTGGCAACTGCAGCCACAGAAATGCAAGCTACGATTCAAGACATTTCACACAATACAGAAGCTGCTGCTAAAAAAGCTGAATCAACCAATTTAAGTGCGCAGCAAGGTCAGGTTGAAGTAGAGTCAACCATTAAACATATTAATGCTTTGTCTGATTCGCTTGGTAAAGCCTCCAGCGTGGTGTCACAGCTAGAAAAAGATGGTGAAACCATCGGCTCTGTACTTGATGTAATTCGTGCCATTGCAGAACAAACTAATTTACTTGCCTTAAATGCGGCCATTGAAGCCGCGAGAGCGGGTGAGCAAGGTCGTGGTTTTGCGGTTGTTGCAGATGAGGTGCGCTCACTTGCACAACGCACGCAAGAGTCAACTAGCGAAATTGAAGGTATTATTAACACCTTACAACAGCGTACCCAAGAGGTAGTCAGTATCATGCATCAGTGTCGTACTCAAGGTGGTGAGAGTGCAACACAAGCAACAAAGGCGGGTGAATTGCTAGGCGCAATCACTGTTGATGTGCAAACGATTATGGAAATGAGTACACATATTGCTACTGCTATTGATGAGCAGAGTCAGGTAGCATCAGAGGTTAATAAAAACGTAGTCCGTATTCGAGATATTGCTGAAGGGGCTGCTGCTCATTCACAAACTAATGCACAAACTAGTGAAGAGGTGTCTGAGCAGTCAAGGGTGCTTCATCAAGCAATCTCAAAATATAAAGTTTAATTATCCATAGAAACAAGCGGCTTAATTGCCGCTTGTTTGTTATTAACGAAGCAGGAGCATCATAACTGACGCTAAGGTACAAATTTTATTGGTACGCTATCTTTGTTATTTTCATGTTGTTTAACACGTTCTAAATAAGTGTCCCACAACTTAGTATGTTCGGCTTGTAACTTAGCCAAATACTGCCAGCTAAACAACCCGCTGTTATGTCCGTCGTCAAACTCTAAACGCAACGCGTAATGCCCTACGGGTGTAATGCTTTTAATGCCCACTGTATGTTTATTAAGTACTAACTTCATAGGCTCAGAGCCATGGCCTTGCACCTCGGCTGAGGGAGAGTGAACCCGTAAAAACTCAGTACTGAAGGTTGCCTCTGAATGATCATCAAAAAACACATCTAAATTTTTACTTACACTATGATAGTGCACTTTAGTTACTTGTTTCATCGTCATCTCACTTACAAAAAAGCCTCCGTGCTGGAGGCTTTTAGTATACATCAAACGGCTGTTAAAGAATAAAGCGGCTTAAGTCTTCATCTTCAACCAGCGCACCCAGGTGCTTTTCAACATAGGCAGCGTCAATAACTAAACTTGAACCCGCTTTTTCAGAAGCATCATATGAAATTTCTTCCATTAATCTTTCCATAACAGTATGCAGACGGCGAGCACCGATGTTTTCGGTTTTCTCATTAACCTGCCAAGCGGCTTTAGCAATTCGCTCAATTGCATCGTCGCTAAATTCAACAGCGACTTGCTCTGTTTTGAGTAGCTCGCGTTGTTGCTCCGTAAGTGATGCGTGTGGCTCAGTTAAAATGCGCTTAAAGTCATCGGCTGTGAGTGCTTCAAGTTCAACACGAATAGGTAAACGGCCTTGTAATTCCGGGATCATGTCTGATGGTTTAGACATCTGGAATGCACCTGAGGCAATAAATAGCATATGGTCAGTTTTAACCATGCCATGCTTAGTATTAACCGTTGAGCCTTCAATAAGCGGTAGTAAATCACGCTGTACACCTTCACGGCTTACATCTGGGCCTGAGGCTTCACCGCGCTTACAGATTTTGTCGATTTCGTCAATAAACACAATGCCGTTTTGCTCTACAGCAAAAATTGCCTGCTCTTTTAATTCTTCAGGGTTAACTAATTTTCCGGCTTCTTCTTCGGTAAGTAGTTTAAATGCTTCTTTAATTTTAAGCTTACGTTTAGTGCGTTTATCACCACCCATATTTTGAAACATGCCCTGTAGCTGGTTGGTCATTTCTTCCATACCAGGAGGAGCCATAATTTCAACATTCGGTTGAGCTTGCGCTAAATCAATATCAATTTCTTTGTCATCTAGCTGGCCTTCGCGTAATTTTTTACGAAACGATTGACGTGTCGATGAGCTTTCATCGCGCTGAACTTCCCCATACTGATCTTTCACTGGAGGTAGTAATACATCTAAAATACGCTCTTCAGCGGCTTCTTCTGCACGGTGTTTAAACTTTTTGGTTTGTTGTTCACGGGTCATTTTGATTGAAACGTCGACTAAATCACGGATGATAGTTTCAACTTCTTTACCTACATAACCTACTTCTGTGAATTTAGTGGCTTCCACTTTAATAAAGGGGGCATTAGCCAGTTTTGCTAACCGACGCGCAATTTCCGTTTTACCTACACCAGTAGGGCCAATCATTAAAATATTCTTCGGCGTTACTTCTGCACGTAAATCTTCGTTTAACTGCATACGGCGCCAGCGATTACGAAGGGCAATAGCAACCGCTTTTTTTGCTTTTGCTTGACCAATAATATGTTGGTCTAGCTCATGAACAATTTCTCTTGGGGTCATATCAGACATAGCGGGTTCCTATTACAATTCTTCGATAGTTTGGAAGTTATTCGTAAATACACAAATATTACCGGCAATTGTAAGACTTTTCTCTACAATTTCATGGGCACTTAAGTCGGTATTTTCTAATAAGGCGGTTGCAGCAGATTGTGCAAAGTTTCCGCCGCTGCCAATTGCGATCAGGTCGTTTTCAGGTTGTACGACGTCACCATTACCAGTGATGATCAATGAGGCAGTTTCATCAGCAACAGCTAGCAGGGCTTCAAGTTTACGTAAGGCACGATCGCTACGCCAATCTTTAGCCATTTCTACAGCCGCTTTAGTTAGATTGCCTTGGTGCATTTCTAATTTGCTTTCAAAACGTTCGAAAAGGGTGAAGGCATCAGCAGTACCGCCAGCGAAACCAGCGATTACTTTGCCATTATAAAGACGTCGAACTTTTCGGGCATTGCCCTTCATTACAGTATTACCAAGGGAGACTTGGCCGTCACCACCAATAACAACTTTGTCATCACGGCGTACACTTACGATTGTAGTCATGTTATTCCTCATCATCGCGCTGCAAGGGGGCAGCGCGTAAAAAACGATTATGAAGAGGTTATATGGGTGAATGGTTTAAATTCAAGTCCAGCCCCAAATTCCGCAGCCAACGATATTAATTCGTTTTAGTTTGTTCTTATCACTTTCTGCTTGGCGCTTGGTTTCATAAGGCCCTAAACGCACCTTATACCAAATACCATTAGTACCTGTGGTTTTTTTGATCTCTGAAATTAGCCCTGCAAAGGCTATTTTAGCCTTTAAGGTTTCAGCTTGTTGATGCGTTTTAAATGAACCACACTGCATAACATAAGGGCCTTTTTGTTCAAGCTCTTTCACTTCAACTTGAATTTCATGCTCTTTAATTTCTTTAATAAATTTAGGTGGCCGCGGTTTAGCTATTTCTACTTGTTTTTCGGGGGTTGGGTTTGCCTGTTTTTCAACAAGATCAGGATCGGCATTATTTTTAACAAACCAGAGTCCATATGCGAAACCACCCACAAGTACTAGTGCAATGAAAGTTAATAACAGCGGAAAAGGTTTTTTAGCCGGTTCTTGTTTGGTGTTTTTTTATTCTTTGGTTTTTTATTAATATAATCGTGCTGTGCCATGGTGTTATGTGTGGCCTTACCTAAATCATGTCTGTAGGGTCGACATCTAAACTCCAGCGGACTTTTTGAGCAAGTTTGCTGGTGCTGAGATAATCAACCATTTGTGCAAGATACGGGTGTAAAATGCGTCGATCTTGCGCTTGAATATGTAATTGAAAACGATACATCCCTGCAATTTTTTCTAAAGGTGCTGGGATTGGTCCAAGCAATTGTATACCAGATACCCCATTGACAGGAACCAAATCCGTTAGAAAGTCGACGACTTGCTTAATGTTATGTCCTTGTGCACGAACTATCGCCATACTGGTGATAGGCGGCAGTTGCGCGTCACTTCGCTCAGTGAGCGCAAAGCGGGCAAAATCTTGATAGCCGTTATTAACTAAATCTTGTAATAATGGGTGCTCAGGGAAGTGCGTTTGTAATAATACTTCACCGGGCTCACCAGAACGTCCCGCTCTACCTGCAACCTGAGTCACTAATTGAGCAAGGTGTTCTGTTGCCCTAAAGTCACACGAATATAAACCACTATCTACATCTAAAATGAGAACTAAGCTTACATCAGCAAAGTGGTGGCCTTTGGCCAGCATTTGCGTACCGACTAAAATGCGTGCGCCACCTTGGTTTATTTCGCCCAATGCTTTTTCAAGGCTGCCTTTGCGCCTCGTAGAGTCGCGGTCTATTCGGCTAATAGGAATGTCTTTAAATTCAGTACTCAAAAATTCTTCTATTTGTTCAGTGCCTTTACCGTTAGGAAATATCTGCGTGCTACCACAATCAGGGCATTGATGCGGTACTTGATATTGATCGCCACAATGGTGGCAAATCATCTGACCAATGGCTTTATGAAAGGTTGCACTCGTGCTGCAGCGATTACATTCACTTAACCAACCACACTCATGACATATTAAAGTGGGCGAAAAACCACGGCGGTTTAAAAATACCATTACCTGCTTACCTTTATTCAGGTGCTGGCGCATTATCGCTAGGCTCGCATGGGCAATACCAGCTTGATCAGGCTGACCTTTCATGTCGAGAAGCTTAAATTGATTATCGGTGGCAGTTTGTGCTCGCTCACTTAATGTGAGTAACTGGTATTTGTTATTAATTGCTTTGTGCAGTGTTTCTAATGCGGGGGTAGCACTGCCTAGAATAAGCGGGATATTTTGCTGATATGCGCGATACGCTGCTAAATCACGTGCATGATAGCGTAGAGTATCTTGTTGTTTAAATGAAGCATCATGTTCCTCATCAACCACAATCATCCCGAGTTTTAAAAAGGGCAGAAAAATACTCGAACGAGTACCTATAACGATGGCACAACTGCCTTTTTCACAAAACCGCCATGTTTGCAGACGCTCGTTATCGGTGAGTGCCGAATGCCATAGCATAATTGGCGTGTCAGGGAAGCGGCGCCTAAAACGATTCACTGTTTGTGGTGTTAAACCTATTTCTGGAACAAGCACTAACGCTTGCTCTCCACGTTTTAACACCTCTTCAAGACACTGTAGGTAAACTTCTGTTTTACCGCTACCCGTGACACCTTCAAGTAAAAAACTATTAAAACCAGTACTTTGATTTATAGTTGTGCAAGCAATTGCTTGTTCTTTATTTAAGCGAGGCTTAGTGCCCACAGTAGGAGAGGCATGTTGCCATTGATTGTCATGTTCAATGGTTTGGACTATCAGTTCTTTTGCTAATAGGCCATCAATAGTCTTTTTATTAAACCCGAGGGCTTTTAGTTCTGTTAATGATGACTTACCCGATGCAGATAATTGCTTAAGCAAGTTAAACTGTGTTTTAGCTTTTAAAGACGGTAAAAGTGCTCCTTTATCGGTTAACGTCAACATATTTATACTGGTTTTATCAGGGCATTCACCTTGGCGCAGTGCACTGGGGAGTGCAATATGAATAGTTTCACCTAGTGGATAACAATAATAACGCGCAGTAAACTTCAGCAGCTCCAAATGTTGCGCAGATAACACCGGCGAGTCGTCAATAACTTCAATAATAGATTTGATTTTGCCCTCGGGAACTTCTGTATCGGCTTTTAAGTTAAGGATAACCGCTACTTTTCGTTGATTGCCAAAAGGGACGAGTACACGCATGCCTGGCTGTAATTGAGTCAGCGGTGGCAATTGCTCATCCACTTTATAATCAAAGGTGCGAGGCAAGGGGACTTTTATTGCAACTTCAGCAAAACGCATAACAACTCAATCAATTAACGTAATGGTTTAATGTACTAAAAATAGCATTAAATGCCTACCGACAAATCAGTAATCAATAGGTGTTTGCTGACTTTTTAACAAAAAGGATAATTAAAGCTTGTGTGTGTGCGGCTTGTTGGATAAAATTCGCGACCAATAAATTTGTTTTAACGACGTATGGTGCCAAACTTCGGGTTTGGAGAGCGATGCGGCCTTAACTAGAGGTTCCTATGAAAGAAGGTATTCACCCTAAGTACGAAGTAATTTCTGCAACTTGTTCATGCGGAAACAAATTCGAAACTCGTTCTACTTTGTGTAAAGACATTCACTTAGACGTATGTTCTGCGTGTCACCCGTTTTACACTGGTAAGCAAAAGATTTTAGACACTGGCGGCCGTGTTGATCGCTTCAACAAGCGCTTCGGTGCACTTAGCAGCAAAAAATAATTTTTTGTTTCTATGTAAAAAAAAGCACCTTAGGGTGCTTTTTTTGTGCCTAAAATTCACTTCTCCCTCCATTTTTATAACCGTTTTGTATTTATTATTTTTGCATAACTATTTCCTGTTCTTATACTGAATATGCATAAACATTTGCAGACAAAATAGCCAATATTCTCTATATTTTTATTTGTTACACTTTAAATATGGTACTTAAATGTTGGTAACGTGAAGTTATTTGTATTTAAAGTTAAACAAAATTCGGTATTTCACTATTTTAATTTAAGGCTGAAAAAAACATTTAATAAATATTGATTAAGGGTAAAAACGACCAGTAATTTTCATTTTTATGACGAATTTATATTTTAAAAATGTCAGGATAATCTAGGGAAGTTGCTGATAAATCACTTAAAATTAAGAGTTCTAGCATATAACAGGATAGACCTGATATTGCTTGGAATTTAAAAATAATAAAGGTATCGTAGAATAAAACTACCTCTCACTTTAACTTAAATTGCAGGATATAATCGCGTTATGTCAGATTTTCGTGAACAAGCACTACATTACCATGCCCATCCCGTTCCAGGTAAAATCAGTATTGAGCTGAGTAAGCCCGCTGAGACGGTTAAAGACCTCGCGCTCGCATACAGCCCAGGTGTTGCAGAACCTGTTCGTGAAATTGCCGCTGATCCAGCAAATGCCTACAAATATACGGGTAAAGGAAATATGGTTGCGGTTATTACTAACGGCACCGCAATTTTAGGCTTAGGTAATTTAGGCCCACTGGCCTCAAAACCAGTAATGGAAGGCAAAGCATTATTATTTAAACGTTTTGCAGGCCTAGATTCAATTGATATAGAAGTTAAGCACCGCACAACCGAAGACTTTATCAACACGGTTGCGAATATTGCAGACACGTTTGGTGGTATCAACTTAGAAGATATTAAAGCACCAGAATGTTTCGAGATAGAAAAAGCACTTATAGAGCGTTGCAGCATTCCTGTGTTTCATGATGATCAACATGGTACGGCAATTGTAACGGCTGCGGGTATGCTAAATGCGCTAGAAGTACAAGGTAAAGCAATTGAAGATGCGATTATCGTGTGTTTAGGTGCCGGCGCTGCAGCAGTCGCCTGTATGGAACTTTTAATTAAGTGTGGCGCACTGCGTGAACATATTTATATGTTAGACCGCAAAGGCGTTATTCATACACGTCGTGATGACTTAAATGAATATAAACAATTATTCGCAAACAACACGGATAAACGCACTTTACAGGACGTAATTGAAGATGCCGATGTGTTTATTGGTGTATCAGGCCCTAATTTATTAGCCGCTGATGATTTAAAGTTAATGGCTGACCGCCCAGTTGTATTTGCATGTTCAAACCCTGATCCTGAGATTGATCCGCAATTAGCACATGCTGCACGCAACGATCTTATTATGGCGACTGGTCGCTCTGATTATCCGAACCAAGTTAACAACGTGCTTTGTTTTCCATTTATTTTCCGTGGCGCACTCGATGTTCGCGCAAGTGAAATAAACGATGAAATGAAAATAGCTGCTGTAGAGGCAATTCGTAGTATTGCTAAAGAGCCAGTTCCGGCTGAAGTACTGACTGCTGCAGGTATCGATAAATTAGAGTTTGGTGCTAAATATATTATACCAAAACCTATGGATCCGCGCTTACTGCCTCGTATTGCCAAAGCCGTTGCTCAAGCTGCAGTCGATTCGGGTGTGGCACAAATTGATATGCCAGAAAATTACATGGCGTAATTTTAAGTGTAAATTAACGCAAAAAAAACCTCAGCATTTTGAAGTGACCCCCAATAGTTGGACATTCCAATTACTGGGGGTCTTTTTATGTCCAAACATCACCGAGCTTTCAAGCTCAAAATAGCTGAACTCGCTTTGTCTGAAAGCTCTTCGGCGGTAAGTAACAGATTTAATGTTACAGATAGGCAGGTCCGATATTGGACCGCTATTTATCGAATTCATGGCGCTGAAAGCTTCAGGTCTGTTCACAAACCTTATTCTCTAGCATTTAAGGCTGAAGTGTTAAAAACGATGACAGCAAACAGTTGGTCACTCGGTTATACCAGTGCTTTCTTCGATTTATCGTCCCCAGGCATTCTTTTTCAATGGCAAAAGCTTTATGCTCGTGATGGTATATCACGTCTTAAACCACAGAGAAAAGGTAAGCCATTCATGACAAATAATTCTTCTTCATCAAAACTAGTAGAGCAAATGACTGAGGAGGAGTTACGAGAAGAACTAGCATACTTACGAGCTGAGAATGATGTGCTAAAAAAGTTAGAAGCCTTGGCTCAAGCCAGAAAGAAAAAAGCAAAGACAAAACGATAGTCGTCGAAGAGTTCAAGGCAAAGCATAGCTTACGACACCTTTTAAAGGCGACAGGGCTGCCAAAGAGTGTTTACTATTATCATCGCACTACTTGTAAGCAACCCTGTGCAAGCAATGATTTACTGGTAAAAATACGTGATATTTATCACGCGCATAAAGGGCGATATGGCTATCGCAGAATTACGAGTGCCCTGAGAGCAATGGGAGTACTTGTTAATCATAAGCGCGTTCAACGGTTGATGAATGAGTTAGGACTCAAGTCAAAAGTAAGGCCTAAGCGCTATAAATCCTATAAAGGTGAAGTGGGTAAAATCGCAGAAAATACGCTTAACCGCGAGTTTACTGCGCAGAAGCCAAATCAAAAATGGGTGACGGATGTGACGGAGTTTAAAGTGGATAATGAGAAGGTATATCTATCGCCTATGATTGACCTATTCAACCAAGAGGTAATCAGTTACGAAGTCAGAAAATCCGTTGCACTCCCTTTGGTAACTGACATGCTTAAAACAGCAACTGCTAGGTTGAAGCCAAATGAAAAGCCAGTTGTACACTCAGATCAAGGGTGGCAATATCAAAACAAACAATATCAAAATCACCTTAAGGAAAAAGGATTGCAACAAAGTATGTCTAGAAAAGGAAATTGTTTAGATAATGCGGTTGCTGAGAACTTCTTCGGCATATTGAAGAGCGAGATGTACCACAACGAAACGTTTAAAGACGTGAATGATCTTATTGAAAACATTAAAGAATATATCCACTATTACAACAATGAGCGTATTAAACTGAAACTAAAAGGCCTGAGTCCGATACAGTATCGAAATCAGGCCTTGGCAGCCGCTTAGAAATGAGTCCAACTTTATGGGGTCACTTCATTTGCTGAGGTTTTTTATAACACAGATAAAGAAATTTAATCTTCATTTAAAATAGGCACTTCTAGTCCCATTTCTTGCATTATTTTCTTCACCTCTTCAGGTACTTTTTCTGCATTGTCTTTACGTAGATCATCATCATTAGGCAGCGGTTGCCCTGTAAATGCATGCAAAAATGCTTCGCATAAAAGCTCACTATTTGTTGCATGGCGCAAGTTGTTTATTTGACGACGAGTACGTTCGTCAGTTAATACTTTTAATACATTTAGCGGGATCGAAACGGTGATCTTTTTTACTTGTTCGGATTTTTTCCCGTGTTCTGCGTATGGGTGAATATATTCACCATTCCATTTAGCCATAAGATGTATCGTTGCCTCAGATTATAAATTGCTCACACAGCATCAAAGCGTGTAAATATGCGTGAAATTCTATCGGTTTAAAAAAGATAGTCAAATACTAGTTGTTTAGCTATCTAGACATTTAAATGTTTTGACATCTTAAACTGCATGCGCTACATTTTAGACGTCTAAACATCCAAAATAGTAAAGGTGACGAAAATGAGTGAAAAAAATAAGGCAACAATTGCTGTTCGTAGTGGAATAGAAGCCGACAAACAGCATGGTGCGGTTGTTCCACCGCTTTATTTATCAACAACTTACTCATTTGCTGACTTTGATACCAAGCGCCAATATGATTATGGTCGCAGTGGTAATCCTAACCGTGACATTTTGGCTGAGGCGCTCACTGAGCTTGAAGGCGGGGCTAAAGGCATTATTACTGCAACGGGTATGGCGGCAGTTCACTTAACAACTCAATTATTAAATAGTAACGATACGTTAGTGATTCCTCACGATTGCTATGGTGGCAGTTATCGTTTATTTACCTCACTAGAAAAACGCGGCTTGTTAAAACTTGAAGTGATCGATTTCACTAAAAGCGAAAGCTTATCGCATATTCTTGCTATAAAACCTAAGCTGATCTGGATTGAAACACCGAGTAATCCAATTTTACGATTAACTGATATTAAAGCGGTTACCGATATTGCTAAGCAATGCGGTGCACTGGTTGCTGCCGATAACACATTTTTATCGCCGGCTTTGCAAAACCCGATTAAATTTGGTGCTGATATTGTGGTTCACTCAACCACTAAATATATCAATGGTCATTCAGATGTTGTTGGTGGTGCGGTTATTGCGGCTAGCGCTGAGCTTGGTGAAGAACTGGCCTGGTGGGCAAATAATATTGGCATTACTGGGGCGCCATTTGATAGCTATTTAACACTCAGAGGCTTACGCACGTTAAATGTGCGTTTGAGACAACACCAAGAAAACGCACTCGCTATTGCACAGTATTTAGAAAACTCCCCGTTTGTTGCTCAGGTTTACTATCCAGGTCTTGAATCACACCCGCAACATGCGCTTGCTAAGGCGCAGCAGCTTGGCTTCGGTGCTATGGTCAGTTTTGATATAAAAGGCGATATAAACGATGCGGCCGCGTTTATAACGCGCTTAAATGAATTTAGTTTAGCGGAATCATTAGGCGGAGTGGAAAGTTTGATTTGTCACCCCGCAACCATGACTCATGCAGGCATGGAAGCGACTGCTCGTGCAGAAGCTGGAGTAGGCGATACGCTTATTCGTATCTCGGTGGGTATTGAAGATGTAAAAGATTTACTTGCCGATTTAGACAGAGTATTTAATTTGGTATGCCCAGGGCAAGCAGATAACGCTTTAGGTGCAAAAAAGGGTGCCAGTGAGTTATTTGGTTCAGCGAAACTAAACGCGGCGCACCCGGCATTATGGTAGTGCACACCAATTTTGAAAATATAAAACATGAAGTCAAGTTGGTATTAACATGGTAAATCAGGTTCATAAATTTGGTGGTTCGAGTTTAAGCTCAGCGGATCGCTTTAAAAGTGTCGCAAATATTATTTTAACTCATGCTCAAGCAGGGGATTGTGTTGTGGTATCGGCTGCCGGTAAAACCACCGATACCTTGGTTAAATTGTGGCAAAGCTATCAACAGCAAGATACCCAAGCGATTGCTGATATTATTTTGTTAATCAATAATCATCAATCTGCGCTTGTTGAGCAATTGCTTATAGCGAGTGCTAAGCATGAAGCACTCGATATACTTGCTACTGAGCTAAGCATTATTACTCAGCAGGCCAAGCAAGGTACTTTAGCTGAAGCTTGGCTATTAGCCCATGGCGAATTATGGTCTGCAAGGCTATTAAGCGCTTACTTAGAGCAACTTAAGGTTAGTGCTTGCGCTCATGACGCTAGGCAGTTATTCACGTTAGACGCTGGGCAACTGCTGCATGCTAATAATCAGCAGCAGTGCTTAAAAGCCATAGATACGAGCAAAATTAATGTCGTTACGGGGTTTATTGCGGCTAATTTACAAGATGAAACCGTAACCTTGGGACGAAACGGTAGTGATTACAGTGCTACTTTATTAGCACGATATTGCAATGCTAAAAAAGTGTCTATTTGGACTGATACTCAAGGTGTTTTTAGTACTGATCCGCGTAAGGTAGCTAATGCGATTAAGTATGCGCGGGTGTGCCGTGAGCAAGCCAATTTATTAGCGAGACTAGGTAACCCCGTATTGCACGCTAAAACATTATCGCCATTAAAAGGGACCGATATAGAGTTAGTTGTTCGCAGTAGCTACGATCTACAGAGAAGTCATACCGAAATAGTTAAATTAGGAATGAGTAAACAAAAACGTTTTTTAACCACGGTTAATAATGTGGATTTACTCACTGTTGATGACTTGAGTGAAGGCGAGGTAGCGCATGTTAGTCAACTTATACAGCATAGCTTGCATCATTTTGAACATGCAGGCGAAATTTACTTGGTAGTCCCTGCGTCGGCGACATATCAGGTGGTTAATTATTTTGCTGGCCGCGCCAATATTAGTGAGTCTAACTTAAATGGGGTTGCAATTATTGCATCAGAGCAAGATATAGCGACGCTCGGTGAGCAAAGTGCCGCTTTACTTCAGGCTGAATCAATCCACCCTCGATTTACTCATTATGGTGAAGGTTATACGTTATTATTAACCGATCAGGTACTTGAAAGTGATGTGCTGAGCTTACTGCATGATAAATTAATTAATAAAACGCAAGAAATAGCTTTAATTATTGCAGGACTTGGTAATGTGGGGGCTGAATTTATGCGCCAATTACCAGCACAGCTAGCCCGTTTATCATCAGGTTTTAACGTTAAGTTAGTGGCATTAGTGCGCTCAGAGCAGATGTTGGTTAATGCCAATGGGTTAGACAGTGAAAGCTGGCAACAGCAATGGGAAAACCATGCAAGCCCTTATCAACAAGCTAATTTGTTGTCATACATTGATACTCTTGAGTATGAACATAAGGTAGTGATTGATATCACCGCTAGTGAATATTTTAGTCAGCTTTACAGTAAACTTGTGGAATTAAATTGTCATTTAATTAGCGCCAATAAATACGCGGGTACTGCCCCGCTGAGCTGGTATAAGACACTACGTAAAAACTTAGGCCAAAGTGGCTTACACTGGCGTTATAATGCCAGTGTGGGAGCCGGATTACCGATTAATTTTGCATTAGCCGATTTACAAAACAGTGGTGATAAAATAACGCGTATAGAAGGCGTATTCTCTGGCACACTCTCTTGGTTATGCAGTAGTTACGATGGCAGCAAGGCATTTTCAGATTTAGTGCTTGAAGCACAAGCTTTGGGGTTTACCGAACCTGATCCGCGAGAAGATTTGTCTGGCCGAGATATGCAACGTAAGTTACTTATTTTGGCGCGTGAGTTGGGTATTGAATTAGAGCTTGATGATATTTCCTTATCGGCATTGATGCCCGATGAGCTAAGTAAAGGCAGTTGGAGTGACTTCCTGGATAATAAGGCAAGCTTAGATGCGTTTATCAAGCAGCACTTCGAAACGGCTTTGCAACAAAATGCTGCACTGTGTTACACAGGGTTGCTAGAGTTTAAAAACAATAAGCTAAACGCTAAAGTAGGGATTTCCTATGTACCAAAAAATGAAGCTGTAGCTAATTTAACCCCTGGCGATAATATTTTTGTGATTAATACTCAGTGGTATAATCAAAACGCATTAGTGATACAAGGCCCCGGAGCGGGTAAAGAAGTGACCGCAGCTGGCGTACACTCTGACTTATATTGGTTGGTACAAAATATTACTTAGACCATATAAAAGGCCGCTAATCAGCGGCCTTTTATATATTAGCATTATTTAAAAGAGCTCTTCTTCGGTTTTAGTGCTTTCTTCAAATACATCATTTGGCTGTGCTAACACATATTTTGTAGGTGCGGTCCCTTTCTCAAAGTACTCAAAACGGCTGGTATAATCGTTTTTATGACTTAACAGCCCCGTTTCTAAGTCAATACGAATAGAAACTAAGCCTTCAGGTGGTTCGATAGGTGCCGCAGGTTTACCATCCAGTGCGACTCTCATAAAATCAACCCATGCAGGCTGAGCTGTTTTAGCACCTGACTCTGCGCCTGATATTTGGCCACTTCCTAAGTTATTGTTATAGGTTGAGCGCCCCAGAGTATTTCCAGGGTTGTCAAAACCAACCCAAACAGAGGTCATCACATCGCGATTAAAGCCGCTAAACCAAGTATCTACAGAATCATTGGTAGTGCCTGTTTTACCTGACAGATCGCGACGTTTTAGCGCTTGTGCACGCCATCCTGTACCACTCCAACCTGTTTTATGAGACCAGCTACCACCACCCCAAATTGCGCTGTTCATAGCACTGGCAATTAAAAATGCATTTTGTTTAGATATGATCTGCGGCGCGCAGTTTGGTGCTAATTGCTCACTTAGCATTAGCGAGCTAGCTGGTGTCGCTTCATCATCACAAATTACAGTCGGGTTAGTTTTAAATAAGGTATTACCCATGGCATCTTGAATTTCAGAGATAAAGTAAGGTTCGACTAAGTGGCCGCCATTGGCAAAAGTACTCATACCACGAGCTAACTCTAGTGGAGTAATAGATGCGCTACCTAAAGCCAGCGATTCACTGCGATTTATATCTTCATCTGCAAAGCCAAATTTAAGTAAATGATCGGCTGTACGTTGCAAGCCAACACCACGTAATAAACGTACCGAAATCACATTTTTTGATTGCGCTAAAGCGCGGCGAATGCGAATAGGGCCATTATAAATGGCAGGGCTATTTTTAGGTCGCCATGCGACACCTTGGCTTTTATCCCATTGATTTATAGGGGCATCATTTAGAATTGACGCTAAGGTGTAGCCTTTTTCAAGTGCAGCAGAATATATAAATGGCTTAATATTAGAGCCCACTTGGCGCTTAGCTTGCACTGCACGGTTATATTGGCTTTGTTCAAAGCTGTAACCGCCTACAATGGCTTTTATACGCCCGTTTTGTGGGTCTAAAGACACAATGGCGCTTGCAGCTTCAGGGATTTGACTCAAAATATAGCTGTTGTCATCATTTTTACGCAGCCATATTTGCATGCCAGGCGTTAATATATCGCTTGCTTTTTCAGGAGCAAAGCTTTGGCGATAACGGGTGATAAACTTACGCGCCCACTTTAGATTATCCCAAGTCAATGTTGTGCGTTCGCCGCTTTTAAGCATTACTTCCGCGCTTCTGTCGGATACATTTAAAACTGCAGCGGCTTTTAGAGGGCCTAGTTCATTGGCCTCTTTCAAAATGTTTAATAACTTAGAGTCAGAAGGTGTGGGCTCTGTTTGTGGATCCCATAAAATGGCTTCTGGGCCTCTAAATCCATGGCGCATATCATAGGCATGTAAATTATTAACTAAAGCCGTTTGTGCCGCCTGTTGAATATTTGACTCAACAGAAGTATACACTTTAAATCCTGAGTTATAGGCTTTATCTATACCGTAGCGCGACACCATTTCAGCACGTACCATTTCTGAAATATATGGTGCATATAAGTCAATTTCAGCCCCATGAAAATAAGCGGTAATTGGTTGGTTCGTGGCTTCATTATACTGCGCTCTAGAAATATACTTTTCATCTAGCATTCGTCCTAACACTACATTTCTTCTAGCTTTGGCTCGCTTTGGGTTACGAATAGGGTTAAGTGCTGAAGGCGCCTTGGGTAAACCGGCAATCATTGCCATTTGCGCAAGAGTGAGCTCTTTTAGCTCTTTACCATAATAAACCTGAGCGGCTGCACCAATACCAAAGGCGCGGTTTCCTAGCTCTATTTTATTTAGATAAAGTTCAAAGATTTCATCTTTTGAAAGTAAATTTTCAATATGGATGGCAATAAATATTTCTTTTACTTTACGGATATAGGCTTTTTCTCGCGTTAAAAAGAAGTTACGAGCCAACTGCATGGTGATTGTACTGGCACCTTGCTTTTTTTCACCGGTAGAAATAAGTACCAGTGCTGAGCGTACAATACCAATTGGGTCGATACCGATATGGTCATAAAAACGGTTATCTTCTGTTGCTAAAAAAGCCTGTAATAAAGGTTCAGGAATTTGATCTATAGTTACAGGGATACGTCTTTTTTCACCAAATTGGTTGATTAAAAGCCCATCTTTGGTAAATACTTGCATAGGCGTTTGTAATTGAACGTTTTTTAAAACTTGCACGCTTGGGATATCGGATTTAACGTAGTAATAAAGGCTGAGCAATGTAATTAGTGCAAGTAATGCACAAATGATCAAAAATTGTAAAGTTCTTTTTAATAAAATCACTGATATTTCCCTAAACGGACTCCCAATTACAGGTTGAGACTGCTAGTATATATTGATTAAAAATTGAATAATATTTTTTAAGATATAAATTATAACTTGTTTATTATTAAAACAAAGGCAAAGTTGCAAACATGCTAAGTCAATTGATAAAAAAACCATCACCTATGATGGTGGGTATTGATATAGGATCGCACTCTATCAAGGCCGTGCTTTTAAGTGAAACAGAAACTGGGCTTCGATTAGAAGCTCTTGCAATTGAACCTATGCCTAAAGGCGCTATGAGCGAGCGCAACATTCAAGACATTGAAGCAATTGGCAATGTGATAACCAAGTTAAAACGAAAGCTTCCAAAGTCACTAAAATTTGCTGCTGTTGCTGTTTCAGGGCAAACAGTGATCACCAAAGTTATTTTCATGGATGTTTCCTTAAGCGATGCTGAATTAGAATCACAGATTGAAATTGAAGCCGATAGCTTGATCCCCTATCCATTAGATGAAGTCAGTTTAGATTTTGAAAAACTCTCTACTAACAGTGCGGATCCGAGCAAAATTAATGTTCTACTTTCTGCAGCGAGAACGGAAAGTGTGGAAGCGAGAGTAGGCGCACTTAGTGCTGCCAACTTAACTGCAAAAGTTGTGGATGTTGAAAGTTATGCATTAAGCCGGGCTATGGATGTTTACTACCAACAGCTACCATCAGATGCGTTTGATAAAACTGTTGCAGTAGTCGATATAGGTGCGGTGCTTACCTTGGTCAGTGTAGTGCAATTTGGTGAAACTATTTACACCCGCGACCAGGTATTTGGTGGTGACCAATATACAAATAGTATTGTTGCTTACTACAACAAAGGCTTTGATGAGGCTGAAATTGGTAAAACAACGGGTGATTTACCGCCTAATTATACATTTGAAGTGTTAGCGCCTTTTCAAACCTCATTATTGCAGCAAGTTCGTCGTGCTGTGCAAATGTTTCTAACAACAACAGGTAAAGAGCAGTTGGACTACATCGTACTGACGGGCGGGTCAGCGATGATTAAAGGTGTTGATAGGTTATTAATCGAAGAATTAGGAATACACACGGTTGTTGTTGAACCATTTGATAAAATGGAAATATCACCTAGAGTAGATCGTAATATAATACAGCGCCACCGCACTCAGTTTGCGATTGCAACTGGCTTGGCGTTGAGGAGTTTTTCATCATGCCACATATAAATTTACTACCTTGGCGTGAACTTCAGCGTGAGCAGTCTAAAAAGAAATTTATAACATTGCTGATGGCAGTGGTTATCGTTTGTTTCGTAACTATGTATGCGCTGAGTACATTTTATAGCGCTCTAAAAGAAGGGCAAATGCTTAAAAATAACTATCTCAGCTCAGAAATTACAATGCTCGATCAGAAAATTCGCGATATACGCGACTTAGACATGAAAAAAGAAAATCTACAACAACGGATGCGTTTAATTGAAGAGCTACAAAGCAGCCGTAATTTAGGCACGCAAATAATGGATGAAGTCGCAAAAATAGTGCCTGCTGGAGTTTATTTAACTAAGCTTGAGCGTAAAGGTAGCCAAATTCATGTGTTAGGTAAAAGTGAGTCTAATAATCGTTTGTCTACTATGCTTCGACAGGTGCAAAGTTCTTATCTTTTAGAGCGCCCGACTATGCAAGGTATTGTTGCTGGCGATCAATCCTCTCGTTTACTCAGCGATTTTAATATGGAGTTCTACGTAAAACCATTTGGTAAAATAGGCGAGGCACCTAATGAACCTTGATCTTAAGTCGCTTACAGAAATAGATTGGAATGAAATAGAGCTCGATAACATAGGTGAGTGGCCTGTTATTGTAAAAACAATATGCGGCGCATTTGTTGCCTGTCTCGTATTGTTTTTTAGCTATAGCCTATTAGTGTCGGATGAAATTGAAAGCTACCATAACGCAGTGGCCAAAGAGATAGAATTACGCACAACCTACCGAACTAAATATGCAGTTGCCAGCAAGCTCGATATTTATCGTGAACAAATGGTTGAGATGGAAGATGAGTTTTCTCAGCTATTAAAACGCCTACCTACCTCAAATGAGACGCCAGGATTATTAGATGACCTTTCCTATGTGGGTACAACCAGCGGCCTAACATTTTTAAAAATTGGTTGGCTACCTGAAGTTGAAAAAGAGTTCTATACCGAGCTACCCATTAAAATTGAAGTAGTAGGCACTTATCATGAGTTCGGTGAATTTGTAGGAAAAGTGGCTCAATTGCCGAGAATAGTAAGTTTACACGACTTTTCTATTTTATCATCTGGCGAAAAGCAGCTAACATTCAGTGTAGTAGCAAAAACTTATCGTTATGAAGAGGGGGTAAGATGATGAAGCAACTTCCCTTTTTAACTGTCGTAATATTGTTGCTCAGTGGTTGTAATGAAGATACATCTGAGCAAAAAGAGTTTATTGACCAAGTTAAGGCAAACACTACTGCACGTGTTGAAAAAATACCTGAGTTAGTTAAGTTTGAACACTTTGAATATAACGCCAAAGATATACGTAGCCCTTTTGTAGCACCAGAACCAGAAATTATACAAAATAAGCTAACACAAGTTAAAAACTGTCTTCACCCAGACCCAGAGCGTGTCCGTCAGCCTCTGGAGAAATACCCATTAGATAATTTAGCAATGAAGGGAACGATAGGGTCGAACAGTAATACATGGGCGCTCATTACAGCTGCTGATAACACCTTACACCGAGTATCGATAGGAAGCTATTTAGGTACATATGATGGAAAAGTAAGCAGTGTTAATAGTGACTATATTGAATTAGTAGAATTAATCCCTGATGGGTCAGGTTGTTGGAAAGAACGTTTGACCAAATTAGAAATGTTAGAGGCGGCAACTAATGGCGCAAATTAATAAGAAAAATGGTACTCCCTATATGCATAAAGATGAGTGTTCGCATCACCGTATTTTAACAACGTTGCTATTTGTATTTTTATTACTAATGATGAAAACGGTCAGTGCAGCTCCTTTACTCTATGACGTTCGATATAATCCATTACTTAAAGGTGAAACTGAATTACAGCTGGTATTTGATGAAGAATTACAGCAACAACCTGATGTACAAGTTTTTAATAATCCAGCACGGATAGAGTTATTATTTAATGCAGTTGAACTAGATGAAGGGTTGGCAAATATTGTTATTAACCAAGCAGGGATAAGTAACATTAGTAGCATGATGACCAGTGCAGGTTTAAAAGTAACCATTAACTTGGAGCGATTAAAAATTTATGAGGCTGAAGTTAATAACAACCTATTTTCAATAAGAATATCTGATAACCCTCTAGCAAAACAAATCGTAACAACCAGTGAAGATGCACCTGCTCGTGCCTCTAATTATATCAATGGCATTCAAGCAATTGATTTTCGCCGCGGTGAAAAAGGTGAAGCAAAAGTACTTGTTTATCTGCAAGATACACAGGCTGCTATTGAGGTTCATGAAAGTGGCGGGAAAATCATTGCAGAGTTTCACCATACCGATATTTTAGATGACTTATTGTATGAATTAGACGTACTCGATTTTGGTACTGTGGTGAGCAGTATAGAAACGTTTAAGGAAGATAATCTGACACGCATTGTAATTGAACCTAATAAAGCTTTTGCTTACACGTATCAGCAAATTGAAAATATTTTTACCTTAACGGTTGAGAAAGACGAGACTCAAAATGGATTCTTAGATGGAGGTAAAGAGTACTTAGGCCGTCCTATGACGCTTAACTTTCAGGATATCTCTGTGCGTGCTGTATTACAGATTATTGCGGGCTACAATGACTTTAACTTGGTAACTAGTGACTCAGTGACTGGCAACATTACCCTTCGCTTAGATGGTGTTCCTTGGGATCAGGCGTTAGACGTAGTGCTAAGAATAAAAGGTTTAGACAAACGTATGGATGGCTCTATTTTAATGGTAGCGCCATCTGAAGAGCTTGCTGCCCGTGAAGCAAAAGAGTTAAAAGCAAAGCAACAAGTAGAGGATTTAGAGCCACTATATAGCGAATACATCCGTTTAAATTACGCCAAAGCAGAAGATTTTGCCGACTTACTAAAAACAGATACCAATAGTATTATTACAGCGAGAGGCAGCGTGTCTGTTGATCAGCGAACTAATACGCTACTAATGAAAGACACCGCAAAAAGCATTGAAAGTGTTCGCCGCATGGTCGAAACCTTAGACATCCCCGTCAAACAAGTGGTTATAGAGGCGCGCATGGTCACTGTACGCGACAATGTTAAAGAAGACTTAGGCGTTCGTTGGGGGTTCAGTGATCAGCAAGGTTCTGATGGTGTTTCTGGTACATTAGAAGGTGCTGAAACAATTTCTAATGGAAATATTCCGAGTCTTACAGATCGACTCAATGTTAATTTACCTGTAGCGAATCCATCGGCAAGTATTGGTATGCATATAGCTAAACTAGCCAATGGAACATTAATTGATTTAGAATTAACCGCGCTCGAAGAAGAGAATAAGGGTGAAATTATTGCGAGTCCGCGTATCACTGCTGCTAACCAGCAAAAAGCACGCATTGAGCAAGGTACCGAGATCCCCTATGTTGAATCTGCTTCGAGTGGCGCAACAACCGTAAGCTTTAAAAAAGCAGTGCTGAGTTTAGAGGTGACACCTCATATCACACCAGACAACAAAGTTATTTTAAACTTAATAATTACTCAAGACACCCGTGGTGATACCGTTCAAACAGGAACTGGCCCAGCTGTTGCCATTGATACGCAACAAATTGAGACTCAAGTTCTCGTTGAGAATGGACAAACGGTAGTGTTGGGTGGTATTTTTCAACAGCAAATTATTAATTCGACCAAAAAGGTACCTTTATTGGGCGACCTTCCTTACGTAGGAAGACTATTTAAAAGCACAAGCGAGTTTAATGAAAAGCGCGAACTGCTGATTTTTGTCACACCTAAAATTCAAATAGACTAATTACCTAACCTGAATTCTGCAGAGATAGATTAACTCTTCAGGGCTCAGGTTATTCAAACTATCTAGGCTGAACAACAAACTAGACGGTTTTGGCATGTTATTTAGTTATCTTGGTGTAACACTCCCTGTAAATGTACAATTAGGCAGTATATAATTTTTATTGTGTACTGTACTGCGGATGCATTTTAAGACTGCGTTAATGTTGCTTGTAACTGAGTTTTTTGTGAAATTACTATGCAAAAGCGTTTACCAAGTAACACGTAGTAGCCTTTAATTGCATAAATTTTAACCCTAGAAGATAAATTTGCCTATAATAAGGTGCTTTTTTGTTAACCAATGGGTAATTATTTAGTTTAATTGCTCGTTATATGGCTTTTTATCCTAATTGACTTGAAATACCCGACCGATTACTGAGATAATCCCTTTCTTAATTTTGGGGCCAGGTCGTTAGGCGGGGTTTTATTTCAAATTTTAGAGTTCGTTTGTACTAAAAGATATGGCTGAGAAACGTAATATATTTCTAGTTGGCCCCATGGGGGCTGGCAAAAGCACGATTGGTCGTCACATCGCTGACCAATTACACCTTGAATTTGTTGATTCTGATCAAGAAATCGAACGTCGTACGGGCGCAGATATTGCCTGGGTATTCGATCTTGAAGGTGAAGAAGGCTTTAGACTTCGTGAAGAATCTGTTATTGGCGATTTAACCGAGATGCAAGGTATTGTTCTTGCTACTGGTGGTGGCTCAGTAATGAGTAAAGAAGTTCGAAACAAGCTTTCGGCTCGCGGTATTGTAGTATACCTAGAGACACCGATTGAAAAGCAAGTTGCACGTACGCAACGCGACAAGCGTCGCCCATTACTGCAAACAGAAGAAGCACCTCGTGATGTACTTGAGCGCTTAGCAGAAGAGCGTGAACCATTATACAAAGAAGTAGCTGATTTTGTTGTACGCACTGATGAGCAGAGCGCGAAAGTTGTTGCTAACCAAATAATCGAGAAATTGGATTTTTAAAAGCCAGTATTAAAAGGACTAACCCAGCATGCTTGAATTAACTGTTAATTTAGACGAGCGAAGTTATCCTATTTATATTGGTCAATCTGCACTTCAAGATACAGGCCGTCTAATCCATCACATTGGTGATTGTCGGCCTATCATCATCACTAATGACACTATTGCGCCGCTCTATCTTCAGCAGTTGCTTGACTCATTATCACAGCAAAACCCACTTCATTTTATTATTCCAGATGGCGAGCAATATAAATCACTCACTTGGTTTGAAAAAATATCAGCATTCTTACTTGAAAATAACTGCGGTCGTGACACCTGTTTAATTGCATTAGGTGGTGGCGTAGTTGGTGATTTAACTGGTTTTGTTGCGGCCTGCTATCAGCGCGGTGTGCCTTTTATTCAAATACCTACCACGTTATTATCTCAAGTAGATTCCTCAGTTGGTGGTAAAACAGCAGTAAACCATCCGCTGGGCAAAAATATGATAGGGGCTTTTTACCAACCACAAGCTGTGTTTATAGATACGCGTTCGCTACATACTTTACCTACCCGTGAGTTTGCTGCAGGCATGGCTGAAGTTATTAAATATGGCCTGATTTACGATACTGAGTTGTTTGCTTTTTTAGAGCAAAATATCACTCAATTACAACAGCTAGATGAAGCCTGTTTACAGCATATTATTTTTAGATGCTGTGAAATTAAAGCACTCATCGTTGCACAAGATGAGAAAGAGCAAGGCTTGCGTGCACTATTAAATTTAGGACACACGTTTGCCCATGCAATAGAAGCACAAATGGGGTACGGCGTGTGGTTACATGGTGAAGCCGTAGCGACAGGTATGGTACTTGCTGCCAAGCTTGCTCATACTCGTAACGATTTAACACAGCAAGACCTAGAGCGTATTGCTACATTAATAGCAGCGTATAATTTACCAATCGATATCCCTAACGATATGACCAGTGAGCAATTTTTACTGCATATGCGCAAAGATAAAAAGAATAAAAAAGGGACTATCCGATTTATTTTACCCACCGAATTTGGTCAATGTGCATTAGTTGATGATGTATCAGATGATCAAGTTAGAGCATTGATCGAGCAATAAATGCAGTCACAAATTTTACCAAGCCGTGCGGCTTTGGTGGATAGAATCGCATTACAATTTGAATATGGTCAAAACTTAATTGTTTTATTAGGCACCTCTGGTCTGGGTAAAAGCTATTTGCTTGAAACCTTCATTACTGATAAATATAACGATTTTAATAAAGCATTTGTGCAAGTCGGTGCCCAGATGACTGATGTGCAGTTAATGACTCAGTTATTAGAGCAAAGTTTTAACGCCCCTTTAGTTGATCACAATCTAAGCTTATCGCAAAACTATTATCAATTAGCGAAACAACAACAATGTGGGGCGTGCTTGTGGATTGTTGATGGCGGCAGGCACCTATCCGAAGAGCTAATCGCAGAGCTTGAGCTACTATCAAAAAATGCACCTAATGTGCTTTATATTATGATTGCATCACAGTCTAAATTACCCTTTAAAGATGCAGTAAATATTCATTTAGAACCATTAAATATAGCTGAAAGTAAGCAGCTTATGGGGTGGTACTTTACGAGCCTACCCTATGATGAAGATCCTGTCTTTCAAACTTTTTTAGTTGAAGCTCAAGGTAATCCGAGCCTGTTATTAGCCTGGCAGCCAAACGAGCAGATTGCAGATATTGTCGTGAAAGATAAGGTATCTTGGCGATTACAGCTGCTCACATTGTTATTAATAATTATGCTGTTGATTATTGGCCTTGTGTACAAAGCCGATATGACCCAGTGGTGGGAAAACGCTAATCGCCAAATTGATGAGCAAGTGCTATCAACCGCCATCACAACTGAGCAAGCTATTGAAAATAAACCACAGAAGCCAGTGCCTTTAAGTAGTGAGCCGCCAGCAGCTGTCCTTCAAAAGCCCACCCAAAAAACCAATAACAATGTTCCAGCGATTGTTGGGAGCTTAACGGAATCAACAAATGTTGTTGAGCAGGAAAAGCCGGCACCAAAACCCGTTGAAGAAAAGCCGGTTACTAAACCTGCACAAATAAAGCCGCAAAACCCAATAGTAAAAATACCCAGTAATTGGTACTTACAACAACCTGAGGATAATTTTGTTATTCAGCTCTTAGCTGTAACTCAGCAGCAGGTAGGGAATGAGTTTATTGTTGAACATAAGCTAGAAAATATCACTAATACCTACCAAACTAAACGAAATGGTAAAATGTGGTGGGTAGTAACTACAGGCAGCTTTGTTAGCTTAAATGAGGCAAAACAAGCACTGCAAGTACTTCCTGCTGAGGTTAGAAAAAATAAACCTTTCTATAAAAAAATTAGTAAAATAAAACAAGAAATTGCACGAGTTGATCAGTAAACTCAGTAACTTTAGTGTAAAATCGCGCAACACCGAATTGAAGTAAAGAGCCAATGCAGCAAAAGAGTAGAGCCTTCCTTAAATGGGCTGGCGGAAAATACAGCCTCGTTGAAGATATTAACGCGCGACTAAATCAAGCAAGTAAGCATGCTGATACCTTGGTTGAACCTTTTGTTGGTGCGGGCTCAGTATTTTTAAATAGCAATTTTAAACACTATGTACTCAACGATATTAATGCTGATTTAATCAATTTATATAAAGAGCTCAAACGTTCGCCTGATGAGTTCATTAGTGATGCTAAAAAGCTTTTTGTTGATTTAAACAACCACTCAGATGCGTATTATGATTATCGTGTGCAGTTTAATCAAAGCAGTGATGTGTATGAGCGAGCCATCTTATTTTTATATATGAACCGCCATGGTTATAACGGATTATGCCGCTATAATTTAAAGGGCATTTTTAATGTACCTTTTGGTAAATATAAAAAGCCTTATTTTCCTGAAAAAGAAATGTATTTTTTTGCTAGCAAAGCGCAACAAGCTACATTTACTTGCCTAGGATATGATGATGTATTCAAGCTGGTGCCTAAAAATGCAGTGATTTACTGCGATCCGCCTTATGTGCCATTAAGTAAAACAGCATCGTTTACCTCGTATGCAAAAGGCGGGTTTAATTTGGATGATCAGGCTAATTTAGCGAACTTAGCTGAGCAAGCAGCTTTTGAGAATAATACGCCAGTCCTTATTTCAAATCACGATACGGTATGGACACGCAAAATTTACAGCCAAGCTTCTTTGGATAAAATTCAGGTTAAACGCACGATTAGCCCAAAAGGCGGTTCACGAAATAAAGTAGATGAGCTAATGGCTATGTACTTAGCACCGAAGTCACGGTTGCGTAAATAGCCAGTACAAATAAAACAAAAAGTATCACGGCAATAGCTATTAATGTAATAGGGGAGTGGTGTTTAAAGTCTGTTTGACGCTTATCTTCAGATTGCACACCAAAAAATGCCGCTAGCACACTTTGTAACGCGCTTAAGAAATGCTGCATTAATTAAAATAATGGTTTGATTGAAGATGGCTTGTGGTTGTCATCAGTACCTGTTAATAACTCTAGGAAATCTAGGTAATGAAACTGGGCACTGCGGCTATTGCCGGTTAGCCAAGAGGCCCAAGAAGAGTCTTCTTGAATTTGAATGCAGCGGTTTGCGCTATGATTAATAGCGTTAGTTTGATCTTTATGAAGGCAAGTGTTGGCTGAACTTAATTCTTGCTCAGTATTTGAAGAAAGCGATGCAGCTCCAATAATGACACTTACCGACGTGATTAATAATCCAATTTTAAAAACACGCATAATATAAACCTAGTAATTTAGTTCTCCATGAAGCATAACAAACTTGCTTAAATAATACACTTTATTTTTAGCTATATTCAAAGCTAATCATGCCACAAAATTTGTTTATAAGCGTGATTTATCCTTTTTAGCTCACGCGCTTTGCCGTTGTTATAGTTAATAACAGTTAGTCACTAGTGTTGCTAATTTAGCGTTATTTTTAAAGGTGTTACTTGGGTAACATCGTTAATTAAGTTACATTAACGCCATAAATCATTCATTAATGGATTAGCAATGCTCAATTGTGAACAAAAATACTTAATAGCGCCCTCAATTTTATCCGCAGACTTTGCACGCCTTGGCGAAGATGTTGACAGAGTCTTAGCTGCAGGGGCTGATGTTGTCCATTTTGATGTAATGGATAACCATTACGTACCTAACTTAACAATAGGCCCAATGGTGTGTAAAGCACTTCGCGATTACGGTATTAAAGCTCCTATTGATGTTCATTTAATGGTGAAACCGGTAGATAGTTTAATTCCACAATTTGCCGAGGCGGGTGCGTCAATTATTACCTTTCATCCAGAAGCCAGTGAGCATATTGACCGCACTTTACAATTGATAAAAGATCAAGGTTGCCAAGCAGGTCTAGTTTTTAATCCTGCAACGAGTTTAAGCTACCTTGATCATGTAATGGATAAAATAGATGTTATTTTATTAATGTCGGTGAACCCCGGATTTGGTGGGCAAAGTTTTATTCCACAAACACTTGAGAAACTGCGAGAGGCAAAGCAACGCATTATTGATTCTGGGCGTGATATTCGCCTAGAAGTTGATGGCGGTATTAAAGTAGATAATATTGCAGCGGCGGCTGAAGCGGGTGCTGACATGTTTGTTGCAGGCTCTGCTATTTTTAATCAGCCTGACTATAAAAGCGTAATTGATGAAATGCGCCAACAATTAGAAAGTATTAAATAATGAAATATGATGCGGCACTATTTGACTTAGACGGCACGCTAGTTGATAGCGTGTATGACTTATATATGGCGTTAAATCTTACGCTAAGTGATTTAGCGTTTCCCATAGTCAGTCAGCGATTAGTTGAAAGCTGGGTAGGTAATGGCATAGAGGTGTTAGTAAAGCGAGCTCTATGCGGTGATATGCAAATTAGTGAACACCTTGACGAGACTCTGAGTGAGCGAGCTATTAAGCTTTTTTATCAACATTACAGTGAGCAGGTTGGTGAATACAGCGTATTATATCAGCATGTTGAAACTGGACTCGCAGCCCTTAGTGGTATGCCCAAAGCACTTATTACCAATAAGGCACGCCGCTTTACTGAACTACTTTTAGATAAACTGGCTATTCGCAGTTATTTTGAGGTAATTGTTTGCGGTGACGACATGGCAAAAAAACCGTCACCTGAGCCACTTTTATTTGCTTGTAACGCATTGAATATTTCGCCAGATAAAGCCATTATGATTGGTGATTCAAAGAGTGACATACTGGCAGCACAAGCCGCCAATATTGATGTGATAGCCCTTACTTATGGGTATCATCAAGGAGAGCAGCTCGGGGATTATAATCCACAGTACCTATGCGATAACTTCTTAGCTATAATACCCACACTTATACAGCGTTAAAATTTTTAATCAACTAAACACTAAAGGAAAATCATGAGCAAACCAGTAGTTTTAAGTGGCATTCAGCCAACCGGTGGTATGACAATAGGCAACTACGTTGGCGCTATTAACCAGTGGCTAAAGCTACAGGAAGACCACGAAAGTTTCTTTATGCTTGTTGATTTGCACGCGATTACTGTTCGCCAAGAGCCTGAGCTTCTTCGCTCTCGTGTGTTAGACGGTATAGCCTTATATGCAGCGTGCGGTATTGACCCTGAAAAGTCAGCGCTTTTTGTACAGTCACAAGTGCCTGAACATGCACAGTTAGCGTGGGTATTAAATTGTTACGCACAAATGGGTGAGCTTAACCGCATGACTCAGTTTAAAGATAAGTCATCTAAGCATGCTAACAATGTAAACGTAGGTTTATTTTCGTATCCAGTATTACAAGCGGCAGATATTTTATTGTATCAAGCTGACCAAGTGCCAGTAGGGGACGATCAAAAGCAGCATCTAGAGCTAACGCGTGACATAGCTACTCGCTTTAATAACTTGTACGGCGACGTATTTAAATTACCTGAGCCATATATTCCAGAATTTGGCGCACGCGTAATGAGCCTTCAAGATCCGCTTAAAAAGATGTCTAAGTCTGATGAAAACCCAAATGGTTACATCATGCTATTAGATGAGCCTAAAAAGATTGAGAAAAAGCTTAAAAAAGCAGTAACCGATTCAGATGAGCAAGCACGTATTTACTTTGATCGTACAGAAAAGCCTGGTGTTTCTAACTTACTTACTTTATTAAGCGTAGCGACTAAGCGCTCAATTGAAGATTTAGTGCCAGAGTACGAAGATAAAATGTACGGCCACCTGAAAAAAGACACTGCAGATGCGGTAGTGAATATGATTGAGCCAATCCAAGCACGTTTTAAAGAGATCAGAGAAGATCAAAACCTACTTGATAGCATCATGAAATCAGGTGCAGAAAAGGCCAGTGTACGTGCAGAAAAAACACTTAAATCGGTATACGATGCACTAGGATTTATTCCTCGTACATAATTTGATTTATTAGAATAAGTGCAAAAAAATGCCGCTAATTTAGCGGCATTTTTGTGTAATTTTAATAAGTATTTTTTTAATAATTTATATTAAAGTAATGGCTTTAAGTAGTGCCCAGTGTGTGAGCGCTGACATTCAGCCACTTCTTCTGGTGTACCTGCAATCAGTATTTCACCGCCGCCAGCACCACCTTCAGGGCCTAAATCAACGATCCAGTCGGCTGTTTTGATGACATCTAAGTTATGCTCAATCACTACAATGGTATTGCCATGATCGCGTAGGCGATGAAGCACCACTAATAACTGTTCAATATCAGCAAAATGAAGTCCCGTGGTTGGCTCATCAAGAATGTACAAGGTTTTTCCAGTATCACGCTTAGAAAGCTCACGTGCTAACTTAATTCGCTGTGCTTCACCACCAGAAAGTGTTGTAGCGGCTTGGCCTAAACGGATATAAGAAAGACCAACATCCATTAGGGTTTTAAGTTTACGTGCAATAGCCGGTATTTTATCAAAGTAGTCATGGGCATCTTCAACGGTCATGTCGAGCACTTGGTTGATGTTTTTGCCTTTATATTGTACTTCTAAAGTTTCGCGATTATAACGTTTACCCTTACACACATCACACGGTACATATACGTCTGGTAAGAAGTGCATTTCTACTTTGATAACGCCATCACCTTGGCACGCTTCACAACGGCCACCTTTAACATTAAAGCTAAAGCGGCCCACTTTGTAACCACGTGAACGGGCTTCTTGAGTACCCGCAAACAGCTCACGAATACCGGTGAAAATACCAGTATAAGTGGCAGGATTTGAACGCGGTGTGCGGCCAATAGGACTTTGGTCAATATCAATTACTTTATCAAAGTGCTCAAGTCCTGCAATTGACTCATAAGGAGCTGCTTCAGCAGTAGTTGCGCCGTTGAGTTCTGTGTGGGCAAGTTTAAATAAGGTGTCGTTAATGAGTGTAGATTTACCCGAGCCAGATACGCCGGTAATACAAGTCATTAAGCCAAAAGGTATTTTTAAATCAACATTTTTTAAGTTATTACCCGTTGCTCCAAACAGTTCTAACCATTTCTCGTTAGTAGCATGGCGCTCTTTAGGTACTTCTATTTTACGCACGCCCGATAAAAACTGGCCGGTAACCGAGTCTTTGCTTGCTAAAATATCATCGCGTGTACCTTGAGCAATAACATGGCCGCCATGTACGCCAGCACCTGGGCCAATATCAATAATATGATCAGCGGCACGAATGGCGTCTTCATCGTGTTCTACAACAATAACGGTGTTACCCAAATCGCGTAAATGAACTAAAGTTTTTAATAAACGGTCGTTATCACGTTGGTGCAAACCAATTGAAGGTTCATCCAGTACATACATAACACCCACTAACCCAGCACCAATTTGACTCGCTAAGCGAATACGCTGTGCCTCACCGCCTGAAAGTGTGTCGGCGCTACGCTCAAGTGATAAGTAATTTAGGCCTACATTAATTAAGAACGATAGACGATCACGAATTTCTTTTAAAATTTTCTCGGCAATTTGGCCTTTTTGCCCTGTCAGGTGCAAGCCTTCAAAAAAGCCCATCGCCTCACCAATACTCATATGCGTAATGGTTGGCAAGTTAGTTTGACCAATAAATACATTGCGTGCTTCTTGGCGTAAACGTGAGCCTTTACAACTAGGGCAGGCTTGGCTGGTTTGATACTTGGCTAGCTCTTCGCGTACTGAGTTTGATTCAGTTTCGCGGTAGCGGCGGTTCATATTGTTTAATACGCCCTCAAATACATGATTACGTGTAATTAAATCACCGCGGTCATTACGATAATTAAATGCAATTTTAGTATCACCAGAGCCATCTAAAATAATTTTTTTATGTTCTTTTGCAAGCTCTTGATAAGGTACATCTAAATCAAACTCGTAATGCTGCGCAACCGCTTGCAACATTTGATAATAGTAAAAACTGCGTTTATCCCAGCCTTTAATTGCGCCACCGGCTAAGCTTATTTCAGGGTTATGAACCACGCGATTCGGGTCAAAGTATTGTCTTACACCTAAACCGTCACAGCTTTGACAAGCTCCTGCAGGGTTGTTGAACGAAAATAAACGCGGTTCAAGTTCGGTCATCGCATAGCCACAGGTTGGGCAGGCAAAATTTGCTGAAAACAGCATTTCTTCAGCACTGCTATCGTCCATAAAAGCAATGTTGGCAACGCCGCCTGACATTTCAAGTGCCGTTTCAAAAGACTCTGCAAGACGTTGCTGTTGACCCTCTTTTACCTTAAAGCGATCCACAACGACTTCAATAGTATGCTTTTTATGTAAATCTAGCGGTGGTGGATCGGATAAGTCGCATACTTCACCATCTATACGCGCACGAATGTAACCTTGACTAGCAAGTTGTTCTAATAGTTTTACATGCTCACCTTTACGGTCTTTAACAACAGGAGCAAGTAGCATTAACTTAGTGCCTTCAGGCAGCGCTAATGCGGTATCGACCATTTGACTAATTGTTTGCGCTGCTAAAGGAAGATCATGAGTTGGACAGCGAGGTTCGCCAACCCGTGCAAACATTAAACGCAGGTAATCGTAGATTTCAGTAATGGTTCCCACGGTTGAACGGGGATTATGCGAGGTTGATTTTTGTTCAATGGAAATAGCAGGGGAAAGGCCTTCAATATGATCTACGTCAGGTTTTTCCATTAATGACAAAAACTGCCTTGCATAAGCAGAGAGTGATTCAACATACCGGCGTTGCCCTTCTGCATATAGCGTATCAAATGCAAGCGATGACTTTCCTGAACCAGATAAGCCAGTGATAACAATTAGTTTATCACGTGGGATGGTTAGGCTGATGTCTTTTAAATTGTGCGTGCGGGCGCCTCGGACTTCAATGTTTTCCATGCTATCTCGTTTATTGCCAAAATTATTTGTTCAGTATCGCATAATACGCTGCAATATTAATCCTTGATCATTGAAAAAATCCTTAGTTATAGACGATTAATTATTGCCAAGCTTGTGATAGAATCCTTGCCTAATTTTTTCACACAGTAAGATCACGCAAATAATGACCGCATCTTCACTTAATTCACGAGAGAAACGCGCCGCCGTATCGTTAGCGAGCGTGTTTGCATTTAGAATGCTCGGCTTGTTTATGCTGATGCCTGTTTTAGCTATTTATGGTCAATCGCTTGAAGGCTTTTCACCTTTATGGATAGGTTTTGCAATTGGTGCGTATGGTTTAACGCAGGCCGTATTACAAATACCTATGGGGCGACTGTCTGATAAAATTGGCCGTAAAAAAGTGATTGTAGGTGGTTTGCTTGTATTTGCCTTGGGTTCTGTAGTTGCTGCTTTGGCCGAGTCCATACAAATGGTAACGGTAGGGCGTGCCTTGCAAGGTATGGGCGCTATCGCTAGCGCATTGTTAGCGTTTGCATCAGATTTAAGTCGTGACGAACAACGACCAAAAGTAATGGCCGTGATTGGCATGAGCATAGGTATGAGCTTTGCCTTCGCTATGCTACTTGGACCTATAGTGGCATCTTCATGGGGTATAGCAGGGGTGTTTTGGTTAACTGCTATACTGGCTTTATTAGGAATTTTTATTGTCACTATGCTGGTACCCAGTGCAATAAATAAAGCGCCTAAAGGCGATACCCTCGCCAGCTTTAGCGATATTAAAAAGCTAATTAAACATCCGCAGCTAGCGCGTCTAAATGCGGGCGTATTATTGCTGCATTTAACATTGACGACTATTTTTGTAGTATTACCAAGCCAATTAATTAAAGATGGATTAGTCGCCGAAAACCATTGGCAGCTTTATATTCCTGTTTTATTTTTGGCGTTTTTTTTGATGGTGCCAGTAATGATAGTGGCAATTAAAAAAGAGAAAGAAAAACAGGCGTTTATTGGTTCAGTGATGGTCTTAATAATAAGTATGTTAAGCATGTCAATATGGGCCAATAGTGTTGTTGGTATTGCGGTTTGTATGCTGTTATATTTTGTTGCTTTTAACTTTTTAGAAGCCACTATGCCAGCTCTTGTGTCGCGTATTGCTCCAGCAAGTCAAAAAGGCTCCGCTATGGGTGGGTATTCATCTAGCCAGTTCTTAGGGGCTTTTTTAGGCGGTATGTTAGGCGGGTATGTAGCACAAACCACCAGTACGCAAGCTGTGTTTGCGGCGGCGGCACTTGTTGGGGTAATATGGCTTATTATTGCGTGGAAAATGCAAGTCCCACCGAAAAGCAAAGTTATTAGTTTAATGACCCAATTAGATTCTGAAGAGCAGGCACAAACATTAGCTTCTCAGTTAGTTGCTTTACCCGGCGTAATAGAAGCAACCGTAGTTCGCGATGAAAGTCGAAGCTACTTAAAGATTAATGATAAAGAATTTGACCTAGACCAAGCCCGAAGAATGGCTGGTTTAATCTAACGTTTATAGGAGATGGTTCCATGGCACGCGGTGTGAACAAAGTAATTTTGGTTGGTAATTTGGGGCAAGATCCTGAAGTTCGTTACATGCCTAATGGTAATGGCGTAGCAAATATTACCTTAGCAACTTCAGACAGCTATAAAGATAAAAACACTGGCCAAATGGTTGATAAAACTGAGTGGCACCGTGTAGTGTTTTTTGGAAAATTAGCTGAAATTGTAGGTGAATACTGCCGTAAGGGTTCACAAATTTACGTAGAAGGTAAACTTCAAACTCGTAAATGGACTGACCAACAAGGCCAAGAAAAGTACACTACAGAAATTGTTGTTGATGGCTTTACTGGTCAAATGCAAATGTTAGGTGCACGTGGTGGCGACCAACAAAGTGGTGGCTATCAAGGTAACCAAGGTGGTCAACAAAGTGGCGGCTATCAAGGTAACCAAGGCGGACAGCAAAGCGGAAGCTATGGTCAAAATAACCAAGGCCAAAATAGTCAGCAAGGCAGTTATGCCCCACAGCAACAATCTGCACCTGCCCAGCAGCCGGCTCCTCAACAAAACAACCAGTATCAACCACAGCAGCAAGGTGGTTTTGCACCTCAGCAAAATAATGCACCACAACAGCAAGGCGGGTTTGCTCCTAAGCCGCAGAATGCACCGCAAGGTGGCGCATCAAACCCAATGGAACCAACAATCGACTTTGATGACGATATTCCGTTCTAAATTTCCAACTTTTTAGTTTAAAAAGTATTAAAAAAGAGCCCTGAGTAATCAGGGCTTTTTTTATTGATAATAATTACCACCCCTCTCGCTTATCCTCAGCTGAGTGAGTAAATACTCCTCATTAAAAAGCTATAAATAGCTTTAAGGTTTTCAAAGCAGAGCAACATTCTCATTTATGCGCACAAAGATGAAGCCATTATTAATTTTGTTGAACACTAAATATAATGTTTATAAACATTAAGTATTAACAATAAAACAGCTACTAAACTTTTATTATTGGCTTGTGCAATTGCAAATAGTAGACAACACTTTAATAACTTATTTAATGAGCGGGTAAGTTATGAAAGCCAGTCAGTTTCAGTTTTCCAATTACGCTAGTGCCTTATTTTACGCTCTGTGTTTTATGCTATTTATTATTTTTAATAGTGGTTTAAATTTAGTTTTACAACATCAAAATAAGCAAACAGGTATAGAGCTCGCTAAGCAACTGCAGCAGCCGTTAGCCAATGCGCAGCAACTTTTAACCAATACACCTTTTACCCTGGCTCCAGATAAAGTTTCTGTTTATATAAAGCAGAAAAAGCACTATTTCAGCTCTAATTCAAAAGGGATTCTGTTATATTCATGGCCTACCTGGTATGCCTATAACTACCTATTTATAATAATGAATATGTTTATTTTGGCCATTATTTTTGCTGCTAGGCGCTTTATATTGTTTAAAGCGACCAAAAATAGTTCAGTGACGTTGAAGCGCAAGCAAAACGATGGTTATAAAAAGGTGTGCCATACGCCTAGAATAAAGCCTACACAACCGGTATTAGAAAACGTAGTCAAGGAGCAGAAAATAATTGGCTATAATATATTTGCGCTCATTCAATGCGAATGCCATTTTGATACAAACACGGACTTACCTGCGACTCTTAAAGTATTGCTAGCAAAAGACTTTACCAATACGGCTGTAATATCCGTTAAGCAATTAACAGCGGGTAAGTTTGCTTTTACTTTCACTGGGGTTAGTGCAATTGATAAAAAAAATTGCGCTAAATACTTACATCAATGCATGCTTAATGCAGCCCATATTTTAGCTCATAGAGTGACTAAAGAGTGTATAAAATTAGGTATGTGCACTTACTATTCGAATGCTGATCAGGTTATGGTGTATCAGCTTGCCAGATCGTCACTCACACTATCAATACAAAGTAGAGTGCAGCATTATCATCAATTGGCAATCAATTGCAGCCATCTTCAAATGCCTAATAAAAACCTAGTTGCGCAGCGAGTTGAAAAACAAAAATTAGCGATTTTATTTCAACCTGTATACGAGTTGGATAGCGGTGCTATTATCAAACATCATGTTTTAATTAAAAGTAGCGATAAGACAAATAAACAATTATTTAATCAAGATCATATAAGCCAGTTTTACAATGAGGATGAGGCATTGCTACTTGACCAAGCGGTTGTTATACAAGTTAAAAAGTTGCTGCTAATAGAAAAGTCATCGTCTGTTATTAGTATTAAATTGCATCCTAAAAACTGGTTTAATAGTGAGTTTTGGTGTTGGCTAAGTAAACATATGAGTGAGTTGAAAAGCCTTCATACGTTACAGTTTTTGATAAATGAAGCTGACTTTTTAGATAGCCAAGATCGATTGCAGGCTGCTTTTACGACCATAATAGCGCTCAACTTTAATATCGTTATTGATGAGGTTAGAAGTAGTAAGAGCATATTTAACTTCACCCATAACAAGCAAATAGCGGGGCTTAATTTGGCCCATGAACTTGTTCATGGCATAGATCATAATTATTTACAGCAGAAATCTGTCAGGGGAATTGTGCATATTGGTAAATTATTAAGTTTGCCAGTGGTGGCCTCGAGTGTAGAAACGTATCAAGAATTGCAATTTTTAAAAGTGATAGGTGTTAGTACTGCACAAGGAGGGTATTTCTCTGGGTTATTACCCGACTTCACTCAAGTTGCATTTCATTAGCTAGTTGAACAAGTCCACGATATTTTAGCCCATCCAAACCTTGCAGCCCTCCTGTATGAACGGCAATAATTTTGCTGCCAGGGGGAAAGTAGTCGTTGTTAATGAGCTGCCAAAGTGCATACATCATTTTTCCGCTGTAAATAGGTTCCAGTGGTAACTGATATTGCTGCTGCATGTACTGGCAAAACTGCCATAGCTCAGTAGTAAAGCGACCATATCCGCCATCATGGAACTGTGTAAGTAACTGCCAATTACTTTGTGATTTTGCTTTAGGACTAAGAGCCCGTATTTCATCTCGCAGGTAGTCGGCTTGCTTTAAAACTGCAACACCTAATACAGTGCTTTTACTTGAGCTGCCCTCTATTAAGCCCGCCAAGGTTCCACCACTGCCAGTAGGGCAGATTAAGTAGTCGTGCTCAGGTAAACTTTGGGCAAGTTCTTTACATCCTTCTATAGCAAACTCGTTTGTGCCTCCTTCAGGTAGGATATATGCATTAGGGAATCGTGCCTGTAATGCTGTTAAATATGCTTTATCATTTCGTTGTCGGTACTCTAATCGATTCACTACATGTAATCGCATGCCACATTGCTTTGCAAATTTTAACGTTGGATTATTGAGATCAAGCTCAGGGCCTCGAACAATTGCGTGGGTTACTAGGTTAAATTCTTTCCCCGCGGCTGCGCACGCGTGAATATGATTCGAAAAAGCCCCACCAAAAGTCAGTAATTCTGTTTTACCTTGTTGTTGCATGCGAGCTAAATTGTATTTGAGCTTACGCCATTTATTACCACTAATAACAGGGTGTAATAAGTCATCACGCTTGATGTTTAACGTAATGTTTTTTTCTGCTAGCAATTTGTTATTAATTGGTTGTAAATAACTATGTTCATTAATACTGAATTGTATTGGCATTATCACTCTTTTTTATTAGTTACATGGTGAATGTGCTGTTTAATAGCGTTATTTTGACTCAAATTTTATTACTTAAGCAAATTAAAAAATATGTATGCGCCGCTAAATTGGTATCTTTTGGGCGTAAAAGGCAGATAAATCTCGGTGTTGTTAAATAAATTAGCTATTTAGTACAAATGAAACGGTTATTTACTGGCATGAAACGGGATAATAGTTGTAAACTGAGATAATAAATGAACAAAGCTTGTGTTTTGTGCTTCAAGTACATAGCATAAGGTTTTATTATAAAAAATAATAATAACCAAATAATTGCCGCTTTTTTGGGACTGGAATATATGCGAATTGCTCCTTTATCTCTATTAATTTCTGCTAGCTTTTTTGCCAGCACAGTATTTGCACAAGATACAACTACTGTAAATAGAATTGAATCAGAGATTAATACGAAACAAACAGAATACACTCGTTCAACAACGATGCTCGATAAATATTTACAAGAAGAGAATCAGCTTCAAACCCAGCTTGAACTGCTTAGAGCGCGTTCAACACAACTTGATAAAGAAAAAAATCAAGCATTGGATGCGATGAATGACATGTATCGACGCTTAATTAATAATCCATCGCTTGATATTACGCAGGCGCAATCTCGTTATCAAAAAGCCGTTGTTGACCAAGAACAAAACAAAAATGATATCTCTATGCAATTGGCGGCAATTGCATCCCATCTAAAAGATATTGAGCAAATTCGCGCTGATAAACATGCTCTTCAGAACACTATTGAAAGTTTAAAAGTGCAATACACCACTGCGCGTGTAGAGCGATTGCGCAACGAATTTACCCGTGAAGGGACACTTGAAGTCGACCACACCCTTAATTGTAAGCGTACTGAAACACTAGCGGCATGTGAGCAACGCGGACAGCAGATGGGGCTGAAAAAGGCGACTAAGCGCTTTTTAGATCAAATATTTGAAAATCTTACCGAAAAACGTCTTGTCGAACCTAAGCGAGATATGGCAGGAGCGCAAGTACAGATTTTAAGTAGCCATGTGATTAAGAGCGCATTTAGCGGGCAAGGTGATTACAACGTCAATTTAAGCGTTACTATGCGTGGAGATGTAAACAGCAGCCGTTTGTGTCACTTATTAAGTGTAAATAACAGTTTTTGTTCAGAGTATGGTACCCCGCTGACAAATACTTATCAGCCTGCTTATAGCACTACTTTTTCAGATAGTCAGTTAACATTCAGCGATAATGCGGATAATAAAGCGGTCGCTGTTGTTGCAAAAACAGCTAACAAAAAGCCAAAAGTGGTCGCTGAGCAAAAGAAAGATCAGTTAATCCAGTTAACTTTGCGCTCAAACGTGCATGGCGATGAAGTTTTTATTAACGACATTCGTGTTGGTTCTACTCGCTTAGTAACAAGGTTACCGCGTGGTTTACACAAATTAGAAATACGCAAAGACGGTTATGTTCCTTACAAAGCACGTATTGATTTAAAGAAGACACGTACACTTTTCGCTAAGTTGAAAAAAAGTCAGAGTCGATTGCTGCACCGACTAAAAAGCGAGAGCAAATAATACAAGCAGATTGCCCTAAAGGAATGGAAGTAGACACACGACCACCTATGGTCGATTCGTCAGCCGTAGTAATCCCTGTTGGCACATTTAAAATGGGCGATATTAACGGCAATGGACTGGAAAACGAGCGTCCCGTTGTTGAAAAAACGATTAGTGAAGCGTTTGTTATGCAAAGTAAAGAAGTCACTGTCGGCGCATTTGAGAAGTTTGTAAACGAAACACAATATAAGACTGAAGCTGAAAAAGGCAAAGGGTGTGCTTATTATCTAAATGGCGAACCCGTTTGGGAAGCAAGCTTAAACTGGCGAGCTCCTGGGTTTGAGCAAACTAGTGATTCTCCAGCTGTGTGTTTGACAAAAAATGATGCTGTAGCTTACGCAGAATGGTTTTCTGATAAAACAGCGCAAACGTATCGCCTACCTACAGAGGTTGAGTGGGAATATGCAGCGCGAGCAGGTACAGATACTGAATACCCTTGGGGTAACGAAATTGGTAAAAACTTAGCAAACTGTGGTTGGTGTGGTAGCGAATGGTCAAACAAACGCACTGCACCGGTAGGGTCTTTTTCTGCAAATGCATTTGGTTTATACGACACCGTGGGCAATGTATGGGAATGGACGGGTAGTACAGAGAATAAAAAAAATGCAGTGGTTCGTGGCGGCGCATGGAATTTTGCACCTAGCCTTGCTCGTGCCTCAACGCGTTTAATCCTAGCGCCAGACTTTAGAGCTAATTACATTGGCTTTCGCTTAATGAGCGAACAATAATATTTAATGAGGAAGCAAACGCTTCCTCTTTTTAATGATTACAAAGACGGCTGCGCTTTATATTGCTCATTACATTGAGAATGTTAAAGTAAGCGCAACTAAAATAAGAACGAATTTCAAAGGTCATCCAGCCTCATGTTTAAAAAACTCCGTGGTATTTTTTCAAACGATCTATCGATCGATCTAGGTACAGCCAACACACTAATTTATGTAAAAGAAGAAGGGATCGTATTAAACGAACCTTCAGTAGTTGCTATTCGTCAAGAACGTGCTGGTGGACCTAAAAGTGTTGCATCTGTAGGTACAGAAGCTAAGCAAATGTTAGGACGTACGCCTGGTAATATTAAAGCTATTCGTCCGATGAAAGATGGTGTGATTGCTGATTTTTATGTGACCGAAAAAATGCTCCAGCATTTTATTAAGCAAGTGCACAACAATAACTTTATGCGACCAAGCCCACGTGTACTTATTTGTGTACCTTGTGGCGCTACACAGGTTGAAAAGCGTGCCATTCGCGAATCAGCGATGGGTGCAGGCGCTCGTGAAGTTTACTTAATTGAAGAGCCTATGGCTGCTGCAATTGGTGCTGGCTTACCAGTATCGGAAGCAACGGGTTCTATGGTTGTTGATATTGGTGGCGGTACAACCGAAGTGGCTATTATCTCACTCAATGGTGTTGTTTATTCGTCATCTGTACGTATTGGTGGCGACAAGTTTGATGAAGCCATTATTAATTATGTTCGTCGTAACTTTGGTAGCTTAATTGGTGAAGCCACGGCTGAGAATATTAAACATCAAATTGGCTCTGCATTTAAAACAGACGATCCAGTAGAAATCGAAGTGCGTGGTCGTAACCTTGCAGAAGGTGTTCCTCGTTCGTTTACACTTAACTCGCATGAAATTTTAGAAGCATTACAAGAGCCGCTAATGGGGATTGTAAGTGCAGTAATGGTTGCACTTGAACAGTCACCACCGGAGCTGGCATCTGATATTTCAGCGCACGGTATGGTATTAACTGGCGGCGGCGCGTTACTAAAAGATTTAGATCGCCTACTCATGGAAGAAACTGGTATTCCAGTGGTTGTTGCTGATGATCCACTTACGTGTGTTGCTCGTGGCGGCGGTAAAGCGCTTGAGATGATTGATGTGCACGGTGGTGACGTTTTTAGTTACGACTAATGAAATCAATGTTTGAAAAAACAATCTCTTTGCAACTGCGACTTTTTGTCGCAGTGCTTTTGAGTATCGTATTGATCCTTGGAGATAAATACACAAAGGGTGGTGAAAATATTCGCACCAGTTTGAATACCTTAGTCACCCCTCTTATTTATGTTGCCAACCTGCCTTACGAAGTATTTAGCTTTAGCGCCAAGAGTTTGCACACCCGCGAGCAGTTGCTTACTGAGAATGAAGCCCTGAAAAAAAGCAAGTATTGCAGAGCGAACAAATCCAGCAATATGAATTCTTAGCAAAAGAAAATCAAAAACTAAGAGCATTAATGGGCTCGTCTTCAAAACATACCAATCGTAAAATTATTGCTCAAGTACTTTCTGTTCACTCAAATCCTTATAGTCATCAAGTGGTGATAAATCGAGGAACTACCGATGGTTTAAGTGAAAGCCAAGCAGTAATTGATGATATGGGACTAGTGGGGCAGTTGACTAAAGTGGGCTCAACCACGTCACGAGTGTTATTAATTACCGATACCACCCATGCCACGCCTGTGCGTATTTTGCGTAATGATGTGCGAACAGTGGTTGAAGGTATTGGTAAAATTAACGTACTGAAGCTTTCGCATGTGCCGCATAGTTTAGATGTACGTATTGGCGATGTACTGGTTACATCTGGCCTTGGTGGCACATTTCCTGAAGGCTACCCGGTTGCGGTGATCACAGAAATAACCCGTGATGAAGGTCAACCTTTTGCGCAAGTCTTTGCTGAGCCGATAGCTCAATTAGACAGAATTCGACTATTAGTCGTGTTATGGCTAAATCAGCAGGAGTTGATGGGAGATGATTAACCGCCAAACGCTATTAATTGCGTTAAGTATTTTCTTTGCATTGGTAGTGGCATTGATGCCATTACCTTTTTCACTTGAACCATTTCGTCCTGACTGGGTGTTGTTGGTGCTTATGTATTGGTCTTTGGCTTTACCGCACCGCTTAAATATAGGTACAGCCTGGGTTGTTGGGTTATTGATTGATTTAGCGACTGGCTCTTCTTTAGGTGTAAACTCATTAACCTACTCGGTATGTATTTTTGTTACGGCAAGTAACTTTCAAAAAATTCGCAATTTTTCATTGTGGCAACAAAGCCTTTTAATTGGCTTATTTTTAACGCTTTATCATTTAATGCAGTTTTGGTTAAATCACTTTTTACTTGGCGTTTATTTTAGCCCACATTACTTATGGCCTGTATTAACAGGCATGTTGAGTTGGATATGGGTATTTTTATTACTTAGAAAATACCGTAGACACTTTAGGATCAGATAATGACTTGCGCAGTATATTTAGCTTCCGCGTCTCCCCGTCGTAAAGAGCTTTTAACCCAATTGGGTGTCGAATTTTCACAATTTAGTGTTGATGCTGATGAAAGCCAGCTTGTTAACGAACTCCCATATGATTATGTCGAACGCTTAGCGCGTTTAAAGGCGCAAATGGGGGTCGAGCAAGGGTATACCGACCGCCCAGTTTTAGGCAGCGATACTGTAGTCGTGATTGACAATCAATCTTTAGGTAAACCCATAGATAAACAAGACTTTACTCACACCTTAAAGCGTTTATCAGGAAATACTCATCAAGTGTTAACTGCTATCGCTTTTGCCACACCAGAAAAAGTACTTAGCTGTGTTGTCAGTACTGATGTTACTTTTAAAATACTCAATGATGCAGAAATCGACGCTTATTGGCAAACGGGCGAGCCTCAAGATAAAGCCGGTGGTTACGGTATCCAAGGGTTAGGTGGACGCTTTGTAACGCATATTTCGGGTAGCTATTTTGCCGTTGTAGGCTTACCTTTATATGAGACAGAACAATTATTAAATACATTCTTAAGAGGGTAGCATGAGTACAGAACTACTGATCAATGTCACGCCAAGTGAAAGTCGCGTTGCCCTAATAGAAAACGGTGTATTACAAGAAATTCAGCTAGAGCGTATTGGTAATTTAGGCATAGTAGGCAATATTTACTTAGGTAAAATAAGTCGCGTGCTACCGGGAATGCAAGCTGCTTTTGTTGATATAGGCTTAGAGAAAGCCGCCTTTTTACACGCCTCAGATATCGTCAATAGTGCTTCTATTGTGGAAGGTGTTGACGACGAGCCAATTAAAAAAGTCCAAGATATTCGTGAGCTTGTTCGTCAAGGGCAGTACATTATGGTGCAAGTGGTTAAAGATCCACTGGGCAGTAAAGGTGCTCGCTTAACCACTGATATTACTATACCGTCACGCTATTTAGTATTTATGCCCGATGCGACGCATGTTGGTGTGAGTCAGCGTATAGAAACGGAAGAGGAACGCGCTAGACTTAAAAAAATTGTTGCTGAATATGGCGACGAAAACGGTAGCTTTATTGTTAGAACTGCCGCTGAAGGTGCAAGTGAAGCTGAGCTTCGTCACGATGCTGCGTTTTTAAAAAAACTGTGGGATAAAATAGTTTCTAAACGCCGTAAAACCAGCAAAGCGAGTATTTTGCATGAAGATCTTACGCTAGCTTTTAGAACGTTACGTGATTACGTGGGCGAAGATATGGAGCGCATTCGTGTTGACTCTAAGCTTACCTATCAAGAGCTTAAGCTGTTTACTGAAGAGTTTGTGCCGTTATTATCGCAAGTGCTTGAGTATTATCCGGGTGAGCGCCCCATTTTCGACTTATTTGATGTAGAAAGTGAAATTCAAAAGGCATTGCACCGTAAGGTGACTTTAAAGTCTGGTGGGTACCTGATCATAGATCAAACCGAAGCAATGACCACGGTTGATGTTAATACCGGTGCATTTGTTGGTCACCGTAACCTTGAAGAAACTATTTTTAATACCAATGTTGAAGCAACCTCAGCTATTGCCCGTCAACTAAGGCTGCGTAATTTAGGCGGTATTATTATTATCGACTTTATTGATATGCTCAGCGATGAGCACAAACGCCGAGTAATGCATTCATTAGAGTCTGCGCTTTCTAAAGATCGTGCTAAAGCCAATATTAATGGTTTGTCGGCATTGGGACTAGTTGAAATGACCCGCAAGCGAACTCGCGAAAGTTTAGAGCATATACTGTGTGATGTATGTCCTGCATGTTCAGGACGTGGTTCACAAAAAACGGTAGAAACTGTGTGCTATGAAATCCTTCGTGAAATAGTGCGTGTTAATCGCGCTTATGCTGCTGATAAGTTTGTAGTTTATGCATCCCCAGCAGTATGTGAAGCGCTATTAAATGACGAGTATCATAATCTTGCAGAGTTAGAGTTATTTATTGGTAAGCAAGTTAATATTCAAACAGAGAGCTTATACAGCCAAGAGCAGTTTGATGTGGTAATGATGTAATGAAGTTTAAAGCGGCCTGTTTCTTTTGTGTACGCAAATTATGGCAAATAAGTGCTGTAATTTTGGTGCTAATGGCCGTTATTGTTTCTATTTTAAAATACACCTTACCCTACGCAAATGATTATAAAGGCGACATAGAAAATTACCTTGATAGCAAGTTTGATATCAGCTTATCGATAGGCGCTATATCGGCAAGTTGGCAAGGTAATGGCCCAGCCCTAGTGCTCGAAGAATTATCATTTAAAGACAACCAAACCGCCCCTATTTCTTTAACTATTGCGAAAACCAGTTTAGAGCTAAATCTTTGGGAAAGCTTAAAGTCTCTTCAACTTAAGTCGAATTACTTTGTCATTAATGGTTTTCATACCAAGGTTAATGTCGCGAATTTATTTGTCGGCAACCAAGATGATGTGTCATTTGAACAAAAAGAATTAATAGAAGGGCTATTTTTAGGTGAAACTGGTCATTTTGCTATAGAAAACTCCAGTATCAACTTTGTATTAGAAGATAACAAAGAACGCAAACTGTTATTAGAAAACATTGTATGGCAAAACCAAGATAAGCAACATCTTGGTAGTGGCAGTCTAGCATTACCGGGTATTTCGGTGGGGAATTTTGATGCACGCATTGCCCTTAAGGGTGAAACCTTAGAGCAAATGGTGGGTGATTTGTATGTGCAGGCTAATCAGGTTGATGTGTCAAATTGGTTAGCGCAATATATTAATACTCAAAAGCAGCAACTGCATAGCGATTTAAATTTACAAGCTTGGCTTAGATTAGAGCAAGGCCTAGTGAGTGACGTAAAAGTTCAGTGGTTACCGAGCGCGGTAAATTGGCAGCTCAATGAGCAAACACAAAATGTAAGCCTAAGTGAAGGGGGATTTCATTTATACCCTGAGCAAAATAGCTGGCGATTAAAAAGCACAGGCTTAGCATTTAGCACTGGTGAAACCACTTGGCCAAGCCTTGAATTTGAAGCCTTATTGGGTAAGCAAAATAAAGTATGGCTACAGCAACTTGATTTAGCGCTATTGAGTGATTTAGCTGAGTTGACTAATTTTACCGATTTAACCCCCTTTTTAGCACGCCAACCTAGCGGACAAATAAAGACTGCGTACCTTGAGTTTGCCGATGCAAGGCAATGGCAACTATGGTTTGATGCTGACGAAATTAGCTGGCAAGAAAAAAACGCTGTACCCGCCGCTCAATCTTTAAGAGTTAATGGGTTGGTTAATCAGCAGTATGGTCGCATTGCGATTTTTAGTGAGAACAGCCATTTAATTACAGGCGCTAGTTTTAGTAATAATATTGATTATAACCAATTAAATATTGAGCTAGATTTAGCAAAGCGCTCAGGCGATTGGTACATCAGTAGTAATAACCTTTGGCTTGATAACAATGAGGTGACTTTAAGCGCACAAATGCAGCTAAGTTTGGGTGATACGCCACGCTTAGATTTATATGCTGAAGCGTTTGCACCAGATGCCAGTATTGCTGGTCACTATTTTCCTTTAACATTAATGAGCCCTGACTTAGTTAGTTATTTAAATGGTGCAATAAAAGCAGGCGAAGTATCAAATACTCAGGTGTTATTTTCTGGTCCACTATCAGGCTTTCCATTTGATGATGGTTCAGGGCAGTTTGATGTAATAGCACAAATAGACAATGCCACCTATCAATTCGATCCCGATTGGCCAGCAGTAACTAATGCCAATGTAAAGCTGCATTTTGCTAATGAGCGAATGGACATATATAGTCAGCAAGGCCAACTGGTAAACCTTGACGTTGGCAGTAGTGTCCATGTAAGTATTGATGACTTAATGGGCGATGCGCCGTTGGTAGTTAGTATTGATAAGCAAGCAGAGCTTGAAAAAATGCACGATTTTTTTGCCGCTACGCCTTTAGCAAATCCATTAGCTGATATTTTTAATGTTGTGCAAGGACAGGGTCTTGCAAGTGCAAATATTGAATTGCTAATAGGTTCACAATTTGAGGGGGAGCCAGTGTCAGTGGTAAGGTTAATTTACCCGACTCACCTCTCTACATTTCTGCGCCTGGTATTTCTCTTGAGCATTTAAAGGGTGAACTTAGCTTTAATAATCAACAAATAAACCTTACAAATGCAACGGCTACATGGCTTGGTATGCCACTAACTATTAACTACAATAGTGACGCAAACGAAGAGGATTATCGCGCTAATATAAATATAAATGCTCAGCTTGATGCACAAACACTCATAAACCATGGTCAAGGCATTTTAGATGGTTACTTAAGTGGGCAAAGTGATGTTGATATTGCTTTGGAGCTTAATTTTACCGAGCAAGGATTTAACTATCGTGCCCAAGTTGAATCGCCACTTATTGGCTTAAGTAGTTCTTTACCTGGAGCATATACAAAAAACAGTGAGCAAGCTTGGCCACTGAGTGCGGTTATTCAAGGTGATGATATATCTAATTTGATCACCGCAAACGTTGATCAGCTAGTTTATTTTAATGCCATTCTAGACAATACTAAATCACAGTTTAATAACGCCCACTTTATAATTGGCAACAAAGATTTAGGGCTTAACGCACAAGATTTAGCGGTAAGTATTAACTTAGCGCAAAGTGAGTTATTACCTTGGATTGATTTAATTGATCAAATTATTAATGCAGCTAAAGCGCAGCCAGAGAGTGAATCGCCAGGTATTATGCCGCCTTTGTATGAGGTTGTTGCGAATATTAACTCTTTTAATGTGAGTGACATGCAGTTTAATGATTTTGATATGCGTTTGTCGCCCTTAAATAATAACTTGCAATTAAAGCTCAATGCCAAAGAGTTACGAGCAGAAGTATTCATTCCCAGCGAGCAATCAAGTCAGCCAATTCGAATAAACAGTGACTATTTAAGGCTTAATTTTTTAGAGGCCGAACCAGAACTACCGAGCGAAAAATCATCTCCTGAACAACTTACATGGCTTACAAATTTGCCTGCTATTGAGTTTGAATGTACCGATTGTAAGATCAGCCATTATCAGCTAGATAAAGTCAGCGCCTCATTGTTAGGCGATGGTAAAAAGCTACTTATTTCTGAGCTAGTGGTGGATAAAGGCGATCATATATTGCGCACTAAAGGGCAATGGCAAAATGGTTTAACGGCAATGAGCGGCGAACTTAAAAGTGATGATATTGGCGCCTTATTTAATGAATTTGATATTACCACCACTATTAAAGACTCAAACGCCAACCTAAATTATCAATTAAATTGGCAAGCGGCACCTTATAACTTAGATATTGCTAGTTTAGACGGTGAAATTAGTTGGGATTTAGGCGAAGGCCATTTAACCGAAGTCAGTGATGGGGGCGCACGGGTATTTTCATTACTGAGCCTTGATTCATTAGTGCGTAAATTAAAGCTTGATTTTAGAGATGTATTTTCTAAAGGTTTTTTCTATAACAGTATGAAAGGCACGATGCAGATAGATAAAGGCATTGCCTATACCCAAGATACTAAAATGGATGGGGTACCTGCTGATCTCTCTATTAAAGGGTATGCAAATTTAAATACTCTCGAAATTGACTACGACTTAGCAGTAGCACCGCAAGTAACCTCGAGTATTCCGGTGATTGTAGCTTGGATGGTGAATCCCGTAACGGGGCTTGCAGCCTTAGCAATTGATAAAGTGATTCACTCTGCGCGAGTGATCTCAGAGATCAACTTTAAAGTGACGGGCAAAATGAACGATCCTCAGGTACAAGAGTTAGATCGTAAGAGCCGAGAGGTGACTTTACCGCAAGCAGCACAAAATCAGCCGCAAGCATCTTCAGAGTTAAAGCTTAAAGATGCTGAGGTGAGCGCAGCGCAATGAGTAAATCACTTATAAGTACAACACCTGCGATTATTGCATTACAAATGTGCTCAGGCTTAAATCCTGATGATAACATTGCCACCTTAAAGCAAGTCTTAGCTGAATTACCAAGCCGGCGACCTTTGTTAGTATGTTTACCAGAAGCGTTTTTAGTGTTTAGTAAACACGCTGGTGATACGTTGTTAGTGTCACAGCGTATTGAGCAATATAAACAGCAAATTAGTGAATTGTGTCGTAAACACAATATTTGGTTAAATGCTGGCACCATGCCAGAGCCCTATGACCAACATAAGTATTACGCTGCCTCACACTTGTTTAATAACCAAGGCGATATTGTTGCAAGCTATAACAAAATACATTTATTTGATGTTGAGGTAGATGACCAGACCGGCAGCTACCGAGAGTCCGACTTTACTCAAGCGGGCGATGAGATTGTGGTTGTTGATTCTCCCTTTGGTAAAATTGGTTTAACAGTATGTTATGATTTGCGCTTTGCTGGTTTATTTAATGCCTTAGCTCGTAAAGGCACAGAAATTATATTAGTACCCAGTGCGTTTACTGTTCCAACAGGTAAAGCGCATTGGCAGCCGCTACTGGCAGCACGTGCCATAGAAACGCAGTGTTATGTTATTGCTGCAGCGCAATATGGAACACATGAAAACGGTAGACAAACTTATGGTCACAGCCTGATGTTATCGCCCTGGGGTGAGACATTAAGTGAAAAACCAGCAGAGCTTGGTTTTATTAGTTGTACCGTAGATTTGAACCAGTTACACAAAATTAGACGAGATATGCCGCTGCAATCTCACCAACGATTTAGAGAGCCATTATTATGAATTCGGTTGAACAGCATTTATTACACGACAGCCAGCTAAATCGAGAAGAACTCGAGAAAACGCTTCGCTTTATACATCAACATAACATTGATTACGCCGACTTATATTTTCAATCAAGCCATCATGAATCATGGGTGTTAGAAGATGGTTTGGTAAAAGAAGGTTCTTACAATGTTGAACGCGGTGTAGGTGTTCGCGCTGTAAGTGGTGAAAAAACCGGTTTTTCTTACTCAGATGCAATAAATTTAGAAGCGCTAAATAAAGCCGCAACTGCAGCACGCAGTATTGCCGATGCAGGTGATAATAAATCAATTCAAGTATTTAGTGATGTGGCTGCAAAACAGCAGTTTGCACCGCATCAACCAATTTCTAGCATGAGCGATACCGATAAAGTTAATTTGTTACGTGAGCTTGAAAATTATATCCGCGAATTAGCCCCTGATGCTGAGCAAGTTATTAGCTCAATGTCTGCGGTATACGAAGAAGTATTAATTGCAGCCAGTGATGGCACCTTTGCTACCGATATTCGCCCACTGATCCGTTTAAACTGCTCTGTATTGTTAGAGAAGAATGGTCGCCGTGAACGTGGCGGTGCTGGTGGCGGCGCACGCCTAGACTATGGTTACTTTAAAGAGCTTGTTGATGGCAAGCCGCGTTGGATGGGCTTTGCAGAAGAAGCCGTTCGTCAAGCTAAAGTAAACTTAGAAGCTATTGATGCCCCAGCGGGTACTATGGAAGTGGTATTAGGTAATGGTTGGCCAGGCGTATTGTTACACGAAGCGGTAGGTCATGGTCTAGAAGGTGACTTTAACCGTAAAGGCGCGTCTGCGTTTAGCGGTAAAGTAGGTCAAAAAGTTGCTTCAGAGCTATGTACTGTGGTTGATGATGGTACTATGGCCGATCGCCGTGGTTCACTTAATGTAGATGACGAAGGCACGCCTGCAGCCTATAACGTACTTATCGAAAACGGTATTTTAAAAGGCTACATGCAAGATAAAATGAATGCGCGTTTGATGGGGGTAAACCCAACAGGTAACGCACGTCGTGAGTCATACGCGCATTTACCAATGCCACGTATGACCAACACTTACATGTTAGGTGGCGAGCACAGCCAAGCTGATATTATCAGCACGGTTAAAAAAGGCGTGTTTGCCCCTAATTTTGGTGGTGGCCAAGTGGATATCACCTCAGGTAAGTTTGTATTTAGTGCCTCAGAGGCCTACTTAATTGAAAATGGCAAAATTACTCAGCCTATTAAAGGGGCAACATTAATTGGTAATGGCCCTGAGGTTATGCAACAAATCTCTATGGTAGGTAATGATTTAGCGCTTGATAAAGGCGTAGGTGTTTGTGGTAAAGATGGTCAAAGTGTACCAGTAGGTGTTGGCCAACCAAGTTTGAAAATTGATCAGTTAACAGTGGGTGGCACGGCTTAATTTTATTACTGCCAAATACTACAAATAAAACCTTGGAAGTGCATGCTTTCAAGGTTTTATTTTGTCGGCTGTTTATTTAAATTTGCTGCTGAAAAAAATCCATAAATGCGACAACTTGTCGTGGCTGAAATTGCCTTGATGGGTAAAGAAACTGTAAGCCAATCTGTTGTTTATCTTTATTACTAAAACCGAGAATATAGTCATCAAGTAGCGTCACTAAATTACCCTTTGTCAGATCATCGCTAATATCTACCATTGATTTTAGAGCAATCCCGGCACCGTCAATTGCCCATTGTCTGATCACCGCACCATCACTGCTACTCATAGCCACAGGGACGCGAATTATTTGATCCTTAAAATGCCAATCATTCATCGATTGACCAAATCGCTCCATTACTAGGCAGCGATGATTTAATAAATCGCTTGGCAGCAAAGGTTGGCCATGTATTTTTAAATATTCAGCTGAAGCACATAACACACGTTGATTGGCCTTGATCATTCGGCTAATCAAATTGCTATCGGGTAAGTTTCCAAAGCGAATAGCAATATCAATACCTTCTTCAACTAAATTGACTAAGCCATCGGTTAAATGCAGGTGTGGTTTAACTTGTGGGTTTTGTGCTACAAATTTAGCCATTGCAGGGGCAACAAACTGTTTACCAAAGTCAGAGGGGGCGGTTATTTTGAGACTACCCGAAAGGGTGTTTTTACTAAGCTGAATACTTTGCTCTGTGGCATCAATTTCAGCAATTACTCTTAAACAGCCTTGATAAAATTGCTCTCCAGCCTCGGTCAATTTAATACTGCGAGTATTACGTATTAATAGTCGGGTTTGATAGTGATTTTCAAGCTGGTTAATACGTGCCGTCATACTCGCAGGCGATAAACCAATTTTTCGCCCAGCTGCAGCAAGCCCGCCAGAGCGCACCACATGAACAAAAAGCGGCATATCATCAATCTTAGCCATCGTTCCTCACTCTTTATAGTTCAGTATTAATGAATAGTGTTTTTGATATTAACTCAATTATCAAATTTAAGTAAATAGTTAAACTGGTTGTACTCATTATCAACAGAGAAAGTTTATGCGTTTAGATCATGTATTAATTTCTAGTTGTGATTACCAGGCGATGCGACAGTTCTTTATTAATTCAGTTGGGCTAAGTGAAGGGTATCGTCCGCCTTTTCCTTTCGAGGGAGCGTGGTTATACGGCAGCGATAACGTTGCTTTGATTCATCTGGTTAATGCCGCTGGTAATAAAGCGCAACAGGGTTACTTATCAGCATTAAGCAGCAAAACCCAAGGCCGAGGAGTGGTAGATCACATTGCCATTCGTAGCATAGGTTATCAAGGATTGAAAAGTCGCTTAGCGCAAACAGGTATAAGTTATTTCGAGCGAACCGTGCCAGAGCTCCTAGAGCATCAAGTATTTATATACCCAAACCACCTCAAGATGCGAGTTTCAGTTGGAATTAAAAGCGATTTAGGCAAGGCATTGATTGCAAGTAATAGTGATTCTATTTTTAAAGTCAATAACGCAGTATAAATCGCTTTTAAACCAACCCGTAGGGCGTTTCACAGGCACTTACTCTCATCGTTGTTACTTCTTAAAAGGGACTGGACTGCCATTCTTGCAAAGTAACGCCTTGATATTAAGTCCCTGTGAAACGCTGAATTCTGCACATTGAGGTGGCTTGGGTATACCAGGGCCTGAAGAAATGAAAGTCGAAATGCTATTTAGCAGTGATGAAATTTAATTTAAACCCAGATAAACATTATTTATAAGAGAGTTAGTTATGTCTATAGAATCCTTATTTGAAGTTAAAACCCTCGGTGGCATGGTCACTCAAAATAGAATTGTGATGGCACCTATGACCCGTTCGCGAACTGCGCAACCGGGTGATATTCCCACTGAACTGATGGCCACTTATTATGCGCAGCGTGCTACTGCGGGGCTGATTATTTCTGAAGCAACACAAATTTCTGCTCAGGGCAAAGGTTACTCATTTACGCCAGGTATTTACACGCAAGAACAAATTGAAGGTTGGAAGCAAGTAACACAAGCTGTGCATAAAGAAGGCGGTAAAATATTTTTACAACTGTGGCACGTTGGTAGAATGTCGCACTCTTCATTTCATCATGATGGAACGCCAGTTGCCCCATCTGCACTTGCTCCAGATGCGCAAGTTTGGGTGGTAGGCGATGATGGAGAAGGACGGATGCTTGATTGCCCAACCCCACGAGCACTAAGTGTTAAAGAAATTAAAGAAATAGTAAATGATTACAAGCAAGCGGCAATTAACGCGATTGAGGCTGGTTTTGATGGCGTTGAAATACATGGAGGTAACGGGTATTTAATTGATCAGTTTTTAAGACGTTCAGCAAATAAACGCACAGATGAATATGGCGGTAGCCAAGAAAACCGTATTCGTTTTGCCTGTGAAATTATTAGCGCAATTAGTAATGCCATTGGCGCTCATAAAGTGGGTATTAGATTAGCGCCTTTTATCACTCAGCGTGGTATGGATGATAGTGAAGCAATTGACACTATTTTATTAGCAGCAAAGCAATTTGAGCAAATTGGTATTGCGTATATTCATCTTGCCGAAGCGGACTGGGACGATGCACCTAGTGTAACACCAGAGTTTAGAGTCGCACTTCGTCAGTATTTTAGTGGCGCAATTATTGTTGCAGGTAATTATACCGAGCATTCAGGTGCGCAGCTTATTGAACAACGTCTTGCTGATTACATTGCATTTGGTCGCCGTTTTATTGCCAACCCAGACTTACCGTATCGTATTCAAGAGCAACTGCCACTAAACACTATTACCGATGGGAGTACATTTTTTGGCGGTACAGCCAAAGGTTATACCGATTACTCAGCGTATCAAAAGTAACTTTCGTTTCAACTGAAAATATAAGGACTGAAAATGGTTAATTTTTCAAACTCAGCAGTTACTTTACTGATCAGCGGGCTGTTTAGTAGTGCCAGTTTTGCGGCTGAATTTAGTTTATCGAGCCCTGACTTACAGCCAGGGCAGGCAATAAAGAGTGAGCAATATTGGAATAGCTTTGGTTGTCAGGGGAGTAATGCTAGGCCACAACTTAAATGGCAAAACGCGCCTAAGAAGGCCAAAAGCTTTGCCGTGACAGTGTATGACAATGACGCACCAACTGGCAGTGGTTTTTGGCACTGGGTAGTACATGATATTCCTCTTACTAGTAACTCATTATCTTCAACGACTTTGCCCAAAGGAGCCATAGAAGGTAATACAGATATGGGGAGGCCCGGGTACTTTGGGCCATGTCCACCAGAAGGGCGCAAGCATAGCTACACCTATAAAGTGTATGCACTGGATGTAGAAAAATTAGCTGTTCCACAAGGGGCAACAAGTGCACTTACAGGGTTTTTCTTACACCAACACTCTTTGCAAACAGCCGAGATCACAGTAACGGCAGGACCGCGTTAATTAGCTTAGGAGATAAAAATGAAGGCTTTACCGTTACTCATTCTTTTAATGACACTGTGCAGCAGTAAGCTACTAAATGCAGCCCCACTACCTGAGAAATCAGGTTATTGGCCTGATGATGCACAATTAGTGATTTCTATTTCAATGCAATTTGAAGCAACAGCGCAAGATAGCTCTGATGCAGGGCCGTTTCCTCAAATAGAGCAGGGTTATCACGATACGATTTCGCCTACTTGGTATCAGTATGGGATGAATGAAGGGATCCCACGATTACTTGATCTATGGGATAAACATAATATTAAAGTTACTTCTCATATGGTGGGTAGGGCTGTGGAATTAAATCCAGCACTTGCTAAAGAAGTGGTTTCACGAGGGCATGAAGCATCAGGTCACGGCCAAACATGGACACCACAATACTCTATGAGTGTTGAACAAGAGCGCGCTTCATATATTAAAAGTGCAGATATTATCGAAAAAGTCACAGGCATGCGGCCGGTTGGCTTTAATGCATTTTGGATGAGACACTCAAAAAATACACTTACGCTTTTGCAAGAGCTGGGGTTTATTTATCATATTGATGATCTATCGCGTGATGAGCCTTCTTTTACACCAGTAAATAGTAAGCCTTTTGTGGTTGTACCTTATACATTTCGTAATAACGACATTGTGCGTTACTCAGGAAGCACAGCTATGACGGCTCGATCGTACTTGCAAGAGTTAAAGGATGAATTTGATGTATTATACGCCGAAGGTAAGCACAAAAGACGGATGATGTCGATTAGTGCTCATGACCGTATTGCAGGCACACCAGCACGGGTAAAAGCGTTAGATGATTTTATCCAATATGCAAAACAGCATGCAGGTGTTAAGTTTATGCGAAAAGATAACATAGCCCGTTGGATAATGAAGCAAAATAATGTACCAACTAATCCGGCTCAAACGGTTAGATAAAGAAAATATCTATGAGGCAGCTTTTTAATATTATAAGTGTGCCTCATGTTATTTCTAGTGATGAAGGGATTAAGTTTTGTCGTAAATTTTAAACTTCAACGGAATTAGAATAGCTTGTTACATTTTTATCATTCACTTTAAACGAGTATCTCTTAAAATGGGTACTTGAATAGTCTATGACACTTTAGGAAATAGCATGTTTAGCCGTTGTATGTTTATTTTATTTCTACTATCTCTATCAGGATGCTCTTCTTTGTCTCAGGATGAATGTATACAGGCCAATTGGACAAATCTAGGTTTTAGTCATGGTGAGCAAGGGTATACATTTGAACATGGCAGAGAAATCATATCTGCTTGTAGTGAATTTGGCATCATTGCAAAATTAGATGATTATCAAGCTGGTTACAAACAGGGGCTCGCAGCCTTTTGTGAACCTGAAAATGGCTTTACTCTCGGTTTACGAGGTGATGCGTATAACGGGGTTTGTAATGACACACAGTTTAGAAAAGCATGGCAAGAGGGTAATGAGCGTTATCAATTTGAAGCAAGAAAAGCCGAGATAGATGATCGACTCAATGAGATTAATTGGCGGTTGCAATCTATTAGTAATGAATTAGCGAGTGATAAATCGTCAAGTAGCCAAAATAAAGAGTTACGCCGAGAGCGAGAGCAGTTGGAGAGAGAGCGTCGTGATTTAAGAAAAGAAAAAGCACTTCTGCCATTACTCAACAAGCTTCCTTCATGGCATTTTGAGTATGAACTATAATTTATATTGTATTCTTTTAAGGTGATTAATATGAAAGTAATATCAATTTTAATAACATTTCTGATCCTCAGTGGGTGTGCGTCAAACGAAATGGCAGACGGTTATGGAGATGAGGTATTTGCAGAGCATGAGTGCTTAGGTGGTGAAGTTGAAACAGACTATAGCTACACAATTTTTAGCTCTGACGAAGATGAAAGCAATAAGAGTACGGTGAAATCGACTTGTCATCCAGTGAAAACGCAGTCTGAACTTGAACGAGATATAAGAACGGGTGGTTGATAGAACAAAATAAAACCCACTTTAAAAGTGGGTTTTTATTTTAAGAATTAAAGCTCAAAGGGAGCAACACCGACAGCTTGCATTTGATAACCCACTTGGGCTATTTCGCCAGACCAAGTTTGCGTTTTAATAACGCCCGTTACAACAATCGCATCATATAAGCTATCGATAGGCACACCGCCTTTAATAGTTACATGAACCAGCTGGTTTGGCGGTGGGGGTGGCACATGAATACAGGCACCAAAGTAAGGGACTAATAAAAACTCGGTAATAAGTTCGCTGTCCCCTTCAAGTGGCACAACAAAACCAGGTAAGCTAACAGACTGCCCATCAAGCGCTTTAACAACTGGCGCGTCCAAATCAGGTTGCACCCAGTTTTGCTCACTGCCTTCGTGATTAGCTTGTGTTTGGGTATCTATTTGCACATGCCCTTGTGGGATCAAGTCTTCCCAAAAATTTCCTTCGGGGGATTTGCAATGCTAGCAAAGCTAATGAGTACTGCACTTAATAGCATTAAAGAGTGTGTAGTTACTTTAAACAACGTCATGATCATCCTAAAGTTTATATTTTTATACTCATACCGTCACTAAGAGAATAAAAGTAAGCGCGTGTAGCGGGGATCAAGCCAATAATGAATCCCGCAGCCATAATAACGCCAATCAAAGTGAGTTCATAGTCAGAGAGCATACTGATATTAATGCTCACTCCTGCTTGGCTTTGTAAGTAACCCGCGGTTGTACCCATAAGCACATAAAATAGAGTGCAGCCTAGTAAGCAACCTAAAAAGGTAGTGAGTAGTGATTCTATACTGATCAGTGAAAATAATTGCCAAGGGCGGGCACCCACAGAACGCAGTATTGCCAGTTCTCTGCGGCGTTGATTAAGGTTAGCCAGCAGTGTGGTTAACATACCGAGCAAGCTAATAATGACCACCACAAATGAAAATAGCAGTAGGATCTTTTCTATTATTGCCAGCATTTCCCAAAGCTCTTTTAGTGTGACTGTGGGCATAATCGCTAATAGAGGTTCTGGTTTAAATTGATTTATGTTACGCCTAATTTGTAGCGTATAAAGCGGTGAGTCGAAGCCCATTAAAAAGGCGGTAATTTGTTTTGGATGGCCAACTAGTGCGTGACTCGAGTGGTCATGATGATCGTCATGATCATGATGTCCGCCACCATGGATCAATTCAATTGCCGCCAGTGGTACATGCAAGGTTTTATCAACAGGGGTGCCGGTAGGCTTTAAAATACCAATAACTTTAAAGGGGTTATCATCATGATGATGAAAGCTAGTATTGCCCATACCATGAGAAATCACAATTTCATCACCAATCTTATAGGCTAGTTTACTTGCAACTTCACTTCCTATAACAACTTCATTGATGCTAGAAAAAGCCTGTCCTTGTTCAAATGCTAAGGACTGTTTTTTAGCAAATCGATAGTGCTTAAAATAATCGAGTGTGGTGCCTAAAACTGCTTGTCCTTTATGGCTATCACCAAGGCTGATAGGAATGCTCCATTTAACCCCGCGTTGTTTTGTTATGTATTGATAGCTTTGCCAGCTCACCCCATTATTAGTGTGGCCAATTCTAAACACCGAGGACAGTAGTAATTGAATATCGCCAGTACGTGCGCCAACAATTAAATCGGTACCCGAAATGGTATTACTAAAACTACTTTTGGCATCTACGCGAACGCGCTCAATACTGAGTAATAACATGACGCTAATCGCAATAGTGAGCAATGTCAGTAATACACTGGCACGTCTATTTAGCAAACTTTTATAGGCAAGTTTAAATAAAATCATACATCACCTTGTAAATTTACTAAGTCGATTGTGCGGCTAAAGAGTGGCTTTAATGTTTCATCGTGACTGACAAAAACAAGCGTGCTGTTACTTTTTTTGCTTGTTCGAATAGCAGCTTAATAAAGCTTTCACGATTTTGGGTATCAAGTGCTGAAGTAGGCTCATCGGCAATGATAAGTTCGGGACTGCCTATAAATGCGCGTGCTGCAGCAACTCGCTGTTGTTGCCCAATACTCAAAGTGGCAACATTTTGATTATGAAAGTGCGGCTCCAACCCCAGTGCGTTGAGAAGTCGGGCAGCTTCTTTGGTTAAACTCTCAGTTTGGTTGAGCACGTGTTGCTGACGCTTTTTCGAAAATTGGCATCCTAAACATACATTTTCTAATGGGGTTAAATAAGGCAATAAATTAAAATTTTGGAAAATATAGCCAATATGATCAGCTCTAAATGCATCGCGCTGTGCGTTGGTGAGCGCACTTAGGTTTTGGTTTAAAACACAAAGTTGGCCGCTAGTGGTTACATTAATACCTGCCAGCAACGCCAGTAAGGTAGATTTACCACTGCCGCTTGGCCCATGTAAAAAAACATGTTCACCTTCATCAATGGCGAGTTGCTCAATAGTGAGAGTGGGGGAGGCTGCTTTTTTATGCCATTTAAAAGATACATTCTCAAGGTTGATCATAACGGCTTACCAACTCCAATAGTTAAGTCTTTTGCGCATTTTAAATTGTCTAATAAGATTCAGCGGTTTAGCTTTGAGCTTTTCATCACTATGCAACAGTTCATTGGTTGCGCAAAGTACTCGTTGGCTTGACTTACCATCTACGTATGGGTGTAATTCTTGGCAAAAAGCTTCAATATTATCCACCAGTTCTTTTGGGTAAGTTAGTGCATAGTTTATTGCGGCTTCAACGTTATTTTTATCTGTAATATCATGTAAGTGTTTTTCAGGCGCTTTATTGCAAAACGTTACAACCGGTTTACGTTGTACTAAAAACATCAGTAGTATGGATGAAGTATCGCACAGCATTACATCAGCAGATTGCAGTAATGGAATAACATTATCTGTTTCAACAAAGGTTAGATTGTCATTACTCAACGCTTTGTATTTATCAACCCACTCTTGCTGCATCTTTGGATGAAACTGAACTAGTAGTCGCCATTTACCGCTTTCACTAAAGTGTTTTATTTGTTCATAAAGTTTAGGTGCAAGAGATAAGCGTTTTGAGAATGTAGAGCAGATCAACACCGTTGGGCGAGAGTCTTTACTTAAATAAGGATTACTTGCATGATCATTAAACAGAGGATCTAGTGTGGGCCAGCCAGTTTCTGAAACTTGGAAAAAGCCATGCTTTTTAGCAAGCTCTTGAAACCTTAAAGTCGTATTAGGTCCTTGTGTACAATATAAATCAAAACAACCTCTAATATTGAAATGGTCTTCTTTACCTTTTCTATTTAGTTTTCCAGAATTAAAACCATGAAATACAGCTACTTTTTTTCCTGGAATAAAGCTTGGAATAGTATTGCCTGGTATGAAAACAGCATCTGGTTCCCAATCTTTTATACTTTTGACTGATTCAAGGCGATGTTCAGTTGGTTTTAAAAACTTAGGGTCTACTTCATCACCCTCTAAAAACCATTTAACCTCCCCTCCTTGAGCTAATATTTCTGCTTGCAAAGGCCTTAAAATAGCATAGGAATAATTTTGAGAAATATACATTAAATACTTCTTATTCTTAGTGGCTGTTAAATAGTTCAAGCTAGCTCCTCAGGGCAAGTAATTATGCAAGTTTACCCCAATGCGCCAGTTAGATAAATATTCTGAGATGATTTGTTTTTAGCCTAAGATTGAGCTTTGTGATTGCCTAGATTATTATAGAGCGCCTAACCCCAATTCCATACTTTGCTCTTTGAGCATGCCAAACCCCGGAGATAGCATGACTAGCTATAAAGTTTTAGACGTAAACGATGACTTACCCATTCGTACTAAAGGTAAAGTACACAGTGGCAAAGTGCGTTCAGTTTATTGGTTGACCGATGCAGATAGTAAACGCTTAATAAATGAAAAAGGCTATAACGTTCCTGCCGATACTGAATTGGCCATTATGGTTATTTCAGACAGAATTTCTGCTTTTGATTGCATATGGCAAGGTGAAAATGGCCTAAATGGTGTGCCGGGCAAAGGCATTGCATTAAACTCAGTGGCTGCTCATTGGTTTAACATGTTTAATGAAGCCGGTTTGGCGGGTAATCATATTGTTGATATTCCTCACCCATACGTATGGATTGTTCGTAAAGCCAGTACAGTTAAAGTTGAAGCAATTGCTCGTCAATATATTACCGGCAGCATGTGGCGCGACTACGCCAAAGGCGAAAGACACTTTTGTGGTTTACAACTTCCAGAGGGCTTAAAAGCGAATCAAAAGCTTGAGCAAGTACTCATAACTCCTTCTACTAAAGGTATTATAGAAGGGGTTGCTGATATTCCTGCAGTTGATGATGTAAACATCACGCGTGAAAATATTACGAACAACTTAGATGTTTTCAATTTTAAATCGGCTGACGATGTCGCCAAATACGAAAAATTATTGGTAGAAGGGTTCGAGCTAATCAGTAGTGAGTTAGCTAAGCTAGGACAAATTTTTGTTGATACCAAATTTGAATTTGGTTACGTAGAAGATTTAAATGGTGCGCAGCAGCTTATTTATATTGATGAAGTAGGAACACCCGACTCATCGCGTATTTGGGATGAAGCATCTTATAAAGATGGCAAAATTGTTGAAAACTCAAAAGAAGGTTTCCGTCAGCTGTTAATTAATAACGTGCCTGAGAGTGATGTATTATTAAATAAAGACCGTATGGCTGAGCGTGAGCAGTTAGCAAAAGATTATATTTTACCTGAGTCAGTAATGCTTGAAGTGTCTGACACTTATGTGGGTATTGCTAGCAAAATTGTCGGTAAAGAGATCGTTATACCTAATGATCCGCGCCAAGAAGTGATCGCAATTTTAGATACTGGCTACGGTTTAATTAATCACTAACGAGCAGGTTAATCTTAATGATAACGCTTGTTTCAACTAGTGAAAAAGTATTTATTTTTAGTAACTGAGCTATAATTCTTGCAATTAGTGCTCGTCTCTAATTAACTTAACCTATGGTGAATATTTAGGTGTAATTATGTTAGAGCGAGCAATGCAAGTTATTGCAAAACGTCGTTATTTATTAGTACTGGGTGCATTGTTTAGTGTATCGGCGTTTGGCAATACCATTAATTTGGTTATTAAAGATCAGCATGGCCAAGTATTGCCTAATGCTGTCGTAGAAATAAATCATTTACCTTCCTCAAAAGCTACGGGCAATTTACCCACGGCGGTAATGGATCAAGTTGATAAACAGTTTTCACCGCAGCTACTGATTGTGCACCAAGGTCAGCACGTAAACTTTCCAAATAGTGATAATATTCGCCACCATGTATATTCTTTTTCAAAAGCAAAGCCTTTTCAATTAAAGCTCTATTCTGGCCAGCCAGAAGAGCCCATTAAGTTTGATAATCAAGGGGTTGTTGTTCTTGGCTGCAATATCCACGACTCTATGGTGGGCTATATTTATGTTGCTAACAGTAATCATGTGTATACCAGCAACGAGCAAGGCCAGATAAAACTACAAGTTGACTCTTTTCCTGTGCAAGCCAGTATCTGGCATTCGCTGCAAACAGCTCCTTTGGATAATAAAAAGCTGTTTGATATAGAATCAACTAACCCAGTATCAATCGCTATTAATACATCTATGCCTGCACCACGTAATACCTTTGGCAGTCAATTTAGGGAAGGTAATGGGCAATAATTTACGTAGTCGCATAACAACGTTATGTGTTGGCTTGGTGTTACTCACTACCTTACTCAGTTTGGCGAGTTTTTGGTGGTCTACGAGTAAATTTCAGGCAGAAAAAGTCCAGCAAAATATAACGGTTGCACAAAGCGTTTATAAACAATACTTAAAATCAAAAGAGAGCTTGCTATTAACTGCTGCAAAGGTGTTAACTGCTGATTTTGGTTTTAAGCAAGCAGTTGCAACTCGCGATGCAGCCACCATTAGTAGTGTGCTATACAATCATAGCCAACGCATCAATGCCGATTTAATGCTGTTGCTCGATTTATCAGGGCGGTTAGTCTCAGCTAATGTTAATGCACAAAATTTTGCAGATAACCTACAGCCCTTAATGGATGAGTTATTAAACAATTCTGAGCAATCGAGCTTTGTGGTGTTAAATAACCAGCTTTATCAAGTGATATTATTGCCCGTTAAAACTCCCAGAACTATCGCTTACAGCTTGGTCGGCTTTAAAATCACGTCTGCTGTAGCTACTGAGCTGAAAAGCTTAACCGGTATGGAAGTTAGTTTTGTTGCGCAGTTAGATGACTTTGCAGCAAGCTCGTTTGCACCTCAATCTAAAAAATTTCAACCCATAGAATACTTTGAAACTAAAATTATAGCTCGTTTTTTTGCTGAGTATTTGGCCTATGAAAATCAACAAATAGCTTTACCGTCTTTGCAATCGCATCCGGTTACCCTACTACTAAGTGCTGATTTAACTTCAAGTTATCGAGATATTGAACAGCTATTACTAACGCTAGTTACATTGGCCGTGTTAACCATGTTATTTGGTGTGATCACCAGTAGTCTGCTGGCCAATAACTTAACCACCGGGCTTACACAGTTAGCGGTTATTGCGAGGCAATTTGCCAAAGGCGACTACCGTTTTAAATTTGAAGGTAAAAAACAAAGTAGTGAAGTAGAAACGTTAGTTAGTGCGTTTAATAATATGGGTAATGATATTAATAAGCGTGAGCAGCAAATAAGTTTTCAAGCACATCACGATACCTTAACAGGGTTTTATAACCGTTCTGCTATGTTAGATTTATTAGCAAAGCAGCTCAATAAAGATAAACGCTATACGCTTGTTGCTATTGATATAAAAGGCTTAAGGCACATAAACGACAAACTTGGTCCACAAGTAGGAGATGAATGCTTAATTGCAGTGGCAAACCGTATTCGTCAATTCTCTGATGAGCTTGGTGGGTTTCATGCACGAATTGGCGGCGATGAGTTTTTAACGGTTTACCCCAGTGTGGAGGTTGACCAAGTAAAATGTGCTGTAGCCGATTTAATTGAGCAATTACAGGCACCTTATCAGATTAAAAGCTTAAAAATAAATTTGCGTTTTAACGCCGGGATTGTGCAGTACCCTGGACAAGGCGTGAAAGCAGACGATTTAATGCGACGTGTACTCATTGCTGTTGATGCGGCTACAACAAGCCAGCAAAGCTTACATTACTACCAAAATGGTGAAGATGAGGCGCATTTAGACCGTTTAATTATGCTCGATGAGCTCAAACAAGCGATTGATGATGATAACGGACAATTGTTTATGACTTATCAGCCTAAGTTGAATATTAAAAGTCAGAAAATTGATAAGGTTGAGTCACTTATTCGTTGGCAACGTGATGACGGGAGCTGGGTTTCGCCTGAAGTGTTCATTGATTTAGCCGAGCAGTCAGGATTAATTGTGGAACTAACCGCTTGGGTTGTCGATACGGTTATTGCGCAAATAGCCGATTGGTATAAAAAAGGGATTCACTTACAGGCAGCCATTAATGTATCAGCCCAAGATATTGCCCATGCGGGCTTTCATAGTTTGTTGGTCGCGACCTTAAAAAAATATCATGTAAACCCAAATTCTGTCACTATTGAGTTGACGGAGCGCGATATGATCGAAAATGAAGCTCAAGGTATCAAAGCGTTAGAGAACTTAAAAACTATTGGCGTTAAAATCTCATTAGACGATTACGGTGTCGGACAAACATCATTAGGGCGATTAAAAATGTTACCTATTGATGAGCTTAAGCTAGATAAATGCTTTATTTTAAATCTGCATGAGTCACAAAAAGATCAATACATAGTGCGCTCGTCAATCACACTTGGACACCAACTTGGGTTTTCAGTGGTGGCCGAGGGGGTAGAAACGGCAGCGTCTTTATCATTGCTTCACGAAATGCAATGCGATCATGCACAAGGTTACTACTTGAGTCGTCCTTTAAAAGCACAACAACTAGAACAATGGTTAGAGGAATATCAGGGTGTCCATTAAATTTTTACTGAGCATGACACTCTTACTTTGCAGTACGTTTACTCTAGCTGCAACGGGAAAGCTATTAGCAACACCGGGTGTATCTCAAATTGAAGGCAGTGCAGGCGGAGGGTTAGTTCCTTGGGCGCAGCTAGCAGGTTATGCCAGTGAGGACGAATGGGCTGTTAATGGCTTTTGTAGTCGTGCTGATGTAACAGATTACCGCCTAGATGCCTGTGGTGTGCAGCTTAACCTATTTAATCGTGTTGAACTGAGTTATGCCGTGCAGCGGTTTGATGTGCCTGCGCTCAATACAGAAATAGAGCAGTCAATTTCTGGGGCTAAAATTCGTTTATATGGTGATGTCGTTTACAGTAAGTGGCCCCAACTAAGCATGGGTGTACAGCATAAGTCACTAGATGATGGCACAGTTGCAAAGTTGGTTGGTGCAAAAAATACCCGTGGTACAGATGTATACCTTGCAGCCAGTAAATTACATTTGGGTGCACTTGCTGGGTACAACTGGTTTTGGAATGTGACCACCCGTTACAGTAAAGCCAATCAGTTAGGGCTTTTAGGATATGGTGGGGCTAATGAAGGTAGCCATATTTTACTAGAAGCAAGTAGTGCGGTGTTTGTAAGTCGTGAACTTGCTATTGGCATTGAGTATCGGCAAAAAGCCAATAACTTGGGGTTAGGCGAACAAGATTGGCGCGATTTATTTATAGCGTGGATGCCTAATAAACATGTCAGTGTAACGGCGGCCTATTTAGACTTAGGGCGGATTGCTGGTGTTGATAACCAAACCGGCTGGTATTTATCGGTAACGGGGTATTGGTAATGAAAATTAGCGTGTTTACTTTTTGCTGTTTAAGCTTGCTTGCAGGATGTGCTGCTCAGCCTAATAACTCTTTGTATCAGCAGCTAGGCGAACAAGCAGGGCTTGAAAAGTTAACTGACAGTTTTATTGTTCAAATAGGCAATGACAAACAGGTGTTTCATTACTTTGAACACAGTAATATTAGCCATTTTCGACAAGGATTTATTAGCCACTTATGTTCGCTGGTGGAGGGCCCTTGTGAATACAAAGGCGACTCGATGGTTGCTATTCATACGGGTATGAACATAAATGAAAAAGACTTTAACCACGTTGTCGATTTATTAATAAATGCAATGAACGAGCAAAATATCCCACATACAGTGCAAAATAAAATTTTAGCTAAAATGGCGCCAATGCGTGGCGAAATTATTAAGATTTAATACTTTATAGTCAAATGAATACATATAAAAATATGCTTGAGTATTACTCACCTGTAATCTTAGCAAGATCTGCCGTTTTATATCGTCTTTGCCTATGAATACTCGATCTATGAATTAAATTTCTGATAAATGTACTGCGGTTGGAATGGGAGCCTGCATTAGCGCTTGTTATTTCACTAATAAAGCTTCGATCTTCGGCAACAGGGTAGGGTTTTATGCCAATCATATTTAGGCCTACTTCAGTGTGAAACTGCATATCGACATCTACTGGTCTAAAAAATGGTTTTCTTTGGAGTAGCTTTTTAGCGCCGCTTAGTGAAATGATGTAGCCTTGAGTGCCATTAGGTGCCTTTTTATAGTTGCCAACTGTTAGGTTGTTTTCTAGTAACGTACTGTCAATAAATGGAAAGTTTCGATTATCAGATAGCTTGATTAAATCCCAGTTTTTTAATTTAAGCGCCGCATCAACAACATCTTTAAGTGAAGCTTCAATGAAAAGGTCATCTTCCAATACAACACTATAAGCGATATTTTCATCGACCATTTTTTGCCAAAGGCGCATATGGCTTACATAGCAACCAATTTCACCTGCAGATAGGTTGCGATTGTAACGTTTTTTATTTTTTTCGGGCAATACCACTTGAGGATTTCTTGTTCACTAAGGTTTTTGCCAATGGTCGCTTCAAAACGTTCAGCATTTAAGTGTAGACTGGTAAGTCGCTTTAGGGTTGTTTCCCAACGGTCTTCGCAGCCTTGCATATTGATAATGTAAAAAGGGATTGGCATAATTTTATTTAGAAACCTCAAAGCAGCTATTTTAGCATTATTATAATTTGTAACCAGTCTAAATTCTGTTTATAAACAGGCTGTAATAATATATAGCAATTTCATTTCCTCAAATTTGGCAAGATGATGAAAAATATAGTCAGTGCACAATGGTTACATGCGCGTTTAAAGCAAACTAACCTGGTTATCTTTGATGCAGGTATGTTGCGCCCCTCAGCTGCAGGGGAATACTCGCCCGTTGCTATGCTACCTAAAGCACAACGATTTGATATCAAAAAAGAACTCGCAGATACTTCAAACCCATTACCCAATACCTTGTGTAGTGCAGAGCAATTTACTCAGGTGATGCAAAAAGCGGGCGTGAATCACGACTCATTGGTGGTGATTTATGAAGATGCGGGGTTATTCAGTGCAGCTAGAGCCTGGTGGATGTTTAAAGCCATGGGGTTTAATAACGTTAAAGTGCTCAGTGGCGGTTTAGCCAAGTGGCTTGAACTAGAGCTTGCGGTTGAGTCAAACTATACACAAGCATCACTAAAAGGTGACTTTATTGCTCAATACCAGCCTGGTTACTTTATTGATAAAAAACAGGTGCTAAGTGCTACTAAGGATGCCAATACGGTCATTTTAGATGCGCGTGCTTATGAGCGTTTTACTGGTAAAAATAAAGAGCCAAGAGCGGATATGCGCAGCGGCCATATTATTAATAGCTACTCGCTACCTTTAGCTAGTTTATTAGAAAATGGCGAGGCAAAATCACTCGACTTTCTACAGGCAAAGTTTAGTGAATTAGTCGGTAATGCAACCCAGTTACAATTTAGCTGTGGTTCGGGTGTTACTGCCTGTGCGCTTGCGCTGTTCGCCGATGAATGCGGATATCATAATTTAAGTGTTTACGACGGCTCGTGGAGTGAGTGGGGCGCTGATAGCTCACTGCCTATTGCAACGGGAGAGTAGATTAATTGTAAGGACAATTTTTACACCCGTTTTTGCAGCAAGTACCCCGCTTTAAAAAATACCACTTACTAAACACCATGTAACTATTTTGCATGGTGTAATCTAACCCTTCAATTAAATTATCATGGCTTCTAAATTGTTTAGCAAAAGCGATTTGAGCTTTGATTGGTTGGGTGTATATAGTCTCTAAATAGCTATTTATTTTAGCAAGAGTACATGAGCGGCATAAGCAGCTGGTTGCTGTATCATCGAGTGGTAAAATAGCGGGTAACTGATAGCACCAACATGCGGTTATATCATTAACATTACAGTTAAGCGTTGTATTACATTGGCTGCAGTTTATCTGGGTCATTTTAAGTCTTATTAACAGTAGAGCAGCAAGAATAACAAACATTATGAATATACAAAAAGCATTGGCTGAATTTATTACTTTTGGGGAGCATAGAGATAGCGCCATTAGTGTGATTGTTTCAACCGCAGCAAACAATCAAACTTACCTGTACACACTCACAAAGCCTGTACTAATTAATGTACTTACGCGTTGTTTAAATAAAGAAATTGATATTGATGATTTACAGCTGTGGGCAAATGTCATTGAGTCGCGAGATGACATAAATTGCGCTAAGCATGAAGGCGTTATTTACGCGCTAAGTAATAGCGAGCAAATGGGCGAATTGACTCATCAAAAGCTCGCACAGTTGTTAAAGCTGTTACAACAGTAGCAGGTGGTTATCAGAAAATATTAAAGGTTTTAAGCAACAGTTTTCGGATGTTAGTAACCACCATTGGGCTAGCCTCTAGCTGACACCTGAAACCTAAAACCTGTTCTTAAAGCTTACTTATGATAGCTCAAGCAAGTTTCTACTTCGTCTTTAGAGCCTAAAATAACCGCAACACGCTGATGGATGGCATCAGGCTGAATATCCATAATACGCTCAGTACCTGTTGAAGCAATACCACCGGCTTGCTCTACTAACATCGCCATTGGGTTTGCTTCATAAAGTAAACGCAGCTTATTAGGCTTATTAGGGTCTTTAGTATCAGTTGGGTAAGTAAATAAACCACCACGGCTAAGTACACGGTGTACATCCCCAACCATTGCAGCAATCCAGCGCATATTGAAGTTTTGAGCGCGAGGGCCTGTATCTCCGGCAAGTAAATCATTAATGTAGTTTTGCATTGCCGGCTGCCAGTGGCGCTGGTTAGAGGCGTTAATTGCAAATTCATTAGTTTTAGCAGGAATAGCGGCAAAATCTTGAGTAAGTAAAAAGCTACCTTGGGTTTTATCTAAGGTGAACATGCGTGTACCTTTACCCGTTGTTAGCGCAAGCATAGTTGATGGGCCATACAGCACGTAACCTGCAGCCACTTGTTGATGCCCAGGTTGCATAAAAATCTTTTCATCAGCAGCATCTGAACCCACAGGCGCTTTCATAATAGAAAAAATAGTACCTACTAGCGAGTTAATATCGGTGTTCGACGAGCCATCAAGTGGGTCAAAAGCCACAATAAATTCAGCATCTGGGTTACCGGCAACAGTATAATCTTCTTCTTCAGAGGCAATCGCTTTAACCGTCCCCGACTCCAGCAATATATCTTTTAATAACTGATTAGATAATACATCGAGTTTCTTTTGTGTTTCGCCTTGAATGTTTTCATCGAGGGTTGAGCCTAATACGCCCGATAATTCACCTTGACCGACGCGAAATGAAATTTCTTTACATGCCGCTAAAATAGTACGAATTAACGACAAAAGTTCTCTTGAACAGCCATCTTCTAGTAATACTGGTGGGAGTCTACGCATTCTTTTTTCCTGATAACGTGTTAAAACTAATCATAATGTGAGAGAGATTAGTTTAGAGCGCTGAAATTCGTCTTAAATAACTGTATTGTATAAATAACCCCCTATAATGGGGTACCTACATCGCATTTAAAACGCTAATAACAAAGATAAGATTATGCAAAAAATATCACGATTAAGTTACATACTCTTTACTGTGCTGCTCTGTATGATAACCCAAGCGCACGCAGCAATTAAGTCTATTGACGAATTTACTGAAAAAATGAACCATTTCCCTGGTTATTTTTCTTTCTTTTACGATACGCAAAACGGCAATGTGTATTTAAAAGTTGATAAACTTGAGCAACAATTTTTACTACAGCATAGCTTGCCTTATGGCGTTGGCTCTAACGACATAGGTTTAGATAGAGGCCAATTAGGCGGTACCTATTTGGTACAGTTTGAGCGCTTTGGCAACAAGGTGATGTTACGTGCCGTAAATACTTACTACCGTGCAAACACGAGTAATATAGCAGAGCAGCAAAGCGTTAAAGAAGCGTTTGCATCCAGCATTTTGGCGGGTTTTAAAGTTGTCGCTCAAGATGCCAATGCTGCATTAATAGATTACACCCCTTATTTACTGAGTGACGTACATGGCGTAAGCCGTACTTTAGCTGCGCGCAAGCAAGGGCAGTTTAGCCTTGATGAGTCACGCAGTGCGGTATTTATGAATCGCTCTAAAGCATTTTTGAAAAATACTGAACTTGAAGCCATTCTCACCTTTAAAGGGTCCAAACCAGGTAAATATGTTCGCCAAGTGAGTGCTGACCCTTACGCTTTGAGTGTGCACATGCACCATTCACTTATTCAATTGCCTGATGATAATTACACGCCACGAAAATTTAGCCCGCAATCGGGTTATTGGAGTGTGGAGCATAAAAATTATGCAGCAGGGCTCGATGAGTCTATGTATGTGCGTTACATTCCGCGCCATCGTTTAGCAAAAAAAGATCCAAGCCTAGCAGTTAGTGAGCCAGTAGAGCCTATTGTTTATTACTTAGATCCAGGGGTACCTGAACCAGTAAAAACGGCTTTATTAGATGGCGGGCAATGGTGGAATGACGCCTTTAATGCAGCAGGCTATAAAAATGCGTTTGAAGTTAAAGTGTTACCAAGTAATGCTGATCCAATGGATGTGCGCTACAACGTTATTCAATGGGTGCACCGTGCTACCCGAGGCTGGTCGTATGGCAGTTCAATTATAGACCCACGTACAGGCGAAATTATTAAAGGCCATGTGACACTGGGATCGTTGCGAGTGCGTCAAGATATCTTAATTGCTGAATCACTCGCTGCGCCTTATTTAAAAGGCAATGAAGTGGCAACTGCTTTACATGCAATGGCACTTGATCGTATTCGTCAACTCAGTGCTCATGAAATTGGTCATACACTGGGTATTGCGCACAACTTTGCTGCGTCGGTAAATAATCGCGCTTCGGTGATGGATTATCCGCATCCGTTATTGAGCTTTGCAGATAATGGTCAGTTAGATGTATCTCAAGGTTATGCTAAAGGTATGGGCGCATGGGATACGCAAGTGATTAAATATGGCTACAGTGATTTTACCGGCCAAGATGAAAGCGAAGCACTCGCTGCTATTTTACAGCAAAATAAATCGCTAGGTTTGGCGTTTATTTCTGACAGTGATGCCCGTGCAAAAGGTGGAGCGCACCCTACAGCGCATGTTTGGGATAACGGCAGTAACCCAAGTGAAGAATTACTTAGAGTACTTGATGTGCGAGAGCAGGCGCTCGGACAGTTTGGTATTAACAATATAAAAACTGGGGTTGCGCTGTCGCAGTTAGAAGAAAAGCTAGTGCCACTTTACTTGTTCCACCGTTATCAAGTTGAAGCGGTTGCTAAGCTTATTGCGGGCGTTGATTATGACTATGAAATACGCAGTGACGCACCCGTTAAAGGCGCCCAAGTTGTAACTAAAGAGGCTCAGCAACAAGCCGTTAATGCTATTTTAGCCACCCTAAAAGCAACTAATTTAACGCTGCCAGAGTCGATACTTTCTTTGATTGTACCAAAGGCGTATGGCGAGTCTAAATCACGAGAAAGTATAGTGGGTCGTACCGGCTTAACTATGGATGCACTTGCATTGCCTGAAGTGGCAGCGCAGCATAGCCTATCGCTATTACTAAACGCTCAACGATTAAATCGATTAGCGCAGCAACAAGCACGTGATAACCGCTTTTATAGCCTAGATGAGTTACTTAAACAGTTAAACAAGCAGGTGTTTAACGTATCAGCGCCTGCCACCATGACAGGAAAAGTAACACAACGAGTACAGTACCTAACGGCAAAAACCATGGCTGATCTTGTGGCTAACGACGGTTTAAGCCCTGAAGTGCAAGCGCAACTGCATTTCTATTTAAGTAAACTTGCTGATGAGTTTAATCAGCACTCTTTGCTAGGCCACCCTGAAGTGGGTGACAGCGCATTTAAAAACTATTTAGCGTCGCAAATTAATCAGTTTTTAACAACAGGCCAGTGGCCTGATAATTTTAAAGCCCTGCCAATACCACCAGGCTCACCTATTTAATAGTACAAGCCAGAGGATAAAGGCGCTGTGTAAACGTTACGTTTCATGGTGCCTTGTTTTTAGGGTGTTACTTTTGCTTGCATAAAGTTGGTTTTTTGTTAATCTAGCCACCCCCTATTTTAGTCTTTTTGAGGTGTTTATGGCGTTTTTATCTCGTTCGATATTGGCGTTATCAATGGCACTTTTAAGCTCCAATGCAATCGCACAAAAACAATGTGATGTTGAACTTCGTCATGGTTTAATTATTACCGATGATGTGATCCGTATTGTTGATAAAGGCCAAACCAGGGTGCAAATTAACAATAATAATCAACTGTTTATTCGAGGCTACTGGGTCGATTTAAGCACCGATGAAAGCAAAGTGCTAGAACAATTTAGCAATGGTATTCGTCAAACAGTTCCTGAGCTGGTTGATTTAGCGACTGATGGCGTTAACCTAGGACTCAGTGCTATTGAGCATGTTGTTGAGGGCATGTCAGATAAAGAACCCGAAGTGCTAAAAACGCAATTACAATATGTAGAGCGAGCACTCATGGATAAGTTTAAGCGTGGCGATGACTTCTTTTTTATAGCCCCTCAATCGCTTTCCCAAATTGATGATTTTTTTACTAAAGAAATTAGCCAAAAAATACACTCTGCTGTGCATGGCTCTTTGGGTGCTATTTTAATGTCGCTCGGGGATGCGTTTAAATCTCGAGAAGGCAATATAGAAGACCGCATGAACGACATGGGGCAACGCATGGATATCATTACCAAAGAAATCGATAAGTCATTGCAGAAAAAAGCCCACCAATTAGAACTTAAAGCCTCTGAATACTGTGAATGCTTAAATTCTCTAGATATTACTGAGTCTCGTCTGCAAGCCATTGTACCTGGAATGACAGACTTTGATTTAGTACAAATTAAATCGTAAGATCAGGTGTCAAACGCCAGATTTCAAACAGATATTAAGCAAGATTATTAAAGGCAACGAGCAGCGAGCCTAGAGCGGCAGGTGAACAGCCCGAACCTCGTGGCCCGAAGCCATTTCCTAACACTTAAACAACCTTACAGTTTTATCTCTGCGGCAGTTAATGGGCGGTATTCACCTGCAGCCAAATCTTCGCCTAACTTTATACCCGCAATTTGTTCACGATGTAGTTCAACCACTTTGTTATCTACCGCTGCTAGCATGCGTTTCACTTGATGGTACTTCCCCTCAGAAATCGACAAACGTAAACCGTAACTCCCTTCGCGTTCAGCAATAGCAGGGCGAGTTAAATCTTTTTCATTGTGTAACTGCACACCGTCGCGTAGCTGTTGTAGCGCATCGTCGGTAATCGGTTCTTGGGTTTCGACTAGGTAGGTTTTAAACTTATTCTTTTTCGGCGAGGTAATTTTATGTGACCACTCGCCATCATTGGTGATAAGCACTAGGCCAGTGGTGTCTATGTCTAAACGCCCGGCGATGTGAAAGTCGACCATGTTTGGCTCGTCAAGCAAATCAAATACGGTTTTGTGTAACTCATCTGAATTAGCGCACACATAACCTACCGGCTTATTGAGCATAAAGTAGCGTTTACCTAAAAAAACTAATGGCTGATCATGAAATAACACATCATCTTGTTGAGTAACTTGAAAGTCGAATGCTGTGATCACCTCGCCATTAACGCAAGCCACTTGGCTTTTTATTGCTGCGCGGGCTTTTGAGCGCGGTAACTCTGCTAAATGGCTAATAAATTTATCTAAACGGCAAGGAAACTTCATGTTGTTCACATTTTTAGTCGGCTACAATGGCCGCGAGTATAGCGGATAGTGAAATACCATGACAGAGCCCAGCACAGAAATTTTAAGCCTGTACCACCGCAAAGTTTCATCAGGAGAGCTTGATTTTGATGCGGCGCAGCACCAAGCTGTGAGTGCGTTACAGTCTTTAAATGAGCAATTAAATCAACCTACAAGCTGGTGGCAAAAAGCACCCTTAATTAAGGGAATATATTTATATGGCCCGGTTGGTCGGGGTAAATCTATGTTGATGGATTTATTTTATGAAAACTTACCCACAGAGAAAAAGCAGCGCCTGCATTTTCATCATTTTATCGAAAAAGTTCATGCTCAACTAGCTAAGTTACAAGGGGATAAAAATCCGCTGCAAATAATTGCTAAACAGTGGGCTAAAAAAATAAAAGTGCTGTGCTTTGATGAGTTTTTTGTTAGTGATATTGGTGACGCCATGATCATGGCTCGGTTATTTAACGCTTTATTTGAACAAGGCGTGGTGCTAGTAGCAACCTCTAACGCAAAACCGGAGCAGCTTTATTACAACGGTCTGCAACGCGCGCGATTTTTACCAACTATCGATTTAATAAATGCGCATTGTCATGTAATTAACGTAGCGGGGGAGGAAGATCACCGCTTCAGGTACGGCAGAAGTAGTCGTCATTATTTTATTAACTTGCCCCACGCTGAGTTTGAAACTGAGTTTTTATCCGCACACCCTCAAGCAGCGCGTGATAATACAATGACTGTGCATGGCCGAGCTCTGTCCTATTTATTAAGAACTGACGATGCTTTACTGATTGATTTTATGTCATTGTGCTCAGGCCCTCGCAGCGCTAATGATTATATGTTTTTAGCAGAACAGTTTTCGGTGCTATATATTTCGAATGTGCCAATAATGGGAAAAGAGGCAACTGGTAAAGTTATTGTGCATGGTATAGAAGACAGCTATCAGCGCGAAAAGCAGCAGTTAGATGAGCATACTTTCGATGATGAAGCTCGGCGCTTTATTGCCTTAGTCGATGAGTTTTATGATTGCCACAAATTACTGGTTATTAATGCACAGGCCGACATAAACGAGTTGTATCAAGGTAAAAAATTAAGTTTTGAATATGCGCGAACTCAGTCTCGCATTGTTGAAATGCAAAACTGGTAGAGGTAAAAAAGAGGTGCTAGGTATAAGGTTTTAGGCTCATATCAACCTAAAACCTAAAACCTAAAACCTAAAGCTTTTATTTTCTGTATCCATTTGGATTATTTGACTGCCAGCGCCATGTATCTTGCATCATAACATCAATGCCGCGCTCGGCTTGCCAGCCTAGTTCGCTAAGCGCTTTTTCTGGCGCAGCATAACAGGCTGCAATATCACCTGGGCGACGAGGTGAAACCGCATAGGGGATAGCTTGGTCGCTAGCCTTAATAAACGCATTGACCATTTGTAATACTGAATAGCCGTTACCGGTACCAAGGTTATAAACAAGCGCACCGGTTTCTGCGGCTATTTTATCAAGTGCTTTTAAATGCCCTAAGGCTAAATCCACAACATGAATGTAATCGCGCACACCAGTACCATCTACCGTGTCGTAATCATCGCCAAATACAGCAAGCTGCTTTAATTTACCAACCGCAACTTGTGAAATGAAAGGCAGTAAATTATTAGGAATGCCATTAGGGTCTTCACCAATTAGGCCTGACTCATGTGCACCAACAGGATTAAAGTAGCGTAAAATAGCAAACGCAAAGCGCTCATCTGATTTAGCGATATCTTGCAGCATCATTTCAACCATTAGTTTAGAGGTACCATATGGGTTGGTTGTACCGCCAACGGGGAAGTCTTCGCGTATTGGTAAGCTTGCAGGGTCACCATAAACTGTTGCAGATGAGCTAAATACCAATTTAAACACACCCGCGTCACGCATAGCATCAACTAGTGTTAATGTGCCTTGTACGTTATTTTGATAATACGCGATTGGTTTGGCTACTGACTCACCAACCGCTTTTAAACCTGCAAAATGAATTACACTATCGATGGTATGTTTTGCAAATACTGAGTCTAAAAAGGATTTATCTAAAATATCACCTTGATAAAAAGTAATTGCTTTACCGGTTATTTTTTTCACTCTCTCAAGTGACTCTTCAGAGGAGTTACTTAAGTTATCGATAACGATAACGTCGCTGCCTTGCTGTAAAAGTTCTAAAACGGTGTGTGAGCCAATGTAGCCTGCGCCACCGGTTACTAAAATTGCCATGAATGCTCCTTGGAAACCCCTGTTCAATTACCCTAATTTCACCATAAATAATGAGTTTTTACATGTATTATTTTATTTGCTTTGTAATAGTATGATCGTAAACCGTACTTTCGATTACATTTTGTGCAATTTTAATAACACCTCAGCGTAAAGATTAAGTTATAGTTCATATGTAATTGCTAAAGTGTTGTATAGCGATTTGTAAAATATTCATTTGATCAAAATACTCGTTGGAGAAACGTATGAACTTAGTTAAAAAAATAGCAATGTTGATGTGTATTGCACTACCGAGTGTTGTTTGCGCGGGTGAGGCTCAAGTGAAATGGCATGACTTTAATGATTATCGCGATGTACGCCCATCAAACCAAGCTAAAGGCTCGTACCATAAGCAAATAGCCAAAAGTATTGATGAACACTTTGCAAAGCTCAGCGAGCAACTTCCTAAAAATTACAGTTTAAAAATTGAAGTCACCGATTTAGATTTAGCCGGAGACGTACGCTATGGCGGTGTTAACGAAATCCGAGTGGTAAAACCTATTCACTTTCCACGCATTGAATTTAATTATGTGCTCAATGATGAAAATGGCGTTGTCGCACAAGAAGATAACGTAAATTTAAAAGATATGGGTTTTATGGATAAAATTAAAATGGGTCGAGATGAAGCATTTTACTACGAAAAACGCTTATTAACAGAGTGGTTTGGTGAACAAATTTTACCGCGAATTAAGTAACATAGCGCAAAACATCTGTTTAACAGATGTTTTGCGTAGTAAGCCCAGAGTGCTTACTTAAAGGTCGCTAACAAGGTTAGTAAGTTTTGTAGTTTAATTACTGCTTGTTTTAGCTTTTCTTCGTCTAAACCGTCGCTCGATAAGCTTTCTACATCAGCGGCAACGTCTAAAACGTAAGGCTTAAAGCGTTTAGCTTCAAAGCTAAACCCAGCGTCCTCGGCAAATAAGGCTTTAAATTTTCCGTGGCCTTGCTGTTGTAACTCATCGAGTTTTTTATCAGCATCAAGCGCCTGACGGTAAACAATTTTTAAGTTGGCGTTGAGTTGTTCAATTATAGAATCCATGGTTTTCCTAAAGCTTAGTGCAATGTTGCCGATAAATACTTAAGTGGGTTGGTAAAGTAATTTACCAATTCAACGACTATAATACGTGTATTACATTTAAATGTCAGGTGTGAGTTATGAATATATCAGGTGGAAATCTACCTACAATCCCTGGTGCAGGCCAAGGCGCAGAGGTTTTAACTGCTGCTTTATCTAAAAAGCAACAGCAAGCTGATGGCGCCGCTGCACTTGCGCTTATTGAAGGTGCTACACAAACCTCAAGTGCACAAACACCGGCTAAGTCGGTTACTGCAACACTTGGGAATAATGTAAACGTTTATGTTTAAACCAATTTGAGGTCGATAGGGGTTTTACTTTTTTGGCCCCCTATTTCTCTTACTAGTTTAGGCACTAAAAATCCTGGCAGGGCCTCTAAAAGCTCTGCCATTATTTTTATGGCTTGTGCCTCATCTATATCAAAATGACTTGCGCCTTCTACCTTATCTAGTAAGTGTAAGTAATAAGGCAATACATTTGCATCAAACAACGCTTCACTTAAGTTTATTTGCGCATCAACTGTATCGTTAACATCCTTTAAAATAACCGCCTGATTTAATAACAGTACATTGGCTTGTTTTAGCATGTTCATGGCGTTTTTAAAGTCACTATCTATTTCGTTGGCATGGTTAATATGATTCACGAATATAACTTTTAGTGGTGACTTTGCTAATCTTTCACATAATTGTTCAGTAATGCGTGCAGGGATCACAACGGGTAAGCGGCTGTGTATGCGCATTCGTTTTATTTGTGGTATTTGCTCAAGCTCATCTAAAAACCAACTAATAGCATCGTCTTTGGCCATTAGTGGATCGCCACCACTTAAAATCACTTCGTTAATATTTTTATCAGCTTTTATATAGCTCAATGCATCAATAAGGCTGCGTTTATTTAACTGGTTTTCTTGATAAGGAAAATGGCGTCTAAAGCAGTAGCGGCAATTTACCGCACAACCAGTTTTAAACATGACTAAAACACGCGACTTATATTTATGTAATAGACCTGGTTGATTGTTATCTTGCTCAAGTAGCGGATCTTTATTAAACCCCGACTTAGTTAAAAATTCTTGATGGCGAGGCATAACTTGCAGCAATAAAGGATCATTTGCATCGCCGTGACGAATTTTTTTATAAAAGGCAATGGCACACGAACAGGAAACAAGCTACGAGCTTTTATGTCGTTTTCATGGACTTGGATCGATAAACCAACCATTTCTAACAGCACTTTTGGGCAGGTAACTACATTTGCTAATTCTTTTTGCCAGTTTTTATGCAAATTTGCTTCATTTCTTTGTATCATTGGCACGTAGATTACTCGAAAAATATAAATAGAGGAAACGATGGCGAATTATAGCACCAACGAGTTCAAGGGCGGCCTAAAAATTATGATGGACGGCGAACCTTGCAGTATCTTAGAAAATGAAATGGTAAAACCGGGTAAAGGCCAAGCGTTTAACCGTGTTCGTATCCGTAAGCTTATCTCTGGCAAGGTACTTGAAAAAACCTTTAAATCGGGTGAATCGGTTGAAGGTGCTGATGTAATGGATACCGATTTAGCGTACCTATACACAGACGGTGAATTTTGGCATTTCATGAACAATGAAACATTTGAACAAATCGCTGCTGACGAAAAAGCACTGGGCGATGCTGGCAAATGGTTAGTTGAAAACGATGTATGTACTATTACATTATGGAACGGCAGCCCAATTGCTGTAACTCCACCAAACTTTGTTGAGCTTGAGATCACTGAAACTGATCCGGGCCTTAAAGGTGATACAGCGGGCACGGGTGGTAAACCAGCAACGCTTAGCACAGGTGCTGTAGTACGTGTTCCATTATTCGTTCAAATTGGCGAAGTAATTAAAGTAGATACTCGTAATGGTGAATACGTGAGCCGTGTTAAGTAAGCAGCAACGCGTCTTATTAATTAAATCCCGGCTTAAGCTGGGATTTTTTTGGAGAAAATATGTCAGCAGATCTTTGGAAGCCGAGTGCCAGCATAGAAATACTTAAGCAACGCGCAGCAATTATGCGCAGCATTCGGGAATTCTTTTATGAGCGTAATGTAATGGAAGTCGAAACACCGAGTTTAAGTGCTGCCAGTGTAACCGATGTACATTTAGCCAGCTTTAATACTACATTTGTAGGCCCGGGTCATGCTGGTGGGCTTCCTCTGTTTTTGCAAACATCTCCAGAGTTTGCGATGAAACGCTTGTTAGCGGCCGGCTCAGGCGCTATTTTTCAGCTTTGTAAGGCATTTAGAAATGAAGAAGCGGGTAGTCATCATAATCCTGAATTTACTATGCTTGAATGGTATCGTCCTGGGTTTGACGAATTTACTTTGATGGACGAAATCGATGAGCTGATGCAGCTTATTCTTGAGGTTGATCCTGCAGAGCGGATTACCTACCAACAGGCGTTTGAACGCGCGCTAGGGCTCGATCCATTAACTGCCTCTATCACGCAGTTACAACAACTCGCATGCGATCATGGCTTTGCTGATATTGCTAAAAACGAGACTCATAAAGATACCTTGCTGCAATTATTATTTTGTATGAAAGTAGAGCCGACTATTGGCCAAGAAATTCCCTGTTTTGTGTATCACTTTCCAGCATCACAAGCGGCACTGGCACAAATTTGTGAGCACGATCAGCGAGTAGCAGGGCGCTTTGAGTTGTATTATAAAAATATGGAGCTGGCTAACGGCTTTAATGAACTCACTAATGCTAAAGAACAAGCAAAAAGGTTTAACGAAGACAACGCCTACCGTGCCGCCAATGGCTTAAAGCAAGTCCCTATGGATACGCGTTTAATTTCAGCATTGGAACATGGTTTAGAGCAATGCGCGGGGGTTGCATTAGGGATTGATAGACTCGTGATGTTAGCAACCAATAATCGAAAAATAAAAGAGGTGATTGCGTTTGATGTGGCCAGAGCTTAGGTGAATTATCGCTTCGGGTTGCCGGCGACGAGCTTCGGGCGGCGGGATTCGAGCTGATGTGCGTTCCCCGCCAAAACCTGAAAGCTACATTTTTAACTGTACTTTGCTTTAACCATTTGGATTGCGTGCGCTGCAGCAAGCTACTCGCCTACACAAAACTAATACACCGCGTTTGCATTAAACGCGGTGTTTTTTAAATCCCTAACTGACAACTGGTAGCTGTATTACAAGTTGAGTGTAAACGTAACGCCGGCCACACGTGGCTCACCTAGTTGAATATAAGTTTGGCTTGTATAACCATCTAACGGGTTGTTACCAAATTCAAAACCGCGAGTTGGAACGGTTTCATCAAACACATTACGTGCCCATGCACGAACTGCCCAGCTTTCAGCCTCGTAACCAAGGCTTGCATTCACTAAGTTTGTATTTGGAGCTTGTGCATTATGGCTGTCTGAGAAGTAATAATCATCTTTACCTTCAACACCTAACATAGCATATAGCTCATCAGTAACATTGTAGCGCGCACTAAATGCGTATTGATATTTAGGCGCTTGTGCTTGCTCGCGGCCATCTTGGTTTAAGCCCGATTTAGTTACAAAGTCGTTGATTTTCGTATCTAAATAGCCAGCACTACCACTAATGAGTAAATTATCAGTAAGTAAGTAGCTACCTTCAATTTCAAGGCCGTAGTTGCTGCCAGAGCTGGCATTGGCGACATAACCTGTAAATTGTTGATCTGATACTTGCCACGACTTTAATTGAATATTATCGCGGTGCATATAAAAAGCAGCTAAACGCAGAGTAAACTTGTCATCTAGCGATGAGCCTTTAACACCAAACTCACCACTCCATAAGTACTCTGGGTCAAAGCTGGTATGCTGTTTGAAAAAATCAGCATCTAAGCTTAAACCTTCATCTTTTGCTTTTGCTAGCGCTTCTGAATTAATACCACCAGCTTTGTAACCGCGGGTGATACTGGTGTAAATCATGGTACGGTCAATAACTTGGTATTCAAGTGCAATTTTACCACCGAGCATAATATCATCAGTTTCTTCAATAAAGCCGTTACTATCGGTGTAATCACCTTGATATTGCTCAACTCGTAAACCAGTAATAAGCGTAGTTTTTGGGCCTATTGATGTGGCTAATTGGCCATAAGCTGCAATGTTATTAGTTTCATAGGTTGAAGCAAACGGATTGGCTAACCACGTATATTGACGCTCTAAATCCACATCACGATTTTGATAGTAAATACCCGCAACCCAGTTACCTGCTTTACCAGTAAATTGCAGATCGAGTGCTTGATCATCACGATCGCGGCTATAAATATCTGTTGAACTATAACCATAAGGATGTAAACCGGCGGCACATAATTGCGGCTTATTAGTATCGTTACACACCCAATCTTCATCAAAACTATAAAAAAGTTCTGTATCAATAGCTGAAAGGTTTAAGCTCACATCAAAGGCATCAAAACCAGTGTAAGTATTATTCAGGCCAATAGCATAACTTTGTTGATTATCTTCGCCTGGTTGATCAGCAAGGCTGTTGCGAGAATTATCAAGAGTAAATGCATCGTAACCGTTATTAATATCAATATAATGCAGGTTAAGTTCTGAATTTAAATGAGCTGTAAGCTGGCTGTTTAATTTAAAGCGTGCAACTTGCTCATCCTGATCTTGAGTGGGTTTATCTAAATAAAGGTTGTCTACGTAGCCGTCAGACTTTCTACGAAAGTAGCTAACGCGGGCACTGGTGTCATCTGTTAAACCTGTACTAGCAGCAAGGCCTGCTTCGTGGCTGTTATAAGTGCCGGCACCTAAATGTAACTTTAAGCTAGGATCGCTGGTTGCACTAGCTGATTGCATTTGGATCATGCCCGCCATACCATCTGCACCAAAACGTGTACCTTGAGGACCGCGGTAAATTTCTACTTGGTCAATATCAAACAATAATGAACTGCCACCTAAGCCCGAATAATTAATACCGTCAATTACTAAGCCCACAGATGGGTTTATCGGGTCAACAAACTGCGAGCGTAAACCGACACCGCGAATTTGAATATAACGTCCGCGAGACGCACCAGCAGCAAAGTTTACATTGGCAGCACTGGCTAACATTTCGTCTAAATACGTTGCACCACGTTGATTCATTTCATTTTCAGAAAATAAGCTGGCACTGGCGCTTAATGTTTGAATGCTTTCTTGCTGAAAGTCACCGGTAACAATGATTTTCTCTAGTTCGGTGTCATCTGCGTTAGCATAGATAGGTGCTGCGAACAGGGGTAATAACGTGGCTGTAATTAAAGACAAACGTAGGTTCATTAGGTTACTTAACTCCATTTTAGGGACTCGTATGGTAGCAATTATTTCAACACTTGTGCTATAAACGCGACAATTATACGTTAAATAATTGGGATTACTAATTATGGCCTTTAAATTAGACTTTAAGGTGCGCGACTACGAATGTGACTTACAAGGTATTGTAAATAACAGTGTTTATTTTAATTATCTTGAGCACGCTCGCCACGAGTTTTTATACGCACACGGCGTTGATTTTGCACAGCTTGCAAAAGATAAAATTAACTTAGTGGTGATGCGCAGTGAAATGGATTACAAACATTCCCTATTGCCTGGAGATGAGTTTTATGTGGCGGTAGAGCCTGTGCGTATTAGTCGTCTTAAGTTTGCATTTAAACAAACGGTAGTGCGTAAACAAGATGAAAAAGTGATGCTCAATGCCTTAGTTATTGGTACATCAGTTAATGAAAGAGGTCGTCCATTTTTACCACCACAGATAGATAACTTATTCCAAGCGGTTGCATAGTTTTAAATAGCATGAATTTTAAACAAAAATTTACATTTAAAATATGCATTTTTAACGGATAAACCTGACAAATATTGATACTATTACATTAATTAGACACTAAGTTTGTAATAACATGAAATTAGCAGCAATACCGATGCTTATAATCGGTTTATGTGTTGGTTGCGCATCAACAGGGACAGTTACCACTGAGCAGCTAAAATATACACAATGGCAATTATCAAAGGTTGATGATTTGGCCATTCCCGCGTCCTTTAAAGCATCAATGAGCTTTATCGATGCGCTACAAATAAACGGCTTTACCGGATGTAATAAGTTCTTTGGTGAAGGCTCACTTGAAGATAGTAGCTTGAGCGTAAGTAAATTAGGTATGACACGTAAGTCATGTGGCCCTGAATTGGATGAGTTTGAGCAACAGTTTTTACAAGCTCTGCAGCAAGGTGCTGTGCTTAATATGCAAGACCAAACATTGGTAATGCAAGCTGAACAAAAATTTGTGTTTATCCCAAAATAATTTTTGAGTTTTGAAAAACAGCCCCTTGCAGGGAATTTTCAACTGGCGTACACTCATCGCAGATTTGATCAAAACTTATCAAATCAACGAACAATTCAAATACTTGTCGGAGTGCCTAAGTTTTATTTAGGCTGAGATCGCGAAAGCGGGATCCGTGAACCTGATCAGGTTAATACCTGCGTAGGGAACAAGCTGCCTAACTAGGACGCTTGTGCGTCTTTTTTTATGCGCACAAAAAAGCAACCTCCATTTTAGGCCGCAAAGTCGCATAAAGCTACTTTACGATCTTTCTCTATTCCTCAGCGGAATATCTGACAAGACAACCCTTTAGCAATGAGGTAAGTCATGTCAAATACAACAAATAAAGCCACCCGTCGCGAAACTCGTGCGGCCGCATCAGATTATATTTATAACTTAACCGGTCAGCCGTTTCCAAGCTCTCATAAAGTATACGTTGCAGGTAGCCAGCAAGGCGTACGTGTGGGTATGCGTGAAATCACATTGAGCGATACTTTTATTGGTGGTGATGAGCAAAACCCAGTGTATGAGCCAAATGCACCACTGCGTGTTTACGATACATCAGGCCCGTATACCGACCCTGAGTTTAAATTAGATGTACGTAAGGGGCTTAATAAATACCGTGAACAATGGATTGAGAGCCGTAATGATACCGAAATACTCGAGTCGGTAACCTCACAGTTTGCACAGCAGCGTATGGCTGATGATGGGCTAGATCATATTCGCTTTGAACATTTACCAAAAATACGCCGTGCTAAAGCGGGTAAAAATGTCACGCAAATGCATTATGCTCGCCAAGGAATAGTCACCCCAGAAATGGAATATGTAGCGATACGTGAAAACATGGGGCGTGCGCAAATACGTGAAGAGTTACTAGCTGCGCAGCATAAAGGGGAGTCGTTTGGCGCGAGTATTCCTGAGTTTATTACTCCTGAATTTGTTCGCGATGAAATTGCTCGTGGACGCGCTATTTTACCTAACAATATTAATCACCCAGAAACCGAGCCTATGATTGTTGGTCGTAACTTTTTAGTTAAAGTTAACGCCAATATAGGTAATTCATCAGTGGGTTCATCTATCGAAGAAGAAGTTGAAAAAATGGTGTGGTCAACCCGTTGGGGTGCCGATACTGTAATGGATTTATCAACAGGGCGTTACATTCACGAAACCCGTGAATGGCTGGTACGTAATTCGCCAGTGCCTATTGGTACTGTTCCAATTTACCAAGCACTTGAAAAAGTCAATGGCGTAGCAGAAGACCTAACTTGGGAAATATTTCGCGACACCCTGATTGAACAAGCAGAGCAAGGCGTTGATTACTTTACTATTCATGCTGGTGTACTGCTACGTTATGTGCCAATGACAGCAAAGCGCGTAACCGGTATTGTGTCACGTGGTGGTTCAATTATGGCTAAATGGTGTTTAGCGCACCACAAAGAAAACTTCTTATACACTCACTTTGAAGATATTTGTGAAATTTTAAAGCAATACGATGTGTGTTTTTCACTCGGTGATGGTTTACGTCCGGGCTCAATTGCCGATGCGAACGACGAGGCACAATTTAGTGAACTTCGCACCTTAGGAGAGCTGACAAAAATTGCATGGAAGCACGATGTACAAGTGTTTATTGAAGGCCCAGGACACGTGCCTATGCATATGATCAAAGCGAATATGGATGAGCAACTTAAACATTGCGACGAAGCCCCGTTTTATACTTTAGGTCCACTGACCACCGATATTGCCCCAGGGTATGATCATATAACCTCAGGGATTGGTGCTGCGCAGATTGCTTGGTATGGCTGTGCGATGTTGTGTTACGTAACACCTAAAGAGCACTTAGGGTTACCTAATAAAGAAGATGTAAAAGAAGGTCTTATTACTTACAAAATTGCCGCTCATGCGGCCGATTTAGCTAAAGGTCACCCAGGCGCACAAGAGCGAGATAACGCGCTATCAAAAGCGCGCTTTGAGTTTCGATGGCATGACCAATTTAATATTGGTTTAGACCCTGTTCGCGCCCGTGAATATCATGATGAAACACTGCCGCAAGAATCAGGAAAAGTTGCGCATTTTTGTTCTATGTGCGGCCCTAAATTTTGTTCCATGAAAATAACCCAAGAAGTACGCGACTACGCCAAAGATCTACAAGCACGCGGTATTGACCCTAATAACGTGGGCGATGCCATTGAAATAAAAATGGTTGATGTAGAAGCCGAGATGAAAGCTAAATCTGAAGAGTTTAAGCAAACAGGCTCAGAGATTTACCACAAAGCAATATAAATAGGTTGCGGGTTGCAGGTTGGGAGCATCGAGTAGCGAAATGTTTATCTTAGCATCTTGTTGCTCGAAGCCAGAGGCTTGCAGCTCGTAGCTAAATGTAGGAGTGCTTATGTTTTATGATATTGCTGTGGTGGGCTTTGGTTTAGCGGGGCGGTTGGCAGCGCTTGAGTTAAGTAAGCAGCATCGTGTTACCGTATTTGAAGTCGATGATGAACATACTCAGAACAGTGCCGGCAAAGTGGCCGCGGCGATGCTGGCACCCCTAGCTGAGTCTGTTATGTGCGAACGTGAATTGGCTTTAATGGGAGTGGATTCTATTGCTCGTTGGCCTGCTATTTTAGATCAATTAAATAGTGAGGTGTTTTTTCAACAACAAGGCACCCTAGTGGTTGCTCACCCGCAGGATAAAGGCGACTTACAAAGTTTTGCGCAGCGAATAAAGCCGTTACTAAATTTTAGTGCTGAAGCAGTCAATGCGCAGCAAATTGAGCAACTAGAACCTGAGCTGGCTGGTCGATTTAGCCAAGGCCTATTTTTGCCCGGTGAAGCACAAATAGATAACCAAGCCTTTTACAAAGCCAGCTTTAGATTGCTTAATAAGCGCAAAGTAAAGTTTGTGTTTAATCAGCGCGCCAGCATCTTTGAAAACAAAGTGAATAATCGAGAGTTTGATTACATTATTGATTGTCGAGGGCTTGGAGCCAAACAAGATCGGCCACTTAGAGGGGTGCGCGGGGAAGTGGCAAGGCTCTATGCTCCCGAGGTTAATTTATCTCGGCCAGTGAGGTTAATGCATCCGCGTTATCCTATTTATATAGCACCTAAGCCGAATCATGAATATGTGATTGGTGCCACCGAAATTGAGTCTCAAGATAACGGAGCGGCAACGGTGCGTTCAACGTTGGAGTTACTTTCAGCCGCTTATACAGTGCACAGCGGTTTTGCCGAGGCTCGACTGTTAAATATTCAAACCGGGCTTCGCCCTGCGTATAGCGATAACTGCCCGCAAGTTACACAATTGGGGCAGGTAATTAGTATTAATGGATTATACCGCCATGGCTACATGCTCGCGCCGAGTTTAGTTGCTGATGCTGTTGCCAGAATAGAGTGAGGAATGATGGACATAATAATTAATGGTAAAGCGCTCACCCTAACAAGTAGCGAACTAAAACCGTGTTTAATTGAGTATGGTGCTAAAGCGCCGTTTGCAGTGGCCATTAATGGCCAGTTTATACCTCAAGAACAACATGCTAACTACACACTCAATGATGGCGATTACATTGATGTGTTATCTCCGATTCAAGGAGGGTAACCATTATGTTACCTCCCGATAATATCACTATTTATGGTGAGCAATTTTCAAGCAGATTACTGATTGGTTCTGCACTTTACCCATCGCCCGCGACGATGACAAAAGCAATTAATGCTTCAGGAGCGGATATTGTTACAGTGTCTCTACGTCGCCAGCAAAGTGCAGCCGCAGGAGATGATTTTTGGCAACTTATAAAGAATACAGGGCTCAAAGTTTTACCTAACACTGCAGGATGCCACAGTGTTAAAGAGGCCATTAATTTAGCTAAAATGTGCCGAGAAGTATTTGCAACCGATTGGATTAAGCTGGAATTAATTGGCGATGACTATAACTTACAACCAGATCCTTTTGCTCTGCTTGAAGCCACTGAAATTCTAATTAAAGATGGATTCAAAGTACTGCCTTACTGCACCGATGATTTAGTGCTTTGCCAACGGTTAGATGAATTAGGCTGCGAGGTGCTGATGCCATGGGGAGCGCCAATTGGTACCGGTAAGGGATTATTAAATAGTTATAACTTAAAGGCGATACGGGAGCGTTTACCTAACAGCACATTAATTGTTGATGCTGGGTTAGGTTTACCATCGCATGCCTGCCAAGCCTTAGAATTAGGGTATGATGCGGTATTATTAAATTCAGCCATAGCGGGCGCGGGTTGCCCCATTACTATGGGACGTGCATTTAAAGCAGCGGTTGAAGCAGGGCGCTTTGCTTATAACGCCAAAGCGATGCCTGAAAAAGATGTTGCGGCCCCATCAACCCCCACCATGGGTATGCCATTTTGGCATCAAACGTAAAAAATTAGGAAGTAGGTCATTATGAACAATGTAGTATGGACGGTTGCGGGCTCAGACTCCGGCGGTGGCGCTGGTATTCAAGCTGATATTAAAGCAATGCAAAGCTTTGGTGTGCACGGTTGTACTGCGATTACCGCACTAACAGCACAAAACAGTTTAGGCGTTGAGGCGATTAATGCTGTCTCGACCGATGTGATTGAGTCGCAGTTGTTGGCACTCGAAAAAGACATGAAAGCCAAAGTAATTAAAATTGGCATGTTAGCTAATGTGCAGCAAATTCAATTGATCAGTGAGCATATTAGCCATTACAAAGCGAAGTGGCCAACCCCGCCGGTGATTGTGTATGACCCGGTGGCTATTGCCTCAAGCGGTGATTTACTCACAGAAGAAGACACTGTAAGCGCGATTAAAGAATGCCTATTACCGCTGGTGGATATCATTACCCCAAATACCCATGAAACCCAGTTATTAACAGGTGTGTATTTAATTGGCCCCGCAGCAATTAAAGAAGCAGCAAGCAAACTAATGGCATGGGGTGCCAAAGCGGTGGTTATTAAAGGCGGGCATTGGGATTACCCAAGTGGTTACTGTATTGATTACTGCTCACAAGGTAGTGAAGAGTACTGGCTAGGTAATGAAAAAATTCAGGTTCCGCACAATCATGGCACTGGCTGTAGTATGGCGTCTGTTATTGCTGCATGCCTTGCAAAGGACTATCCGTTAAAAGATGCATTTATTTTAGCTAAGGCCTATATTAACCAAGGTTTGAAGCAATCAGTTCGCTATGGCGAGGGGATCGGCCCTGTTGCACAAACATCGTTTCCGACTGACTTAGCGCATTACCCTCAAGTGATTGAAGCGGGTAGCTGGTTGGGTGATGAACTAGATTTTGATGTACCACAAGATTTTAATATGGCAGCTGACTTTGCTGCGTGTGAAAGCAAAACGCTTGGCGCTTATGCGGTAGTCGATAGCATCGAGTGGCTAGAAAAATGCCTACAAAATGGCATTAAAACAGCGCAGCTAAGGGTTAAAGACAAAAGCGAAGATGAGCTTGAACAATTAGTCGCAAGCGCGGTCGCTTTGGGTCAGCAATACAATGCGCATGTGTTTATTAATGATTACTGGCAGCTGGCAATCAAACATGGCGCCTATGGTGTGCATTTAGGACAAGAAGACTTAGAGAGCGCAAATTTAGCGGCCATAAAAGAAGCTGGCCTGCGACTTGGGCTTTCTACCCATGGCTTTTATGAAATGCTTCGGGCGCATAATTACCGCCCAAGCTACATGGCCTTTGGCGCGATTTACCCTACCACCACCAAAGATATGACAGGCCAGATACAAGGGCTTGAAAAACTAACTCGATTTGTGCCATTAATGCAAAGCTATCCTACAGTGGCTATTGGTGGAATTGATTTAAATAGGGCGCAAGAGGTTGCTAAAACAGGCGTGGGCAGTGTAGCTGTGGTACGTGCTATTACCGAGGCTGATGATTATGTAGAGGCAATTAATACTTTAAAATCGGTGATAAATGATAATGCCTGCTAATATGCAAACGCAGCAACTGAGTGACAAAGAAACTCTACGTTATAGCCGCCACTTATTATTAAAAGAGGTGGGGCTTGAGGGGCAGTTAACACTTAAAGCGGCAACCGTTGCTGTGGTAGGTGCAGGTGGGCTAGGAAGTCCTGCGCTACTTTATTTAGCAGCGGCAGGCATTGGCACACTAATATTAATTGATGACGATGCCGTTGAACTCTCTAATTTACAGCGGCAAATACTATACAAAGTGAATCACTTAGGGCAGCAAAAAGTAAATGCAGCAGGAAAGGTGCTTGCGAGCCTTAATAATCAAATAAACATAGTGACTCACTCGCAAAAGTTGAGCGATGCTAACAGTGATGCACTATTAAATAACGCCGATATTGTACTTGATTGCTCTGATAACTTTGCGACTCGTTACACCGTCAATCGTTTTTGCGTAAACAACAAAATACCATTAATTTCTGCAGCAGCGCTAGCAACTCAAGGGCAATTAATGGGCTTTGACTTTAGGCAAACAGATAGCCCTTGCTATGGCTGCGTATTTCCACAAAGTGATGCTAACCCTGTTGTTAATTGCGACAATGCGGGCGTTATTAGTCCCTTACTTGGGGTAATTGGTTCTATGCAGGCACAGCTAACTCTTAATATGTTGTTAGGTCATTTGGGTGGGAATGTGTTTATAACCTTTGACGCATTAAGCTTAAAGCAACAGCATTTTAAGATGGCTAAAAATTTAGCGTGTAGAGAGTGTAGCAGTATGAGTAAAGAGCAGCTTCGCTGTTAACGTAAGCAAGCTCTTCGTCTACAAAAAAACACCGCGTTCAATACAATAAACGCGGTGCTTTTTAATTTCGGCCTGACAACTGACACTATTTATTAATCATCAATTTTTGCAAACGCAGTGCCTAAACGGGTGACTGTTTCAGGGCGTTGATCATCAAAAATATCGGCTTTATCTGCACCCCATGCAAGCACAACTGTTGAGCCTAATTTAAAGCGACCCATTTCTTCCCCTTTCTTAAGGGTGATCGCGTTTTCGCCTTTAGTTGGGTAGTTCCAGCTAAACACATCACTGCCAGCTGGTGGAGTGACTGTGCCAGCCCAAATAGTTTCTATGCTAGCAACAATGGTTGCGCCTACAAGGACCATAGCAAGCGGGCCAATTTCAGTTTCAAAAATAGCTACTACACGCTCGTTACGGGCAAATAAGTTCGGTACGTTTTGTGCGGTAAGAGGATTTACCGAAAATAAATCGCCCGGTACATAAATCATTTTGCTTAGCGTACCATCAATTGGCATGTGAATACGGTGGTAATCTTTTGGTGCCAAGTAAATAGTTGCAAATTTACCACCTAAAAACGGTGTTGTGTCGTCTTCTGAGCCACCTAACAACGCTTGTAAGCTGTAATCATGGCCTTTAGCTTGGATTAGTTGGCCGTCAACAATATCGCCAAGTTGGCTGATTGCGCCGTCAACAGGATGAATAATAATATCGTCATCTTCAACCATAGGACGAGCACCGTCCTTTAACGGACGGGTAAAAAATTCATTAAAGGTTTTATAGTGAGCTGGATCAGAATATTTAGCCTCACTCATATTTATTTTGTATTGTTTAATAAATAATTTAATTAGCGTTGTTGTTAATGCGCCCGCTTTTGCAGCTGCAAGCTTACCTACTACACGAGAAATAAAGTGCTTTGGCATAGCATATTGCATGGCGATTTTAAATTTATCTAAACTCACAGGTTTTTCCCTAATTATACACGAGGCGCACGCGCGCCGGCACGGCCATCGGCCATGGTTTCTAAAATACGGTGATAGCTTTCAAAGCGTAACTTTGAGATATCGCCATCAGCGACTGCTTGCTGAATTATACAGCCTGGATCGTTTAAGTGTTTACAGTCTCTAAAACGGCATCCACCTATAAACTCTCTAAATTCTTTAAAACACCAAGTGACTCGTTCAACATCTAAATGCCATAAACCAAACTCACGAATACCCGGAGAATCAATTAAGTTACCGCCACTTGGTAAATGATGCAGACGCGATACTGTGGTGGTGTGCTGGCCTAGACCGCTGTTTTCAGACACTTCTTTAGTCAAAATTTCAGCATCCGGCAGCACAGTGTTAACTAAAGTAGATTTCCCCACACCACTTTGGCCAACAAAAATATTGTTTTTGCCTACAAGTACTTCTTTTAATTCATTAATGCCTTCGCCGGTTATATTACTAACTAGCAGCACCTGGTAATTAAGTTTACGATAAATATCAAGTATTTGTTGTATGTCGTTTAAACCAGCTTCATCAATTAAATCAATTTTATTAAGCACCAAAATCGGCTCAATGCCCATGTCTTCGCAGGCAATTAAATAGCGGTCGATAATGCTTGGTGTAAACTCTGGCAGTACCGCTGAAACCATTAAAATTTGATCTATATTAGCGGCAATCACTTTTACACCGTCGTAAAAATCAGGGCGCGTTAACTGTGAACGCCGCTCTTGAGTTGCTTCAATAACACCCGCTAAATCGCCTTCACTTACTTTTGCACGACGAAATAATACCTCATCGCCACATACTAAATTTGATACGGTACGGCGAATATTACAGCGAAGAACATCGCCATTTTGCGTTTCTACGTCGGCATGTTGCCCAAAGCGGCTAATGACAATCGCATTTTCCACTTGACCTAAATTATCTGTTTGCCACTCTTGCGCGCCGACTTTTGCCGGTTTTTTATCGGCATTCGATAAACGCTTTTGATGATTGGCCTTGATCCTACGGGATTGGCCTTTACTTAATTTTTTCTGTTTTGCCACTTGAGGCCTATAACCTGAGTTAAATGCCGAGTTTGCCAAAAAAAGCTTTAGCTCGACGATTGATGCTAATATGATATATCGAAATGCGTTGGATCTAAAGAAAAGCACCGTTTAAGGTAATTATGACTATTAATAAATCAAATTTAATTTGGCTCGATCTGGAAATGACCGGACTTGAACCAGAGACTGACAAAATACTTGAAATTGCAACTGTTGTCACTGACGCTGATCTGAATATATTAGCCGAAGGCCCAACGATTGCCATTCATCAAAGTGATGAACTACTTGATGGCATGGATGAGTGGTGTACAACTCAGCATGGCAAATCTGGACTAACGGCACGCTGTAAAGCAAGTACGTTTAATGAAGCTTATGCCGTGGAACAAACCCTCGCGTTTTTAAAGCAATGGGTGCCAGCGGGTGCTTCACCTATGTGTGGTAACTCGATAGGCCAAGACCGTCGCTTTATGAATAAGTATATGCGCGAGCTTGAAGACTTTTTTCATTACCGTAATTTAGATGTCAGTACCATTAAAGAACTTGCTCGTCGTTGGAAACCAGATGTGTTGGCTCAAGTGAATAAAAAAGGGTCGCATTTAGCGTTAGACGACATTAAAGATTCGATTATGGAATTAAAGGTTTACCGAGAAAAGTTTTTTAATTTATAAAAAATACTTGCAAAGCCCCCTAATTATTGTAGAATCCTGCCCCGCTCAAGACGATAACCCCCGCGGGGTTAGTGTGTTTGGGCTTTGACTTTTTGAATGCGGCACTAGCTCAGTTGCCAGAATGTAGGACGCGACATGTCGCGCACCAACGGACAAATTACTGACTATTTTGAATGCGGCACTAGCTCAGTTGGTAGAGCGCGACCTTGCCAAGGTCGAGGTCACGAGTTCGAGCCTCGTGTGCCGCTCCAATTTCTCACCAAAGAAATTGCAGCACAAGACAAAAAAGTTAAAGTTGATATAATGCGGCACTAGCTCAGTTGCCAGAATGTAGGACGCGATCCGTCGCGCACCAACGGACAAATTACTGACTATTTTGAATGCGGCACTAGCTCAGTTGCCAGAATGTAGGACGCGACCCGTCGCGCACCAACGGACAAATTACTGACTATTTTGAATGCGGCACTAGCTCAGTTGGTAGAGCGCGACCTTGCCAAGGTCGAGGTCACGAGTTCGAGCCTCGTGTGCCGCTCCAATTTCTCACCAAAAGAAATTGTAGTAAAATTAGAATACAATATTAAATGCGGTACTAGCTCAGTTGCCAGAATGTTGAACGCGACCCGTCGCGCACCAACGGACAAATTACTGACTACTTTAAATGCGGTACTAGCTCAGTTGGTAGAGCGCGACCTTGCCAAGGTCGAGGTCACGAGTTCGAGCCTCGTGTACCGCTCCAATCTTATTTACTTTCCAAATATTTATTCTTAAAAAGCAAACAACAATCCAGACGTGAATCATTATAAATTTAATTTATATAATCTTTTTTATTAGATTTGAAGTACTCAATGGATGCGAACGATGTGTGTTGTAAAACCTAAAACCTAAAACCTAAAACCTAAAACCTAAAACCTAAAACCTAAAACCTAAAACTTTTCGCCTTGCAAAGTTGCAATAATACGCCTTGAACCACCATGATCACGGTGCTCACCTAAGTATATTCCTTGCCAAGTTCCCAGCGCTAACTGACCGTGACTAATCGGGATAGTTAATTCGCAACCTAAGGTACTGGTTTTTATATGGGCAGGCATATCATCATCGCCCTCATAGTCATGGCGATAATAAGGCTGGCGCTCTGGAACAAACTGATTAAAGTGGCTTTCCATATCCATGCGTACCGTCGGATCGGCGTTTTCGTTAATAGTTAAGCTGGCAGAGGTATGTTGAATAAATAAGTGTAATAAACCAACTTTAAGCTGACTCAGTTGTGGGAGGTGAGTAAGTATGTCGTTATCAATTAAATGAAAGCCCCGCGAGCGAGGCTTTAATGTAATTGTGGTTTGCGACCAGCTCATAGCTTATCGAAACTCACTTCTATATTTGCATTACCTGCGTCACTGGTAAACGGCATAAGAATTTTTTTGCCGTCACTTTTGTGAGTAATAGTGTGGTTTTTACCAGACACAACAATGGGGGTTGCCATGGCAAAATCATAGCCCTTTTCACCTAGTAAATTCTTAGCGCCACCGGTAACCATATTAGTTATTTCACCGACCATGTCGGTTACTTCTTCATTTACGTCGTCTGGTCGTTCGCCTAACATTCGTTCCATAATAGTCAGCGCTAAACTTTCGTCGAAGGTAATTGAAAATGAACCGCGAGTTTGAGGGCCAACCATACCAATTAATCCCGATACATCACCACAGGCTATCTCATCGGTTTTAATGCGTGGCTTGCCTGGTTTTAACTGAGTTTGAGCCATAGTGCTCAATACATTCATCAAAGAAGTTAAAAAGGGATTAATGAACTCTACATTCATATTAGATATCCTTAAATTGGTACTGATAAAGGTTATACGTAAAGTATAGCTATAGTCGCTGATCTATGCTCGACAAGAGTCACATTTACCATGCGCTTCTATTGTTTGCCCGGAAACTACAAAGCCACTTTCGGCTGCTAAGTTATTGAGCTCATGAGAAATCACTGTTGAGTGCAGCTCTTTAACAAAACCGCAGGTATCACAAATTAATAGCTGAACAGGATGAATATGATCAAAATGATGACACAGCATAAATGCATTGGTGCTTTCAATTTTATGAATAAAACCGAGTTCGGCTAAAAAGTCTAAAGCACGATAAATCGTTGCAGGTTTAGCGCCTGTTTCAGTGACTTTTAATTGTTCAAGTAAATCGTATGCACCCACACCACCTTGAGCACTGGCCAATAAACGAAATACCTTCTCGCGAATTGGTGTGAATCGCGCACCACGGTTGTCGCACACTTGTTTTGCTTTACTTACGAGTGATTCTATATTCATCTTCTCTCATCCTTACGCTGCCGTGATATACTAACATACTGTATTGTAGTTGCAGCGTTTTATTAACCGATTTAATGAAAAGGTACTCATTAATGCATGAACTATTGGCTATATTTATTTTCTTTTTTGCGGTTATCGATCCAATTGGCACAATCCCGGTTTTTATCGCCGTAACTCGTGGAGATGACGACAAGTTTAAGCGTAAAGTGATTTTTAAGGCCGTGGGTGTGTCTGCTTTAGTGCTGTTATTTTTTGTAGTTGCTGGCGAGCAATTACTGAATGTGATTGAGATTCCGCTCTCGGCATTTCAAATAGCAGGTGGTTTAATTTTATTAATTTTTGCACTCTCCATGACCTTTGGTGAAAGTAAGCCTGAAGCTGAAATTAAAAGTGTTAGAGACAGCACTGAAACCGCTATTTTTCCGCTCGCTATCCCATCAATAGCCAGTCCCGGTGCCATGTTAGGTGCGGTATTAATGACACGCAATGAGGAATATACTTGGGTTGAACAAATGATTACCTCATCAATGATGTTAGCTGTTTTAGTGGTGGTACTGATTTTGTTATTACTTGCTACGCATGTACATAAAATAATAGGTGATAGTGGGGCGAGTATTATTAGTCGAATTATGGGGTTAATTTTAAGCTCAGTCGCGGTGACTAATATTTTAAACGGTATTGCACAATACTTTGGCTTGCAAGTGTTTGCTTAATATTGCTGCGCATAGGGCTTTTGTGTAAAATGCAGCGCCGTTTAAGCTGTGCTTAAATTATAAATTTTTGAGGATCACATTTTGGATAAACGTACTTTAAATCGACGCTTTAGCGTGGCACCCATGCTTGATTGGACTGATCGCCACTGTCGTACGTTTCATCGTAAAATGACGAAACACACCGTGCTCTACACTGAAATGATCACAACTGGTGCTATTTTATTCGGCCGCGGTGACTACTTGCATTTTAATCAGCACGAAGGCCCTGTGGCATTGCAATTAGGTGGATCAGATCCGCAAGCGCTAGCACAGTGTGCCAAGCTTGCTGGTGAGCGTGGTTATGATGAAATAAACCTTAATGTAGGTTGTCCGTCAGATCGCGTGCAAAATGGACGTTTTGGTGCCTGTTTAATGGCCGAGCCTAATTTAGTTGCAGAGTGTGTTGCTGCAATGAAGAGTGAAGTGAATATTCCGGTTACGGTGAAAACGCGTATTGGTATTGATGAGCAAGATTCTTATGAGTTTTTATGTGCTTTGATAGAGGCTTCACATAAAATTGGCTGTGATGACTTTATTATTCATGCCCGTAAGGCATGGCTAAAAGGGTTGAGCCCGAAAGAAAATCGCGAAGTTCCTGAGCTTAACTATCCCCGCGTTTACCAGCTTAAAAAAGATTACCCACAACTTGATTTAAGTATTAATGGTGGTGTTAAAACCATTGAGCAAAGCCTTGAGCATTTACAGTACATAGACGGGGTTATGGTTGGCCGAGAGGCTTACAGTAATCCATTTATGCTTAATGAAGTAGATGAAAGAATTTATGGTGATGTTGCTAACACTCAGTCTCGACATGATGTTGTACGCTCTATGTATGATTACATTGAAGAAGAGATGCGTTTAGGGGCTAACTTTTGGCATGTTGCACGCCATATGTTGGGTATTTTTCAGGGGCAACCTGGTGCGCGTGGTTTTAGACGCCACTTATCTGAAAATGGTCATGGTAAGCAGGCTGATTTAAGCGTTATGGATAAGGCACTAAGTTACGTACCCGAGTAATGCCAATTTAATGCAATTGGCGTAACAGATCCTCTTTATAGAAAAAGCCACCTCAGGTGGCTTTTTTTGATCCCAAATTTTAGTCAAAAATGTAATTTATTAGCTAATCTGACTTAATTGTATTCAGTGGCTAGTCATTAATTTACCTACCAAAAATAATTTAAATTATTGATATTTAATGAAAATAAAATAATTTTAAGTTGTTGGCATAACTCTTGGAATCCTGTTGATGTATAAATAAAAAATCATCAGGAGAATAACATGGGTATATTTAATCGCGTAAACGACGTCATTCAAGCAAATATCGTAGCTATGCTTGATAAAGCTGAAGATTCAGAAAAACTACTTAATTTGATGCTAACCGAAATGCAAGAGGCACTTAATGAGTGTCGTAGCACTGCAGCGGCACTATTATGTGAAGAAAAAAATATTAAGCGTCAAATAAGTAATAAACAACAAGCGCTCACAAATTGGCAATTAAAGGCCGAACATGCCATTGCAAAAAATCGTGACGATTTAGCTAAATCAGCATTAGCTGAAAAACACGTTATTGAAAAAAACATAGAGTGCTTACAAACACAACTTGAGACATTGCAGCAATCAATTGTAAAAATCACAGAAGACTGTGAGCGCCTACAGCAAAAAATGACACAGGCTAAAGCTAAGCAAGCACAACTTGTAAAGCGTGAAAATGTCGTTGAGGCAAGAGCAAAGATAAATACTCAGCTGCAGAGCGATAAAGTGGCCACTGCTTTATCACGATTTGAGCAAATTGAACGCCGCGTTGAGAGTGTTGAATCGCAAGTTGAAGCGTATGAACTGACAGATACAGCGAGCAATACTGCGACGCAAATTGAGTCACTGGTTAAAAACGAAAAAATTGATGCAGAACTGGCAAGTTTAAAAGCGAGTTTAAATACTGCTAACAAACAAACAGCCTAAGGAGATTGTTATGAATAATTTTAATACGCATCGTCGTTGGTATAAAAATACGCTTAACAAAAAAATATCAGGTGTCTGTAGTGGGTTAGCCTACCGGTTAGACTTTCCGGTATGGTCTACTCGATTAGTCACCGTTTTATTATTCTTAAGTTTTCCGTTTGCAGTGGCGCTAGGTTATTTAATAGCACACTGTTGTCTTGAAGAAAAAACAGTGTAAGGGGAATAACATGAAAACTTTCGCCGTATGCCTACTTATTGTTACATTATTTTTAATTAATAGCGGTTCGATAATTCATTTTGATGTATGGCAGTTTCCGTTGTGGATTTCAGATATTAGCTGGACAGGTATTGAGCTCATTGGAGCGTTAGTCGCTATTATTGTTGTTATTGCGATTGCAGCTTTAGTAACTATGGGGCTTGTTGGCGCGGCGATGGTGGCACTGGCTGGAACTATATTAGCCTTTTTATTCGGATCATTGATGATTGCTTGGCCATTATTGTTTGTGGCAGGGTTGTGCTGGTTAATCGCAGATAACAAAAAAGTAGCTTCTTGAACTTAAATTAGCTGCCTAATATTAGGGAATTATGATAGATTTGGGCTATATTTTTTTGTTTTAACAAGGATTTTACTGATGATTAAACAATGTATTTTGAGTGCAAGTGCGTTAATAGTGGGTGTTTTTTCGTCTTCGTTATTGGCGCACGAAGGACATGAGCACGATAGTGTTGTTGCGCATTTACAAGTAACAAATGCACAAGTAAGAGAGTTTTTACCGGCCACCAAAGCCAGCGTGGGCTATTTCAGTATTGAAAACCATAGTAATGTGCCGGCAACACTCACAAGAGCGACCTTAGATGGGTTGGGTCGTGTTGAGATTCATGAGCACGTCCACGCTGATGGCATGATGAAAATGCAAAAAGTAGAATCACTGCTTATTAAGGCCCATCAGCAACTCGATTTTAAGCCTGGGAGCTATCATTTAATGGTGTTTGAACCGCAAGAGCCGTTAAAAGTAGGTCAAGAACGCAAACTCACGCTATATTTTGAAGACGGGAATCGAGTATTCACCAATGCGAAAGTAGTTTCGCTAGCATCGCAAGCTGGGCCGGTAAAAGTATCGAAAGATCATAGTCATCATTAGGGGGATAAATGTCACAGCATAAAGGAAAAATAATAACGGCATTGGTACTATTGTTTGTCGTATTTTACGCTATTGCAGTGTACTGGAGCATAGAGCCTGCACGTTTTGATGTGGTACAAAATGCCAAACAGCAAGCACAGCAACGTAGTGAAAAACCAGTAACAGGGTATGTAACCACTTCAACACTTATCACCGTCGCTGATACTCTCTTGACTAAGTCAGGCGGTTATTTATCAAATGATGTACTGCCACCGAGCGTAATAATGGACAACATGCCTGCTTGGGAGTATGGCGCGTTGGAAATGGTGCGTGATTTAGCATTATCAATGCGAAAAGATTTTAGTCGTTCACAGTCACAATCAACTGAGCACGAAGCGCTTAAAAAAGCACAGCCACAATTTAATATTAGTTCTGAAGCATGGGCATGGCCAAGTGCTGAGGGCGAATATCAAAAGGGTATTGATTACTTATTAGTTTACCGTTCTCAAATTGCGAATCAGCATGAGCGCGATAGCCAGTTTTACTCACGTGCAGATAATTTACGCAGTTGGTTAAAAGAAGCAGAAAAACGCTTAGGTAGCTTAAGCCAGCGTTTGAGCGCGAGTGTAGGTCAAGACAAAGTAAATACCGATTTAGCAGGCAATTCTTCAAATACTCAAGCTACTTATACGCCATTACAACAACAAGTAAAAACATCGTGGTGGGAAATTGATGATGTATTTTATGAGTCACGCGGTGCTACTTGGGCTTTACTGCATTTTTTACAAGCAGTTGAATATGATTTTGCCGAAGTACTTGATAAAAAGAACGCCCGTGTTAGTTTACAACAAATTATACGCGAGCTTGAAGCGACTCAAGAAACGGTTTGGAGCCCAATAATTCTAAACGGCAACGGATTCGGTTATGTCGCCAACCACTCACTCGTTATGGCAAATTATATCTCTAGAGCCAATGCGGCACTGATTGAACTTAGCGAATTATTAGCGCAAGGATAAAAAATGAAAAAGTATTGTATAGCAGCAGCCTTATCAATGGCATGTTTAGCACCTGTAGCACAAGCCGACACTGTATTAGGTTTATATGTAGGAGTTGATGGTTGGAAAGCAGATAATGATGGTGGCTTTTCTGATAATAATAATGCCCTACAAAACTTCAACTTTGAAGATGAGACTTTTGTTAGCTATTACGCCGCACTTGAGCATCCAGTACCGCTAGTACCAAACTTAAAACTAAAATACACTGAGCTTGAACTAAACGGCGCAACACAACTTGAAGATACATTTACTTTTAATGGCACTGATTATGTTGTAGGTACTGATGTTAATTCAGTTACTGACTTATCGCACATTGATTATATTCTTTACTATGAAATTTTTGATAACGACTTAATCTCAATTGATTTAGGTATTAATGCTAAGCAGTTTGATGGTGAAGTTGTGGTAACGGGTACATCACAACAAGGTGGTGCTAACTTCACTGAGATAGAAGAGTTCTCAGGTGTAGTTCCTTTAGCATATGGACGTTTTGAAGCAGGTTTACCATTTAGTGGTTTAAGTGTTTTTGCTGAAGGTAGCTTTTTAGCTATTGATGACAGTAAAGTACGAGATTACCAAATGGGTATTGCTTGGGAGTTGATTGATAACCTAGCGGTTGATGTTGCGGTTAAAGCGGGCTACCGCTCTATGGTTTTAGAACTTGATGATGTAGATGATATTAATACTGATATTGATGCATCAGGCCCATTTGCGGGTATACAAGTTCATTTTTAAGCACCGACTTTTCGAAAAGCCACCTCGTGTGGCTTTTTTTAGTTACTTTGAAGTGTGCCACACTAATTCAAATTCCCCTTCAAATGCTGCACCAATTAACTGTTTGTACACTTTATTAATTGGATAATTCATTAGTCTAAACAATTCATCACCGGTTTGGGTAAACTTATAATAGCTCAGTACTAAATCGTTACTTTTTGCTTTTAAAGTTAGTTTTTGAGTTAAAAAGGAGAGGGTTATCTCTTGTCCTGCTTTTAATGCAGCGGATTCAATTTCTTTACGGTATAACAAATTTAAGTCCATTAAGGTTAATACATCAGGAAAGCTCACACCGCTTTTACCTATGCTTAATGACACTTTATTTCCCTTACCTAATAAATCAAATAACGAGGGTTTTTTGTAATAGCCTAAAAATATTAGGTGACTACTATCTTTTTCGTTATACCCTGAAATAGACACACATTTTCTCAATGAATCCGCTTCGCGCTGGGTCATGTGTTTAAGTGTTTGTAAACTTTTAATAGAAAAGGTACCTGGACTAATAGTTTCGCCAGTAAAAATTTTTGCCCATAATGTTTGCATAGATTGATTTGAGGTATCTTCACATAAGGCAATAAAGTGTTCTACCCAATCGGCATCAGGTTGTTTAGCGCAGGCTACATCAGGACAAAATTCCATTGCCAAGGCTAAAATAGTCTCGATATTTTGTTGTTGTTTTATTAGCAGTAGATCTTGTCTTTTTTGTGCTCGAGCTAATACTGAATGCTCGCTATTAATACGATAAAGAGACTTTGATTTACCCTGCGTATTATAGGTTTTTTCATCAGCTGCAGTCGTATTACTCACTTTTGTAACCGAGTAACCTAACAGTGACTCAATAATATTGGCAAGTTTAATTCTGGCTTGTGCGGTTTTTACTGTCATGGCTTTCCATTATTGCTTGTGCATCACTGAGTTGGGCTACCGTCTTTAAGTTATTTAGCCCTAGGGTGACTATATTGCTTAATATATTTTCAGCAAATATAGCAACATAGCCAGATATAAGCGGCACAGTTGCTTGTCCTTCTATATGCCAGGTTACAGTTTTTGCATGGGGGCTAAATAGTAATCGGCTAGTAATAATATGTTCTTGATTAAATAATACATTAAATACAACTTCATTGGCGCTTAATGAAGTGATTGTCATTTCGCCTTGCCCCCACTTTCCTTGCCAAGATTGATAGGCTCCCGCACCAGCACTAGGTTCACCAATACTAAATTCAATATTGGGATCTATTTGCTGCCACGGCGACCATTTGTACCACTGAGTAAAATCTTCCACTAATGACTTTATAACAGGAGGGCGGGCATTTATTTTAATGCTTTTTTGCACATGATAGTTTTGTGGTAAAAGTAATCCCACAATAACAAACGCCAACAGTAAGATGGCTGAAAACAGCATTAATTGTTTAAGTAGTTTAATAGGTATGCCTCATTGGTTTTAATATTACAGCGTCTATGAATTGTTAATAATCACAGCTTATTTAATAGTTTAGCCTAGGGTCTGTTGACCTTTCAAGGTTGAATTTGCAGCAGTCTGTTTGGTATTTAGGCAAGGCAGAGCTTATGTGGTGTGGTTATTCCCCATAAATAGGCGATAACGCAGCATCAATGCCAAACAGGCGCTGCCCGAAGGGTTCTGCCTAGGGGCGATTTACTCTTTGTTACTCGGTTTTGACTTAGCCCACTAGGTTACAAACCTCGCGCCGCGATTAAACCGCCCCTAGTTTGAACAAATTTTAATCCGCAAAGGTCAACAGACCCTAGAGCCGATCATTTTTATCTATTTTATCTACTTTAAATAAATCTAAAAGCAGACATTAGCAGTAATCAGCTTAGATGATTTGTCTGTTTTAGTTGCGATAAAGGTAAACAATTTTTAATCAGTGCTTTCATTTTGTGCTATATCAACGGGGATGTCGATAGGGTATAATTCGCGCCTTTTGTTATTGAACGGCCAATTTTATGAGCACATTAAAAGCTGATCGCGGCTTATTCTCATACCCTAAGTATTGGGCTGAGTGTTATGGCACAGCCCCATTTTTACCAACAACACGCGAAGAAATGGACGCGCTTGGCTGGGATAGCTGCGATATTATTATTATTAGCGGTGATGCTTATGTAGACCATCCTAGTTTTGGGATGGCTGTAATTGGCCGTGTGCTAGAAGCGCAGGGGTTTAGAGTGGGCATTATTGCTCAGCCTGATTGGAACTCTAAAGATGCCTTTATGGCATTGGGTAAGCCTAACTTATTTTTTGGTATTACAGCCGGTAACATGGATTCGATGATCAATCGTTACACCGCTGAAAAAAGAATGCGCCATGATGATGCTTACACTCCGGGAAATGTAGGTGGCAAACGCCCCGATCGCGCCGTGATCATATACTCGCAACGTTGTCGTGAAGCCTATAAAGATGTGCCACTCGTTTTAGGGGGCATTGAAGCCAGCTTGCGTCGTATTGCTCATTACGATTATTGGCAAGAAAAAGTACGCCGTAGTGTATTGTTTGACGCTAAGGGTGATATTTTAATTTATGGTAATGCCGAACGTCCATTGGTTGAAGTAGCGCACCGTATCGCTGCGGGTGAAACCATGGATACCATACAAGATGTGAGAGGCACGGCGGTTATTCGTAAAGAGCCTCTACCTGGCTGGCGCGGCAGTGATTCAACAGCCATTGATAAAATTGGTAAAATAGACCCTATTCCTAATCCTTATGGGGCGGATGATGTGGGTTGTGCTAAATCAGAATTTAAGCAAGCGGGTATTGATTTAAAAGCCGAAGCTGCAAAACCAATTACCATACAGCCTGCGCGCCCTAAGCCATGGGAAAAAACTTACGTTAAGTTACCCGCTTTTGAGCAGGTCAGTGTTAATAAACCATTGTATGCCCATGCATCGCGTATTTTACACCAAGAAACCAACCCTGGTTGTGCAAGAGCGTTGTTTCAGCGTCATGGCGATCGCTCTATTTGGGTGAATCCGCCAGCCTATCCACTTGAAACCCAAGAAATGGATGATGTGTTTGGTTTACCGTATCAGCGTATTCCGCACCCAAGTTATGGCGACGACAAAATCCCTGCTTACGATATGATTAAAACGTCGGTAAACATAATGCGTGGTTGTTTTGGCGGCTGTTCGTTTTGTTCTATTACCGAGCATGAAGGGCGAATAATTCAAAGCCGATCTCAAGAATCGATTATTGAAGAGATTGAGCAAATTAGAGATAAAGTTCCAGGCTTTACTGGGGTTATTTCTGATTTAGGCGGACCAACCGCAAATATGTACAAACTGCGTTGTACCAGTAAAAAAGCAGAGAGTACCTGTCGCCGCTTGTCGTGTGTGTACCCTGATATTTGTAAGCATATGGATACTGACCATACCCCAACTATCGATTTATATAAAAAGGCGCGTGAGGTTAAAGGGATCAAAAAGATCTTAATTGCTTCAGGCGTGCGTTATGACCTTGCCGTACGTGATCCTCGTTACGTTAAAGAGTTAGTAACTCATCATGTTGGTGGGTATTTAAAAATTGCACCAGAGCACACTGAAGATGGCCCATTATCTAAGATGATGAAGCCTGGTATGGGGGCTTACGATGAATTTAAAGCGCTATTTGATAAGTACTCTAAAGAAGCGGGTAAAAAGCAGTATTTAATTCCATACTTTATTTCTGCTCACCCAGGGACTAAAGACGAAGACATGGTTAATATGGCTTTGTGGCTGAAATCGAATGACTTTAAGCTTGATCAGGTGCAAAACTTTTACCCATCACCGATGGCTAATGCGACCACCATTTATCATACTGAAATGAACTCGCTACGTAATATTAAAAATAACACAGAGCAAGTTGCGGTACCAAAAGGGGCGCGCCAGCGTCGTTTGCATAAAGCAATTTTACGTTACCATGATCCTGCCGGTTGGCCTATGATCCGCGAAGCTCTTCGTAACATGGGCAAAGCTAAACTCATTGGTAAAGGTCCAAATTGTTTAGTGCCAGAAGAAGGCAGAGATGAAAGGCAAGCCAAAGGCAGTAAAGGTAATAAGGGTGGTCGTCCAGCGCTTACTCGTCATACTGGCTTTAGTCAGTTTAAAAAAGCCAACACCAAACCTAAGGTGGGCGGTAATCGCCAGCGCGCAAGGTAAAGTAACTATCGGCTTAAACAAAAACACCGCGTATTGATGCGGTGTTTTTGTTTATAAACGTTTATAAACAAAATTAAATCAATAACCAAGTTGCGGTGCCTAAAAAGGCAAATATACCAACGATATCAGTTACCGTGGTTAGTACCACACTGCCTGCCAGTGCTGGATCTATTTTCATTTTTTTAAGCAATAGTGGGATACTAGCACCCGCAATACCTGCTGCAACTAAATTCATAAACATAGCAAACGCTAAAACACCACCGAGTTTGAAATCCCATTGCCAAAGCGCAACGACACCGGCAATTAGGATAGACCAAACCATACCGTTAATCGCGCCGATAGCGAGTTCTTTTAATAATAAAAAACGTTGGTTAGTTTGGTTGATATGGCCCACCGCGATACCGCGAATAACCAAAGTTAAGGTTTGGCTGCCTGCAACCCCACCCATTGATGGGACAATGCCATTGAGCACAGCAAGAATTGGTAATATAGCTAAGGTGTTTTCAAAAAAGCTCGCCACAATTGCAGCCAGCAATGCAGTTAGTAAGTTTACACCTAGCCAAATTGAGCGCTTTTTAGAGCTTTTTAAGACCGGCGCAAAGGTATCTTCTTCATCATCAAGACCCGCTAAGCTTAATAAGCTATGCTCTGCATCTTCACGGATAACATCAACGATATCATCAATAGTAATACGACCAAGCAAATGCGCGTTGTCATCGACAACTGGTGCCGATATCCAGTTATGCCGTTCAAATAGTTGCGCTACTTCGCTTTCATCCATTGAAATAGGAATAGATTCACACTCTTCATCCATCAAGTCCTGAACAATTTTTTCAGGGGGATTAGTTAATAAAGTGCTCAGCGATAAGGCGCCTAAAAAACAGTTATGTTTATCTACAACGTATAAGTCATCAGTGCCCTCAGGTAGTTCACCACGTAAGCGTATATAGCGCAGTACAACATCTAGAGTCACATCAGGGCGAATAGTTACCGTATCGATATTCATCAAGGCGCCAGCAGAGCGCTCTTGGTAAGATAGAGCTTGTGTTGCGCGCTCTCTATCTTGAATATCCATGGCGCTAACAACGTCTTTATATACGGTGTCTGGTAGGCTACGTAGTACTTCCCCTAAATCATCATGGCCCATGTCTTCTGTTGCAGCAGCAATGTGCTCAGGTGCCATTTGCGCAATAATGCCCAAACGTACGTCTTCAGAGAGCTCTTCAAGTACATCACCCTGCACATCGGGATCAACCAGTTGCCAGAGCATACGACGAATTTTATGGGGAGATGATTCTAAAAGAAGTGCGGTATCACAAGGTGCCGTTTTTGCTAGCATGCGCCTAACTTGAACAAATTGACCACTATTTAGTGACTGGGTCACCTGTTTTAGTTGTTGTAGTGGAATATCTTGTTCTAAAGCTTCAGGCATTGGCGTCCTTAATTAAATTTTATTACATGATGGAAGGGTAATGAATGCTATTCAATTTTAGTTTATCTTACTTTATATGGGCAAACTACCTCAACCACTATTAACCTTAGCTTAGGATGGTGATTTAATGATGAACTATTTTATTCTTGCTCATTAAATCGTTGGTCAATGAGCTCACCAATTGCATTAAGCGCAGGCTCTGCATCAGGGCCTTCGCATACTACCTTAACTTCTTTGCCTTGACTGCTCTCTAGTAACATAAGTGCTAGTACACTATCGCCAGCGGCTTGTTTATCGTCTTGGAATAACGTGATTGAGGCATCAAATTGCACAGAAAGCTGTGCCAGTACCGTGGCCGCTCTGGCATGTAGGCCTAATTTGTTTTTTATTAAAAATGTACTTTCTAACCGCATTAATATTCTCTCAAGCTTTATTCTTGTTCTCGGTGGCGAATTTTCACATTAGGATGACTCATTGCAAAACTTTCACCTATAGTTTGCGCTAAGTAAACCGAGCGGTGTTGCCCTCCAGTACAGCCAATGGCAATGGTTAAATAGCTGCGGTTATTTCTTTCTAAATGAGGCAGCCATGTTTGGACGAATGTTTGAATTTGCCATGTAAACTTTTGTACTATGCTGTGACTGGCTAAGTAGTCTTTTACTGGTTGATCTAGCCCTGTAAGCGGCTTAAGCTCAGGCTCCCAATGTGGGTTTGGTAAAAAGCGAGCGTCGAATACATAATCGGCTTCTTTGGGTATACCGTGTTTAAAGCCAAATGACTCAAAGGTAATGATCAGTTGTTTGTCTTTTTTACCGAGTATTTTTTCACGGATAGACTCAGCAAGCTGGTGCACACTTAAGCCTGTGGTATCAATCATATAATCGGCACGATTAATGAGTACATCAAGGAGTTGCTTTTCTTTTTTTATAGCCAAATCAAGTGGCAGAGAATCAATAGAAAGAGGGTGAAGACGCCGTGTTTCTGAAAAGCGTTTAATTAAGGTTTGATCGTCACTGTCTAAATAAAACACCGTTGGCTTAGTAAAACCAGGCAAATATTCAATGATTTCATTAAACTGTTGTTGTTCTTTAGGTAAGTTACGCACATCAACACTTACAGCTATTTTATTGTAGCTGTCGGAAACACTACGAACAAGAGATGGTAATAAATTTAAAGGTATATTATCTACACAATAATAACCTAAATCCTCAACAACGCGTAACGCAACAGATTTACCAGAACCTGAGCGACCACTTATAATTATTAATTCCATTTATCACCCTTTATTATTGCTACGGTTGACTTACAATGATCTGGTACAGTTCACTGTCGGATTTTGCCGCCCGTAATTGCTTACAAAATTCTTTATCGTTGAGCTTTTCAGCTATAGTGGCTAAGGTTTTTAAATGCTGCTTATTGTCACCGTCGGGTACAATTAAGGCAACAAAAATGTCGACCGGTCGATTATCTATTGCATCAAAATTAATAGCCGCTTCGCTCACTAATATAAGTGCAAGAGGCTCTTGTACACCACTCATACGACCATGAGGAATTGCAATTCCTCGGCCTATACCTGTGCTCCCTAGTTTTTCTCTTGCTGTTAATGCATTAAGAATATCTTGTTGAGCTAAATAGGGCAGTTTATTGTGAGCCAATTCACTGATAAATTCTAAAATTCTTTTTTTACTATTAAAAAGGACCGCAGCTTTACTGCAGTCCTGACAGATAAGTGAGCTTAGTTTCATAGTGTTAGTGTCGAGCAAGTTTCTCTTTGTGTTTAATTACTTGACGATCTAGCTTGTCAATCAGCGAGTCTATAGCAGCATACATATCTTGGTGTTCAGTAGAAGCAAAAATCTCAGCGCCACTAACATGAACGGTTGCTTCGGCTTTTTGGTTTAGTTTTTCTACATCGAGAATAACGTGCACATTCGTTATGTGATCAGTGTGCCTCTGTAACTTCGAAAATTTACTATTTACGTAGTCTCTAAGCGAGTCGGTAATATCTACATGGCGACCAGTTAAATTCAGTTGCATAAACATTTTCCTCTTTGTTGTACGCCTTAAATCAAACTTTTACGTTGATTTGACGGGGGAATAGCTAGAGATTCGCGATACTTTGCAATAGTTCTCCTTGCTACTTTAATTCCTTGCTCAGCCAATATATCTGCAATTTTACTATCACTCAATGGTTTAGCTGAGTTTTCTGCAGCGATTAATTTTTTAATTAATGCGCGTATTGCTGTTGAAGAACATTCACCACCATTTTCAGTGCTTACATGGCTTGAAAAGAAATATTTAAGCTCAAAAATACCGCGTGGTGTATGCATGTATTTTTGCGTAGTAACACGTGAAATAGTTGACTCGTGCATTTCTACCATTTCGGCTACGTCATTAAGTACCATAGGCTTCATCGCCTCAGGGCCATGCTCAAAAAAGGCCTGTTGTTGCTGCACAATACAGTTAGTTACTTTAAGCAGCGTGTCGTTTCTACTCTCTAAGCTTTTTATAAACCATTTAGCTTCTTGTAAGTGTGAGCGAATAAACTGGCTATCGCCACTTGATTTGACCGTACGAGACATAGCCGCATATTGGCTGTTTACCCTAATTTTAGGCATGCTATCTGGGTTTAGTTCAACCACCCAACGGCCTTTCACTTTTTTAACCGACACATCAGGAATAACGTACTCTGACTCTTCTCTAACGATAGTGTCTGCCGGTTTTGGGCTAAGGGTGTGAATTAACGTCATGACTTCTTTAAGCTCATCTTCTTTGAGCTTAGTTTTCTTCATTAACGTGCGATAATCACGCGCAGCCAATAAATCAATGTGATCAGTTAAGATCATTTTAGTTTCGTTTAAAAAAGGCGTGTCTTGGTCAAACTGATTCAGCTGAATACATAAGCATTCTTGTAAACTACGCGCGGCTATTCCCACCGGATCAAATAACTGAATACGCTTTAATACCGCTTCTATTTCATCAAGTTCAACTTCATCTTCTATGTCGTTCTCTTGATTAAAGCTCTCTAATATTTCTTCACAGCTAAGGGTTAAAATGCCCGAATCGTCCACGGCTTCTACGATAGCAATCGCGATGGCTTCATCAGTAGGGCTAAACGGTGTCAGTTGCAATTGCCACATTAAATATTCATGTAGCGTTTCAGTTGAAGAGCCTTGATAAATTGATTCATCTTCAGGCATTGGTCCTGATGAAGAGGCAGGTGCTGCGCTCATGTATTCATCCCACGTAACATCCATTGCCATATCATCGCTAATGGTGTCTTTGGTCATGGCTTCGCCGCTATCTTGCTCATATTCGCTAGGTTTTTCATCAGCTGAAGCACTTAGCGTTGACTCATCGATATCGGCTTTTTGTTCGTTTTTACCCGCAGCATCTTCACTGTAATCTTGTTCTTCAACTTCAAGCAAGGGATTGCTATCGAGCGCTTCTTGAATTTCTTGCTGGAGATCAATGTACTGAGTTGCAATAAGCGAATTGCTTGTTGCAACTGTGGAGTCATTGTAAGTTGCTGGCCCATGCGCAGCTGTAATGATTGCCTCATTTATCTCTAACAATCCTTTTAAATTAGTATAATTAATATTAGCAGATGCTTAGTGTAATAACACACATATTAGAGCTTGAACTGCTCGCCTAAATAAACATCGCGTACCGTTTTATCGTTTAATACATATTCTGGAGTGCCTGATGCAATTAACTCTCCATGAGAAACTATGTAGGCTTTTTCACAAACATCAAGAGTTTCGCGTACGTTGTGATCTGTGATAAGTACGCCAATTCCTCGGTTTTTAAGATGTTCTATAATTTTTTTAATATCTAATACAGAGATAGGATCAACCCCTGCAAAGGGTTCGTCTAATAGTATAAATTTAGGATTTGCTGCTAATGCTCGCGCAATTTCAACACGGCGGCGCTCACCACCTGACAGGGCCATACCTTGGCTTTCACGAATATGTTGAATACTAAATTCATCAAGTAAATTATTTAAGGTATCTTCACGTTGCTGCTTATTAAGCTCTTTGCGTGTTTCTAAAATAGCCATTAAGTTTTGGTAGACCGTCAGCTTTCTAAAAATCGATGATTCTTGTGGTAAATATCCTATCCCTAGGCGAGCTCGGCTGTGCATTGGTAATAAAGTAATATCTTGATCATCGATTGATATTTTACCTTTATCGCTCGGTACAAGGCCTACAATCATGTAAAAAGTCGTGGTTTTACCTGCGCCATTGGGGCCAAGTAAGCCGACAATGCTGCCAGCTTCAACTTCTAGGCCAACGTTTTTCACCACTTCACGGCCTTTATAGCTTTTCGCTAATAGCTCTGCTTTTAATGTGCTCATGGTTGGCCTTTATCGTCTTCTTTTTTGTTTTCAACAGGTACTAAAATAGTGTGTACACGGTCTGTTGAGTTTTCGTCTTTTTCTGCGCTAATTAACTGCTGCTCTATGTCGTAGGTGATACTTTTAGCTGTTATTTTTTGACCTGCTTGAGCAATACTGGCTTCGCCGATTAAGGTTAAAAAACGCTGCGAAACATCGTAACGCACTTCATTCGCACTGGCGCTCATAATGGTGCCATCAGCTTGTGTTTCTTCAAAATAAGCAGGGCTGCCTGTGGCAATTAAAAGTTGCTTATTCTCACCTAAGTCATCACGTTTATGTACTTCTAAACGGTCAGCGTTAATGCGGCGATTACCATGAATAATTTCAACATTTTTCTCAAAAATGCCCACGTTTTCTTTTAATTGACCTTCTTGTCTGTCAGCACTAATTGAAATTTGATTAGCAGCAGGAGCTTCAACGGTTTCCTCTGCATGGCTATGAAATGCAATCAGTAGTGAAGGAACAATTAAAATTTTAAATAGGTTATTGGTCATAATATAGGGTTCGCGTATGGTTAATAAGTTTAATCACTTCGGTTTTTAAATCGGCTTCAAGGCCTTTACCGATGATTTTTAAATTAGGTCCGCTAATAACGACAGGCTGCTCTGACTGCATAGTGAGTAGTTTTATATCTACATTGATGCTATCGGCTGTGATCGTATCGATCATGGCGTTATCGATTAAATTTAGCGCTTTCACATTGCCCTCTAATACGAGTTGACGATCGTCGTAGAGGGTGGCCTCATCAGCGTTAATACGCCATGTTTGCTGCTCGTTGTATAACGTAAATATAGGTTTTTCAAAAAAAGTAAAACCAAGTTGTTGGTATAATTCCATTTTTACCGCAGTTACTTTATGGCTTATTTTACCTTGATCATTATAAGCGGTTTGTTTTAGCTCAATCGCGGTATAATCAGGTTTAGCAATAGCTTGAGTTTGCTCATCCGCAACAATATCTACCTGAGAAAAATAAGGATACCAAAGCCAAACCATACAGCTTATGAATAAAATGCTCAGTATAATTCGAGCTACATTCATGAACTGGTTCCTTGGCTAGTAAGTGGCTTATTGTTTTCAAGCATCAATAAATCGGTTAATTCTCTTACTGCGCCAAAGCCGCCTGACAACTGAGTGACATAATGCGATAAACGTTTAATCAGTGGGTGGGCGTCGTTTACGGCTACTGCAAACCCGACTTTTTCCATTACTGGCATATCAGGGCCATCGTCACCAATGTAAGCTATTTGCTCATCGCTTAGCGCTAATTTTTGTTTTAATTCTTGATAGGCGATGAGTTTATTTTCTTGGCCTTGGTATATATGTTGTACGGTTAAACTGCTCATACGTTGCTGAACTATTTGTGAGTGACGGCCTGTGATCACGGCAACTTCAAAACCACTATTAATGAGGGCTTTAATGCCAAACCCGTCTTTGGTATTAAATGCTTTGAGCTCTTCACCTTGGTTGCCAAGATAAATACGTCCATCAGAAAACACACCATCAATATCGCAAATTAATAATTTTATTTTTTTGCGCGCGCTTTTACATCATCACTTAACGGCTGATAAAGATCTTCAAACTGCATTTATAGCACTCCCGCTTTTAGTAAGTCTTGCATATTTAGTGCGCCAATAGGGTGATTATGCTCATTAATCACAATTAAACCATTAATACGTTTTTGTTCCATAATGTTCAGTACTTCAGCCGCGAGCATGTCTTGTGTGGCTGTTGTACATGACTTTGTCATCACAACATTAATTTCTGTGCTGTGTATATCAATACGTTGCTCTAAAATACGGCGTAAATCACCATCGGTAAACAACCCCGATAATTGCTGATTATCATCTATGATAGCGGTCATACCGAGCCCTTTGGCAGACATTTCAATTAGGGCGTCTTTAATGGTTTGCGTTTCATTAATAATAGGCGTGTGAATACCGCTGTGCATTACATCTTTTAATGTTAAGAGCAAGCGTTTGCCTAAACTGCCCCCTGGATGTGACAGTGCAAAATCATCAGCGGTAAAACCACGGGCTTCTAATAAAGCTACCGCCATTGCATCGCCCATAGCGAGCGTTGCTGTGGTACTTGCTGTTGGCGCTAAGCCTAATGAGCAGGCTTCTTGTTCAACTTTAATACACACATGCACATTTGCCAATGTTGCCATGGTTGAGGTTTCGTTGCCTGTCATAGCTATCATTTTTGCGCCAATACGTTTTAATACCGGAATAATATTAAGTACTTCACTGGTTTCGCCAGAGTTAGAAATAAGCATAACTACATCACTGGCGGTGATCATGCCTAAATCGCCATGACTTGCTTCACCTGGGTGTACAAAAAATGCGGGGCTGCCAGTACTTGCTAAAGTGGCTGCTATTTTATTACCGATATGGCCCGACTTACCCATACCAATAACAATAATACGGCCTGAGCAGTCGTACATTAATTGGCACGCTTGATCAAAGCTTTCATTAACGTATTGTGCGATATCGCTGAGTGCTTGACGTTCTATATCAAGGACGCGCAAGCCTTGTTGAATAAAATTTAGCGTTGCCATGGATCACCCTACTTGACTAAAAATATAACCTTGGTAAATCATAAATGCGACGATGAGTAAGCCACCTTCTACTCTATTGATACGTCTTTGACCTCTAAAGTTCAATGACATAGCAATGAGTGCCAAGGTTGCACCTATCATAATGATAACATCACGGTTAGCTACTGATGCGTCAATAACCGACGGGTTAATTAATCCTGCCAGCGGTAATACGGCGAGAATATTAAAAATATTTGAGCCAACAATGTTACCCAGTGCTAGGTCATCTTCATTTTTAAGAACACCTGCAATCGAGGCGGCAAGTTCAGGTAAACTAGTACCTATAGCTATTATAGTTAAGCCAATTACTAAATCGCTCAAGCCAAAGTACTTAGCAATATCAACGGCTGAGCCAATTAAAAAGTGTGAACTAACAGGTAGTAAAATCATTCCGACGACTAACCACAAAACGGCTTTTTTGGTTGGAACATTATCAGGTACTTCATCACAGGCTTCGCTGACAAATGGATCGTCTTGATTTTTTGCTCGCAGTGATACAAAAATAAGCCCACCAATAAAAGTAATAAAGCCAAAAAGTAAGGCTGCGCCTTCAAAAAACGAAAAGTAGTTATCTGAAAAAATATACCAAGTGGCGATAGACACCAGTAATACCAGTGGAATTTCACGTCTTAATGTACTTGAAGAGACGGAAAGCGGTCTTAAAAGTGCTGTAATACCTAATACTAATAATATGTTAGTTATATTTGAACCTACTGCATTGCCAACTGCTGTATCGGTTTTATTAGCCAACGCAGCCGAAGCGGATACCATCATCTCAGGGGCCGATGAGCCCATAGCTACCACGGTTAAACCCACGATTAATGTTGGTACGCCAAAGTTTTTAGCCAGTGCAGCCGCACCATAAACAAACCTGTCTGCACTCCATACGAGAGCCGCAAAACCGAGAATTAAAATGACAAACGAGGTAACCATTGTGATAAGCCAGCTAGTGTAAATTCAGATAGCGCGAATAGTAACAAAAGCCACCATAAAAGTATAAGTAAAAGAGTAAGCTGTAATACATTAGGCGGTTATTAAAATAATTATTTACAGTATTGATTTGCTTGTTTAAGCATCGGTTAAGCCAATTTGTCGCAGTCTTATAACGGTTTTTGCGGGACTATTACAAAATCTTACGAATTGTTTTTTCCATCTTGACCAAAAAACCCTTAAAATAGACATATGAGAGAATATTGTTATGGAGAGCGACTTGTCGCAATCAATAGTAGAAGTCAAGGATGTTACCTTTTCTAGAGGCGATAGGGTCATATACAAAAATATGAGCTTTGATGTTCCAGAAGGTAAAATTACTGCCATTATGGGGCCAAGCGGAATTGGCAAAACCACGATGCTGCGCTTAATTGGTGGCCAGCTCAAACCCGACTCCGGTGATATTTTATTTAAAAAAGACAGCATAGTCGCCATGTCCCGTAAAGAGCTCTACGCGGCACGTAAACGTATGAGTATGTTATTTCAAAGCGGTGCATTATTTACCGATATGTCGGTATTCGACAATATCGCATTTCCTATCCGCGAGCATACACAACTCAGTGAAGACTTAATCCGTTTAGTGGTTTTAATGAAACTACAAGCAGTTGGCTTACGTGGTGCTAAAGATTTAATGCCTTCAGAGTTATCTGGTGGTATGGCACGTCGTGCAGCTTTGGCTCGCTCTATAGCGCTTGATCCTGAGCTTATTATGTATGATGAGCCTTTTGCAGGACAAGATCCCATTTCAATGGGAGTGCTGGTTAAGCTTATTAAATCTTTAAATGAAGTACTTGGTTTATCTTCTTTAATTGTTACACATGATGTGAGTGAAGTAATGAGCATTGCCGATCACGTTATTATTATTGCCGATCAAGGTGTGATTGGTAGCGGCACGCCAGATGAAATGCGTAAGCACGAATCACCACTTGTGCAACAATTTTTGAAAGGGTTATCAGATGGGCCTGTACCATTTCATTATCCAGCACAAACCTATGCAGATGAACTGTTAGGAGAGCCGCAGTAATGTTGGATTTACTACAAAAAATAGGCCATAAAACACTGGGTCGTTTTGCTGCACTTGGGCGTTCAACTCACATGCTAGCAAGTGCATTATGGCATTTACCCAATTTTAAAAAAGGCACGCCTCTGCTAGTGCGCCAACTTTACATGGTTGGTTCACAATCGCTGTTGATTATTGTTGTGTCGGGATTATTTATCGGCATGGTTTTAGCGCTGCAAGGTTATACCGTTTTAGTTGATTATGGCGCAGAAGATAGCCTAGGCCCGTTAGTAGCGCTTAGCTTGTTACGTGAGCTTGGACCGGTAGTTACTGCGTTATTATTTGCAGGCAGGGCTGGTAGTGCGTTGACTGCTGAAATTGGCTTAATGAAAGCCACCGAGCAGTTATCGTCGCTAGAGATGATGGCTATCGACCCGCTTAGACGTATTATTGCGCCGCGATTTTGGGCTGGCTTAATTAGTATGCCGTTACTGGCGTTAATTTTTTCAGCGGTCGCTATTATTGGTGCTCACTTAGTCGGTGTTGATTGGCTAGGCGTTGATACCGGAAGCTTTTGGTCAATAATGCAATCTCAGGTGTCGTTTGAAAAAGATATACTAAACGGTTTAATTAAAAGTATCGTATTTGCGATTGTTGTGACTTGGATTGCGCTTTATAAAGGGTATGACTGTATTCCTACATCAGAGGGGATCAGCAAGGCAACAACAGAAACAGTGGTGCACTCATCACTGGCGGTACTAGGTTTTGACTTTATTTTGACAGCGGTAATGTTTACTAGCTAATAGGGTATTAAATAATGAATTCACGGAAATTAGAAATTTTAGTTGGTTTTTTTGTCGCACTGGGTATTTTAGCGTTTTCAATGCTAGCGCTTAAAGTGGCCAATTCAGGTATTAGCGGCTCAGGCGAAACCTACACATTAAACGCCAAGTTTGAAAATATAGGCTCATTAAAAACTCGCGCGCCTATTAAAGTAGGGGGAGTTGTTATTGGTCGTGTCGAGTCAATTTATGTACACCCACAAGAGTTTTTACCAGTAGTAAATATGAGTATTGATGCGCAGTATTTATGTCGTTTTTCAGATACCAGTTCTATCTCAATTTTAACCTCGGGTATTTTAGGTGAGCAATACTTAGGTATTAACCCTGTGATCGCCTCAGATTCAGCTAAACAACGTTGTTTAGGCGAAGATGTTGCAAACAGTGCGCAAGACCAAGCTATTGACGATTTATTTGGGGTGCAAAGCAAAGCATTAGCAAGTGGCGATTCAATCACTGATACCAAATCGGCATTGGTACTTGAAGAATTAATTGGCCAGTTTTTATTCAATCAAGGTAGTGAGTGATTATTATGTTGAAAACATTTTTAGCAAGTATTGCACTGGTAAGTTTAATGCTAGTACAAAGCGTGCAAGCAGCAGAAGTAAAATTAACTGATCCCAATAAAATGGTACGCCAAGTTGCTGATAATACCTTTGCACGAATTACCCAAGATCAACCATTAATAGTAAAAGATAAAGAACATTTACGTGTTATTGTTGAAGAAGAGTTAATGCCGTACATCGACTACAAATATGCGGCACTAAGAGTATTAGGTAGCGAAGTGTCTAAGGTGCGCGCAATTACCGACAAGGCAGAAAAAGCAAAAGCAATTGAAGATATTCAGCGTTTTATTGGTGCGTTTAGAGAGTATTTAGTTGCCACCTATGCCGGTGTATTTACCCAATACACTAACCAACAAGTTGAATTTGCTGCCGAGCAACCGTTTAAAGGTAAAGACGTGGTAGTGGTAAAAACCAAAATTGTTGAAGCGGGTAAACCTGATATAAAAATTGATTTTAAAGTACGTGAAGACCGAAGCGGTGAATGGCGCGCTTACGATATGATTGCTGAAGGTATTAGTTTACTTGATGCAAAACAGAGTGAACTTCAGGGTATTTTACGCCAACAAGGTATTGACCATGTTAGCGGCCTATTAGAGCAAAAAGTAAGCTACCGGTTCAGTTTAGAGGCAGCGATACAAATGAGTAAATTGGCAATCAGCCAAGTTGATGAGCAGCATTTACGAGTTACTGGTGAATTGACTCATAACTCAATTGGCAATGAACGGCTTCTGAACACTAAGCGACAAACTAAGCATAAAACCCTTTATTTTGACCTAAGTGAGGTCACAAGGGTTGACACAGCCGGCTTAGCTTGGTTAATTCACTCTTTTACAGAATTTAAGCAGCAAGGCATTCGCCTTGAATTGCAAAACCCACCTGAACAACTGCAAAACCTTATGCAGTTGGGTCAGGTTACAACCCTATTTGAGTGAGAGTTATGGAAACGAGTCAAGTCGAAACATTATTACGCGACGAACTTCAGTTAGCTGAAGTACATGTAAAAGCCAATGGCAGTCATTATGAAGTAATTGCAGTTGGTGAATGCTTTGACGGATTAAGTCGTGTTAAAAAGCAACAGTTAGTGTATGGCCCATTAATGAATACTATTTCAGATGGCACCATTCATGCTGTTTCTATCCGCGCTTTTACTCCGACTGAGTGGAAGCGTGAGCAAAAATTCATTTTACCGCAATAAATAAGGCCCCTTAGATGGATCAATTTGTAATTCAAGGTGGCACTTCACTGGCTGGTGAAGTAACTATTTCTGGCGCTAAAAATGCGGCACTGCCTATTTTATTTGCAGCTTTATTACCCGAGGGCAAAAGTACCTTTACTAATGTACCGCGGCTTCGCGATATTATAACTACTGAAGCTTTATTAAAAACCTTAGGCGCCGATGTTCAGTGGCAAGGTGATTCACTGATTATTGATGGTGCAACGGTAAATAGTACGTTAGCGCCTTATGAATTAGTAAAGCAAATGCGTGCATCAGTGCTCGCACTTGGGCCTTTAGTGGCTCGTTTTGGTGAGGCTCAAGTATCTTTGCCAGGTGGCTGTGCTATTGGTGCACGCCCAGTTGATATTCATATTCAAGGTTTAGAGCGTATGGGCGCGCAAATAACTGTGGAAAATGGTTATATTAATGCCAAAGTAGATGGACGCCTAAAAGGCGCTGAAATTTTCATGGAAATGATCAGTGTCGGTGCTACCGAAAACTTACTCATGGCGGCAACGCTTGCAGATGGTAAAACTGTTTTAGAAAATGCAGCGCGCGAGCCCGAAATCATCGATTTAGCTAATTGTTTAATTGCAATGGGCGCTAAAATTACTGGTGCAGGTTCTAGCCGTATTGAGATTGAAGGGGTTGAGCGCTTATCAGGTTGTGAGCACCGCATATTACCGGATCGTATTGAAACCGGTACCTTCTTAGTTGCCGCCGCGATGGCCGGTGGCGAAGTACTGTGTAAAATGACCGACTTTCATTCACTTGAGCCGGTAATTGAAAAATTGCGTGCAACCAATGCGTTACTAGAAGTGCATGAGGATAGTATTTATCTTGATATGCGAGGCCGAGAGCTTAAAGCGGTTAATATTAAAACTATGCCGCACCCAGGTTTTCCAACCGACATGCAAGCTCAATTTACCGCTTTAAATGTGGTAGCTAACGGCAGTGCGACCATTACCGAAACTATTTTTGAAAATCGGTTTATGCATGTGCCTGAGTTACAACGTATGGGCGCAAATATTCGCCTTGAAGGCAATACGGCTTTTTGTGGTGAAACACAAAGCTTATCGGGTGCGCAGGTTATGGCAACCGATTTACGTGCATCAGCGAGCCTTATTTTAACGGGGATTGTGGCTCAAGGTGAAACGGTTGTTGATCGTATTTATCATGTAGATAGAGGTTATCAGCGTATTGAAGATAAACTCAGTGCGTTAGGTGCTAACATCAAACGCAAAAGCAACTAGTTAGTTTAATACATAACCTGAACTCTGGATAATAGATCTATTTCAAGCAGCTATTTTCAGCGCTAACTGCGTTGAATTTACTTGCAATAGGCTAGCTATTGACGCGTAATTTCGCCTTGTTTTCACAGAAAATCTCTAGCTAGAGAAAAAATAAACATAAATATCATTTTTGATTCAATATGTTAGTAAATCTATTAACCAGAGTTCAGGTTACATAAAAACGCGATGATCTATCGCGTTTTTTTATGTCTGATGTCAAAGTGTAAATAAGTGCTTTATAGCTTGGTTTCGAGCTCGGCTACTTTCACCATTATTTTTTGTATTTTACCGTTACGATATAGCTCAAACTCAATTTCTTTACCTGGCTCGGTACTGCCTATCTTTTTTAATACATTTTGTGGATTAGCCACTGAAAGCCCAGCAATTTTAATTACAATGTCTTGCTCTTCTATACCCGCCTGCCATGCAGGACCTAGAGGGTCTAGATTGGTAATACGCATGCCTGCGACAGGCGTTAAGCTATCATTGACCTCTTTGCCTGTACTATCTACTGCAGTGCCTTCAAAGCCCAAATAACCACGAACAACGCGACCATGGCGAATAAGTTTACCCATAACTTCTTTAGCTAAGGTATAAGGTACAGCAAAAAATATTCCCTGAATGTTCAAGTTCTCACGGGTTTTAAATTGGGCTGAGGTGATCCCTACTAAGTCGCCATTAGAATTTACCAGCGCTCCTCCTGAATTGCCCACATTAATAGCGGCATCCATTTGCAATAAGTTATTGTAAGGGCTGTCGGTAATTTTTTGCTTACCAGTAGCGCTAATGATCCCCTGAGTAATTGTTTGTCCTAAATTTAATGGATTCCCGATTGCTAACACCAAATCGCCCACATTCGTGGTGTAGTTGTCATTAACAGGAATAACAGGGAGGTGGTTGGCATTTATTTTTAATAATGCTAAATCGGTAATGGTATCAAAGCCAATAAGTTGTACATCAAAAAAACGTCTCCCATCGGTAAGAATGACCAGTATTTGATCGGCATTATTGATCACATGGTAGTTAGTTAATATATAGCCATCGGGTGACATGATCACCCCAGATCCTAACTCTTGCACGGTATTTTGGCGCTTGTAGCGTGGCTCTTTAGAAATGCTTTCTGAAAAAATAGTGACAACCGATGGTGCCGCGCGTTTAACCGCATCAGAAAAGCTCAAATGGCTGGCGGTCATTGCACTGGGTAGCGGCACGTTAGGTAGTAATGCAGTACGCATGTTAGGGCTGAAAAAAACCACTAAAAAAGCAATGCCTAAACCGGCAAATAAAGGAGGAAGTACAAATTTTAGAAGTTTTAGCACGGTATTCTTATTGTTAGTGAGCAATCCCTTTATGATGGCACAAAAAAAATAACAGCGGCAAGTACCGCTGTTACTTTTATTGTATTATTACTGAATTAATACAAAGATAGACTCGCGTCCGCGTTTAACACCTAACACAATATTACCTTGAATATCGTCGATAATTTGGTTCATGTCGCGAATGCTTTCTACCCGTTGACGGTTTACTTGCACAATAACATCGCCTTCCTCAAGGCCGACCCGTGCTGATGGTGAACGAGGATCGACAGAGGTTACCTCAATCCCTTTCATTTTGTTTTTCTTCACGTTTTCAAGTGTTGCACCTTGGAATGCTGGGTGTAACTCTTCACCTGCAGCGGTAATTCCTGATGCGCCATCTAGGGTAACTTCTACATTTTTAACTTTACCGTCACGGTAAATTCCTAGCTGTACTTCACGGCCTTCACCTAAAGTGGCAATTTTGCTTCGCAGTTCATGGAAGCCACTTATTTCACTGCCATTAATGCTAATAATCACATCACCTGCTTTAATACCGGCTTTGCTGGCAGCTGTATCATCGAGTACCTGCATAACGTAAGCACCTTGTTTAACATCAAGCTGCTGCGCTTTGGCAAGGCCCGCATCAAGAGGACGGCCTGAAATACCTAGTGATCCACGGCGTACTTCACCATGTTCTACAATTTGATCAACAAGGTTTTTCATCATGTTTGATGGAATAGCAAAACCAATCCCCACATTACCACCCGATGCACCTAAAATAGCGGTATTAATACCAATCAACTCACCGTTTAAATTAACTAAAGCGCCACCTGAGTTGCCTTGGTTAATCGCGGCATCGGTTTGAATGAAATCTTCGTAACCTTCAATATTTAAACCACTACGGCCTAGTGCGCTAACAATACCTGAGGTAACGGTGTGGCTTAAACCAAAAGGGTTACCAATAGCTACAGCAAAATCACCGACACGTAAGTCATCAGAATTAGCTAGTTTTACCGCGGTTAATTCATCTGCGTCTATTTGTAGTAGCGCAATATCAGATTCTTTATCGCTGCCAATTTTTGTTGCATCATATTCGCGACCATCTTCGAGGGTGACCACCATTTTTTCGGCGTCTTGAACTACATGGTTGTTGGTAACCACATAGCCTTTGTCGGCATCAATAATAACTCCAGAGCCTAAACCACTAAACTGTCGCTTTTGGCTACGTGGCTGGGGGTTACCAAAAAAGAAATCGAGTGGGTCACCGCGTCGACGCACTTCTTTAGAGCCTGAAACCTGAATACTCACTACACCTGGCGTGATTTGCTCAAGCATAGGGGCAAGTGTTGGTAATTGTTGACCATTAACGGCAACCGGCAACTTAGCAAACGAGGCGGTTGGACTTAATAATAAGCTAGTAGATAAAATAGCAGCACTGATAAGTGATAATTTCATTTTCATAGTCAGGGTTTACTCCACTTAAAAAGCAAAAGGCTGCAATAAGCAGCCTCAAAAAAGTATATCAGTAAGATAAAACAACAAAGCTGTTATATCTAAAGACTATGGGGTCAAAAAAAGTTCATCAAGATGCTTTAGAAGTATTCACATCACCAGCAAATAATCCTGATTTACCCGACACATAATCAGCTGGTTGAGCATCGGCGTTTGAGCGATCTGAACTACGTTCTTTTAATGACGCTTGTAACTGTTCTGTGGTTTCTTTAGAGAAAAACGGTTCAGCAGGGGCTTTATTTCTGTCTTCAAGTAACAGTTGATTGGTTTCTTCAACATGACTTAATAACTGATCGTAGTTTTCTTTCATTTTGTTTACTAATTTACCAGTATTCGCTAAATGGTCGGCAACATCTTGACGATACTGCTCAAGTGAATGCTTAGCTTGCTCTGCTTGTTGCTCTAATTCATCTTGTTTAAACTGTTTTTTAGTGACAAAGGCACCAACGAAAAATGCAGCAATAGCAACCACTATCACTAAGCCTACCCATGTAAATGTACCCATAAATTCACCTCTATGCGAAAATAACTAAAAAAAATTTAGTTCAATAATAATTCATACTAAGTCTAATATACCCTGAGTATTGATGCGTGTTAATATGCTTTACAAATTAAACTGTGTTTTAACTGTAAATAGATATGACTCCTTGGCAAACATACCAGCAAGACCTTCAACGCGATGACTTTGTACATGACGCAGCACAAGAAAATGCAGTTCGTCATTTACAGCGTTTATACGACGATTTAACACAAGCAAAACCGCAATCTAAAGGTTTTTTTGCAAAGCTTTTTAATAAAGCTGAACCCGCACCTATAAAAGGATTGTACTTTTGGGGTGGCGTAGGCCGAGGTAAAACTTACCTAGTTGATACTTTTTACGAAGCTTTGCCTGGCGACAGAAAAATGCGAGTGCATTTTCACCGCTTTATGCACCGAGTACACGATGAGCTTAAAAAATTAAACAACACTGCCAACCCTTTAGAAACAGTAGCAGATATTTTTAAAGCCGAGACTGACATTATCTGTTTTGATGAATTTTTTGTACAAGACATTACCGATGCTATGTTGCTCGGTGGTTTAATGGAAGCATTATTCGCTCGCGGTATTGTACTGGTTGCCACGTCAAATATTATACCTGACGACTTATATCGCAATGGTCTACAGCGTGCACGTTTTTTACCAGCTATTGCCTTAGTGAATAAGCATACTGAAATAGTTAATGTAGATTCAGGCGTTGATTACCGATTGCGAACTCTTGAGCAAGCTGAAATTTTTCATAGCCCGCTTGATGAACAAGCTGATAAAAACCTATTCGAATATTTTGACAAGCTCTCGCCAGAAGTCGGTAAACTAGATACCCCAATAGAAATTGAAGGGCGGATGATCAAAACCCGCAAGGTGTCTGACTGCATCATTATGTTTGAATTTAGCGAACTGTGTGAAACTGCCCGTAGCCAAGTTGATTACATGGAAATAAGCCGATTATATAACACGGTGATTTTATCTAATGTAAAACAGCTAGGGCAAAATAATGATGACGCAGCAAGGCGCTTTATTGCGTTAGTAGATGAATTTTATGAGCGTAATGTAACGTTAATTATCTCTGCAGAAAAACCGATTACCGAGCTCTATACACAAGGCAATTTAAACTTTGAATTTAAACGCTGTATTAGTCGCTTACAAGAAATGCAATCGTTAGAGTATTTAGCCCGAGAGCATTTAGCTTAAAATACGAAGGTTAGCGGGCGACGTGCTGCGGGTCTCGAGCAAAACATCTAACTTCTAAATAAAAAACCTTGCGATGTTAACCGCAAGGTTTTTTTATTTCTCGAACCTCGAACCTCGAACCTCGAACCTCGAACCTCGAACCTCGAACTTATCTCATAGTAACAAACTCTTCCGAACCCGTCGGGTGTAGTGCGACAACCGCATCAAAATCAGCCTTAGTCGCGCCCATTTTCATGGCGACTGCAAAACCCTGAATCATTTCATCAACGGTAAAACCAATACCGTGTAAGCCCACAACTTTTTCATCATCGCCAGCACACACTAACATCATATTACAGGCTTGGCGGTGCTGAGTAACTGCGGTATACATAGCCGCAAAGCTTGATTTATATACTTTGACATTTTCGCCGCCGTACTGAGAAATCGCTTCTTGCTCAGTTAAACCAATTGTGCCGATAGGTGGGTGGCTAAATACTACGGTTGGTACTAGGCTGTAGTCCATTTTTAAATCGTTCGGCAATTCTTTATTAAATAAACGCTCCGATAGAGTACGACCCGCTTTAACAGCAACCGGTGTAAGCTCAATACCATTTTCGATAATATCACCCACAGCGTATACATTTTCAGCTGTGGTGTTTTGGTATTCATCTACTTTTACATAACCGCTTTCGTTTACTTCTACGCCTGCTGCAGCAAGGTTAATTTTATCGGTTGTTGGCGTGCGGCCTATAGCCCAAATAACCTGATCAACATTTTCGCTGTAACCATTCTCAAAATGAATCGTTAAGCTGCCATCAGCCTCTTTTACCACTTCTTTTGGTGAACACTCAGTGTGCAGTGTTGGGCCTTCTTTTGCCATAATATCAACCAGTGTGTCGATAATGTATGGGTCAAAGGTACGCAGTGGCTTGCTCTTACGAACAAATAAGTGAGTTTGTGTACCTAAGCTGTGCAGCACACCGGCAATTTCTACGGCAATATAACCGGCACCAACAACAGCAACACGTTTAGGTTGTTCGTTCAGCTCAAAAAAACCGTTTGAATCAATACCGTGTTCAGCACCTGGAATATTAGGAATAGTAGGGCGGCCACCAACGGCAACTAAAATGTGATCGGCAGTATAGTGCTCGCCATCTACTTCAACGGTTTTACTATCAACAAACTTTGCAAAACCTTTGATCACCGTTACGCCATTTTTAGCTAAACCATTATCATAGCCTTTGTGAATACGGCCAATATAGGCTTCACGGCTTTCTACTAGTTTTGACCAATCAAAGCCTTTAACTTCAACATCAAAACCGTAATCAGGAGCATAAAGATTAATTGCTTCAGCAACTTGAGCGCCATGCCACATTACTTTTTTAGGAACACACCCTACGTTTACGCAGGTGCCACCCATGTGTTTAGCTTCAATTAATGCTACTTTTGCGCCACGCATTGCTGCACGGTTAGCTGATGCAATACCACCACTACCGCCACCAATTGCAATGTAATCAAAATGCTGAGCCATGTTTAATCCTCTAAATGTGTTTAACAATGTTTTACCGATAATATCATATGCCATGAACAAGTCACTTGTTCGGGGCTGCTAAAATCTCTACCATCAAACGAAAACCAAGCTAGTTAAGATCAAGGTATCAGCAGTAGAGCGTATATTAAGCTAAGAGCTGAACACTTCCCCTTGTATTTACGTATTTTGCCCCAACTTCATTTTTATATTTGCATAAACTGAGAATGACTATGAGCAATGCACAAACAAATCCCCTTATTGGGCTTGAAGGACTTCCTCCTTTTTCAAAAATAAAGCCTGAGCATGTAGTACCGGCACTAAAAAAAGGTATCGAGCACTGTCGCAGTGCGATTGAAAGCGTACTAGCAAAGCAATCTTTCACCTGGAATGATTTAGTACTACCGCTTGAAGAAGCCGACGATAAACTATCGCGATTATTTTCACCGGTATCACATTTAAATTCGGTGATGAACAATGATGAACTTCGCGAAGCTTACGAGCAGTGTTTACCGCTTATTTCTGAATATTCTACTTTTGTTGGCCAACATCAAGGTTTATATGAGGCTTACAGCGCGCTTTATAACAGTGATGAATTTAAAACACTCACCACCGCCCAGCAAAAAACGATTACCAACGCATTGCGTGACTTTAAGCTTTCAGGCATTGCATTAAATCCTGAGCAGCAAAAACGCTACGGTGAAATTAGTGCGCGTTTATCAGAGCTTGCTTCAAAATTTGGTAATAACGTGATGGATGCCACGCTTGCATGGCATAAGCATATTACCGATGAAAGCCAACTAGCGGGTTTACCAGAATCAGCACTGGCATTAGCGGCCGATACAGCAAAAAGCAAAGACTTAGAAGGCTGGGTATTTACTCTCGATTTCCCATCTTACTTACCTATAATGACTTACGCAGACGACCGTGAACTACGCAAAGAAACATACACCGCGTTTTCTACTCGTGCATCCGATCAAGGTCCAAATGCAGGAGAATTTGATAACTCGGCGATTATGAGTGAAGAGCTGGCACTACGTCATGAGTTAGCACAATTACTTGGCTTTAATAACTACGCCGAAAAATCGTTAGCTACAAAAATGGCAGAATCACCTGCACAGGTATTTTCATTTTTAGAAGATTTAGCCGCTAAATCTAAGCCACAAGCAGAGCAAGAGCTTAAAGAGTTGCAACAATATGCAGAGCAACAGCACGGTATTAGTGAACTAGAAGCGTGGGACTTTGGTTATTACAGCGAAAAGCTAAAGCAAGAAAAGTACGCGATTTCAGATGAAGTATTACGCCCATACTTCCCTGCCGATAGAGTGCTCAGTGGTTTGTTTGAAACCGTTAACCGCTTGTTTGGTATTACTGTTAAAGAGCAAAAAGACATCGATACTTACCATAAAGATGTGCGCTTTTTTGAAATTTACGATAGCAACAATACATTACGTGGTCGTTTCTACTTAGATTTGTACGCCCGCGACCACAAACGTGGTGGTGCATGGATGGATGACTGTATGGGTCGTAAAGTGCGTGCTAATGGTGAACTTCAAACACCAGTTGCTTACTTAGTGTGTAACTTTAATAAAGCGATTGGCGATAAGCCTGCTTTGTTTACCCATAATGAAGTAACCACACTGTTCCATGAGTTTGGTCACGGCATTCACCACATGTTAACTCAAGTAGATGCAGCGCCTGTTGCTGGTATCAATGGTGTAGCATGGGATGCAGTTGAATTGCCAAGTCAGTTTTTAGAAAACTGGTGTTACGAAGAAGAAGCCCTAAGCTTTATTTCAGGCCACTTCGAAACCGGTGAGCCATTACCAAAAGAGCTACTAGATAAACTATTGGCCGCTAAAAATTACAACTCAGGTATGCAAATGCTAAGACAACTTGAGTTCTCGTTATTCGATTTTAAAATTCACCATGACTACGTGGCTGACAAGCCATGTAACATTCAAGCTGTGCTTGATGATGTACGCAGTCGTACTTCAGTCATTAAGCCGCCAGCGTTTAACCGTTTTCAGCATGGCTTTAGTCATATTTTTGCGGGCGGTTATAGCGCGGGGTATTACTCGTATAAATGGGCTGAAGTACTTTCGGCTGATGCCTACTCTAAATTTGAAGAGGAAGGCATTTTTAATCCACAAACGGGCCAAGCGTTTATGCAGCACATTCTTGAAAAAGGCGGCAGCGAAGAGCCAATGGCACTGTTTAAAAACTTCCGTGGTCGTGAGCCAAGTGTAGATGCACTACTGCGCCACAGCGGCATCGCCGCTTAGGGTCTGTTGACCTTTGCGGATTAAAATATAATTACAAAAGCGCCCCAGTGGCGCTTTTTTATTGCCTAAAATACAGTGCTATTAAAGAATATTTTGAATAAATTTTAGTAGTTTTAACATGGCGTACTATGCTTTGAACAAAGTACTAAAAGGGACTAACGTATGGCAAAGTTAATACTGGCAATTGATGACGATAAATTAATGCACCATATTATTGAAGAATCTTTAGCTGGGTTTTGCAAAGTGATCCATGCCAAAAATGGTGAAGATGGCATAAGACAAGCAAATAAATATAACCCCGATATTATTTTGCTTGATGTTGAAATGCCAGGCATGTCTGGTTATGAGGTTTGTCAAACTATTAAACAAAATAAAGCCACAACAGATATTCCAGTAATGTTTTTATCATCCAAAGTGGGGCAAGCTGAACGTATTAAAGGGTTTAGTGTTGGCGGGGCTGACTACATTTTGAAGCCTTTTAACGCACAGGAGCTGATGGCACGCATTAAAATTCTTTACCAGTATCGCAAGCAGTGTGCAACACTGCAGTATGATATAGCAAAGGCCAATAAAACAGCTGAAATGGCGATGATTGAGACCGGTGACATGGGGCGCATTATGCGTTTTGTTTGTCAAAGCTATCATGCCGATAATTTAGAACTATTAAGTGAATACTTTTTAGGCTTTTTTACTCCATTACACCTCAATGTCGTGGTTGTTTTTTGGCAAAATAACCAGGGAATGTTTTATAGCCAAGAAACTGGTGTATGCCCATTAGAGCAAGAGCTACTCATGCAGCATAAAAATGCAGAACGCTTTGTTGATATCGGTCATAGTACTATTATTAATTACCCTAATATTTCATTATTAATTAAAAATATGCCTGTAGATACGCCATCACTGTATGGTCGCTATAAAGATTTATTTCCGCATATTTTAGAAGTAACTAACGAAAAAGTAGTGACTATACAGCAGCACCAATATCGACTAATGCGCGATAATGAGCTAACCCTTGTTTTTAAAGATATTGTTGCCCAGCTTAAAAATCAAAACGCTATACAAACGAGTGCAATTAGCCAGCTTAAAGATCAGCTTGAGCAACTCCAATCGTTAATGCAAACACAAAATGAGCTAACAGCTTCGCAATTTAATCAGCAAATAACCCAACTTAGTCATACATCACAGCAGCTGGTTGCAACTACTAATGATTTAGCCTTTATTAAGCACCAACTAAAAACAACCACTCAACAGCGTGCTGACTTAATTACTCAAACAGGGCTAAGTAAACAACAAGCGCAGCCAGAACCTGAGAGCGAAAATAACGATATTGAGTTGTTTTAAACTAGAGATCGTATATTGCCTTTGTTTGGGTATAATAACGGTGAAATTTATCATCGGAGTGTGAAGTGGTTATACAGTGTGCGTTTAAAGAGTGTCGACCTTATTTAAATGAGTTAGAAGCACGCTTTGCGCTTGCTCAATGGGCAGAGCAAAGCAGTGGTTTTAGCTTGCATTACGATGATAAAGGGCTAAGCCTGTATAAAACTGATGAGCCAAAATTAGGTGCTATTAATGTAGACTTTGTAACGGGTGCCGTTGCACATAGACGTAAATTTGGTGGTGGTAAAGGACAATCAATTGCTAAAGCGGTTGGCCTTAATAAGGGGGCAACGCCAGTGGTACTCGACGCCACAGCAGGCCTTGGCCGCGACGGTTTTGTGTTAGCCTCGCTAGGCTGTAAAGTAATTTTACATGAGCGCCACCCCGTGGTTGCTGCACTGTTATATGATGGCTTACAACGCGCTTATAACGATAGTGAAATTGGCCCATGGATGCAGCAAAATATGAGCCTTATCTTTGGTTCAAGCCATACCTTACTTGCCCAATGTGATAGCATGCCGGATGTGGTTTACCTTGATCCAATGTTCCCGCACCGTGAAAAATCAGCATTGGTTAAAAAAGAAATGCGGGTATTCCAAGAGTTAGTGGGTGGCGATACCGACGCCGATGATTTACTCGATTTTGCTTACCCTCTTGCCAGTAAGCGTGTAGTGGTTAAACGCCCCGATTACGCGCCATTTTTAAATGATAAAACCCCGAGTATGCAAATCAAAACCAAGAAGAACCGCTTTGATGTATATGTAAAAGCCGCGATGGTTTAACTTAAAGGTTAAAGGTTAAAGGTTAACGGTTAACGGGCTACGAGCGACGGGTTGCGAGCCTAAAACATGCGCGAGGTAAACTAACGCTTATAGGGTGGCGCACCTGCTTATCATAATTTGCTCTATCAAGAGTTGAAGGGGTAGGTAATGAAAATGAATAAATAAATGACGAATTGCGTTTTAATAAATACCAAGCATAATTTTGGCGAACCCCGAACCCCGAACCCCGAACCCCGAACCCCGAACCCCGAACCCCGAACCCCGAACCCCGAACCCCGAACCCCGAACCCCGAACCCCGAACCCCGAACCCCGAACCCCGAACCCCGAACCCCGAACCCCGAACCCCGAACCCCGAACCCCGAACCCCGAACCCCGAGCTGAACTTTTAGATCTCGACTATTGAATATAGGATCTCAGCGCGTTTTCATGCTAGAATTTGCGCAATTTTTTTGTACTCGATAAGTAGCACTGTAATGATCTTAGATGATATCCGCATCGTTTTAGTAAACACATCACATTCTGGCAATATTGGTTCTGCGGCACGTGCCATGAAAACCATGGGATTATCAAAGTTATACCTTGTAGATCCTGCTTGTGAAATAGATAGTCATGCCAGCGCACTGGCTGCAGGTGCTACAGATGTACTTGGTAATGCGGTTATTGTTGATACGGTTGCCGATGCTATTGCTGATTGTGCATTAACTATTGGTACTAGCGCCCGCTCACGTACGTTGTCGTGGCCTATGGTAGAGCCGCGTGAATGTGGTGAAAAGCTTGTTGGCGAAGCTGTAAATGGCCCTGTAGCACTTGTATTTGGTCGTGAAAACAGTGGCTTAACAAACGAAGAATTACAACTGTGTAATTATCATGTGTGTATTCCTGCTAATCCAGAATACAGCTCGCTAAATTTAGCCATGGCAGTACAAACCTTATGTTATGAAACGCGTATGGCATTTTTAAATCAACAGCCTAAAGCGGAACAACAAGAAGACGAAACCCTATATCCATCGTCTAAACAAACAGAGCTGTTTTACGAACATCTTGAAGACACCTTGTTTAAAACAGGCTTCATCATTAAGCAGCACCCAGGCATGGTAATGACTAAGCTACGTCGCTTGTTTAATCGTGCTCGACCTGAAGATGCTGAAATGAACATATTACGAGGTATTCTTACCTCAATTAATAAGTCTATAAAATAGCAATTAGTTATAAATAGCGCCCTTTATTACTGCACTAATACTTGACTAAATTACTCAGGTAATTACAATAGACCCAATACTTGACCAAAACAGTCGGGTATTACAAGTTTATCGGTGGCCGTTTGAGGCTAGCCAATCAGGATAATACTTGACTAATCTACTCTGGTAATTAAAATTTGCACTCTTTTGTGCGGGGGGCGTTATGAAGTTAACATCAAAAGGCAGATATGCCGTTACAGCCATGCTGGATGTTGCACTACATGCAAATATAGGCCCTGTAGCGCTTGCAGATATTTCACAGCGCCAAGAAATTTCTTTGTCTTATCTTGAGCAGTTATTTGCCCGTTTACGTAAAAATGGGCTAGTGAGTTCTGTTCGAGGTCCTGGTGGGGGCTATTTACTAGGACGTGAGGCCGATGTAATTTCAGTTGGCGATGTTATCAATGCGGTAGATGAATCTGTTGACGCTACTCGGTGTCAGCGAAGCAATACTGGTTGTCAAAGTGGTATGCGTTGTTTAACCCATACATTGTGGTCAGATTTAAGCGCACGAATTGAAGAATTTTTAAATAATATTACCTTAGCTGAATTGGTTGAAAAGTCGGACGTTAAAGCGGTCGCTCTTCGCCAAGAAAACAGCGTTAATGATGCAATTAAGCAGTTGGAAAATATTCAAGTAAGCTGTCAACTTTAAGGTTGACCTGCAGCGGAGAGAGAAATGAAGTTACCGATTTATTTAGATTACGCAGCAACTACGCCCGTTGACGAACGAGTTGCCAAAGAAATGATGCAGTGCCTGACTATGGACGGTAATTTTGGTAATCCAGCATCGCGTTCACACCGTTTTGGTTGGCAAGCTGAAGAAGTCGTTGACCAAGCACGTACTGACATTGCCGATTTAATTAATGCAGACCCACGTGAAATCGTATTCACATCGGGTGCAACAGAATCAAATAACCTTGCTATTAAAGGTGCGGCTCAGTTTTACAAGAAAAAAGGTAAGCATGTTATTACCGCTAAAACTGAACACAAAGCAGTTATCGACACATGTCGTGAGCTTGAGCGTCAAGGGTTTGAAGTAACTTATATGGACGTTGAAGAAAACGGCCTACTTGATCTGCAAAAATTAGCAGATACGATGCGTGACGACACCGTGCTTGTAAGTATTATGCATGTAAACAACGAGCTAGGTGTAATCCAAGATATCAACACCATTGGTGAAATGTGTCGCGAACGTAAAATTATGTTCCACGTAGATGCTGCACAAAGCGCGGGTAAAGTTTTAATCGATGTGCAACAAACCAAAGTAGATTTCATGTCATTCTCGGCGCACAAAGTATACGGCCCTAAAGGCGTAGGTGCTTTGTATGTTCGTCGTAAACCACGTGCCCGTTTAGAAGCACAAATGCACGGTGGCGGCCATGAACGTGGTATGCGTTCTGGTACATTAGCAACCCATCAGTTAGTAGGAATGGGCGCAGCATTTAGAATTGCAAAACAAGATTTTGATAAAGATCACGCACACATCAGTGCGTTACGTAAACGCCTAATCGACGGTATTTTAACAGATATGGACGAAGTGTACTTTAACGGCACACAAGACCAATCAGTACCTGGCATTGTTAACATTAGCTTTAACTTTGTTGAAGGTGAGTCGTTACTAATGGCTGTTAAAGATATTGCGGTATCGTCAGGTTCAGCCTGTACATCTGCAAGTTTAGAACCTTCTTACGTATTACGTGCATTAGGTCGTAACGACGAGCTAGCACATAGCTCAATTCGTTTTAGTATTGGCCGTTTTACAACCGAAGAAGAGATTGATTACACCGTTGAGCTAATGAAAAACTCGATTGGCCGTTTACGTGAAATGTCTCCTCTTTGGGAAATGCACCAAGAAGGTGTTGATTTAGATTCAGTTGAATGGGCGCACCACTAATTAGTGGAGCCCATACCTAGCAGGTAGTGAGGATAGAATTATGGCTTACAGTGATAAAGTAATCGACCACGTAGAAAACCCACGTAACGTAGGTGCTCTAGATAAAAACGATCCGTCAGTGGCAACGGGTATGGTAGGCGCACCAGCATGTGGTGACGTAATGAAACTGCAAATTAAAGTGTCTGCAGAAGGCGTGATTGAAGATGCAAAATTCAAAACGTACGGCTGTGGTAGTGCAATTGCTTCATCTTCACTGGTAACAGAGTGGGTTAAAGGCAAAACACTAGACGAAGCGTCTACTATCAAAAATACTGATATCAGCGCAGAGCTAGAATTACCACCAGTGAAAATTCACTGTTCAATTTTAGCCGAAGATGCAATTCAAGCAGCAATTGCAGATTACAAAAGCAAACATACAAACTAAGAGATATTCATGGCAGTGACATTGACAGATGCGGCAGCAAACCGCGTACAATCATTTTTAGCAAACCGTGGTAAAGGCATAGGCCTGCGAGTTGGCATTAAAACGACGGGCTGTTCAGGTCTTGCTTATGTATTAGAGTTTGTTGATGAGCTAAACGATGACGATGAAACATTTGCGGCCAAAGGCGTTACCTTAATTGTTGACGCTAAAAGCCTAGTTTATATCGACGGCACTGAGCTCGACTACACTAAAGAAGGCTTAAATGAAGGGTTTAAATTTAATAACCCTAACCAAGCTGATGAGTGTGGTTGTGGCGAAAGCTTTACCGTTTAAGCTCAAACTTGTTTTGAATACTTAGGGTCTGTTAACCTTTGCGGATTAAAATTTGTTTAAACTAGGGACGATTTAATCGCGGCGCGAGGTTTGTAACCTAGTGGGCTAAGTAAAAACCGAGCAACAAAGAGTAAATCGCCCCTAGGCAGAACCCTTCGGGCAGCGCCTGTTTGGCATTGATGCTGCGTTATCGCCTATTTATGGGGAATAACCACACCACATAGGCTCTGCCTTGCCTAAACACCAAACAGACTGCTGCAAATAAAACCTTGAAAGGTGAACAGACCCTGAGCTACTTGGGTATAACTAAGCCCTGCCAATTAATGTAGGGCTTTGTCATTTGTGAGAAGTTATGCGTTATTTTGAGTTATTTGCAATTCCCGTTGACTACAATATTGATTTAGCAACGATTAACAAGCACTACTTAGAACTTCAACGTGCTGTTCACCCTGATCGCCATGCTAATGCTAGCAGTCGTGATAAATTAATGGCCGTACAAAGTACTGCCGAAATTAATGATGCATTGCAAACACTCAAGCACCCCGTTAAACGTGCAGAATATATGCTGAGCGAGCTGGGCATAGATATTCGTGCTGAACAGCAAACATTGCAAGATCCCATGTTTTTAATGCAGCAAATGGAGCTTCGCGAAGAGCTTGAAGAGTTAGCGACCGCAAGCGATCCTGATTCTGCTATTGATCATTTTGAAAAACAAATAAAGCAGCTTGATCAGCAATACAGTGCGCAATTGGCAGAGCAGTTAGCAAGTAACGATGAGCAGCAATATCAACAAGCAGCAGACAGTATTCGTAAGCTAAAGTTTGTTTATAAGTTACGCGACGAACTTGAACGCATTGAAGACAGTTTATTTGACGATTAATTCACTTGCTGCAAAGCGAGCAACACGAGTTTAAAGAGCATTATGGCATTATTGCAAATTGCTGAGCCGGGGCAGAGCGCGGCACCACATGAACATAAATTAGCAATTGGTATTGATTTAGGTACCACGAATTCATTAGTTGCAACCGTACAAAGCGGCGAAGCTCGTACTATTACTGATGAGTCAGGCGAAGCAATGTTACCGTCTGTAGTGCGTTACCAAGCTGGTGGCATAACCGTAGGTGCAGACGCAATGCAAGCAGCTACTCTCGATCCGGTTAATACACTCATTTCAGTTAAGCGCTTTTTAGGTAAAACCCAAGCCGAAATAGAGCAAAGCTATGGCCAACTGCCTTATCAATTTTGCGATGATAACGGTGCACTTGCGATAGCAACTGAAGCCGGAAAAATCAGCCCAGTAAAAACATCAAGCCATATTTTAGGTGCCCTAAAAGCACGTGCAGAACAAAGCTTTGGTAATCAAGATATTTTAGGCGCAGTTATTACCGTACCAGCCTATTTTGATGATGCACAACGCCAAAGCACTAAAGATGCTGCTGAACTTGCCGGCATTAATGTACTGCGTTTATTAAACGAGCCAACTGCTGCTGCCGTTGCTTATGGTTTAGACTCAGGTCAAGAAGGCATCATTGCCGTTTATGACTTAGGTGGCGGAACATTTGATATTTCTATACTGCGCTTAAATAAAGGCGTGTTTGAAGTATTGGCCACTGGTGGCGATTCTAGTCTAGGTGGTGATGACTTTGACTCATTATTAGTTGACTACTTAAAACAAGAAACCGGCGTGACGGGGTTATCTCCTTCGGTATTACGTTTATTTATAAATAAAGCCAAAGCATGTAAAGAAGCACTCAGCCAATACGAAAAAGTAAATGTTGGCCTTGAGTTTGACGATGAAAAATACATGGTTGAAGTAACACGAGAGAAGTTTAACGAGCTGGCTATGCCACTGGTTAAAAAAACGCTCCGCTCATGTCGTCGTGCAGTAAAAGATGCCGGTATTGAAAACCAAGAAGTATTACAAGTCGTGATGGTTGGCGGTTCAACCCGCATGCCGTTGGTACGTACTCAAGTTGGCGAGTTTTTTGATAAACAACCACTCACTTCAATTGACCCTGATCGTGTTGTTGCTCTGGGGGCAGCATTACAAGCAGACGTATTAATTGGTAACAAGCCAGATTCAGACATGTTATTGCTGGATGTGTTACCGTTGTCGCTAGGACTTGAGACCATGGGTGGCTTGGTTGAAAAAATCATTCCACGCAATACCACTATCCCAGTTGCACGTGCGCAAGAATTTACTACGTTTAAAGATGGTCAAACGGCTATGTCGTTGCATGTATTACAAGGTGAGCGTGAACTGGTTGACGATTGTCGATCGCTGGCAAAGTTCAGCTTAAAAGGCATTCCACCTATGGCGGCGGGAGCGGCGCATATTCGCGTTACCTTTAAAGTAGACGCTGATGGTTTACTAAGCGTATCAGCCATGGAAAAATCAACTGGCGTTCAAGCAGAAATACAAGTGAAACCGTCGTTTGGTTTATCTGATGAGCAGGTTGCTAATATGCTTAAAGAGTCGATGAGTAACGCTAAAGGCGACATGCAAGCGCGTATGCTTAAAGAGCAACAAGTTGAAGCGCTTCGTGTAATAGAAGCAATGGAAGCCTCTATAGCTGCTGATGGCGATTTACTTGAGCCTGAGCAACTAGCGGCGCTAAAAGTGGAAATAAACGAACTTGCAAAAGTACGCGAGAGTGCACAAGAGCCAAGCGAAATTAAAGCAGCCATTGAAAAAATGGACAATGCGAGTAGTGATTTTGCCGCGCGTAGAATGGATGCATCAATTAAAAAAGCCTTAACAGGCCAGTCAGTAGACAATATATAAGAGAGATTAGAATGCCACAAATTGTTTTTCTTCCCCATCCGGAGTTGTGTCCTGACGGTGCTGCAATAGAAGCGCCCGCTGGCGAAACGGTACTTGATATCGCGCTTAAAAATGGCATTAGCATTCCTCATGCCTGTGAAAAGTCATGTGCATGCACAACCTGTCACTTAGTGATCCGTGAAGGTTTTGACTCATTAGATGAAAGTGACGACCTAGAAGATGACATGCTAGATAAAGCCTGGGGTTTAGAGCCTGAGTCACGTTTAGGTTGCCAAGCAATCATTAGAGATGAAGACTTAGTGGTTGAAATACCAAAGTACAATCTCAATATCGTTAATGAAGAACACTAGTTTTTAATTAACGACTATTATATTAAAAGCCGCTGTTTAATACAGCGGCTTTTTTTGTTTGTATAAGTAGCAGCGGGTTTACCTCGCGTCTTTTTAAAGGTTACGAGCAACGGGCTGCGGGTAAATTAAAATAGCCTGTAGGCGGGGCTTTATGCCGCGCACATGTAGCAGCGGGTTTATCCCGCGTCTCGAAGCCCGAAGCCCGAAACCCATTCCGGAGGTATATTTTGAGTGATCTTATTTTTTCAGACTCGTTTATAAACGGTGAATTTTATAAAACCGCTACGCGATTTAGCGTCGATGATCCTGCGACCGGAAAAAGCATAATAGATGTAAGCGATATTGACGAGCAAGGCGTAAATACGGCTATTAATGCGGCAAAAGGCGCGTTTGTAAAATTAAAAGCCACGAATGCAACCGAGCGAAGTGAAACTCTGATGCGCTGGTATGAGTTGGTGATTAAACATAAGCAAACGCTAGCTACACTTATGACCAAAGAGCAGGGGAAACCGCTTAAAGAATCTCTCGGTGAAATAGATTATGGTGCCGGCTTTATTAAGTGGTTTGCTGAGCAAGCTAAGCGTAGCTATGGGGATGTGATCCCTGCAACCGACAGTCAGCATCGCCTAAGCAGTTATAAACAACCTATTGGCGTGGTTGCCGGTATAACACCATGGAACTTTCCTGTGGCTATGGTAACTCGAAAAGTTGCCCCTGCTTATGCTGCTGGCTGTAGTTTCATTTTAAAACCTTCTGAGCACACACCACTATGTGCTATTGCTTTAGCGTATTTAGCTGATCAGGCTGGCTTTGTAAAAGGTGCATTTAATGTGTTGGTATCACAAAACGCTAAAGACGTTGGTAAAATGTTGACTGACTCAGAGGTGGTACGTAAGTTCACCTTTACTGGCTCTACAGGTGTGGGTAAGCAGTTACTATCGCAATGTGCTCAGACAATTAAGAAAACATCAATGGAATTAGGTGGCAATGCGCCGTTCATTATTTTTGATAATGCCGATATTGATGACGCCATTGATGGCTTAATGGCGGCTAAATTTAGAAATAGTGGTCAAGCGTGTGTGGCAGCAAACCGTATCTTCATCCAGCGCAGTATATTAAATGAAGTATTTGAAAAAATTACACCCAAAGTCGCTGCGCTTAACGTTGCAAACGGTTTTGATGAAAATGCCGATATAGGCCCGCTTATTTATCCCAAAGCAAAAGAAAAAGTGCAACAACTGATTAAAGACGCTCTTGATAAGGGCGCTACGCTAATTGGAGATAACAGCAATTTAGGTGGCAGCTTTCAAAACCCATTAATAGTTACTAATGTCACTACACAAATGGATATTTATCACGAAGAAGTATTTGGCCCTGTGTTAACGGTGATCCCATTTGATGAAGAAAGCGAAGTCCTTGCGCTAGCTAATGATGTCCCTTATGGATTGGCTGCATACTTTTATAGCCAAAACATTAAACAAATCTATCGTATAAGCGAAGGGCTAGAGTTTGGCATGGTAGGTGTAAATGAGGGGGTTATATCAAATCCTGTAGCACCGTTCGGTGGGGTAAAACAATCAGGCCTCGGAAGAGAGGGTGGTCACCAAGGTTTAGATGAATACCTAGAAGAAAAGTACGTATGTACCAAGATTTAACTACCGAAACTGTTCCGATAAGTTAACAGTTAAGTGTTTTAAGTTGCTTGATTTGGATGTAAATGCTACCTTTTCAAAAAGATTCAAGTAAACAAAACGTAAAGAATTTCTATAAGTAGAAATAACCCCGTGTGTAAATGCCACCATTTTGGTGGCATTTTTTTGCCCTGTTTAAGGAGAGGTTTTTTGCATTTCTCTATTCTTAGGGTCTAAATTATTCTTAGTTAGATGCTATTGTGATTATATCCTTTTTAAAAGCGCAATTATATGCAGTATCAATTCTTCTTCCACTATGCGGCTTTTTTGTAACCCCATGTTTTTTTTAATTGTTTATTTTTATGTGTGAGTAAGTAGAATGAAGTTTCAGTAGTTTCAAAACTATTGAAATATAGTAATAATGTACAATTGTGTTCTACACATTATTAAATTAACATCCCGCAAATTCACCCATTAAAAAATAATACAGCACCCACTATGAGTAGAAGAAATCAAGCAACGGTAGACCAGGAAGTTTCGTTCGGCATTGACGAAGAGTTAGTTTCTACAACAGATTTACGAGGCGTTATCACCTATGCAAATGATAACTTTTGTAAAGTTTCAGGGTACAGCATTAATGAATTGACAGGGAAAAACCATAACATGGTTCGCCATCCTGATATGCCGCCTGCGGCATTTGGGGATATGTGGGCTAATTTAAAAAGCGATACTGCTTGGCGAGGAGCGGTAAAAAATAGATGTAAAGATGGGCGTTATTATTGGGTAGATGCCTTTGTAACTCCTATTTATGAAAACGGTAAAAAAGTAGGTTATCAATCAGTTCGTCAACAACTTCTTCCAGAATATAAAAACCGCGCAGAAAAGCTATACCAACGTTTAAATAATGGTCAATCAATTACGCCTTTAAGTGAAAAATTAGCTGCATTTAAGCTTCCTCTATTTATTGGAGGGGCAGCTTTAATTGCTTGGTTAACAAGCTATATGTTCTGGTTATGTTTGCTGTTTGTTCCTCTGCCTTTTGTTATTTTTTACGAAGAATTAATTCGCTCGCAAAGCGCAATCAAAAAAACCAAAGCAGGTCCAGATAGCGTATCTCGGCATATTTATTCTGGTAGCGATAGCCTCAGCTACAGTGATTTTCAGATTAAATTACTTGAGGGTAAAGTTACGACGATTGTTGGCCGTATAATTGATGGTACTTTAAGCCTTAGTAAAGGTGCTGATTCTCTTAAAACTTGTGCTGAAGTTGCACAGGCCGGTGTTGAAAAAGAAGCATCAGAATTACATCAAGTGTCGTCAGCGGTTGAAGAAATGGTACATTCAATTGATGAGGTTGCTAAAAATACCTTAGTAACCAACCAGCGTGTTCAGCAAGCTCACCAAGACTGCGAAAGCGCAACGCAAGCAATGTCAGGCACTATGCGTGAAGTATCGTTACTTGCAACTGAAGTTGATAACTCGGCAAGTTCAGCGAGCGGGCTAGCAACAGAGGCTGAAAAAATTGGTGGTATAATGCAAGAGATACAAGGGATTGCCGATCAAACAAATTTACTTGCACTTAATGCGGCTATAGAAGCTGCGCGTGCTGGCGAGCATGGCAGAGGGTTCTCGGTTGTTGCTGATGAAGTGCGAGCACTCTCAAGTAGAACGCATACTGCTACAGAGCAAATTCAAGTCTCTATATCTGAAATGCAATCTACGTTACTCAATTGGTCAAAAACAATGGAAGCTGGCAAGAATGCGGCAGAGACCTGCGTTAAAGAAACGCGAAATAGCCAAGATATCGTCTCAAAAGTATATGCTGCAATTACTGATATTTCTGATTTAGCAACGCAAATATCAACGGCAGCAGAAGAGCAAAGCATGGTATCACAAGAAATCAGCCGTAATATTTCAAATATTAGTACCGCTTCGTCAGAAAACTTAGCCCAAGCGCATAATGTAGGTGCTGAGTCTAATGCGATTGAAAAGCACTCTAAAGCATTAGCATCACTAGGTCTTTCTTTCAAGTAGGTTAATAAGTTGGCAAGGACAGCAAATACCCAAGTATATGAGGTGCTGAGAATATAATATATTCTCAGCGCGCTTAGAGCGTCAAATACGGGAAATAGGCAGTATAACGTGGAGTAAGCCCATTGTTATGGGCTAAATATTAAACATAAACGCAATCCCAATAAGAGTAATCCGCAACCTTGCCTGCTAACTTTGCTCTTAAAGGATTGGCAATAATATAACGAGCGCTAGCTATGAGATCCTCTTCATTACGAATTAAATGATCGTAATATCTCTTTTGCCACAATTTATAAATTTCAAATTTATAAAAACTAGCGGCAGTTCTACCTTTAAAAAGACGAACTATATTTGAAAGTGTGTTGTTAGAAAGTATTTGAAATTGCCAATGTAAGTGATCTGGCATAATAACAAATGCGATCGATTTTATTCGTTGTTCTCGTTCTATTTCTCGCATATGTTTTATTAAACAACGATTCATATTAAGTTTAGTAAAAAGCTTATTGCGATTATGCGATACCATAGTGACAATATAGTAATGATTAGTTAATGAAACCCTTCCTTTCCTGAGTCGATAAGCCTTCTTCATAGCGAGTCCTTGCACATAAAGAATAAAGTGTAGCAGCGATTTTATATCGCGTTTTTTAATGCATCATGACCAAGGTAATATTCTTATCGTGTCTATCAATGCACCGTGACGCGGGGTAAACCCGCTGCTACGAGAGTAGTTTTTTAATTTATGTAGCAGCGATTTCATATCGCGTCTTTTAAGGTTAAAGAGCAGGTTTTAGGTATTAGGCTATAGTTAGAGACCAAAACAAGCACGGTGTTTGGTTTAAACGTAGGTGAGGTTTTATGCGCGCACTTATATGTTTTGAGATAATGGCTGAAGCGTAAATACGGGAAATAGGCTGTGTAACATGGAATGAACCAGCGGCTACTGATAAGAGTGTATTGTTTTTATTTTAAATTTGGTTTTATGAAGGCTAGGTATAGTTAAGAAGCTAACTTTGGACATTACTGAGGGAGTTTAGAAAATAGTGGGGCGATTGACGGGGCTCGAACCCGCGACAACCGGAATCACAATCCGGGGCTCTACCAACTGAGCTACAACCGCCACTACATACACCTTGTTTGGTGTGGCGCGCATAATACATAATATCCCTATGCTTGTGAAGCAAAAAATCAAAAAAATTTAAACTTATTATAAGTATTCTATATTTAAGCTTATTGGTAACGGGTAACCGACCTAACATCTAAACCCTAAACCCTGCGCGAGGTAAACTCACGCCTACGGGTATAAAAAAACTTACTATATTAACCGTAAGTTTTTTAAATTCCTCGAACCTCGAACCTCGAACCTCGAACCTCGAACCTCGAACCTCCACACTCGTGGCTTGAATCCCTAACCCCTTAGTAAAACGCTGTTGCAAACACCCATTAAAGATTTACAATACAACAAACAATATCGCCAAACTGCTTAATAACGCTATCAGGAGTTAATATGGATTCAATACTCAATTGGCTGAATGAAAATTCAGGCTTAATCTTACAATATGGTATTCAAGCAGTTATAGCGCTTGTTATATTTTTACTGGGTGGTCGAATTGCCAAATTTTGTGCAAATTTAACCGCTAAAGCATTCGACAAGAAAAAAGTAGATAAAGCGGTTTCATCGTTTGTCTCTAGTATTGTGTATGCCATTGTATTTGCAGCCACTATTTTAATGGCGCTGTCACAAATTGGCATTGAAACCACTTCGTTTATTGCGATTTTAGGTGCTGCAGGTTTAGCAGTTGGCTTAGCACTGCAAGGGTCATTATCTAACTTTGCGTCAGGCGTGTTAATTATTTTACTACGCCCATTTAAATCAGGTGACTACGTTGAAGCCGGTGGTAAAGCTGGTACGATTAAAAAAATCGAAATATTTTCAACTGAAATGCGCACTCCTGACAACAAAGTTATTGTAATGCCCAATTCAAAAATAATGTCAGATGCAATTATTAACTACTCGCGCGAATCAACACGCCGCGTTGACCTTGTGATTGGTGTTGGCTACGACGCCGATTTACGAAAAGCAAAAGAAGTACTTAAATCAGTACTAGATAACGAATCACGCATTTTAAAAGATCCTGCATACAACGTATCGGTTTCTGAGCTTGCCGATTCAAGCGTTAACTTTATCGTACGCCCGTGGGTTAACTCAGAAGACTACTGGCCAACATACTGGTCGTTAATGGAAAATATTAAAATAGCGTTAGACGACGCTGATATTACCATTCCATTTCCACAAATGGATGTGCATTTGCACAAGCAAGACTAATTTTAAAAAGTTATTAAGGTAATGCTCACGTTAGGTTTGCTAACGTGCGCGCTGCTTTAAAGAGCATGAATATTTTTACAGGGTTATTTTTTAATGAAACTTAAGCTTTTATCAATTTTAGTAGCAGCCACAGCTACAACGAGTGCATTTGCATCAGAAGAACAAAAAACCTGGGAAGTTACCAGCGAAGTGGGTGCTATTATTACCAGTGGTAATACAGAAACAACCACTTTAAAAGGTGGTATTAAAGTATTGCATAACTTAGAAAGTTGGAATAACGAGTATAAGCTAGACGGCATCTATAAAGAAGATGAAGTAGAAAACGACGCTGGCATAAAAGAAAAACAGCGTACTAACGAAAAGTACTCTATTTCAGCGCAGGGTAATTACAAACTAAACGAAAAGCACGCTCATTTATTTATTTATGGGTCGCACGTATCTGATTACTTTGGCGCATATCGAAGTGAATCAGTTATTTCAGCGGGTTATGGTTTACGTTTATTAAACGAGACAAACATGAAGCTAAACGCTGAAATTGGTCCGGGTTATAAGTATTTTAAATACCCAGATATTAGCGAAGAGGTTGATGAAAACGGCAACTCATTAGCGGGTGAATACGAAGGTGAAGTGATTGCCTTAGGTAAAGTAGACTTTAGCTGGAAAATTTCAGATAACGCGCGTTTTACTCAGTTAGTATCGGTAGAATACGGTGATACTAATACCAAAACCCGCTCTGAAACCGCACTGCTGACTAAAATTAACGGCTCACTGCAAATGAAAGTGGCTTACAATATAACCAATAACTCTGATGTGGCTGATGATAAAGAAGCAACAGATACAGAGACTTCATTAACACTTGTTTACAGTTTTTAAGCATGCAAAAAGCATAATAATGGGTAAGCGTGCTTACCCATTTTTTTATCTATAAAATGGTGTAGTATGCGGCGAATATTTATATTTTTATCTTTTTTTACTAAAGGGAAGCTTTGTGAAGTTAACTAATTTTTTTCGGCGGTACTGTTTTTCAGTATGTTAGCCTTTACATCGGCTTTAGGGGCTGAAGAAAGTGTTCAGCCCACTGAACAACAGTTAGAGCAATTTAAAAAACTGCCAGAATCTCAACAGCAAGCTTTAGCAAAAAAATATGGTATAGACTTAAGTGCTCTAAAAAATTCCAAAGATAAAGATTCTGATGATGACCTTTTGACACCTTCAGTACTTCCTCGAAATAGTAAAAATAAAATAGATGATGAGGAGTTTCAAACTGAAGAAGAGAAATTCAAACCGAAATCAGATGAACCGAAGCCATTTGGTTATGAGCTTTTTTCCGGTGAGCCAACTACGTTTACTCCCTCTGAAAATGCTTTAGTACCTGACAGCTATATTGTGGGCCCTGGCGATACCTTCACCATAAATTTGTATGGTAAAGAGTCATCTAGTGAAGAAGTTGAAGTTGATAGAGAGGGACGTTTAGCAATTGATAAATTGCAGCCAGTGTCTGTTTCAGGTATGCAATACAGTGAAGTGGTTAAGCTTATAAAGGTTAAGGTTGAAAAAGAAATGATTGGGGTTGAGCCATTCGTTTCTATGGGAAAAACTAGAAGTATTAGGGTAATGGTTTTAGGTGAAGCTTACCTTGCAGGTGCTTACACTGTGCCTGCGCTTTCATCTATTTCTCATGCATTATTTGTGAGTGGCGGTATTTCTGAAATTGGTTCTCTACGTAATATTCAGCTAAAACGAGCTGGTAAAACAATTCAAACTCTCGATTTATATGATCTGCTAATTCGTGGTGATAGTTCAGATGATGTAATTTTAAAGCCTGGTGACGTAGTTTTTATTCCGACTGTAGGTAAACAGGTTACTGTTGATGGTGAGGTTCGTAGACCAGCTGTTTTTGAGTTACAAGATAACGAATCAGTTCATGATTTAATAGAGATGGCCGGTGGCTTTAATGGAGCAGCTTATCCACAAAGAACAGTTGTAGAGCGTTATACTGGTAATAGTTTTAAAACAATTCTGCAAATAGACTTAACAAATCCAGATTCTAAATATATTGCTAAAAACGGTGACAAAATAAAGGTACCTTCATCAAGTGAAGAGTTAAACGATGCAGTAACTTTACTCGGCGCTGTAACATACCCAGGTAATTATTCGTGGAGCGAAGGAGATAGAGTTAGCAAGTTATTTACCTCTATTAAAAGTGATTTACTTCCGATAGCAGATTATGAGTACGCTCTTATAATTAGGGAAGTAAATATCAAAGGTGATATAGAGGTACATCAATTTTCACCACTTGAAGCTATTGCTCACGATCCTGAACAAAATATAGAGCTAAAAGCACGCGATAAAGTGGTTGTTTTTAGTCGTTTTCAATCAAAAGAAGATGAAGAAATAGCATTAGACTCATTAGCTTTAACCCAAGAGCAAATTAAATTAAGAGAAAAAATGGCTTTATGGGATGATTTTGAGCAAAAACAATTTTATGAATTTATAGATTTAGGTGACACCTTAGATAAGGAACTTGCTGAGCAAGTTGAAAAACAACTTGCTGAAGAAGATAAAAATAGAGTTACAGCAATTACGGAAATTTTAAATAAGAAAGTTGAATTAGAAGATGACGAGTATTCATATTTCAGCAGAGAAAGACTCCTTAAGCCTATACTTGCTAAATTAAATCAGCAGGCAGGTTACAAAAGCAAAGTTCAAATTTACGCAATTCGCGGTGAGGTTTATCACGAAGGGATTTATCCTCGTCCGGTTAATGCCAATATAAATAAGGCTATTGCATCTGCAGGGGGACTAAAAGAGTCAGCATTTCTTGAAAGCGCAGAGATAACGCGTTTTTCACCAAAAAATGCAGCAATGTTAGAACACGTTAACATTAATTTAGAAGAAGCAGTCGACAACCCTACAAAAGAAAAGTTTCTGGTTCATAGCAAAGATTCAATCAATGTTTACCCAATACCTAATTGGCAGAAAGGACTAAAAGTAAGCCTATATGGTGAAGTTAAATTCCCTGGTGATTACGATATTCGTAAAGGTGAAAGCTTACGAGAAGTAATAAAAAGGGCAGGAGGGTTTACAGATTATTCTTACCCTGAAGGAGCTGTATTTACTCGCGAAAATCTACGTTTTCAACAGCAACAGCAGCTAAACAAGCTGTCAGAAGACTTACGAAGAGATATTACTTCCAAAAGCTTTAATAGCTCAATCACCGACTCATCACTGAGTTATGAAGACATGAATAGCTTGATTAATGATTTGGCTAAAGTGAAAGCTGTGGGTCGTTTAGTTATAAATTTACCAGCTATTGTGGAGGGGAAATTAGATATCCCCCTAGAAGATAGCGATACGCTTTATATTCCAAGCAAACAAAACAGTATTAATGTTGTTGGTGAGGTTAACTTCTCTAGTTCACACTTATTTGATTCAGCTTTATCGGTTGATGATTATATCGGTAGAAGTGGCGGCTTTAAGCAGCGTGCAGATGAAGATCGTGTTTATATTATTAAAGCAAGTGGTTTAGTTAAAATACCAAGCAATAACTCTTGGTTTGGTGTTGACCGCTCTGAAATATTAGAGCCTGGTGATACAGTCGTTGTACCACTAGATACAGAGCATGTTGATAACTTAACCTTGTGGAGCACAGCAACACAAATACTTTATCAAATGGGTGTAGCTCTTGCCGCGGTTAGTTCACTGTAAATTATAAAGGTGTATGAAATGAAAAAACACGATGGTTTTACTATGATGGAATTACTTATAGTTATCGTAATTTTAGGTCTGTTGGCATCACTAGTTGCACCTAAGTTTTTTAATAAACTGGGTACAGCAGAAAGAGGTATTGCGGGCACACAAATGTCTGCTTTTGAGACGGCCATAGATACGTATCGTTTAGATTTAGGTAAGTACCCATCTAAATTAGATGACTTACGCAGAGGGGATGAACCTAGGTGGGATGGCCCTTATTTACCAAAAGATGTACCTCTCGATCCATGGGGTAACCCTTACGTATATGAGTTAACAAATAATAAAGAAAAGCCTTACAATTTACTTTCTTATGGCGCTGATGGTAAAGAAGGTGGTGAAGATAATAACGCGGATATAATACACTAGAATGAAATTAGAGCAGTTATTAGTTGAGCAGTTTGATATAACTGATGCCGATTTAACTCGTGCATTAAATTATCAAAAGAAATACGGTGGAAGGCTAGAACAGATTTTAGTTAATATGGGTAGTCTTCCTGATGATCAAGTACAGCCGCTCATTGCTAAATATCTAATGCTGCCTGTATTTAATATTCTTGAATGGCAAGAAGTTGACTTGCCATTGCTTGATGCCGCAGAAATACATTTTCTGATTAACAATAATTGGCTGTTGTTGAAAAAAACGCTTCTAAATGGGTTTTTGCTGCCGTTGACCCACTTAATATTAGCGTTAACAACTGGCTTGTAAAACAAGGTATATCCGCTGATATTCTCATTGCAAATGAATCAGAGATTCAAGCGCTTGCTTCGAAACTAGCAGATTCGAGCAACCAAAGTTTAGAGGAGAATGTTTCAGGTGATGAAGAAGAGCGTCTTAGAGAATTAGCGTCAGAAGCGCCAACAGTAAACTTGCTTAACTCTTTGATAGGAAAAGCACTTCGCCAAGGCGCTTCCGATATGCACTTGGAGCCTTTTCAGGGGCGCTACCGTGTTCGTTATCGTATTGATGGTGTTTTACATGAGGTAGAGCGTATAGCACCAAAAATGCAGCTTCCAATAGTAACTCGTTTGAAAATTCTATCAGGGATGGATATTGCCGAAAAAAGGCGTCCACAAGATGGTAAAATAGAGCTAAAAATATCTAATCAAGAAATAGATATCCGTGTTTCATCTTTACCACTTAACGATGGCGAATCTGTTGTTATGCGTTTTTTACGTAAAGATAATGTCCGCTACGATATGTCAGTACTAGGGCTTTCAAGTGATATAGAAGCGTGTATAAAAGAGGATATAAAAACAACCTCGGGTGTTGTACTTTTAACAGGCCCAACAGGCTCTGGAAAAACAACAACTCTCTATACGTTTTTAAATGCACTCAATAACGATGATGTAAAAATAATTACCTTAGAAGATCCTGTTGAATACCAATTACCAGGTATCAACCAAGTGCAAGTTAATAGCGATATAGGCTTTGACTTTTCTGCGGGTCTGCGTTCTATAGTTCGTCAAGATCCTGATATCATAATGCTCGGTGAAATACGCGATAAAGAAACCGCACAAATAGCACTCCAATCTGCGTTAACAGGTCATTTAGTGTTTAGTACAGTGCATACAAATGATGCCGCAAGTGCATACACACGACTACTCGATTTGGGAGTGGAAGAGTTTTTACTTAACGCTGCGCTTGTTTCGATTGTAGCTCAGCGCTTAGCACGAAAAATATGTGAGCATTGCTCACAGCCCGATCCTGAAGCTGAAAAATACATAACTAAATATGATTTAAATGACTTTATTGAGCGCTTTAACATCCCCTCAATTGATATACGAAAAGGTATCGGTTGTGAACACTGCTCAAACACAGGATATAAAGGTCGTATGGCTGTTACTGAGTACTTAGCGTGCGATGATACTATTAAAGCCTTACCAAAAGATGCAAACTTTATCAATAAAGCTAAAACGCACAACCAATCTTTAAAACGAAGAACCTTAATCGAAGATGGTTTATATAAAGCTATTCTTGGTCAAACTACAATAGCTGAAGTACTTAGAGTGGCAGGCTAATATGCTTTTTCAATATAAGGCTTATGATAACCTTGGTGCTAAAAATCAAGGCGAAATTGAGGCTGTTAATAAACAAGAAGCAATTATAGCGCTTGAAAGGCAGGGACTTTTTCCATCAGAAATTAAAGCAATAAACGATGATAGAAGCGGTTTATTTCAGTCTAAAAAAATCAGCCTAGCCGATCTTGAGTTTTTAACTTCTGAGTTAAGTTTATTATTAGAATCAGGGGTACGAATTGATAAGGGCATAGATATCATTCGTAAAACTAAGGCGAAACCATCTTTGGCAAAGCTTCTAACAGAGCTTAATCAAAAAATAAAAAAAGGAAGTAATTTATCTTCTGCTTGTAGAGAACATCCAGAGGTATTTGATGCACTATATTGCAATCTTATAGAGCTAGGGGAAGCATCAGGGAAATTGAGCGACGTATTTGCTGACTTAGCAAAAGACTTAAAGTTTAAAAGAGATTTAAGAGCTAAAATTATAGGCTCATTAACTTACCCGAGTGTTATATTTTTTGTTTGTTTATTAAGTATATTTTTCATTTTTAATGTCATCATTCCTAAAATGGCAGGTATGTTTATTGGAGCGACAGATCTACCTTGGTACACCTCCTTTATGTTAGATGCAAGTGCGTGGATGGTAAACTACCAAAGCTGGCTAATTGCTGCATTTATAGCCTTAGTTTTTGGCATACACTTTAGTGCTAAAACGACTAAGTTTCAAAGTTGGTGGCAAAGAACATGTTTAAAATTACCTATAGTTTCTAAAGCCGTTATTACTATAGAGCGTATCCGCTTTAACAGTGGTTTAGCTATGATGATTAAAGCCGGAGTACCTATTGACAAGGCATTAGGCTTATCTGCGGGTAATATAAAAAACCTTTCTTTAAAACGAGAGATGGAAATAGCAAAACAAAAGGTAAAACGAGGCAGTGCGCTTTCTCCTGCATTACGGCAAACATCTATTTATCCAGCATTTTATGTATCTTTACTTGAGGTGGGCGAAGAGTCTGGAAATTTAGAACGAGTATTTAATGAAATAGCTAATCGTTCACGAGATGACTTTGAAAGCTGGACACAAAAAATGACAACGTTATTAGAACCTTTAATGATTCTGTTTATGGGAGGGTTTGTCGGCGGTGTTGTTGTAATTATGCTACTTAGTATGGTGTCGATGAATGATATTGGCGTCTAATAAGCCTGCTTTACAAAGCGGTTTTACATTAATAGAAGTAATGGTTGTAATGACCATCATTGCATTACTAACAGGTCTAGTTGGTCCCTTAGCCATTAACAGCTTAGATAAAGCACAAGCTAAATCCGAAATACTGACTTTAAAAAATAGATTACGCAAAATAAGTTATCGAGCTTATATTCTTCAAAGCTCTGCAGAGGTCACGTTTAAAGGAAAAGAAATTACAATTAGTTATAACGGGTCAGACATTCAGCCAATAACCATAACAAATGAGGTTTTGTTTTTTAACGAGCAAGTTCTATATTTTAATAATTATGGTTTTGTGCAGCCTTTAGAATTAAATTTAACATATCGTGATATAAACACTACTTTAGACTTAGCAAGTCTCATTAACACAAGCGTCGTGCCAGATGAGCAATAACAAGCAGGCAGGCTTCACTCTAATAGAGGTACTCGTTGCGAGTGTTATTTTATTTGCAACAATCACATTAGTGAGTGATATGTTTCGTGGTGCTTTTATCTCCAGTGAAAGAGCAAACAGACATGTTACCATTTCGGGTATAATGCCAATTGCCTTAAAGCAAATCCAGGCTGCATTACGACACCAATCAAAAAATGCAGAGCACAACTTATCAGGTAGTAATGTTTTTTGGGGAGTAAGTGTAAGTTGGCAAGCACAAAAGGTGGCGTTCAAGTCAGCTCCTCCACTTTATGACTATGATCTAGGAAAATATCAGCAAGTCCCTAATAAATATTCACTTTGGCAAGTTAGCGCAGAGTTTAGTTATGGTGAAACAACCACCGAGTATAGTTATTATGAGGTGAGTTGGAATGAAAGTTAAGCATGCTGGCTTTACGCTTATAGAGCTCATGATTGTAACAGCGATTCTTAGTGGTTTGCTGTTTTTAGGTAGTTTTACCTACCAAATGTTAGCTACGCGCTGGACCAAAGAGCTAGGTGATTTTCAAAACACCCTCGAAACAACAAAAAACTTTAATTTACTCAATACCACATTAACTGCTATTCAACCATATATAGTGTTGGATAAAACAGATAATAATAATGATTATAATCCAGGGTTTTTATTTGTAGGCAAAGAGAACCGTTTACTTTCAGTAACAAAACAAGGTCTATTTAATCAACACTACCCTGAAGTATTTAGACTGATAGTAGAAAAAAACGATCAAAATAAATATAACCTCTTGTACCAAGGCATGAGTACACAAGGTGAGGCTATTGTAACAGCACAGCAAAACTTTACATTTACACAGCAAATTACATTGCTTTCAGATTTCGATGATATTAGATTTAACTATTTAGGTTGGGACGGCTTTGTAGCTAGGAGCGAAGGAGTGCAAGCTGGTATAGAGCCAACGTGGAGAGGTGAGTTTTCAGGTTTAGATAATCAGCTTCTACCAGATCAAATGGCTATCTTATTAAAAAAAGATGACAAAGACCTCCTGTTTACAATATCGTTTGATGAAAAGTCACTTCGCTATTTAACACCCTATTTGGATAATGATGATTAACAATCGTGGCATAGCACTTGTTCAGGTGCTTTTAATAACAGCTATTTTAACTATATTTGCGTTATATTTTACAAAATCAGCTAAAAACCAGGTTGAAATGGCCCAATGGAGCACAGATAGAGCGAGGGCTGAAGTAGAGCTGCATAGTGCACAAAATGAATTAATATTTACGCTATTTACAAACCAAAAGAAAGTAATCAATAACAGCGATAGTGGTACTTCATTAACCGAAAAGTGGAATTTTTTTAACATGCCGTTTGAAGTTAATAAGTTTGTTAAAGCACAAATTCAAGATCAAAGTGCATTACTCAGCTTACACTTTCTCGATAAGAACGTGTTTGTAAAATTTTTAACAGCAAACAATATCGAATTCTCTAGAGCAGAACAAATAGCCGATCACTTGTTAGATTGGCAAGATATTGATAACATCCCTCGTCCATTAGGGGCTGAGCAGCTCGGTGATGCCCCTTTTAGAAATGGTTTTATACCTGACCAAACAGACATAGAAAATGCAATAGCCTTATCAGAAGAAGAAAAGCAGTTAATATACAACAATACGACTACTTATTTTAACGGTTCTTTTAATCCTATAACGGCAAGTAAAGAGTTGTTAGCAACATTTAGTGATGAATTTTCTGCGCAGCTATTCATTGACGAAAGGCGCCAAGGTAATAACCTAACTAGCTTAGACTTTAAAAGACTAACGGGTGCAAAGGAAACCGAAAACATGAACTTTTTACCAGTGAACACGCTTGCAATTAGATTAACGGCAAAAGTGGGAGACGTGGTATTAACGCGAAATTTAGTTATTTCGTTATCAAGATATGCGGTAGGTAAAACATCCCCAATATATTTCTTGCTTGAAAAGAGTTAAATACAATGTTGTCATTAATAAAAAATAAATTTTTTTCAAGTATGGTCAGTTATTATAATGGCCATGAATACCCACTTAAGGATTTAGAGCAACTAGAGGTTGATACAGATAAACAACACAAAGTGCTGATTGTTTCTCCAAGTTACGTCACACAAACAGAAAAGAAGTACCCAATAACAGAACGCCGAGAATTAAAAAAGTTGCTCGAATTGCAGCAAACAACGCGTCAATTTTATATTATAAAAGATCAAGATGAGCACGGTATTAGGGTAACCCACTGGGATTTTAATCAAGACTTACCTAAAGCGTGGTTGTATTTACCTGAGTCTCTCATTATACAAGCTCAATCTGCTTCCAATGAAATCATTGAAATAGATGAAACTACCCATAGCTCATACTATTTTAGTAGCGATCAAAGCCATACATTCATTGCTCAAAAGTCATCTATTATGAATTCGCCTGAGCGCTTTTCAATATCAACGGGCGTGCAGTACACAGATGTAAAAAAAGTGACTTTTTCACAAAAACTATCAATGTTATTACCTGCCTTGGGTCGTTTACAAGCTAAACATTGGTATGCTTTTTTACCTAAAATAGAGCAGTTAAACTGGTGGCCATTAATAATAAAAAGTGTGATACCAGCAACCGCTCTTACATTGGTATACACATTATTTAGTTCGGCCTATCTTTTTGCCATAAATACACACTACAACGATACACTTAGTGAACAAAGTGAAGACCTGAGCCAACTATTAAGTTTGCAACAAAAAATAGATGAGTCACAAGCGGCTTACTCGCAATTACAAACGTTTTTAGGTGCAAAACAAAGTTACCTCGCTTTGTGGTTAGAATTAGCCCCATTATTCGAATATGTTGATCTCGACAGCATTCAAATAAACGGCCAGCGCATCCAAATTCGTGGCCAAGCAGAACAGGCTACACGCATAATGGAGCTACTTGCTAATTCGCCTAATGTGGCTGAGGCTAAATTTGATTCTTCTGTATCAAAAACACGAAGAGCAGAGCGTTTTATTATTAGTTTTACTTTAACAAACACACTGGTACTCGATCCTAAATTTAGCTCACGTACTTCTGAAGAAGGAACTAGCAATGAGTGAATTAAAAAAATACAAATACCCGTTACTCATCATTGCAATACTGTGTGTATTTAAATTTATTATTGTGCCGGTACTTACATGGCAAGATAATGTAATCGCAGAAAACAAGCTATTGCAACGTAAGGTTGATAAAATAAATACCTTAATTTCAGACGAAACTGAGCTCACCAATAATTTACAAACAACTCAAACTGAGCTTGATAAAGCTACTCAATACTTTTATCAATATCAGCCAGATCAAGCATTTCGTCTTACGCAGCAAAAGTTAATCGAACAAAAACTAGCTGAGTTCGAACTTAAGTCTTCAACTGTAGGCTGGCAAAATGTAGTGGCTATTCCTAATACGCCACTAACACGCTTTCAATTGCAGTATTCATTCAGTGGTCAATCAGAGCAAGTAATTGCTTATTTACTATCACAGCAACAACAAAAGCAGTGGCAGGAAATAGAAACTCTTAATATAAATGTTAGGCGTCAAAAAGCGGGACGACTTGGACAAATGACAGTGTCTACTCGTATCTCGTTTTATATGCTCAACAAGGAGCTTAGTGATGCGTAATATTATGGTAAAACATGTGTTGAGGCAGCCTGTTGTTGTGTTTTCTTTGTTAGTTACTTTTTTATGGGTATTAACAGATGCGAGTAATCGCTTAGTTCATCAAAGCAAGCAAAGTACTCAAAGTAGCAATGCACAAGCTTCCGTGGTAGTTCCTGCCATGCAGTTAAGTAGCGCAGAGCATCAGTTTATAAGTCAGCAGTTTGAACGCTTTAGGCGTGATGAAGACGCAGAGCCAGAGCCACAAACACAACTTACAGCTGAGCAGCAGTTAGCCCAGCAAGGCCTGATGCAACAAGTATTTGTGAACAATAAAAAGTTAATACTAAAAGCGGTTATTACTGAACAAGTTAACGCCTCTAAAAAGCAGGCGGCAAAAGCGTATGCGCTTATTAACGTAACGGATCAAAAAACTGGTGAGTCAAAATTAATAAAAGCGGCTAATAATCAGCAAATCGAAAGCTTTACCCTAACCATATCATCGAGTACGCAAGTAGAGTTAGTGCGTAATAACCCGCAAGGTGAACAGCGTATAAGCTTAACCATGTACCGCGTAGCAGACAAAATTTAACAATAGGTATTTATAGTGATCATGCAACGTTCAAAAACGGTTTTTCTTGCCTGTACAATGCTCGCAGCCATTAGTGGTTGCCAAACGTTAGATGCAGTAAAAGACAACCAAAAACTCAGTGCCCAATCTTCATATTTAAAAGAGGTTATGAGTACAACCGAAGTAACTAACGCTGAGCTGCTCAACCCAAATCAGGTAACGCCTGCAAATGAAGAAGCGGCTCTGGCACAACAACAAGCATTACGCTTTATGCCGCCATTTAAAGTGGGAAACGTAAAAACAACTACAGCAGAAGATGTACTTGCCCGCTTTAGCAATGAAAAAATGGTAACCATTACCGCCGATGACCTACTTTTAAAAGATTACCTACATCATGTATTAGGAGAATCTTTACAAGTAAGTTATGTTTTAGGTGACAACGTAAAAGCCGATACCAATACAGTTACTTTAAATTTACAAAACCAAGTAACCGAAAAAAAATTATTTACCCTAACCGAAAAGTTACTCAGTGACCGTGGTTATGTGATGCGTTTAAACGACAACATTTTTTATATTCATAAAGATGAAGGCAAAGGCAGTAACCAGCTTGTTTATGGGTATGGTAAAAGCCTTGAAGATGTACCTAATACCTCACTAGATATACTACAAATGGTGCCCTTTGATTATGGCCTGCAAGCATCGCTGCCTAACACTATGCGCTTACTTTTAGGCATTAAGGCGCAAGCTGACGTACAGCGCGGTATTATTACTGTTCAAGGTAAGCGCCAAGATATAGAGCGTGCACTTGAGCTTGTAAATATGCTTGACCGCCCAAGTATGCAAAACCGCCAAATAGGCGCCTATAAAAGCACCTACCTATCTACTGCTGATTTATCTGCTAAAATAGCAGAATTACTTAATCAAGAAGGTATAGATCTTAAAAGTAAAGGGGGCGCTAAAGCGGTACTGTCGGTTGTTGAAATAGAAACGCAAGGCGCGTTAATATTTTTTGCTAATCAAGAGTCACTCATTGAGCGTGCTGTTTTTTGGGCAAAGCAAATAGATAAACCAATAAAAACCACGGAAAAACAATACTTTTTATACCAGCCGCAATTTTCACGTGCCGCCGACTTAGGCATAAGTCTTGAGGCATTAATAGGTGATGGCAGTAGCCGCCGCAGTAATACGACCTCGGTAGCCAATGAAAATAGCAGTGCGTTTTCACAAAATTCAGCGCGAAGTGCCAGCTCTAAAGATGTAAAAATGGTGGTAGATGAGCGTGCTAACACACTTATTTTTCATACCTCAGGTGAAGAATACCAGCAATTACTGCCACTTATAAAACGCCTAGATATACTCCCTAAACAAGTGATGCTTGAGGTGGTAATAGCTGAAGTCACCTTACAAGGTGAGTTTAAGCGAGGCGTTGAGTTCGCGCTAAATAAAGGTAATTACGGCTTAAGCACCACCGGCGCGTTTATGGGCGATGGTTTTGGTGGGCTGTCTTATTTATTGCAAGGTGATAATGGCCGAATAGCCATTAATTTATTGCAAACAAACTCACTCGCTAAAATACTGTCAAGGCCGTCACTGGTTGTGCGCGATGGCGTAAGTGCCTCTATAAATGTCGGTACCGATATCCCTATTATTGGTGAAACCACTAGCGACCCAATTAATGGCGATCGCCAAACTACCTCGATTGATTACCGTAAAACGGGGGTTGAGCTGTCGGTAACCCCCACCGTAAATGCACAAGGGGTGGTACTTATGGAAATTAATCAAAAAGTATCTAACCAAGCAACGGGCAGTACCAGCTCGTCGGTTAACCCGAGTATTTTTGAGCGCACCATAAAAACCGAAGTGGTTGCACAAAGTGGGCAAACGGTTATTTTAGGCGGGTTAATTAGCGAAAATAATTCAAATAGTGATTCTAAAGTACCACTATTTGGTGACTTACCGCTTATTGGCGCATTATTTAGGGCCGATACAAAAAATAACGACCGTACCGAGCTGGTAGTTTTAGTTACCCCCGGGTGATAGAAACGGCCAACGAATGGCAACAAATTAAAAATTTATTTCAAGGATCGCTAGAGCGGTTAACAATAGAGCAAATAAATTGAGTAAAAGCACTAGTTTATCGCTAAATATCGAATTTTAGTGATTGAATTACACTTAAAAGTTCAGTAACATCGTGTGCGTTACATTTTTTAATTATAAAATTGACTTGTTTAATAATTGTAACTTAAAACATAATTAAGTATTAATTATGTTTTAAACTAAATTGTTAATTAAACAGTTGCTAGCGTATTGGTTGACATGCTGTTAACCACGCGCTTAAACTACAATTGTTTGGTTGTTGCTTAGGTGACGGCCTAAGTACACTAACAATGAAAAACAATGGAATAATAACAATATTATTCCAGTTTCATGAAACTCGGAGATAGAAAACATGTTTAAAAAAACATTACTTGCGCTAGCAGTTGCTGGTGCTTCAATGTCAGTAAATGCTGGTATTTTGTCAGTAGACGTTAAAGAAACTGCGGCAGTTAAAACTGATTTTGACGCAGCCGCTCCAGCTACTTGTGCTGCAGCAGCAACTGCACTAGGTGTAAGCTTAGATTTAGCTACATTTAAAGATACAGCCGGTGCAGATACTGTAAAGGCATCTGTTAACGGCGGTACTGCGGGTGTTTACGACACTACAGCAAATGCTGTAACACTAGACGCTGATGACTCTTGTACAGTTACAATCAATAAAGATGAGCTAGTATCTGCTGATCAAGCTAAATACTCTCAAGAAGGCGCTGCAGCTAAAGGCTTAACCATTACTGGTAAGCATATTGCTGGTGTTGGTGGTTTACAAGTTGAAGATACAATCATCTACACTGTAACTGGTGGTACAATTAACGAAACAGCTTCTGCTGGTGCAACGCTTACAAGCGCAACCGGAACTTACACTCTTCTAGGTGTGGTTGACAATACTATCTTATTCACTGTTGATGCTGGTGCTGCAGCTCGTGAAATCGTTAACGTTGCTGGCGTAGTTGTTACTCCAACAGCAGGTGCTGATTCTGTGTCTCTTTCTGCTGTAGTGCAAAACACTGCAAACGTACAGTACGACAAGTCTCCTGCAATCGAAATCACAAAAATTGCTAAGCAGTACTCTGCAAAAACTTACCTAGCGGCTGATGGCGTTATTGACGTTGCAACTGAGCGTTACGACTTCGAAGCAAACACTAGCGATTCGTCTGCAACTGCACTACCTGCTATTGATGGTGTTAACGCAGATTCACTAGTAATTGAAGTAACAGAAAACACAACTCAAGGTAACTTAACACCTAAGTCTGGTGAGTTAGTGATTACTGGTAACTTCTCTTGGATGATGGACTTAGATGCAGATGAAGATGGTGAACTATCTGCTACAGAAATCGAGTCTGGTTTTGACTACGGTACATTTACTGCTGTTGATGTTGCTCCAAACGCGGGTAAACTAATCACTGCTGGTACTAACGTTGTTGATGCGGGTAAATCTGCATTAAACACTGACATGACCGAGTTAACTATCCCAGTTGTTGCTGGTGCAGACGCTGACTTAAACAAATACCACGTAGTTACTTTCAAACCTGCTGGTAAAGCAACTGCAACAGTTTCATTAGAAACAACTAAGTTTATTGCATCACTAGATTTTATCAACGATAAAACTGCTGATACAACAACTGCAGATGCAGACCTTAATGTAACTACTGACCTAGCTGTAGGTGAGTGGACATTAAACGGTTCAGTTGTTGAAGTACCATACATCCCATTTGGTCCTGAAACACAGCCTATCATTCGTCACACAAACACTGGCGCTCAAACAGGTGATATCTCTGTACGTTACATGGTTGAAGAAGGTAACGGCCTAATGCAAACTAACACTTGGAAGTCTCTAGGTGTATTAGTTCAAGATGCAAAACCAGGTGTACGTAACCTACTTACTGATATCAAAACAGCGCTTGAAGCTGAACTTGGTCAAAACAAGTTTAAAGTAGCACTTGAAATCACAACTAACGTACCAGGCGATGACGTAACTGTTTACGCTGCAGCTAAAGTAAATGCTGAAGGCCAAGACCGTTTAACTATCGGTGCTTTCAAAGGTCAATAATTAATTATTAATTAATTTATAACCGTTAAAAAGCGAGCCCTATGGCTCGCTTTTTTATTAGCTATCGATAATAAATTTTGAATTAGTGATGAGTATTCATTTGTAAACAGATATTACGACTGTGAAATTGAGAATAATGCTCTTTTTATAAGCTTTACTAAACCAAAGTGATACAAAATCCTACATAAAAGCAATTTAGGTAATATGTGGTATGGTATTTTTAGCCTATTTAAGTATGATTAATGAAATTTTATTGATTAAGTATTGTGATGAGTATTGAATTAAAAGAAATAAGTGGATTAATAAAAAACAAAAAATATAAAAAAGCATTACTAAAACTAAAAAAAATGCCTAGTAATTTACAAGATGTTGAGCTTTATAAAGGTGTTTGTCACAGTGCTTTAAACCAGTACCCTCAGGCTTTAATTGCTTTTAAGGCAGCTAAAAAAACAATTCCAGAAAACAAAAAAGCAACCCTTTTAAATGATATGGCCATGGCTGCGCTATTAATGAAGGATTCCGAAGAAGCTTTGCTTTACTATACAGAGTCACTGCAGTGCGACCCGACTGCAAATAATGCGTTTGCGCGCGAGCAATTAGTAGCGCTTTTAGTAAATACAAAACAGTACGATTTAGCCTTAGAATATATACCTAAGTTATTTGTACTGCAAAAATATTCATCTAAAGCCTTTGTGACCGGTATCAAAGCCGCTGCTGCGTCTGAAAACTCTGAAGTATTACAACAGTATTTAACAAAAGTGCAGCTACTGTTAACTGATTTCACTTCAATTCAGCTAGCCGAAATTTTAAACACACTAATAAAACATAAACTTCAAGATGAATTTAATGTGTTACTGGTCGAGTTGAATAAATCATTTAAAGACAGTGCTTGGCTTGAAAGTTTTAATAGTTATGCAGGCAATGTAATAAAAGCTCCTAAACCAAAAATTGAAAAGCCGGTAAAAAAACTTGTTACCGGTAATGATAAAAAACTTATTGAGCTTATTAATGAGTTGGTTGAGTATAATAAGGAGCAAGGGGCTTACTTCAATCCTCATCTAGAAATAAAAGCCAACAATGGTGAGTTAAGTGTTTATTATTATGGCGAGGATAATAAAAAGCTTATAGATATACCTGTAAGTTGCTTGCCATTATTGTGTGATTATGAATTTGCGCTAAGTGAAAATAATAAGCTTATTGTTAAAACAGATATAAATAGTATGGTTAACCCTAGTGCTGAACGCACTATGCAGGTATTAGTCGCTATTTATAATCAATGCGACAAAATGCAGAAGTGGCAAGACTCCTGCCCAATAGTTGCTTTGTATGACTCACCTAAGTTACTCAGCACTTTGTTAGAAGCTAAGCAGTACAATGCAAAGGTTCAGCTTTTTAAGCAAATTATTGATAGTGGCAATAAGAAAAAATTATGTATAGATACTTTCTTTGGTTCAAGAGTGTTTGGCTATAAATCTGACTTTTTGAAAAAAAGTAATGTAACTACCATTAATAATGCTGAGCAAGGTTTACTCTCTGTTATTGACTTTTTAAATCATAAAATAGATAGCAATGTTTATCGGCTATCTGACAACTCTATTTACATAGCAGGCAGTGCTGATGATACGAGTAAGGAGGTATTCGTACATTACAATGAATTTGATCCGATATATACTTATCTTTTTTACGGGTTTGTAGATTTATCTTCACCTTTCTTGTCTAGCATTCCGTGTGAACTTAAAACTAGCTATGGACACGTTTGGCAGGTTGTTGGTGAGTCAACAACTGCAAGTAAGTTAAAAGAAGGAAGTTTCTCTCACAAGCAGTCGTACTTACCAGAAGTGACGAGCTTAGGTGTAAATAGTATTAAATTAAATAAGTTAATTGTCCCTTCTAATGCAAAATCAACGTTGTTAAAAGATACTTTGTTGAGTGTTATTAATACTACGGCACCCGATGAAATTTCAAAAAGTGATGCCTTTTTTGAAAGTGAAATAGCGCAACTAGAAAAACAAATTATCTTAGCTAATAAGGCTTATTGGCTCAAGTTGCAGAAGTTGGTTATAAATGAAAAAAATATATCATCTGATGTTTTAAAACAATTAAGCGACTTAATTAATTTTGCAATGGATTCATTAAGTAGGTACGCAAATAAAAACGCACTGGTTTTATTTTAATTAACTGAATAAATAAAATAAACTTGCTTACTGCACAGTTTAACGGCTTTTGTTAATCTGTGCTTTTATTTTTGGTGAATGTAAAGTGTGGCAACGAGTTAAACATTGGTTTTTTTCCAAGCGTTATTTAAAACAGCGGGTAGCGTTTTTACATCAGCAGCTTTTAATAAGCCAGCACCGTTTACTCACTCAGCAAGCCCTTGCGCTTAACACTGAAAATGGCGAGGCTGAGAGTATTGATTGCGTTGTGTCACTAACTAGTTATGGCAAGCGTATAGCAACACTGCATCACACGTTATACAGTCTATTAAACCAAACAGTTAAACCACAGCAAATTATAGTATGGTTAGCCCATGGCGAAGTACTAACCGCCGAGCTAAAAAAACTAGAACCACATATTACATTTAACTGGTGTGAGGATTTGCGCTCTTACAAAAAGCTAATTCCTAGTTTGCGTTTGCAGCAGGGTATACCCATTATTACTTTTGACGACGATATTATTTACCCCGTTAATCAAATTGAGCAACTTTACAAACAACATTTAGTTTACCCAAGCGCTATTATTTGCCACAGAGCCCATAAGGTTACGTTTGACTCTACTGGCCATATTGCTCCTTATTCGCAATGGCAGTTTGATAGCAATGAGCAACTACCTAGTAATTTACTGATGCCTATTGGCATTGGGGGGTGTTGTACCCTGTTAACTGTTTTGCTGAAGAGGTAGCTAATACCGAGCTATACATGACATTATGCCCAACGGCAGATGACATTTGGTTTAAATTTATGGCGCTTAAAAAAGGCATAAAAACAAAGTTGGTTGCAAACCCTACGCCTTATAAAGATTATTTGCATGTTGTAGGCACACAAGCACACAGTTTATGGCTACATAATAAAACAGCCAATGATGCTCAATTAGCTAACGTGGTTGGCTTTGATGAAACTCTTTTGGCTAAGTTGAGGCAGTAAATGACCATTTTAAAGCGTTTATTAAAGCGCTTCCCTTTTTGCGTGTATCCTTATAAACCTTATATGCACAAATATAAGTGTATTTTTATTCATATTCCCAAAAATGCGGGATCAAGTGTTATGAAAGCCTTAGGCGATAGTGGCGGGCGCTTTCATGTGGAATCGGGGTATTACAATGAGGTGAATGACTACTTTTATAAAAAGTATCACCGCTTTGCCATTGTAAGGCATCCGTTAGAGCGATTATTTTCAGCTTATAAGTACAGCTTGCAAGGTGGTAATGGCTCACAAAGTGATAAGTTATTAGCAGATAAAATTAAAAGTAATAGCCATGACTTTGCCAGCTTTGTCGATGCATTATTAGATATGCACTTTATAATGCAGCACAAATTGTTTAAGCCGCAGTACTTATTTGTATGCAAAAGCGATTTAGCCTTAAATATAGATACCGTTTTACATTTTGAAAAGCTAGCTGACCAGTGGCCTGCTTTTGCTAAAAAGCATAATTTGCCACACAGTTTAGAATTTATTAACCGCTCTGAAAAAGTGAGCTTACCTATATTAACAAGCGCTCAGTATAAAAAGATTAACCAATTGTATTATTTTGATTTTGAGCTCTTTGGCTATACCCCAATTGATGTTAATTAAATCATTAAGTGCATTTATTGCCGGCTCTTTTTCTATTAAGTTACTTACTGCACTTTCCAGTTTGGGGGTATTTGCGCTTTTTGCACAACAACTTGGCGTTAACGAATTTGGTTTGTTTGTTTTGTGCCTGAGTATGTCGTTGTTAATGTCGGGCTTGGCAAAGTTAGGCTTAGAAAATTTAATTGTTCGTTTTGGCGCACAGTTTAATGATTTAGATTTGGGTAGGCTATACGTATTAAGTCATGTAATCGCTTTATCAAGCTGCGGCTTATTAACGCTATTGGTTTTATCTTTTGATACACAGATAGCTTTGTGGTTTTCAGTCGAAAGGTTAAATGATTTATTGCCCTTAATCTGTATGCAAACCTTACTGTTAGCATTGCAAAGCATTAATTCGTCAATTTTAAATTCACGACACAAAATTATCCATAGTGTTTGTTTTTCTGGTTTTATTAGTAACCTGTTAATTTTATTAACCGCGCTATTTTTCAAGCCAGATACAGCATTACATGCGTTTAAGATAGTACTTGGTTGTACAGCTGTTAGTTTAATTTTTTCCTACGTAGCCTCTCTCTTTTATTGCACACCAAGCTTTGATGGCCTAAAAACGCTTCCTCTTGAAAAATTAAGAAAGGCGAATAAGCATTATTTTGTCATTGCATTTTCAGCATTGCTCACTCAGCAACTGGCTAATTTATTGGTTGCCAAGTACGCCAGCTTGGCTGATGTTGCAATGCTATCCATTGCTTTAAAAGTGGCGGTACTGTTTAGTTACCCTTTACAGGCTGTTAATGCGGTATGTAGCCCATACTATGCTCGCTTTTTTAGTGCGGGTAAGTTAAGTAATATCAAACAGCTGGCAAGAGAAACGCGTATTTTACTGACCATTATAGCGACGGCTGGAATACTCGTTGTTTATTTTTGTATTGATTTTATGCTTTCGCTAATAGGTGAAGAGTATGTGCAAGCTGCTACGTATATAAAAATATTAGCCATTGGCCAATGGGTTAATTTAAGTTGTGGCTCAGCGGTTGTTATTTTATTAATGACAGGGCATGAGAGAATACACCAATATCAAAATTTATTTATAACCATTTTATTTTTATTAATGTTGTGGGTATTTACGCCTATTTATGGTGGTATTGCTGCGGCGTGCCTTGTTGCAGCTTCAATGATTGCGAAAAACCTAGTGAGTTTATTCGTTGTTTATAAACGAGTATTTAAGATGAGTACCGATGATTTCTAAATTTGATAAATGTTTATTTGTTCATATTCCAAAAGTAGCAGGGCAAAGTATTGAAAGTGTGTTTTTAAAGCGTGCTGGGTTTGAGTGGCATGAACGTGCTCCATTTTTACTTAAGGCTAATACTAATAAAGAGTTAGGCCCTCCTAGGCTGGCTCATTTAACAGCAAATGAATATGTTGAACTCGGATATTTAACTGAGGAGCGCTTTTCTGAATTATACCGGTTTAGTTTTGTGCGCAATCCTTGGGAGCGCATTTTGTCTGAATATAAATACAGAGGTTATAATTGCTCTTTTAAAGACTTTTTATTGAAGTTTTTCCCAACCGAGAAAGATGATAATTATGCCTCTGGTGATGATCTGTATAGGCATGTGATACCGCAGGCTGAGTTTGTCTGTAATCGTCAAGGAGAGCTTTTGGTCGATTTTATTGGCCGTTTTGAGACGCTATCAAGTGACTTTGCTAAAGTGAGTAAGGCAATTACCGGTAGCCCTCTTGCTCTGCCTCATAAAAATAAAACAACATCAAAATTTAAAAGCGTTTTTCAGCCTAAAACTAAACACTATACGGACTATTATTGTGATATTACCGAGCGTTTTGTTGAGCGTTATTATGCGCAAGATATAGAGCTATTTAACTACTCTTTTGGCGCTTAGTTTTTGTTGAAATGGCTGCTCTATAAATTTATAGGTAATAGCTGAAATTAAGCATGTGATTAATATTATTGCTGTATTTAAAAAGGGTGCAGCAGATGTGTTGTATATATCGGCTAAAGGTATATTTATAGATAATCCTTTTTTTGCAAAAAAGTACTGCCATATATTTATAATGATATTAATGATTAAGAAGTGGGTAAGGTATATTGAGTATGATATTTTACCTAAATATTGCATAGTTTTTGTTTTAAGGAGCGTTGAAATTACTCCGTTTGATGCGCTAAAGTAATAAATGCTTAATGTAAAAACTAAAAATGTAGTTAGTTGGCCTAGTTTATATTTTGCTAAAATGGTTATGCAGCTTATTACTGCTAATAATAATACGACCTCTATTATCGAAACCTTAAGCTTTGAACTGTAATTTAGCTCGGTTTTTTCTTTAATAATAAATACACTAACACCAAGAAAAAATCCTCCAATAGCTCTGATAAACCCTAGATCAAACGTTCTTAAAAGTGTGATGGGTTTTAGGATATAAAGCGTTGTATATGCTAGAACAATTAAAAAAACTGACCACTGTAGTAAATTTTTGGCTTTTATGCTCTTTGAGACTACAAAAAAAGTAAGTAAGTATAAAATTCAGCGCCTATGCTCCAAGATGGGGCATTCCATGTCAGTTGATCATCTAAATTATGTGCGTTGAGGAGAAATAAATTAAGAAAAAAAGAAGTGAAATCGTTATTTATAAGAGGGTCTGTATTTCCCAAGTTCAATTGAGTATAAAGTAAGTGTTTTAGAGAAAGAAACACTAACCAAGCTAATAATAACGCTAAGTGTAACGGGTAAATACGAGCAAAACGATTTTGCATATAGGCTTGAAAGTTTAAACTATCGATTTTACTTTTATATGCATGGGCAATGACAAACCCTGATAGTATAAAGAAAAAATCAACGAAAATGTCGCTATTAAATATAAACGTTGTTTTGTGTCCGTAAAAAAAGGGGAGTGGAATAATAAAACCAATAATGCAGCCAACCCTCGAAATGCATCTAAGTTAGTATATCTTTGCTTTTCCACTGGTATCCTTGTTGTAAAACTGATTAAGCTTTTTCGCAATATAAATTGATAATTTAATTTCCTTCCATTCTAATTTAAAACTGAGATTAATAGTAGTGGACTTTGGTTTGCTAAGTATTAATTAAAATTTTCAAGTTTAAAATGGGTTAGCTAATCTAGTGCTCATGAGTTACTTTTTAGCTAAAAAATTAATGATTCATATAAATTGATATAATCCTAATCAATTTATATTAGGTATAGCTTTTTTGTAATTTAGTAATAAAAAGTGTGTTTTTTTGTTTTCACTTATTCATCCTTATGAATTTGTTGGTCTTTTTGCTTGTTTTTGAATTTCTAATACTTATACAAAGCTATTTTTATTTATGTCTTAATCAACTATAATACACCGCCTGTTTGCTAGGTTATTATAAAAATGCGTCAAAAGCCCATGTATAAAAGGTTGAAAAATTGTGATTATAAATAATTTAGGGTTGTTTTTATGCTCATTTTTGAGCCTCTTTATTTTTAGGAAAATTGCAATTTTTATTAACCTAGTTGATGAGCCTAACTCTCGGAAGCACCACGCAGGTTCTGTTCCTTTAGTCGGTGGGTTGGCGGTTTTTGTTGTTGTTTTTTCTTATTTATTTGTTTTTCCCGAAACAATCTCCTCTTCAATGCTTTACTTAATTTGTGCGAGTATTTTGCTATTCATTGGTGTATTAGACGATTTATACGATATTAGTTTTAGATTTCGTTTGATCTTACAGATTGTTATATCCGCATTAATGATGTGTTTTGGCGGGTTAATTTTCAATGATATTGGTGCCTTGTTCGGTGGCACAAGCATTAACTTGTCTTATTTTGGTTACATTATGACTGTTATTGTCGTTGTTGGCGCTATTAATGCCTTCAATATGGTCGATGGTATTGATGGGCTGCTTGGGGCTTTGGCAACAATAACATTTACCTCGTTGGGTATTTTATTTTATTTTAATGGCCAAAATGAATTAATGGCCTTTTGTGCTGCCATTGTTGTGGCAACTGTTCCTTATATTTTAATGAACTTAGGCATCCCTTTAGGGCAGCGTTTTAAAATTTTTATGGGTGACGCAGGAAGCACAGTCATTGGTTTTACTGTTGTTTGGTTGTTACTTGAAGGGTCTCAATCTCAAGAGAAAAGTGCATTTAGTCCTGTAACGGCACTATGGTTAGCCGCTGTTCCTATAATAGATGCAATTTCTACCATTGCTCGTAGGATCAAAAAAGGTCAGTCACCTTTTAAGCCTGATCGAGAGCATCTACATCATATTTTACTTAGACTGGGTTTTTCCAGCAGACAAGCTTTAGTTGTGATTTGCTTTATATCGACGGTGTTTGCAACGGTAGGTATTGTAACCGACATTTATAATGTACCTGACTACATTATGTTTTATTCATTTCTTTTGTGCACAATTATGTATTACTTTTTTATGCTGAGAATTTGGCGTATTAGTGTACATATTCGTCGTTTTTTTGGTACAAACCGCTAGAGTATTTGATGTTTTATGGAAGAAAGTAGTGTAGTAAATCAAATTTCCCCTATTCAGATAGGCGGTGTGAATGTTTTACCATTTGAATCAATGGAGCATGTCTTAACAACCATCTTTTCAGATGATGGCCTTATAAAGCCAGGTATGGCTGTTGCTGTAAATCCAGAAAAAGTACTTAAGGCTATTGATGATAGTGAAACAAAAAAAATTATTAATGAAGCGCAATTTCCATATGCAGATGGCATTGGCGTTGTAAAAGCTTTACAACAAAAAAAGGTAAAAAACTGTGTCGTATAGCAGGTTGTGAGTTATGGCTTGAGGTATTAAAGCGCTCATCTCAGTTTAACTCTAGAGTTTTGTTAGTTGGTGCAAAACCTGAAGTGGTTGAAAAAACGAATGCTTACCTGACTACTAATGGAGTAAATGTAGTAGGTTATATGAGTGGATACTTTAAAAACACACAAGAAGTATTCGATTTGGCTAGTTCGGTTAAGCCAGATATTGTTATTGCTGCTTTGGGTTCACCCAAACAAGAAAAACTAATAAAAATGCTGATGCTAGAATACCCAAATGCTTTTTTTATGGGTGTAGGCGGAAGCTTTGACGTACTGACTGGTAATGTTAATAGGGCCCCTAAAGGTTGGCAAAAGCTAAATTTAGAATGGCTATATAGAATGCTCAAAGAGCCGAGAAGAATATTTAGACAAGCCAAGTTGCTTAAGTTCCTACAATTGTATTTGTTGAAGAAGCTCTAAATGAAAGTGCTTGTTTTATCTAACATGTCTTTTAAACAGTCTGCTCCTATGCAAGGCGTTTTTGTTGATAACCAAGTTGATAGGTTGAACAAAAAAGACTTAGATTTAGATTATTGTAAAATGAAATGGAATACAGATAGCTTTTTGTGTAGGGCTTTAAAGTATCCTGTTTTTCTAATGCAGTTTATTTTTCAGTGTGTTTTTCGTTTTAAATGTTATGACGTGATTCACGTTCATTATTACTTTCCTACTATTATACTTGCCGCCGTTTATAAGTTTTTGCGTAATCGCGATGTTAAAATAATTGTTACTTGCCATGGGAGTGATATTTATTTATATGATCCTCCTCGTTATTTATATCGAACATTATCTAACGTGGTTAACCATTGGATTTTCACCTCTGAACAATTACATGAAAAGTTTTACCGCCCAGTAAGCTCTTATTCAATACTATGTGCAGGCTACAACGATAATATTTTTTATAATAAAAATAAGCAATTAACAAAGAAGTATGATTTTCTGCAGGTTTGTAGTTTAGATAAAAATAAAGGAATAGATCGCTTTCTATCTTTAGTTGCAATGATGCCTGAGCAGCAGTTTGCATTAGTTGGTGAAGGGCCTATGAAACAGGAGGTGCTCGCCGCCCAAGCGCAATTTTCAAACTTAAACTATTTTGGAAAACAAAAGCCTGAAAAGTTAGTCGATATCATTCATCAAACCAAATTCATACTTTCTTTATCAAGAAATGAATCGTTTGGGTTAACCCTTAGTGAGGCTCAAGCCTGCGGTGTACCAGCAGTTGCAACCTCTACAGATGGATCAAAAGCCCAAATTGATGATGCTAGTCGTTGCATTGAACAAAAGAATATCTCAGAAGAGCAGCTCTTAGCTAACCTTAAGGATTCAATGACCTTTAACTTAGGGCTATCACCAAAACAGTATGATTATTTAAGTATTACTGTTAGCAAAACAGCTGAATCATTTTCTTTGACACGTGTTATTGAGCAAATTGTTACTACTTACAACGCTGTATTTAAAGGTAACTTATGATTGAAGAGACCCTTAGTGTTGGTATTTATATGCCAACCAAAAACCGCGTTGAGCTATTAAAAAAAGCGGTCAGTTCTGTACTGTCGCAAACATACCCTAATTTTAAGTTACTTATTATTGATGATGGTTCGAGTGATGGAACACATGAATATTTAAAGACAATTTCAGATCCTAGAGTCTCATTTATTCGAAACGAAATTTCAGAAAAAGCATGTAAAGCACGAAATAAAGCCATTGAAGCACTTGATACAGATTTAGTAACAGGGCTTGATGATGATGACGTGTTTTTACCTGAGCGTTTAGAGTGTTTGGTAAAAGCTTATGACCCTAAGTACTCTTTTGTTTGTAGTGGTTATTTTTGGGATTATGGAGCCCATAAAAAATCTTTATTTAATAAAGAAAAGGTGATCTCTTTGTCTGCTGCACTCGATCTTAATCAGTGCTCAAATCAGATTTTAGTTAGTCGTGAACGTGTGCTTGAGGTGGGAGGATTTGACCCTGACCTGCCTGCACTGCAAGATCATGACTTATGGGTTCGGTTAATCGCTAAATATGGTGATGCCTATAGAATAGGTAAAGAGCTATATATAGTTAATGATGATCAAGAACTTGAAAGAATCTCTTCAGTTAATAATAAGCTGCGTGCAATTGACCTGTTTGAAGCTAAGCATAAAAAAATAATGAGTGTGCGAAATAAGGAAAACTTTGCTTTTTATCGTAAAAAGATAATGGGTGAAAAAGTGTCTTTTATGGAGCTACTTAGCTCAAGTAAGCATGGTTTATTTACCATTAAGGCAAGGCATACCTTAGCACAATCATTATCAAAATTAGCTAAATACCGCTTGGACTACATGCACAATAAGAAAGTTGATCAACCACTGGTTAATTGGTTATTGAGTGCACTTGTTCCTTTGTTGGCTACCGGTGGACCAGGGGCATCTCGCGTTATTCTATTATCATCCTGTATTTACTTTTTAGGTGCTATGGATACAGCCTCGTTTGGTAGTGATTTTTTTATCTTAATGCTGCTAAATACGATGTTTAGCCAAAGCTATGGCTTTTTTATTTTAAAGCAAGACTATAGAGATTCTTTTACGGGTATATCTAAACAATCACTAAGTGGACTGATTTGTGGGTTATGTATTCTAAGTGGTTTATTTTTGATGGGTGTTATAACTAACCTGATTTACTGCGTACCACTGTTTGTAGTGCTGCATTTTTATTACCTTTTTAGGTTTAATCGTGTTGCAAAACAAGGGTTTTTTCTGCTTGCTATGGCTGAGTGCTTAATATCTATTATTTGCTTAGTGGCACCTGTTCTTATAAGTAGTTATTCAGGTGTTAAGTTTGATGCACCCTACATTATTTATTTAGTCGCTCTTTTATCAGGTTTGTTTTTTATTGCTCTTTTTGATTGGCAAAACTTAAACACAAAAGCAACGAAAAAAATCCCAAATAAAAAGGTGTTTAATATTGCAATATCAACCACTGCCAGCGTTTTTGCTTTATTTTGCTTTCCATATACAGCAAAACTAATTTTTGAACCTGAGGTTGCGTCATATGTGGCTTTAACTATTTCATGTTTTTCTATAGCTATGCTAATTCCAAGGACTCAAGCTAATAAAAACATGCCCTTATTGGGAAGCCATAAGCTTTCTCTGGATAATATAGTCATAGTAAATAATAAATATTGCAAGTTGATTTTAGTAAGCTGCTTAGCTAGTTCAGTTATCTCTTTCATGTATCTTTATATTTTGGGTGCCCCCAAGTTGACAGCATTTATGGCATCAATTGCAATTACATCTATTTTTATATCTTCACAGTATGGCTTTATTTTTCTAACGTCTTTAAGCTTGCGTGGAAAAGAAGATATTGTTGCTAAGCTCAACCTGCTAGTATTGGGCGCAACGCTGATAGCAATTAGTTTATTGGTATTTAAAGTTGTAAATTTAAACTCAATTGCCTATTTGCTGCCATTTATTTGTATTGTATTCGCTTATAGAAATATCAAAGCAAAACAAGCTGTGGCACAATTCATACCATAGGTGTATTAAATAATGATTAAGAGTAGTGTGAAATGACGGATGTTAAAGTTAATGTAGTAAAAGCTGAATATAATGATTTTTTTGAAATTGTTATAGGTTCAATCTTAAAGTATAAAATTTTTAACATATTGTTTGTTTTATCAATTGCTATTTTTAGTGTTTTTTTCGCACTTTCGATACCAAACCAATATCGCAGTGAATCTTTACTAACCTCTACAGAGTCATCTGGTGGAGGCGTTGCTGGTATGCTCGGTCAATTGAGTGGTGTTGCTTCATTAGCTGGTATTAGCTTAGGCGGAGGTGATGAAAAAGCGGTTTTTCATTTAGAAGAAAAATTAAAGTCTAGGGATTTTTTAATCCCATTTTTGAAAAAGCATAATATCAAGATTCCTCTATTTGCTGCAGAAGATTGGACACAAAGTTCTAATACGCTTGTTTATGATAGTTCCATATATGATTTTAATAATAATAAATGGCTTCGAGATGTAGATTATCCTCAGTTACCTGAGCCGACAAATGAAGAAGCATATAAGAAGTTTAGAGAAATATTTAAGGTAAGTTTCGATAGAAAAAAAGCGGTATTTAAGCTGTCTGTCGACTTTTATAGTCCTGAAATTGCAAAGCAATGGCTATCTTTACTCATTGAAGAGTTTAATGAATACGAAAGAGAGCTTCAATTATTAGAAGTAAATAATAATCTAGAGTTTTTAAATGGGTACTTGCAACAAGCAGAATATACGGAAGTAAGAGCTTCTTTGTATGATTTAATAGAAGATCAATTAAAAAAGATGATGGTATCAAAAACCAAAAAAGACTTTGCATTAAATGTTATTCAAGCACCTTATATACCAGAAGAAAAGCAAAGCCCTAAACGAGCTCTCATATGTTTAGGAATAACATTTTTAGGTGTGTGTATTGCATTACTAATTTCTATTATTAGGTTTGTGAATGCCAGGAATAAATAATGCAGTTTGAAATAGCAATAGTTTTTGTTGTCAGCGTTTCTCTGCTTCTTTTATCTTTAAAGCTTTCAAATAATAGGGTAGGCTTTTACCTCTTAGTAAGTTGCTTTATATATTTAACGAACTTTTCTTGGATCCCATTGAACTTAGCAGCTGGCTACTTTTTAGGCTACGAGATGTTGCCTGATGATATATTAACTGAGGGGTTGTGGTGGAGTACGTTTTTCTATAGCACATTTGTGATTCTTGGTTATTTTGGAGTTAGAAAAATATCGTCTGTGCCTCTCACTATATATGACGATAAATCTCGACAGGTATTGATTACATCTAGTTTAGCTTTTTTCTTATTTCAATTTTTGGGTATGTTTTTTTAAATGGAATGAGTTTTAGTGCCGGTAATTATGGGCATAGGTTATCTTCTAGCGCAGGTAACGGTATTTTCATGATTTTCTTCTTTCTATTTATTCCTGCCGCAATGTTAATTTTAATGGATAGAAAAAACTTGAAAGGTCTCTTTTTAGCCTTGTCGGTGAGTGTGGTTGGAGGGATGTTAGTTTATTTTACGTTAGGTGGTTCTAGGAATATTTTAGCTGCAGGTATAATAGGTGTAATAATTATTGGGCAAAGGCTAAGTTTAGTCTCTTTAAAAAGCATTTTCTTTGCGGCTCTTTTACTTATTGGGTTTATTAATTATTTAGCGTTTGTTAGATATGGGCAAGGCATGAGTGACGATGTTATTGAACTCGGATTCAGATACCTAATTGACAGTCTTTCGCCTTATGATTCATTTAATAAAATATTAGAATACTTTGAAAGTGGTGATGAGTATTACAAAGGCTTTGATTATGTTATGGCGCAATTTAACCCTCTTATCCCTAGAGCTTTTTGGCCAGAGAAACCAGTTATTCCATTAACAAATGCATTATTTTTTACAGAGTCGATTCTTGGAATCCACAGAGGCACTTACATTATTTCACCTACTCTTCTTGGTGGTGTTTATATAATGGGCGGCGGATTGGGAATATTTATTGGATGCCTAGTTGTGGTATTTATAACCTGCGCTCTTGAGAGGATGATGTTTAGTGATAAACCATTTTTAGTGCTTTTTTCATATACAATTTTACCCTTCTCGTTTTTTATGGTGCGAGAATCTATTGAGTTATTTTTTAACAAGGCAATCCTAATTTTTTGTACATTTTTGTTTATTTGGCTAGCTTCAATGATGATTCTGTTCATATTTGAACGTATGTCACAAGCCAATAAGCTTGATAAGTTAACCAGAGTTATTTCGGAGTAATAATGGAGTTTAAAAAAGTATCAGTAGTAGGCCTTGGCTATATAGGTTTGCCAACAGCTGCGGTCATCGCTTCTCGCGGTATTAAAGTGGTTGGTGTTGATGTGAGCCAACACGCTGTAGATACGATAAATGCAGGTAATGTACATATTGTTGAGCCCGATCTCGATATGGTTGTTCGCAGTGCAGTTCAGGCTGGAAACTTAAAAGCAACGACGAAAGCTGAGAAAGCTGATGCGTTCATGGTGGCAGTACCTACTCCTTTTAAAGAAAATTACGAAGCCGATTTAAGCTATATAGAGTCTGCCGCGAAAGCAATTGCGCCTGTACTTGAAAAGGGAAACCTAGTTATATTGGAATCAACTTCTCCTGTAGGTGCTACTGAAGAGCTTGCAAATTGGTTAGCAGAGTCACGACCAGATTTAACATTTCCACAAACACATGGCAGTGAAGCTGACATAAACGTAGCACATTGCCCAGAGCGCGTTTTACCTGGTCATGTTCTACGTGAATTAGTTGAAAATGATCGCGTTATTGGCGGTATGTCTGAGGCATGCTCAAAAAAAGCGGTTGCTTTATATAAAACTTTTGTTAAAGGTGAATGTTTACTTACAAATGCGCGTACAGCTGAAATGGCTAAGCTAACTGAAAACTCGTTTCGTGATGTCAACATTGCTTTTGCTAATGAACTTTCGATGATTTGCGATAAATTAAGCATTGATGTGTGGGAGCTTATTAAACTGGCTAACCGCCACCCACGTGTTAATATTTTAAATCCAGGCCCAGGTGTAGGTGGTCACTGTATTGCAGTTGATCCTTGGTTTATTGTAAGTTCAGCGCCAGATACAGCTAAACTGATACGCCAAGCTCGTGAAGTGAATGATAGTAAGCCTCACTATGTTTTACAACAAATACTCGATGCTGCTGATCAGTTTAAAAAGCCTGTAATTGCTTGTATGGGGATTGCGTTTAAAGCAGATATTGACGATTTACGTGAAAGCCCAGCACTTGATATAACAAAAATGTTAGCGCAAAAAAGCGATGCAGAAGTTCTGGTTGTAGAACCAAATATCACTAAGCTACCTGAGTCTTTATCTAAACTGGGCGTTGAATTAGTGACTTCAGAAGAAGCTTTAGAACGCTGTAATACGCTGGCCGTATTAGTTGACCATAAAGAATTTAAAAATATTGCACCTGAGCAAATTGCTAAAAAAGTAGTTGTTGATAGCCGCGGTATTTTTTAAACCCAATATTAGTTTTTAAAGCCTGCCAATATGGTGGGCTTTTGTATATGGATACATAAATGAAAGTTTTAACAGTATTTGGTACTCGCCCTGAAGCGATTAAAATGGCTCCTCTTGTATTAGCTTTGAAAAATACCCCTGAGATAGAAGCTAAAGTATGTGTAACAGCACAGCACCGTGAAATGCTTGATCAAGTGTTAGCCCTTTTTGAAATAAAACCTGATTACGATTTGAATATAATGAAATCAGGTCAGGATTTATACGATATTACCAGTAAGATACTATTAGGCTTACGCGATGTATTAGAAGAATTTAAGCCTGACTGGGTTTTAGTTCATGGTGATACTACAACGACGTTTGCGGCATCAATGGCGGCCTTTTATAAGCAAATTAAAGTAGGACATGTTGAAGCTGGTTTAAGAACAGGCGATTTGTATAGCCCATGGCCAGAAGAAGCAAATCGTACCTTAACCGGCGTAATTACCGCTAAGCATTTTGCGCCTACTCAGGCTTCAGCTGATAATTTGTTGCGTGAACATGTATCTAAATCAGACATCGTTATAACTGGAAATACGGTTATAGATGCTTTACTACAAATTAAAAATACCGTACTACCAATGCAAAGTACGCAAAAAATGATGACTGAAAAGTTTGCTGATATTATTCCCAAGCCGTATGTATTAATAACAGGGCATCGACGCGAAAGCTTTGGTGGTGGTTTTGAGCGCATTTGTGAATCTATTTCGCAATTAGCAGTTAAATATCCAAATTTTAATTTTGTTTATCCGGTGCACTTAAATCCTAATGTACAGGAGCCAGTAAATAGGTTACTTGCTGATAAACCAAATGTAATGCTTATTGAACCGCAAGATTACTTACCATTTGTATTTTTAATGGATCGTTCATATTTAATTTTAACCGACTCTGGCGGAGTGCAGGAAGAGGCGCCAAGCTTAGGTAAACCTGTACTTGTAATGCGTGATACAACAGAACGCCCTGAAGCAGTAGCAGCAGGTACGGTTAAACTTGTTGGTACCAATGTCGATAAAATAGTTAGTTCAGTTAGCGAATTAATAGATGCTGACATAGTGTATAAAGCTATGAGTAAAGCGCATAATCCGTACGGTGATGGTTTAGCTTGTGAGCGTATTATTAAAGGCTTACTAGAATAAGCCTTTTTTGTAGACTTAATGAAACGATTAACTCTATTACTAAAAATGGACTAATATGGATGTTAACGGGGTTATTATCCCTTGTGTGCTCATTTATTTTATATTCTCCTAAAGGAAGCCTATGAAAATTGTTGTTGTAGGTACTGGGTTTGTTGGATTGTCAAACGCCATGTTATTAGCCCAAAATAACGAAGTGGTTGGTTTAGATATTGATGAATGTAAAATTAAATTGTTAAACAACAAGTCTTCTACCGTTTTGGATCCATTAATAAGCGAATACTTACTTCGCAATGATATTAACTTTATTGCTACCTCTGACAAAGTACGTGCATACAATAATGCCGGTTTTATTATTGTTGCAACTCCTACTGATTATGATAGTGATACAAATAATTTTGATACTAGCTCTGTAGAAAGAGTAATTGAAGAAGCATTAGAAATAAACCCTGATGCAACGATAGTTATTAAATCTACCGTTCCGGTTGGCTTTACTTCATCTATATCAAAACGCTTGAATACACAAAATATTATCTTTTCACCTGAATTTTTACGTGAAGGTAAAGCGCTTTACGATAATTTGTATCCGTCACGTATTGTAGTGGGTGAGCAAAGCGAGCGAGCAGCAACTTTTGCAGGTTTACTTAAGCAAGGCGCTATAAAGCAAGACGTTGAGGTGTTATTTACCGACTCAACAGAAGCTGAAGCAATAAAGCTTTTTTCTAACACGTACTTAGCTATGCGAGTGGCATATTTTAATGAGCTTGATAGTTATGCTGAAGCACATGGATTAAGTAGTAAGCAAATTATTCAAGGGGTTGGTTTAGACCCACGCATAGGTAACCATTACAATAACCCTTCATTTGGTTATGGTGGCTACTGCCTACCTAAAGATACCAAACAGTTATTAGCAAATTACAAAGATGTTCCTAATAACATTATAGGTGCCATTGTAGATGCGAATCGAACACGAAAAGATTTTATCGCGGAATCAATTATTAATCGTAAACCTAAGGTTATCGGTGTTTATCGGTTAGTTATGAAGTCGGGTTCGGATAACTTTAGAGCCTCTGCCATTCAAGGTATTATGAAGCGCATCAAAGCAAAAGGAATTGAAGTTGTTGTTTTTGAGCCAGTACTTGAAGCTGATGAATTTTATCATTCTCGGGTAATCAAAGATTTAAATGAATTTAAGCAGCTTTCAGATGTTATTTTATCAAACCGTATGGTTGATGAACTGGCTGATATTGCTGATAAAGTTTATACGCGTGATTTATTTGGTAGTGATTAAAATATCGTTTAAGGCTTAAGTATACGAGTTACGGGCGACGAGGAACGGGTTAAGTTTGACTGGTGTAGCTGCGATTTTATTTCGCGTCTGGTTAAAGACAAAGGTTCTAGATATAAGGTAGAGATTAAGCCAAGCACGGTGTTTGGGTTAGACGTAGGCGGGGCTTTATGCCGCGCAAATGTAGCAGCGACTTTATGTCGCGTCTGTTAGTGATTTTATTTACCACAGAGGGTAAAGAGAACACAGAGGAAGAGGTAAAAATAACCTGTAGGCGGGGCTTTATGCCGCGCAGGTTTGGTTTGTGTTCATGGACGATGGGCCTAAAACCTAATAACGACGCGGGGTGAACCCGCTGCTACAGGCGTAAAAAACCTTGCGATGTTAACCGCAAGGTTTTTAAATACCTCGAATCTCGAATCTCGAACCTCGAACCTCGAACCTCGAACCTAACACCTGTCTCCTCACTTCCCAATCTCAACCTTTACATCATCACCCAGTACTTCCCTATACTTTGTAGCGAGTGCATTTTTAGCGTCATCATCGCCGTGGACTATTTTTATATGGCGGGGCTTTTTGCGCATACCGGTTACAAATTTAATTAAACCAGTTTGATCGGCGTGGGCGCTGTAGCCGCTTATTGTGTGTATTTTGGCGTTAATATTAATGCGGGTATTATTTATAAATACATAGCCATTTTTTGGGCCATAGGTTTGTATGTCACGACCTAAAGTCCCTCTGCCTTGGTAACCTACAAAAAGTACGTCGGTGGTTTTGTCGGTTAAAAATCGCTCTAGGTAGTTAACTATTCGTCCGCCGGTGCACATACCGCTTGCAGCTAGAATAATTGCAGGTGTTTGGCGGGTGGCTAAGTAATTTATTAAAGCTAAGTGCTCGCTATGGGTATTTATTGTAGTGAGGTTTTCAAAGTCGAGAGGGTGGCGGCCTTTGGCTACTTTTTGTTTTGCTTCTTCATCCCATAAATATTTAAATTTTCGATACTGCTGAGTAAAGTTAGCCGCCATGGGAGAGTCGAGTATTACTTGTATTGTGCGCCAAGGTGAGTTTTTAGTTGAGGCATGAATTAGCTGTTCAAGTTCGTATAACAGCTCTTGTGTACGGCCTATACTAAATGCAGGCACAAGCACGATACCATTGTCGGCAACTGCGCGCTCAATCACAGCTTTTAAGGTTTGCGTACGTTGCTTTCGTCCTTGATGGTTTTTATCACCATAGGTTGACTCAATAACTAAAGTATCTGCTTTATAGGGGGCTTTAGGTGCGGGTAGTAAAGGCGTATAGGGTGCCCCTAAATCACCTGAAAAAACCACTCTGTGAATATTGTTAGCTTTGTGGGGAGGTATGCCTATGTCTATTTCTACATAAGCGGAGCCTAAAATGTGCCCAGCCCGCTGTAGTCGGGCTTTAGATGTGTGTTCACCGCTACACGGAAGATCGAACCAAGTTTTAAAATCAACGGCTACAACTTGCTGTTTAAGTAACCTTAGGCAGGTGTCTATTACTTTTTGATCGCGCGTGACGCCCACTTTTAATGCATCTTCAATCACTAGTGGCAGTAAACTGGCCGATGCAATAGAGGTAAATATGGGTCCTTTAAAGCCAGCCATTAATAAGTAGGGGATTCGGCCAACATGATCAATATGGCAATGGGTGACGATCAACGCGCGAACTGTATCTATATTAAATTCAATATTAAGATCATCAACAGAATCTTCACCTTGAAATAGTCCGCAGTCAATTAGAAAAGAGCTTTGATCGTTTATTATCAGCTGGTGGCATGAGCCTGTTACGCCATTTACCGCTCCGTGGTGAAGTATTTGCATTTTATGTCCTTATGTTTTGGCTGCGGGCTGCGGGCTGCGGGCCACGGGTTACGGCTCGAACCTCGAAGCCCGAGCCTAGCACTTAGAGCCTAACGCCTTTATTTTATAGGTAAATATAGCAGGCAATTAATAGTTTGGAATTTGAGCGGGTTACCATAGCGAAAGTGCGCGAGGTAAACTCCCGCCTACGGGTAGGGTTAATATAGAGTTTTATTGTAGGCGGAGCTTTATGCTGCACAGGTTGTTTGAAATGTTGTGAAATTGCGCGGGGTAAGCTCCCGCCTTCGGGTAGGATTAATATAGAGTTTTATTGTAGGCAGGGCTTTATGCCGCGCAGGCTTTTTGAAATGTTGTGAAAGTGCGCGAGGTAAACTCCCGCCTACAGGCATAAAAAAACCTTGCGATGTTAACCGCAAGGTTTTTAAATACCTCGAACCTCGAACCTCGAACCTCGAACCTCGAACCTCGAATCTAGCCCTTAAAAGCGTCTTGTAGTGGTGGCACTACTTGCTTTTTACGGCTTAATACGCCGTCTAGCCATACTTTACCGTCTTCTGGTTTTTCACCATAAGCTTGCTCAACTAGGCTAGCATCGTCTGATGCAATTAGCATTTGTGAGCCTTCTTTCATAATGTCGGTCAGAAGTAAAAATACTGAATGACGACCGCCTTCTTCTTTAAGCTTCGCGATGTCGGCTTCAAGGTCGGCTTTAATCTCGTCAAATACCGCAAGGTCAATAACTTCTAACTGACCAATACCAACAAGGTTACCGTTCATGTTAAAGTCTTTAAAGTCACGCATTACTAAGTCACGTACTGGCGTATCTTCAACGGCTGATTTAACGCGGAACATGTCCATGCCTAGTTCTTTGAAGTCTTCAATGCCTGCAATTTCTGCTAGTGCTTCAACACATTTAATATCGGCAGTAGTACAGGTTGGTGACTTAAAAATAACCGTGTCGCTTAAAATAGCGCAAAGCATAATGCCAGCAATATCTTTAGGGATCTCAACGTTGTAGAAGTCATACATCATTTTAATAATGGTGTTAGAACAACCAACAGGGCGGATCCAACACTCAAGCGGTGTCGATGAGGTTAAATCACCTAGTTTATGGTGATCAACCACGCCTACTACGCGAGCCTGATCAATATCGTCAGGTGCTTGCGTTTTTTCTGTGTGGTCTACAATATAAACGTCTTCGCCAGCGTAGCTAAGTTTTAGCTCAGGTGCTTCAAAACCGAATTTATCTAAAATAAATTGTGTTTCAGGTGACACTTCACCTAGGCGAGTTGGGATTGCTGGTTCATCAATTTGGTTTTTTAAATAAGCCAGTGCAATTGCACCACATATTGAATCTGAATCTGGGATTTTATGGCCCACTACATACATTGACATGACTAAACTCCTTAAAATTTGCCGATATTCTAGCAAAGTCTTTGGGTTTTAACATATAGACAGTGTAATTAAGTTTTGGTTACACTTTAAATCGATATTTTTAATTGGAAGACCCACATGCAACTCGGCCGCAAAGGTTGGAACAATGTTATTATTTTTTCGATGTTGATTATGATCTTCTTTTTAAATGGACTGCATAAAAACATAGGGAATGATGAAACACAGGCGCAATTACAGCCACTACTTCCTGTGCAAAGTTTTGTATTAACGCTTAAACTTATCGACCAAAAAATTGAGCGTATTGGCACTAGTTGGCGTACTACTGCTTTGCAAAAAAATGTACCGCTTAGTTGGCAAGGCTCAGAGCAGCAACTTAGTGATCTAGTTTATTTATGGCAAAATACCGCGCTGATGACGACTACCACACCTGATGCGCTTGATATGAATAAGCCACTATCGGTAGCCACGCTTGAACTCGCCGGTGAGCCCCTACCTTGGGTGTACTTACTATTTGAGGCGAATGGTCAGCATTATTTATTCGATAAAACCAGTCAGCGGCTATTGTTGCTCGATTTAACCACTGCAAAACAATTATTTCCAAGTTTTACCTTTTCATAAGTGAGTTTTATAAATGCCTGAATTACCAGAAGTAGAAGTTAGCCGTATGGGCATTACCCCCCATGTGCTAAACCAAGTTGTGACTAAGGTAAATATTCATAATGCTAGTATGCGCTGGCCTGTGCCAGATGAGGTGTATCAACTTGAGGGGTTGGTGGTTAGCAGTATTGAACGCCGTGCAAAATACTTATTGTTAGAGTGCGAGTTAGGCTCAGCTATATTGCATTTAGGTATGTCGGGGAACTTGCGGGTTGTGAACGCCAATGAGCCACTTAAAAAGCATGACCATGTTGAGTTTGTTTTAGCTAATAATAAGGCGCTGCGTTTAAACGATCCACGTCGCTTTGGTTGCTGTTTATGGCAAGCCCCCAATGAAGAGCATAAGTTACTTGCTAAATTAGGCCCCGAGCCACTCACCGATGACTTTTTTGCTAAACGTGTTTATGAGCAATCTCGCAATAAAAAAGTGCCTGTTAAACAGTTTGTTATGAATAACGCCGTGGTGGTGGGGGTTGGTAATATTTACGCTAACGAATCATTATTTAAAGCGGGTATCGATCCGCGAAAAGAAGCCGGTAAAGTAAGCCTTAAACGCTACCAAGCGTTAATCCCAATTATAAAAGACACCCTAGCCGAAGCAATTACTCAAGGCGGCACAACGTTGAAAGACTTTGCCCAAAGTGACGGTAAGCCAGGCTACTTTGCGCAACAGCTATTAGTGTATGGCCGAAAAGGCCAGCCTTGTGTAAATTGCGAGAGCGAACTAACCGAAATTCGCCTAGGCCAACGCAGCACCGTTTTTTGTGAGGTGTGTCAGAAGTAATAAAGGTTAAAGTTCACGGGCAACGGGCAACGGGCAAAGGGCCTAACACCTTGAGCCAAATACTGACGCGGGGTGAACCCGCTGCTACAGGTATAAAAAACCTTGCGATGTTAACCGCAAGGTTTTTAAATACCCCGAACCCTCGATCCCAAACTTTTCTTGCGGAAAAAACAACCGGCCGGTAGCAATGTAGTTTAAGTGCTGGTATACTCCCGCGTCTGCCACGTTGCGTTCTATGTCCTCATATAGTTTAGCCACTTGTGAGCGGCGAAAAAGTCTAAAACTCGAAGGGGTTGTAGCATACTTAGAGCGGTAGTTAATAATAACTACCTGTGGTTTTAATTGAAAAACATTGGATTTTTATAAATGAAAACGTTTGTTGCTAAACCAGAAACAGTAAAACGTGACTGGTACGTAGTTGACGCTGAAGATAAAACTTTAGGTCGCATCGCTACTGAAATCGCTCATCGCCTACGCGGTAAGCACAAAGCTGAGTACACACCACACGTAGATACTGGTGATTACATCATCGTTATCAACGCTGAGAAAGTTACTGTTACTGGTAACAAATTCAAAGATAAAGTGTACTACGCTCACTCTGGTTTCCCAGGTGGTCTTAAGTCTACTACTTTTGATAAACTTCAAGCTGCAAAGCCTGAAATGATCATCGAAAAAGCTGTTAAAGGCATGTTGCCACGTGGTCCTTTAGGCCGCGCTATGTTCCGCAAACTTAAAGTTTACGCGGGTACTGAGCATAACCATGCTGCACAACAGCCTCAGGTTCTAGACATTTAAGGAGCACTATCATGGCAAATCAATACTACGGTACAGGTCGTCGTAAAAGTTCAAGTGCTCGCGTATTCTTACGCCCAGGCACTGGTAACATCGTAATCAACAAGCGCTCTTTAGAAGAGTACTTTGGTCGCGAAACAGCACGCATGGTTGTTCGTCAAGCTCTTGAGCTTGTAGACATGACTGAAAAATTTGACCTTCACATCACCGTTGCCGGTGGTGGTACTACTGGTCAAGCTGGTGCTATCCGTCACGGTATCACTCGTGCACTTATGGAGTTTGACGAGTCACTACGTCCACAACTTCGTAAAGCAGGTTTCGTTACTCGTGATGCACGTAAAGTTGAACGTAAGAAAGTGGGTCTTAAGAAAGCGCGTAAGCGTCCACAGTTCTCAAAACGTTAATTTTTACGTTATCAAGAATTCAAAAACCCAGCTTATGCTGGGTTTTTTGTTTTTAGATAATGAGTTTCGGGTAACGGGCTACGAGAACCGAGCTGCGAAAGAGATTAAGTTCCGTGCGTTAAATTATATGTTTACTATAATTTATGATGAAAGCGGGATTAAGGCTAAGGAGTGGTTGTGAGGTATGAAAGTTTAGATGTATGGAAAAAGTCTTTCTCATTAAGTTTGTTTGTATATCAAACCTTTGCTGCTTTGAGGGATTTTGGCTTAAAAGATCAAATGTGTCGAAGCGCAGTTTCAGTGCCTAGCAATATTGCAGAGGGTTATGAGCATTACTCTGATAAAGAAAGAGCTTACTTTCTTTCTGTAGCTAAAGGGTCTGTCGGTGAATTAAAAACTCAGCTAATGATTGCTTTTGAGTTAGGTCATATTAATTATGAACAAACAGAATACGCTTTAGATGAGTGTGAAAGTATTGGGAAAATGCTTGGTAAATTAATCTCAATGATTAAAAATGTACGATAACCCCGAACCCCGAACCCCGAACCCCGAACCCCGAACCCCGAACCCCGAACCCCGAACCCCGAACCCCGAACCCCGAACGTTTACGACTAATGTCGACATTAGCTTGATCAAAACCGGCAAAGCATGCGTATTTATTGAACGAAAGCTTAAAAATGACCGACTAACGCAAAAAAAGTTAAATAATTATCGCAATTAGTTTAAATCCATCAGTTAATTGGTGAATTTTTTTGCTACAATTGGCGGGCAAATAAAGTGAATGAGTTTAATGTCGCCAAATTCAGTTGTTACTGTACTTAGTTGGTGAGATTGTACTTGTTTACAAATTGTTTTTACGGAAGCGATACTATAGTCATTTGGTTTCATACTCGAGCTTACTTAATCAACTATTTGAGCAAGTCAGGTTTATTCGAGCAGGAGGCTGTGAATAACCTTGTTTTAAACAAGGGTTTTAATTATGATCGTTTCTCTTTTAAAATTCGAAAAATTAACCTGCTGTAACTGATGTTCTCAATATAGCAAGTGTTGAGAATCATAGTGGAGATAAGTGGATGAGCAATGCGCCTGTAGACAATGGCCGACGTCGCTTTTTAACCATAGCTACCTCTGTTGTTGGTGGTGTTGGTGCGGCTGGGGCTGCTGTTCCTTTTATTGCGTCTTGGAATCCAAGTGAGCGAGCTAAATCTGCGGGTGCGCCTGTAGAAGTAGATATCAGCAAACTTGAGCCAGGACAATTAATACGTGTCGAGTGGCGTGGTAAACCTGTATGGGTTGTATCACGGACCCCAAAAATGCTTGAGCAGATGAAAGAACATGAAGGTCAACTTCGTGATCCGCAATCGCAAGAGCCACAACAATTAGAATCATCAACCAATGATTTCCGTTCATTACGCCCAGAGATTTTTGTCGCTGTAGGTATTTGTACGCATTTGGGTTGTTCACCTAGCTTTTTACAAGGTGGCTTTGGTGAGAAAGTGGAAGGGACTGATGACGGTTTTTACTGTCCATGTCACGGTTCTAAGTTTGATATGGCTGGCCGTGTATTCCAATCGGTACCTGCACCATTAAATTTAGAAATTCCACCATATACTTTTCTTGATGAGACCACTATTTTAGTGGGCGAAGAACAAGGGGTGGCCTAATGTTTGGTAAAATTGTTGAGTGGATAGACGACCGTATCCCAATGACACGTGTTTGGAACATGCACATTGCACAGTATCCAGCACCAAAAAACTTTAACTTCTGGTACTTCTTCGGCTCTCTAGCTATGTTAGTACTAGTAAACCAAATACTTACAGGTATTTGGTTAACGATGAACTATGTACCATCTGCTGAAGGTGCATTTGCATCAGTAGAATACATCATGCGTGATGTAGAGTACGGTTGGTTATTGCGTTATTTGCATTCAACGGGTGCATCTGCGTTTTTCATCGTTGTTTACATGCACATGTTCCGTGGCATGATCTACGGTTCTTACCAAAAACCACGTGAATTACTGTGGTTATTCGGTATGTTCATTTTCTTAGCCCTAATGGCTGAAGCATTCATGGGTTACTTATTACCATGGGGCCAAATGTCGTTCTGGGGTGCACAGGTAATCATTTCATTATTCGGGGCTATCCCGGTTATTGGTGATGATTTAACACTGTGGATCCGTGGTGACTATGTAATTTCAGGTGCAACGCTTAACCGCTTCTTTGCATTACACGTAATTGCACTGCCATTGGTTATTGTTATCTTAGTATTTTTACACATTGTTGCGCTACACGAAGTGGGTTCTAATAACCCAGACGGTATTGATAACAAACGTAAAAAAGGAACTGTGGCTGAAGAAGACAAGCCTAAATTTAAGTTCCATGAATACTACACTGATAAAAAAGACATTATTGATGCGATTCCGTTCCACCCTTATTACACAGTAAAAGATATTGTGGGCGTGGTTGGTTTCTTAATCTTGTTCTGCTGGGTTGTGTTCTTTATGCCTGCTATGGGTGGTTTCTTCTTAGAAGCGCCAAACTTTGAAGCAGCTAACCCACTTAAAACACCAGAGCATATTTTCCCTGTTTGGTACTTCACGCCATTCTATGCAATCTTACGTGCAATCCCTGACAAACTAATGGGTGTTGCAGCAATGGGTGCATCAATTGTCGTGCTAGCATTATTACCTTGGATTGACCGTGGTTCGGTTCGTTCAGTTCGTTACCGTTGTGGTTTCCACAAATGGAACATTGCAGGTTTTGTTGTTACTTTCGTTCTTTTAGGTTGGGTTGGTGCTACACCACAAACTGATTTTAAAACGATTGTTTCGCAAGTCTGTACTGTGACTTACTTTATGTTCTTCGTACTGTTATTTGTTTACAGTAAGAATGAAAAAACTAAGCCATTGCCTGAGAGGTTAACGAAATGATGAAAAAGCTATTAATAGGTTTATTTGCTTTATCAGTAAACGTGTTACCTGCAATGGCGGCTGGCCCGTCAGTTCCTCTAATGGAAGCGGGTAACGATATATCTGATCAACCTTCTTTGCAGCGTGGCGCAAAGTTGTTCATGAACTACTGTCTTGGTTGTCACCAAATGCAGTATCAACGTTATGAACGTACTTTCCGTGACATTGGTATTCCAACAGAGATTGGTCAAGAGCAACTTATTTTTGATGGTTCAAAAGTGGGTGGTCATATCCTTAACGCTATGGCAAAAGAAGATGCTGCAAAATGGTTTGGTGCGGCTCCGCCGGATCTAACTAATGTTGCGCGTGTGCGTGGCAGTGATTGGATTTATACCTACTTAAAATCGTTTTACAAAGATGAATCTCGTCCGTTTGGCGTAAATAATACGTTATTCCCATCGGTGGGTATGCCACATGTTCTTCAAGAGTTGCAAGGTGTTCCTACTGCAATTACTGAAGAAGTAACAGTAGATGGTAAAACAACCACTCATATTACTGGTACAAAAACAGATGGTACGGGCGAATTAAGTGTAGATGAATATGACCAAGCAGTTCGTGATTTAACGAATTTCCTAGAGTATGTAGGTGAACCTACACGTCTCGAGTCGGAAGCGCTAGGTATTAAGGTAATCGGATTTTTAATTATCCTGTTTATCTTGGCATTTATGCTGAAGAAAGAATACTGGAGAGATGTTCATTAAGTTTGAACATATTTAAAGGTAATTTTGCAATAGGGGCTTAAGCCCCTATTGCTGTTTTAGTTATTTAATGGAGGTAGGCATGGCCGTAGCTGCCAATAAGCGCCCTGTAATGACCCTTTTTTCTGGTGCTAACTGTATGTATAGCCACCAAGTACGCATTGTACTTGCTGAAAAAGGTGTAAGTGTAGATATTCATATGGCTGAAAAGGATAACCTGCCAGAAGCACTTCACGAAATTAACCCTTACGGCACAGTGCCAACACTGATTGACCGTGAGCTTGGTTTATATCAGGCAAACATCATCATGGAATACCTTGATGAACGTTTTCCTCATCCTCCACTAATGCCTGTATATCCGGTCATGCGTGGTCGTAGTCGATTAATGATGCACCGTATTGATACTGATTGGTACAGCCTAGCTGAAAAAATCATTAACAACACTTCTGATGCTGCGCAAGCTCGTAAAGAGCTTACCGAAGCATTGCTTGCAATAGCACCAATCTTTAGTGAAGCGCCTTACTTTATGAGTGAAGAGTTTAGCTTAGTTGATTGCTACTTAGCACCACTATTATGGCGTTTACCAGAGTTTGGTATTGAGCTAAATGGTGTAGGCTCTAAAGAACTTAAAGAGTATATGATTCGTTTATTTGAACGTGAATCATTCCAAGCTTCTTTAACTGAAGCAGAGCGTGAGATCCGTTTATAATGACTTCTAATCGTCCTTATTTACTACGCGCTTTTTTTGATTGGATTGTTGATAACGAATGCACGCCACACTTAGTGGTGAATGCTGACTTTCCTGCAGTGCAAGTGCCAACACAGTTTGTCCAAGATGGCCAAATTGTATTGAACATAAGCCCTTCGGCGGTTACGCAGTTTTCGTTAGATAATACTCAGCTTAGCTTTAACGCACGCTTTGGCGGCCAGCCAATGCAAGTGTACGTGCCTTTAGGGGCTGTACTTGCAATATATGCACGCGAAAATGGCGAAGGCACAGTCTTTACTGCAGATGAGTTTTTAGAGGACGAAGACGATTTTGCTCCAGAGCTTGAAAGTGTCGATTCATCACCTGAGATAGTTGATGAAACGCCAGCTCCCAAGCCTGAAAAGAAAAAAGGCTCACATTTACGTGTTATAAAATAACTAGTAAATGTTAGAAAAAACCGCTTAATGAAGTGACCCCCAATAGTTGGACATTCCAATTACTGGGGGTCTTTTTATGTCCAAACATCACCGAGCTTTCAAGCTCAAAATAGCTGAACTCGCTTTGTCTGAAAGCTCTTCGGCGGTAAGTAACAGATTTAATGTTACAGATAGGCAGGTCCGATATTGGACCGCTATTTATCGAATTCATGGCGCTGAAAGCTTCAGGTCTGTTCACAAACCTTATTCTCTAGCATTTAAGGCTGAAGTGTTAAAAACGATGACAGCAAACAGTTGGTCACTCGGTTATACCAGTGCTTTCTTCGATTTATCGTCCCCAGGCATTCTTTTTCAATGGCAAAAGCTTTATGCTCGTGATGGTATATCACGTCTTAAACCACAGAGAAAAGGTAAGCCATTCATGACAAATAATTCTTCTTCATCAAAACTAGTAGAGCAAATGACTGAGGAGGAGTTACGAGAAGAACTAGCATACTTACGAGCTGAGAATGATGTGCTAAAAAAGTTAGAAGCCTTGGCTCAAGCCAGAAAGAAAAAAGCAAAGACAAAACGATAGTCGTCGAAGAGTTCAAGGCAAAGCATAGCTTACGACACCTTTTAAAGGCGACAGGGCTGCCAAAGAGTGTTTACTATTATCATCGCACTACTTGTAAGCAACCCTGTGCAAGCAATGATTTACTGGTAAAAATACGTGATATTTATCACGCGCATAAAGGGCGATATGGCTATCGCAGAATTACGAGTGCCCTGAGAGCAATGGGAGTATTTGTTAATCATAAGCGCGTTCAACGGTTGATGAATGAGTTAGGACTCAAGTCAAAAGTAAGGCCTAAGCGCTATAAATCCTATAAAGGTGAAGTGGGTAAAATCGCAGAAAATACGCTTAACCGCGAGTTTACTGCGCAGAAGCCAAATCAAAAATGGGTGACGGATGTGACGGAGTTTAAAGTGGATAATGAGAAGGTATATCTATCGCCTATGATTGACCTATTCAACCAAGAGGTAATCAGTTACGAAGTCAGAAAATCCGTTGCACTCCCTTTGGTAACTGACATGCTTAAAACAGCAACTGCTAGGTTGAAGCCAAATGAAAAGCCAGTTGTACACTCAGATCAAGGGTGGCAATATCAAAACAAACAATATCAAAATCACCTTAAGGAAAAAGGATTGCAACAAAGTATGTCTAGAAAAGGAAATTGTTTAGATAATGCGGTTGCTGAGAACTTCTTCGGCATATTGAAGAGCGAGATGTACCACAACGAAACGTTTAAAGACGTGAATGATCTTATTGAAAACATTAAAGAATATATCCACTATTACAACAATGAGCGTATTAAACTGAAACTAAAAGGCCTGAGTCCGATACAGTATCGAAATCAGGCCTTGGCAGCCGCTTAGAAATGAGTCCAACTTTATGGGGTCACTTCATAATAAGCGGTTTTTTTATGTCTGTATGAAAATGTTAGGTTAAAAGCTAAAGGTTAAAGGTTAAAGGTTTAAGGTTAGAAAAGCTCACGAGCGACGGGTAGCGGGCTGCGAGAGGCGGGTTAAGATTGATTGTTGTAGCAGCGGGTTTACCCCGCGTCTGATCAAAAGTGAAGAGTAGGTTTTAGGTGCTAGGTGTTAGGTGTTAGGTGTTAGGTAGAGATTAAGCCAAGCACGGTGTTTTTTTATTGAACGTAGGCGGGGTTTTACGCCGCGCAGGTTTGATTTAAGTTCGCGGGCAACGGGCTGCGAGAAGCGGGGTAAGGTTGATTGATGTAGCAGCGGGTTTACTCCGCGTCTTTTAGTGATTCTATTTATCACAGAGGGTGCAGAGCACACAGAGAAAATGATTAAAGACATTTTTTCTTCTCTGTTTAGCGCAAAGCGCCTCGGTGTAATCTGTGGTTCAAAATGGTTTTGTAGGCGGGGCTTTATGCCGCGTATTTTACTAAACCCTGCGCGAGATAAACTCCCGCCTACAGGTATAAAAAAACCTTGCGATGTTAACCGCAAGGTTTTTAAATTTCTCGAACTTCGAACTTCGAACTTCGAACCTGAGACTTTTACAAATACTCAAATACTTTAACTACTCGCTCTACGCCAGAGATGTTGCGAGCTATATTAACGGCTTGGTTTGCTTCGGCGTCAGATACTAGCCCCATTAAGTATACTTCGGCATTTTCAGTCACTACTTTTATATTATTACTGCTGATATTTTCAGCCGCTAGAAGCTGCGCTTTTACTTTTGAGGTTAACCATGAATCGTGTGTTTGCGTGGTGATACCAATATTAGAGCCAATGCGAAGTTGGTTATGAATTTTGCGAATACCAGATAGGTTCTCAATGGTTTTAAACGCTTGGTTTTTCATTTCTTGGTTAGGCACTTGTCCTACCATTAAAACCACGCCATTTACGCTTATAACGCTGATATGGGCAAACTTATTAAGGCGTTCATCTTCGCTAATAGCAATGCTGGCTTTTATTTCAATGTTGTTGTCGTCTATTTGCGAGCCTATAGTACGTCTATCGTTAGCGGCAGTAACAGCACTGGCTGTACCGGCGACCACTGCAGCGGCACAACCTTGTAATAATACAACAGTACCTAAAACAATTAGGGAGCGTTTAAACATAATTTTCGTCCTGCGGGAAAAGGGTTAAATCCACCAACTCACTTAAACAGTGAAGGTTCACTAAATGCGATTCAATAATGCGACTCGGGCGTTTAGATGGCGTACGAATTTCTACATCGTTATGGCCAAGCAAGCCAACAAGTTCGCCGCCATCATCACCTACCATTACTATGACCTTCATATCTTTGGTAAGTGCCGCTTCTACTGCAGAAATTATGTGTTTTTCATTGCCATTAATGGCAAGTACCAACAATAAGTCACCTTGCTGGGCAAAGGCACGAACTTGGCGTGCAAAGGTATCGTGGTCATCTATTTGATTGCCTTGGCCAAGGTTAATATTTTCTTGTGAGAGAGCGATTGCGGGTAAGCAAGGGCGTTCTGTTTCGTAAAAATTAACCAGTACGCCTGCCATGTGTTGTGCCAGCATATGGCAATTTGCAGTACCGCAGCAGAGCAATTTATTCCCATTGATCAGGCTTTGTGCAATGGTAAATGCCGCTGATTCTAATGCACTTGGCAACACTTCGCCTGCGGCTATTTGAACTTGAATACTTTCTTTAAAAATTTCTTTAATTGTATCTTGCATGGGTTACCAACAATTTATCTCTAATTCTGTGTGAGCTCACACCGGCTTTATTAAAAGGTGATTATTTTAGGCGTAAGCTAATGTTTAACTGTATGCTCAGCATGAAGCTGTTGTAATCGTCTTATCTTTGTACATCAGATATTAAAATACGTTTTTCAGCCAGTTAATATGTAATGACGGTTCGCCTGTTATAGCTACATAGTCAATACGTAATGGCTGGTTTTTTAAGTTTTTAGCACCAAGGTAATGATAAATAGTGCGCTTTAACTTAGCTTGCTTTTGCGGGCTTAGCGCATAATTAGCGCCGCCTTTTATGTTATTTTTGCGAAACTTAACTTCAACAAACACTAAGGTGTCACCGTCTTTCATAATGACATCAAGCTCGCCATAGGGGCAGTAGTAATTACGCTCAATCGCTTTTAAACCTTGCGCTTCTAAATACTTTTGCGCTTGGCGCTCATAATACTGGCCTTTTTCACGACTATTTTGCCACAGCTGTTTAAACCACGACATGCTAACCCCTTAATTAATAATGGTTATGCCATCGTTTGCCGACTGCATAAATAGCGGCACAGGGCGTTGCGTTTTTAATTCCACAGGTTTTATACGGCGGTTGCTGTACTGCGCCCATTGCAGTGATCGTTCAATATCACCGGCACTATTAATGGACAATTTACCACTTAAGCCTGAAAAGTATTTATCAGGTGTAATGCTCAGCTGTCTAATATCATTCAGCATGGCGACGGCATCGTAGGCCATGGCAAATAGACGTTGGCTAATATCAGCCTGTTCAGGCCATAAATCATTATATTGCTTACGTAGATTATGCTGCGTAATTTGTGAGTCTAACATCCAAGGAAGTTCGGTAAAGTAGAGCCCATCTAAATCGCCTTTGTCAGTGGTATCTATTTGCTTACTATGACTTTTAGAGCTGGCGTAAATAGGGATCCTGTCGGCAAAGGTGCTTACGTTAACATCTAGATAAGGCTTAATTAATCGGGTCTCTATGGCGTCACCTAATATGTAAATTGCATCAATATCGCCACGTGAACGGGTTTCACTTTCTACTTCTTTATTAAAAAGTGTTTTAACCGCTTTAATACGCTCTTTTGATTTATCAACTTCGAGCAAGCTGGTTATGGTGTTGGGCATATCTTTATTGTCGTTGTAAAAGCCAACCTGTGTGGTTGTTTCACTATAGCGTTGCCATTGCAGATTAAAGTAGTCAATTAAGCGCTGACCATTGGTATTATTTGGCGCTAGCAACATAGGTTTTTGATAACCTTGCGCTAAAAAGTGCTCTAGGGTTTGTTGTACTTCGTGCTCAGGATTAAGCGCAAAAAAGTAGTGCTGCAAAGAGGTTCGTTCGCCATCAAAGGTATTTAAATGTAATGTAGGTATATCGAGTAATGTATTGGTATTAGCGAGCTTATCTATATTGGCTTTTAATAGCGGGCCAATAACAAAGTCTGGTTGTAATTGCGTAATCTGTGCACTCAACGCTTCTGTTTCGGTATTTTCATCAATAAACAGCGTTTCGCTAATCTCTTTTTTATCAAGCGCTGCCAAAATACCTGCTTTTAATGCATCCCCTAAGCGCTGATTAGCCCCCGATTGAGGTAGTAGTACAACTAAGCGTTCAATATTTAGTGGTGCTAATTCATTAGCGTAAGTATCTTGTTTTGGTAGAACATTGGTACCAGGGTGCCCAAGGTAACGACGTCGCCAATTATTAATCGCTTGGTCTAAATCAACTGAGCTGTTGGCATAAACCTGATGGTACAAAGCTAAGTTAACCCAGCCTTGTTGAATAACCGAGCCACGGTTAAATCGCTCTAATGCATACGAAGAAAGCTGCTTTAAATTACGCCAAAGTGCGTCATTAAGTTTAGGGATAGAAATATTATTTTTTGCTACCGATTCAGATGCAGCAAAAAAGTAAGGGGCAGCACGTTTTGGTAAATCTTGCGATGCAAAAATACTGGCCGTTAAAAATTGGTGCCAAGCAAAATGTTCAGGTTGCTTAAGTTGCCCTTCCAGGGTGTTTAGTACCTCAAGTGCTTGCTGATTTTTATTTTGCTCTTTTTGCGCAAAGGCAATGTATAAACGATTTTGAATTTGATCAACACTGGCGGTAAGTGCAAGTTCCGTGCATATTTTTTCCAGTAGTGGCCAGTTTTCTTCTGTAATTGCGCTATCACGAGCACTATAAAGCAGCTGGATTTTATCAGCGCCATAGCGGTTTTGCGCTAATAGGTAAATAGATTGCGCATTCAGTGCTTCATTTTTCAGCGTATTGGCACTGTTACTTAAGTTATCGCTGGTTTTAGTTGGTTTTTCGGTTGTGCTACACGCCGATAACCCTGACAATATAATTAATAGACTAACTAGTTTAAGTCGCACAATGATTTCCCATACGTTAACGCGATTTGCTTATATTACTGACTGACGCAGGAGACCTCAATGTTAAATGAGGAGAATTCACAGAAAATTGGCACTCTTTACGTTGTTGCCACCCCAATCGGCAATTATGACGACTTAAGTCAGCGTGCAATCGCGACATTATCGCAGGTTGACTTAATCGCGGCTGAAGACACTCGCCATACAGGTAAGCTACTTAGCCACTTTGGTATTAAGGCTAAAACCTTTGCGTTACATGACCATAATGAAAAGCAAAAAGCGCAGCAAATTATCGACCAGCTTAATCAAGGACTCAATATTGCACTGGTCTCTGATGCAGGCACGCCGCTTATAAGCGATCCTGGTTACGCGGTGGTTAACTTATGTCGTGAGCAGGGCGCAAGTGTAACACCCGTGCCTGGTGCATGTGCTGCTATTACAGCGGTATGTTGTTCTGGGTTACCTACTGACCGTTTTCAATTTATTGGTTTTACACCTGCTAAAAGTAAAGCGCGCCAAGACTTTTTTATCGATGCGGTTAACTCAAGTATTACCAGTATTATGTATGAAAGTACCCATCGTATTATGGCAAGCCTTGACGATTTAGAAGTGGCGCTAGGTAGTGAGCAGCAGGTGGTATTTGCCAAAGAGCTCACTAAAACCTTTGAAACTTTCTTTAATGGCACTGTAGCTGAGTTAAAGCAGTTTTTAACTGACGATCCAACTAAGCAACGCGGCGAAATAGTGCTCATGTTGCCAGGGAAAGCTAAGATAGTTGACGATATTCCACCAGAAGCTCGTAAAATGTTAGCGTTACTCGAAAACGAAATGCCAATGAAAAAAGCCTGTGGTGTAGTAGCCGACTACTTCGGCATGAAGAAAAACGCGTTGTATAAAACAATTATTGAAGAAAAACAGTAAATGTTTACTGCGTAGTGTGGTGCTCTCATGTATACTGCGCGCCGAGTTAGCCAAGATAATCGCTGCCTGTGACGAAAATGATCAGGGGGAGGAAAGTCCGGGCTCCACAGGGCAGAGTGCCAGTTAACGGCTGGGGGCGTGAGCCCACGACAAGTGCAGCAGAGAGAAGACCGCCAATCCTCGGATTGGTAAGGGTGAAAGGGTGCGGTAAGAGCGCACCGGGCCGCTAGTAATAGTCGGTTGCAAGGTAAACTCCACTCGGAGCAAGACCAAATAGGGTTCCTTATGGCGTGGCCCACGTTGGAACCGGGTAGGTTGCTTGAGCCATAGAGCGATTTATGGCCTAGACGAATGATTATCACTTTTTTCGGAAAGGACAGAACCCGGCTTACCGGCTGACTCAAACTCAAGCGTAAGCATCTGATTTATTAGGTGCTTACGCTTGAACCACTAATCTCATGGCACAAAATTTTAAAAGTGTGCCAAATAGTGTGCCAAATAAACTCAATACGTTACTTACACATAGGTAACTTAATGAGACATATCAAACTCCCCGAACACCTCATACTACGAAAAGAACGTTACTATTTTCGTTATGTTTTTCCTCGTAAATTTATCGGCTCCGATATACGTATTTCACTTAAAACCAAACACCTTCATCATGCTTTAAACTTTCTTGACTTAATCAAACCCGAACTAGATAAACTAAAAATACTTGCGAGTGATCGACACAATATAGATACTGAAACTTTAATCACTCAAGCAAAACGTATCTTAATTCATATGAAGCAAAAACTTACCCATGAGCTAAGCAAAAAAATAATAGCAAAAGAAGAACAACGTTATGCTTCAACAGCACATTCTATAAATGGCATTAAAGCGAAGCCCTTAAACAATCACTCACCTACACATTTAAGAACAGCAGCAAACATTATGCTTTCTATTGCAGATGGTGAAACAGGTGAATTATTGGTTGAAGCATTAAAAAACAATGATTACGAAGTGCTTAATATTTATGTTTTGGTTAGTAAGTACATGGCACTTAAAAATAGTGGTTTAAGTAATGCCGACATTGTAGCTAATAAACAAATCGAAAAAAGTGTCCGTCAGCTTGCACGTCAATTAGATACGTTTTTACTCGCTGGTATGTTTAATAGTTCTGAAGTTGAAACAGATGAAGACTTATTTGATGACTCAGATGAAGACGACAACTTTTACGCTGATAACATTGATGCAATAGAAACCCTAAACAAACACGATGTAGAGTTCGAGCATGGCTCATTAGAGTATTCAGCATTTAAAAGTATGTTAGAAACATCAAGAAATTTGCAGGCTAAATACTTGGCTTCTTGCTTAACTAAAAACTCAGAGCAAAAACATTTATTAGATTCAATGTTTAATAAAAGCTCACACACCATAGTTGAAAGTGAGCCAAGTGAAGAAAAACAACAAACTCAAGGCCCATTATTTTCAGAAGTTTATACCGAGTTTTTAGATTTTAAAGTAAATGCAGGTTTAAGCGATAGGCTCATAAAAGAATACGCTCGCCATTACGAAGCATGGTGTTTACTGAGTGAAGATAAACCAATCGAAAGTTATAAAGCGAGTGATATAGGTCGTTTTATTGACCGTTGTTATCAGTTACCTAAAAAGAACTGCGCACCATACAGTAAAATGAGCCTGCAAGAGTGCCTAGACTTTGATGTGCCAGATGATGACTTAGTTACACCTAAAACAGTTCAAGGCTATTACAAGTGGTTACAGGGGGTATTCGCGTATGCTAAAAGAGATACTGTTGAATATATTCAGCATTCACCATGTACTATAAAACGAGACTTTAAACAGCGTATACGTGGTGTTTTTAATAGCGAAGAACTTACTAAGTTTGAAGCCTTTGCAACACAAACAAAATATGCATGGCAAAAGTGGTCACTATTATTAGCCATGTATACAGGCGCAAGACGTACTGAAATTTACCAGTTAAGAAAACCAGATATCCGTATTGAAGATGGTATTAATTACATATTAGTAACTGATGAGCATGAATCCCAACGCCTTAAAACAAGCAATGCAAAACGTAAAATCCCTATCCATAAACGCTTAATCGAACTTGGTTTTTTAGAATATGTAGAACAAGCAGAGGAACGTATTTTATATGAAATAACTTCAGCTGAGAGTATCACTAGTTGGTTTGGTCGTTTAGTTGTGGAGCTTGAAATACCTAGCGTTAATGAGCTAGATGAACTGCGTAGCTACCACAGTTTCAGGCATACGTTCATAAGTAACATACGTAATAATCACTCGTTTGATCTTTCACTGATACAACAAGTGGTTGGTCATGAACTTTCTAAAGGTGGAATAACTGATAAGTACACACATGGTGGAGCTAATTTGAAAAGGTTAGCTGAAGTAGTGAATTCAGCTGAATATAATTAAAGCAATCATTGTTGCATTAGTTTATGATTTCTATTGATATTTTTTTAAAAATATGCTTAATCGGTCAAGTGTAATATATCTTGCACCAGTACCTTTATAAAGCTCAAAGAAATCTTCCCAATGCTTTAATAGCCTTTCTTTAACTATAGCTAAAGTTCTTGAGTCAGCACTAATTGCTATTAAACAATCAGATAATTGATAGCAGGTATCTTTTTGAGTGATAGGTATATTTTGAACTTTAGGTAAACCGACTCTAGGTATCAATAATGAGATGTCACTAATAGCCCCTGTTTTTTTCTTTATAGTGAATTTTTGTTCATCCGTTTGGTAAAGGTTTTTAAGATCTGTTGAATGTAAAAATCTTATAGCGTTATCTTGTTCGGGTGACACAGTTTTTAGCTTATATACAGGTAAATTGCCCCGAGTAAGTGAGATTTTAAGTTTTGAATAGCTTAGGCCTGAAGTAGGCAATGAAGTTACTCTCTCTGTGTGTGGTTTTATTGAAATTACAAGGCTGTGAACCCTTGCTCCTTTAAAAGTCTTTTTTTCTAAAGAAGATATGATATTCAATGAAAAGTATTGCTGTAAAGCCTTTCTGGCAAAGGTATCAGTATGAGAGTGCATTACCGACTCTGGTATAATTACAATAGCACCTTGTTTTGGTTTGAATTTTTCAATGCAACGTAATAAATAAGACATTGCAATACTACATTTAAATGTAGCACCTTTAAAATCACAACTAACAGATTTTCTATTAAAATGGCTGAAAGGAGGATTTAATAGCAACAGATCTGAATTGGGTATTTGTGATTCGAGTAGTGCTTTACTTATACTCGAATCACATAAAATATCGGCATGAAATAACTGCCAACTTTTAAATTTTTCTCTTAAGAATTCAATTGCTTCTAGATCAATATCAAACCCAATAAGTTCCACGTTTTTATAAAGTTTGTGGGCAGCTAAAAGTAGATTTCCTTTTCCGCATGTAGGGTCTAAAACAGAGCTTACATCTGAAAAGCCCGCTAACTTAATAAAACTTTCCGCAGTTTGTGTAGGGGTATAATACCTATCAAGTAAATCCACTCATCTTTCCCAAAGATTATAAATATGTATGTTTGCACGCCCCTCAGTCCTACCTTTTTTAACGGAAGGGTTATCATAAATAATCTCAGTTGTCTCACCGTGGTCTACATTAAACATGATAGCGCCTAGAGCATGAGGTTTAGTTCCAACTGGAGCTATATATAAGTAATGCTCAGGGTAGTCTTGCTTTATTTTAAGAAGCAAGTTGTAAAGTTCGAAAGGACAGCTAGCCCTTGCATGCAAGACCTTTCCATTATACCCATATTCATTCAGAAAGGTACTATTTGAAGTAACTGTATATGAAGGGTAGTTTAATTTAAAACCAGGAATTCCTATCACTGAAAAAACTTTAGGTTCGGGATCAATTGACATAATCAGTCTTTGCGGCCTACTTCCTTCAAATCCTAACAGGGCAACAGCAATGCATTTGTTCTCATCATCTGGACCATTTAAATTACTGAATCCTGGAAGTGGTAGCATCCCTTCAAAACTATTTGTTAAATCAAATGTAGTTTCAGAGGATGGATTTGGATGTGGCTTATACGAGTCTGGCTCTATATATAATGCTCGTGTCTGGATACCTCTTTCTAATAAATTTTTGATAATTGGAGCCCAAACGTTGTGTCGAAAACTTGTTATATCAATTAAGTATTTAGAATCATTTAATACATTTGCAAGTTCTCTATCATTCCTTAAGGATAATTCTTTGGGTGCGCCACCTTTTACACTCAATATTACTTGATCATGGCTTTTCGGAGTAATAATAATTGCCTGCTCTTTATGAGAGCCCTTAATTTCGTTCCATGCATCAAGGTCACCTCTATTTTCAAAAGAGTCTGACGAAATTATAGCTACTTCGCCGTCATGCAAAGATGAGAGTTCAAAGTCGCTAACTCTAGTTGTATGTACATTTGGCTTTATAATAGTATGATGCATTAAGCTTCTCCCTCATAGAATGATGAGAAAAAAGCTAACTGTTCAGGAAGTTCATCAATTAAACTTTGTTGTATCTGGTTATTTTTTTTATCACTTGTGCTTTTGGGTTGTGCGTTTATAAGTTGGGAAATTGCCTTTTTAGGTGAATCTTCAAGAACTTCCAATAGAAGCTTTGCATCAAAATTAGTACGTCTTTTCTTTCTGTGTGATATTTCAAAAAAGCCAGTAAAGATTCTATGAAGTCTGTACTCACTTTCTCTCATTTCATCAGGAGTAGTTGCTTTTGTAGATGGCTCTGCTTCAAATGCTAAGTGACCAATCCCTTCTTCTAAAAGCTTTATTATCTTTGCTTTATCTTCATTATTGCCATCTAAAACAAATGAGTTTATTTCTGGTGCTTTATGTTCAGGATTTCGAGCAAATTCAAAGAAAACTTTACCTATCGCTAAAACTAGCCTTTTTAAGGCAACTCCATTATCTGTAAGACCTTCAAGTTGAGAAAGTCTACGTTTGGCAACATCTGTGGTTGCCTTTGTTTGACTTTGAGGCGATATATAAAACTCTTTAGACTCTTTGTAATGGTTATCCTTATATTCATGCTTAATAGAGTTATCAATGAGCTCTATGAAATATCTAATATTGCCAGCAGCCAAGCTAAGTAAAGTTCTTTTACCACAGTAAAACTTTTTAATTCTTTGACCTTTGTTACCTTTGGATATCCAAAATAGACTCGCGTATCCATGGTTTTCAATTCTTGTTTCCCATTTCTTTTGATTTGAAAGCCAGTCTTTAAAGTGGTCGTTGATACTTGAAGACTGATTTTTTCTAGCCCAATAACCTAAAAAAGAAATTTCGAAAGGTGTTTTATCTTTGATGAACTCGAAAGCTTTACTATCTGGTTCTTTTAAGCTATTTAAAACTTCGGCACTTTTCTTTTCTGCACCTAATAGAACAGCCTCTTCTTCTATAGGGAGGTCTGGCAAAAACTTTTGTAAGTTGGTTGTTATATTTAAGCCTTTGCTTTTTAGTAAGCTAAGTCTTTTTTCTGCAACAGCGGTTGCAAAGAAGTCAAACCCCTCATCTACAATTTCGATCTCTAAGCAATCATCAGGAACTCTTATTGGGTCATTGTCATCAATAGTGCTTCTTGTTTTTAAACCTTTTTTTCGTACGCCAATTTTAAATGATAAAGGTCTCTCTGAGTGCTTTAGGTAGGTATTAACAATAGCTTGTTGCTCTTTACTTAAGTTCTCGTACTCATCTACGCAACAAAAAATAACTCTTTGACCTATTAAATTTTCATCAAGTAAGCTTTCAACAAAAACTCTTAATGGAGACTCAGGAATTGATGTTCTAACCTTAGATTCCTCATCGCCATTATTTACGTATACTTGTAATTCAGAAATCGCAATCTTTATTCCAGAAAGAAGAGCTCTAAGGCTTGTAATCTTTTTATTTGGAAGGGCCAAGTCTGTAGCTATTAGACTTAAAGCTTCTAAGGACAAAGTTTTACCTGTTTTATTTTGTAGCCATTCTGTAAGCAATACGAGTTCTTTGCAAACCAACAAATTAAAATAATGCCCGAAAAGTTTATCCCATTGTTCCCTAGAAAAGTGGCTACCTTGGAATGCCTTTACTCTATTTTTATTCATTCGGACCAGAACACCTAAATATTCTTGGTCTCCAAAATTAAGACCTTGTTTTTCAAGTCTTTCTAAAGTTGCATCATAACTCAATGAGTGTAAAGATGTGGTTTTTCCTGTACCTCGACCACCAATGAGGATTGCTGGTCTAATGCTTTCTAGTTTTTCAATATATGCCGGAGCTACAAATAGATCTTCAAAGTCTTGCATCCACTCAGCTCTATTTTCATTAAAAATGGTCGTGAGTATATTTTCATTTTTATTCATTATTAACTCCTTTCAATTAAAGGGATCCACCCATCATTACCTGGAGACCAGAAAATAGGTAATGTGGCGTCAGGAACTGAATGCTCAAAACTAAAAAGTAAGCCTTTTAGTGTAAATCCGTACATTTTTGAGTTTAGGTTTTGCATATACTGCTCTCGGGGAGTTAACCTAGGTGCATACTTCATTAAGAAAGCACTTATTTGGTTTTGCGTTATGTCGCCAAAATTAATATTTTGTACTTTATAATTATCAGTTATTACGTGGGCCATTAAGAGCTTTACTTGAGGTGCGACTGACTCGATGTGCTTTTTACCTATTTCAGTGGACAAAATTGTTAAATAAATGGCATTAAAGTTTGTATGACTGTTAAGCTTTTTAAATGAATCCCCATCTATTCCTCTAATCCAAGTTTTTTCAAACTGCTGTCCAGAGCCAACGAAGTCATCGAGAAATATAATGGTTTTGCCTTGCTTGGCAAATGCTAGAGCAGTGGGTTGATCGACTATTTGCGCTTCCGGAATATTAAAAAGTTGCCTAACTTTTCTACAAATGAGATGCCCAGAGTCAGTCGGATTTGGTTCTTCTCCTGTTACTGGTGTGAAAATTACATCGTCTAACATATTGCATAAACTTTTATCTTGGTCTGCGCCAATTGAGTTGTATGCTGCCTTTAACAAGGCATCAGTATGCTTATTAGAGTAATATATAAAGCGGTCTAATAATTTTGCTGCTATGTATTTGTCTACTTCATCAAAATTGTTGAGCCAACCACGAACTCTTAATTTTTCATGATCGTCCCATAAGCCACTTTTTACTAAGACTTCACACTTAGAGACTACTTCATTTATGTAAATATCAGAACGCAATTTAAAATCCTTATATTTTTAGCGCGATATTTTCAAATATACCATATTCATCTAACGTTAATACATATTAACGTTAGTTGGTAATTGAGATAGTTTGGGTGAGCTTTTCAAGCTCCTTTATTAATGAGTTATATTTTTTAATAGAGTCTTCATCCATACATTCATAAAGGTTATGAAACTTTATTAATGATATTAAAAATGATCTATAGCCTAGTGCTTTATTTATTATTTGATCATAACAGTACTTTTCTAGGAAGGATTTTTTAGGTTCAAATTTAAATTTCATTTTTTGTATGTTCTTTTTGAAAACCTTTTTCATTATTGTCACATTATCAGTGCCTTTATTTTTTTCATGCAATAATTTTTCTATAATTTTCAGTTTCTTATTAGAAACACGTATTGTTCCTAACCTTTTCTCATCTTCACTTCCGTCAATCGTATATCCTTTTATAGATATTAGCTTCTTAGCAGATAATATTTTGCTATTGTTTATTTTAAAACCTCCACTAGATAATAAGAAACAGACTTCATTGTGAAAAAAGCCGATTGAATGGTATTCAAGTTTTTAGGTGAAGAAAATAATAAGTCATCGGCATATCTAGTGTATTCAATGTTATATCTGCTACATAACATTTGGATTAAAATATCAAACTTCCTAAAAATAATATTTGATATTACTGGGGAGGTGCTAAAGCCAATAGGTAATATTTTTTTCTCTAAAAACTCTTTGTTTTTAGAGTCTCTAGGTAAGTTCACTGTTACCAAATTTATAAAGCTATCAACCAGTAACGATCTTGTCTTAGTATTTACTATTTGAGTCTTAAAGTAAGAGTCAAAGGATTCTTTAAGTAAATCTTCAGATATTGAATGAAAGAAGTTCTTAATATCTAACCGTAAAAAGTTATAGTTCTTACGGTGAGGCTCAAGGAAATTTAAATAAGAGGTTTGAGGTCTAAATGCTTTTGCTGAATTGTTTAGAGGGATATTGTTTAAGAATTTTGAAACAATACTATTATGGCTTTTACTCAGATCTGAACTTTCTTGAACTTTATAAAAGAACTTTTTCCCTGATTGAAACTCAATGACCTCATTGAAGCTTATGGGTGGTATACCTGTAGCTCTTAATAAAGAGTATTTTCCTACAACAAGTTGATCAAAAAAAGTAGGGTTGTCAATTTCACTCATAAATTATTGTTTCCGCTTTGATACAAGATCATCTTTTCACTTAGTGGACTAAAAGGCAGCCTAGTCGACAAGTATCCCGATTAACCATTAATGGGCTAGGAGTGTCTAGCACTCACTTACCTATATTAGCGTAAGTCCCTACTCTATCGAAGCGGAAACTTTCTTAAGAATAACAGATAGCTCCATAAATGTATTCTCAAATTCTGCTTGGAGGTTAGTTTGATTTTTATTAGTCATTTTTATTAAATAATTAAAACTAAAATTTATAAAGCTAGTAACCCAGCCGCCTGTTTTTGCAATTTTATGTGGGTATGTTGAGTTGAGTTCATTAGAAATAAGAGTGACTGCATTAGAAATTTTCTCAGATACATATTGATAGTTTTCATTATCACGACCCTCCAGAAGATTTGTTTTCCCATTGAATACAAGCCTAAATATAGTAATCAACTCGTCTTCGCTAAGTTGTAAAGCCTTTATCTGAACGATTAAATCTTTTATATAAGATACTCTTACTTTTCTAGACTTGGAGATACTAGAAGTTGTTAGTTTGCCTCTGAATGGAGGGAACTTAAATATACTTTTAAATACCTGTTTTATATTCATATGTGAGCCGAGCTTAGGGTATAGAGTATCTATAGTTTTATTTACGTCTCCACTTCCACCAACACATGCTGTATATAAGTATTCATTAAATAACCACTTATAGAATATTTTAATTGTTTTCTTATTAATTAGCGCACCTTCTATTGTTGTTGAAAAAAGTAGGTGTTTAATGTTCTTAAAGTCGTAATGTTGATTCTTTTAATGAATTCATTGTATTTGAAAATTTCGTAGTCAGTTTTATCTTCGTTCGAGTTTTTTTCGTTTTTGTCATGACTAATTAAGTATTTGATGTTTGCACCTTGCGTATACTTTTTGCTCCCATAGATAGAAAACTTATAAGGTTTGGCTAGTTCATATAGATCGACGGTATCATTCCTGAAAGTTAATGTTGATTTAGGAAAATCATATTTTAGTAACTTATCTGCGTCATAGATAACAAGGTAAGGTATTGCTACATTTGCAGAGCGAGGGTTAATAGAGTTGAGCATTACTTTATTAGTTTTATAAGTATCAACAAGACGCAGCCGTGGAAATAGCTCCATTAATTTTTGGTTTCCAAAAATTTCTAATTCAGTTTCACCTTCAACAAATAAGATGTAGTCACTAAAAAAAGTCTAGCTTCATTATCTGAAAAAATATTAATAAAACGCTTGTCTGGGAAATGTGTATTTAAAGTTGTCACTTTAGTTGATGCTTTCTTTTTTTAGAAAAATGCAATAGCTGGTGTTCTTCTTCTCCTTCGAACAGTCTAACTAACTGTTTGACTATATTAGGTGAGTGGGTAGAAAATATTATTTTAGGGTAGGGGGTAGCATATTTATTTTTTTGTTTTCCTTCTTCACTTTTTTTATATAAAAAGTAGATTTCATGAAGTCTATAAATTAATTCTTCATTCCTTTTTGGATGTAAACCTATTTCTGGTTCATCTATATAAACTGAAGGAGTAACAAATTCTCGCCTAGTTAGTGCTATGATTAAACTAAGAAATAGTTCTAAATATTTATGTGAGTTAGTCCCATCAGAGTGAAATTCCAAATCCATACCATCTATATTGAAATTTTGGCCTCCCAAGCCAACCTTGACATAACTTAAAACTCGCTCTTGGTAGCTATAGTCACTCCTTTCCGTTATATCATCGATTTTTTCAATATAATCTTTATATGACCCACTTTTTGCAGATATTTTATCGTTTAAGAAATTAACAACGTCTTCTTTCTTTAGAGACCTTGTGTTTAAAAACTTAACTTTACTTATCAATGACCATAATTTTCTCCAGTCATATAACTCTATTTTCCGAGTGTCGATCGAAAAGAAAGGGTATACCCTACTTATTATTTTCAATATTTCATGGTCTTTTATTGACCAGAAGATTGAATCATCTTTTCTAATTGTAAGTGTAACCTCTATATAGGGCTGCTTTTCTGTAAAGTTGCTGCTGCCAGCGAAAGGAAATACAAAACCTTTATTAAACTCACCAGTGAACAAGGTATTATAAATATGTCTTTGATAGTCACTTTTTTTACGATTGGATGTAACAACTTTTTTTAAGCGTGTTATGTCAAAACCTAAGCTAATAGAGCCTGTAGGAGTGTATTCAGAGTTTAATTTAGGTGGAATGGCTTGCTCACCGTCCATTTTTTTATAAAAGTAGTCAATTAACTTAAGGAGGTTAGATTTTCCTGAATTATTTTTTCCAATAATGCAGTTGATATCTTTGAAGTCATTAATAACAAAGTTGTCAAATGAGAGTAAGTTATTTATTTTAATAGACTTCAAGCCCATAGCTCATTCCTTGAAAGTTAATTTTTGAGATTTTAAAGACTACATCCTACTCTAATCAATGAATAAGTTCACTTAATAAGGCTCAGAGATGAACTAGTAACACTCGTAGATATTAGTCAAAAACAGCTCTGGTTTTAAGTAGTTAGTCATGTATACCGACTATACGTTTATGTATAAGAGGTATCTACTATGTCTAATTACACACCTACAGAATGCTACTTAAATAACTTAGCACCAACAGGACGAAAGGCTGTTATTTCACTGATAAAAAGTGTTAAAAACACTTTATTATTGCATGATAAGCTAGTCGCATTACCACTTCACAAGTTAAGCTTTGAGCAGTTATCTACTCTTAAACAAAGCTTAGTACTCAATAATAAGTCAGCTAGAACTATCCAACTTACTTTTCAAGTTATTAAAGCCATAGCTAAAACGGCTTTTTTAATGAATTTAATTGAGCAGCACGAACTAGAAAAGTTTAATATTCTTAAGCTTCCCCATATAGAACCAAGCCTAAAAGGTAAGTCACTTACAGCCACACAGCTAAAAAGCATATTAAAGCAGCCCTATACACCATCTTCAATTATTAGCACACGTGATATTGCATTATTGGCTTTAATGGCTGGTGCTGGATTAAGGAGATCTGAAGTTTCGGCTTTAAAGCTTAGTGACTTTTCAATGGCTGATCAGCTAGTTGTTATCCATAAGGGAAAAGGAAACCGTACTAGAACACAGTACTTACCAGTGTGGGTATTAGAGTTTTTAAGTTCATGGTTAATGGTACGTGGTAAAAACGAGGGGCCATTATTTTGTGTGGTTTTGAATGATAAAGCTATTCAAGCTCGTGGTATTTCACCTGAAACTATATATAGCGTTGTAACGGCCAGAACTAATCATGTTTTAGGGGAGAAGTTTACCCCTCATGACATGAGGCGAACTTATATTTCATCACTATTGGCTAATGGTGTGGATATTTCAACTGTGAGTAAGCTGGCAGGGCATAAAAGCATTACTACCACACAGTTATACGATAAACGTGGCGTGGACAGTTTAAAGCGCGCCGTTAATACTTTATCTGTGAATGGATGTGGTGATTATGAATAAGTTACTAATAAGCCAATTTACAAGCCATTATGGTATCAAGTTAATAGAATCAGGCTTATTTGATGATGATACGTTTGAACAATATAGCCCTAGGGAAGTACAGCAACTATCAGGCTCAAAAAGATCAAATTTACCTGTTGATCTGGATGAACTATATGCCTCATTTATTGAGATAACTACAGACTTTGACCAAAAATTACTTTCAAAAAACAGCCGTTATTTTAGCAAAAGTATTGGACTACCAACTAACGCTAGCTCCCTTATTGAGTTTATTATTGTTGGTACTCTCAAACCAACCATTTTCAGGTCTATAGAGCAATTTATTACTAAATCTGCGTATTCATATTCAGATGCATTCACTGTGTTATTGGGGCTTGGAGAGATTGAGTTGGAGGAGTGTTTAGAAGCACTTGAATCGATTGGATTATATAAAAACCGTATTTTTGACTATGAGCTACCATTACTCCCTAAATCACTTGCCCATTATTTATTTACTAGCCAACAATACAAGACTAAAGATGCATTAGGATTATTTTTAAAAAATGAAGAGCCAGCTAGTTACAAGTTAAGCTCTTTTGGCCATAGGGATACGTTACACCTAAAAAGCCTATTAAATGGTTGGCAGAGATCAAGTAATAATGGCTTAAATATATTGATATATGGGGCCGTTGGTACGGGTAAATCTGAATTAGCTAAGTCTTTATGTAGTAATGCCGGCCTAGTTTTAATGAAAGTTAAATCTAGCTCTGAAGTTGATGCACAAGTTGAAAGACAATTAGGTACTAAGTCTTCAACTAGCTACCGCATTCATAACTTATCTATGGCGCGTAGGTTAATGGGGGATCGTCGTGATGGAGTGTTACTTATAGATGAGTGTGAAGATATATTCGATGTAAACATGTTTGGTTCTAGTGAACCAAAAGAGCTTTTGCATAGCTTAATTGAAGAACCTAATGGTGCAGCCATATGGATAACGAACCATATTGAAGATATCCCTGAGAGTTGTGTGCGGCGTTTTGATTTTGTACTTGAAATGCCCCAGCTAACGAAGGAAAAGCGTTTAGAACATGCCCTAGGGTACTTTAATGAGCTAAAAGTAAGCCAAAGCTTTATTGAAAAGGTGGTTTCGAACAAACACCTAAGCTTGGCGAATATAAGTAAAGCCAGCCATGGGGCTAGTTTATGTGGTTATAAGAGTGAAGCAGCTCAAGAGTTTATAGATTCGTATGTTGAAGGGGTAATGGTTGCATCGGGTATTGATTTAAACCAAATGCATTACAAACCAGAGCTGAAGTTTGACCATACCAATATTAACTTAAAGGGTTCGTTTTCTAACCTTAATGATATAACCAACGCTCTTAATAACCATCATGGTGCAAGAACCTTACTATTTGGCCCTGCGGGTACTGGTAAAACAGCATTTGTTAACCATGTATGCCAAGAAGCTGATTTTGAGCTAATTAGTATTCAGGCTTCAGATATTTTAAGTAAATGGGTGGGGGAGAGTGAGCAAAATATAAAGAACTTATTTATACAGGCTACAGAAGAAGGTGCGGCTATATTTATTGATGAAGCCGACAGCTTATTTTCAAGCCGTGAGGGCGCCACAAACAGCTGGGAGGTTCAATCCGTAAACCAATTATTATGTAACCTTGAAATGTTTGAACTTCCTTTCTTTGCAGCTACCAACTTTAAAAAGCGTTTAGATAAAGCCCTATTACGCCGTTGTGATTTTAAACTGGAGCTGGATTACTTAACACCTGAACAAGTATCACGAATGATATTAAAGTTAACAGGCAAAAAAACTTGGCTAAAAGTGAGAGCGCTAAATTGGCTGGTTTAGATCGTATAACTCCAGGTGATTTTAGCGTAATAGCACGAAAAATGCGTTTTTTGAATAAAGCGCCAACATCAAGAGAAGTATTAGAGTTTTTGTTTGAAGAGCAGAAATTAAAAGGCGATTGTAAACGGCGCATAGGTTTTTAGTTAAGTCAGGCATTATATGTTCTAACTCATAGCTGCACTTATATAGTAAAGGAGCTTTTTTAAGTCAATTGGTTGAGAACGATGCGAATGGCTTGATAACACTGGGGCTTTTATAATCTAACATGGCTGTAACATTTTTTAATTACAATAGGAAAGGGTATCGCAAGCTTAAGTTTAAAATCTACCACTTATTAAATCAATCAGCTCTCAACATTCGCCAATATAAATTGATTGTAAAGGATACTGTCTTTAAGTAAGTTATTAATAAATTAATTATTGAAATGCGTTTCCAGATATTTATTGTTATAAATTTTAGTATGTTAACGGTAGTTTCCAGTAATGCGTTCTTAGGAGTCCACTTATGATTGGTTCAGCTCTTAAAAATACAGAAAAGCCGAGTGTATTCATGCTATTAGTTATTTTTGGAACTATATCTTTGCTCTCATTATTTAACGAAAGCTTAGGGCTTATTCAAAATCCAATTTCGCTGATGTCAGTATTTATTCCGTTAATTGTTATTCTTGTTTATATTTTTCTTTGGTGGTGGCTGGGACTTATTCGAAGATTGAATGACAAATTACCAAATAATGATTTTGCTTGTTTTGGTACTCTTATTGGGTGTTCTATTCTGACGTATTGCGTATTAATTACCTTCTTTATTATAGGTGATAATCCCGAAATATTAAATTTTAACTTGTTGATTAAGCCTAGCTTTTTTCAACTGATAACCTTATATTTATTTGGCTTATCTACATTAAAAGTAAAGCGTATTAATTTTGAGTGAAACAAGTCAATTTGCTTGGTTGATATAATTTTAAAGCTGGTTTTAAATATACTACTTTTTTGTAATCGGTCTTACAGTTGATACTCTAGACTTACCAAGCTTTCTTTCTTTTAGTATTATTGGCTTTAACTCTTCAGCCTTCCCTAATTCTGTTATTAATTGCTCAAAAAGATGATCGTGGTATTTAGATTCCTCTATATGTCCTTCTATATTTAGCTTTTTCCTTAATCTAAAATAAATATCTTTGTTTATAGATATTGTTATTCTTTTATTATTGAATTTTAATTTTCTTATTCTAGCTAGATAATTATCCCAAGTACTTTTTTCTAGTGTCCTTAAAAGTGGCTTAACTCGGTTGAAAATGTTTTTTAACCCCGTGAACTCCTTTTCTAACTCATTTTCTAATGATTTTTTAGGCTCTTTTGATGATGTTAATATTTCAATTATATTGTCTATGTTTTTGATTTTTGCTGTTGAATATTTTGATATAACCTCTTTGGTTTTTCTTATTTCAACTTTTAACTTTGGCTCAATATCCTTATTGTATAGCTCATTATGTGAAATGTACCATTCCCAAATTTTAATATTTTTCTTATTCATTCTAAATGCTACCTGTTTAATATATTCATTTCGTTCTGGAACTTTTTTATGACTTGATTAGTTTCGGAACGAATTATTTTTCATTTAGTTCTGGAACGTTTTTTTGAATTTGCTCGTTCCGAAACGAATTAACTAAACGTTAGTTCTGGAACGTTTACATGTCAAGTATATTTAAATTAATACTATTTGGGAACGTAAGGGATCTTTGCTTGGAACCTTAATAATTTAAATCTGTAAAAAGTAAGTCCACATTAAAAGATAGGACTGAATATGAGAAATACAGATAAATTACTCAATTATAACATCAGGTTAGTTGGACATAATGAGTTAGATGAACCTTCAATTAGTTTATCGTTAGTAGATGCTGTTACTGAACAAAACAACCAAATATACACGTTTTCTATAAGTGAAAATGAAGTTAAAAAGTTCTCAATTGATCAGTTTATTTCGACCTATGGTTATAACTATCAAAATATTGACTGTGTTTTTTGGAGCTTAGACACTTATAAATACTTGAAAAAAGAAAATTCATTCAAGCACCCAAAGATACATAATGTTGTAAAAAATAAAGCTAAAAACAAAAAAGCACTAAAAAATTTTTATGGAGTTGAGTCTTCAAGCCATCTTGATTTTTTTGCTATAACTTTAAAAGTAAAAAAAGACATGCAAAGAAGTTAATTAATGAGCTTCTGAATGAAGATTTAATAGAGCAGCGTTCTAAGAAAAAACAGGGGTGCCGTTATTATAAGCGAAAAGCTTTTAACAAAGCTGAACATTTTTATATTGATTATTCTCCAAAGGGTAAGGCGCGTAACTACTTAAAGGTAAGATGGAACCCAGCATTTACAAGTGAGAAGTATACTAGACATTTCTTCTCTAGATTAAAGTCATTAACTGGTAAGCGCTATAGTAAGATAGTCAATGAATCATTAATTTCTAGAGTTGACTTTGCATTAGATTTTAGAGGGGATTCAGTTAAAGATACCATATTGAATATAAGTGGTTCTTCTAAGTTAAGTAACTATTTTAATAGTGAATCAGTCATGGAAACAAAGGTAGTTGGTGCGAGTGAGTTTAGATTGCAAGTTTATAATAAGTCTTTACAACAAGGCTCTAATAGCTCGGATTCACTTAACAGAATTGAAGTTCAATTTAAAAGACCTAAAATAAACGGTTTAAGGATTCAGCTAAAAAACATTTGTAGTATTCTTGAAAAATCAAGCAAAGTAAGAATGTATCGTAATACTGATAATGAATACTTTACCCATGATGAAATGAATGCTTTAAAATATATAGGCGTGGTTGGATTGAGATCTACTCTTAATAATTCTAGTGAGAAGAAGATGCTAACTCGAAATCTTGCTAAGATTGAAGTAAAAGGTTTTGGTGATAAATTAATAGGCGAGTCATTAGCTGAGATACAAAAGCTCAAAAGGCTTTTATTAAAACCTTAATACGTAATTGGAACTGTGCCAAATACTGTGCCAAAGCCTGTATATTTACACTTGCATAAAATTCTAACGTGTTGATTTATATGTTTATAACAAAGTCTGCCTGTTAACTTACCGGCTAACTCACTCATTCAATAAAAAAGCCCGCAGTTAACGCTGCGGGCTTTTTTGTGTTTGGAATATGCTGTCAGGTTGCGGGCGTCAGCGTTTAGCGGGCGGCGAGCTTCGGGTTGCGGGCTTAAAACCTAACCCCTAATCCCTAAAACCTTGAACCTAAACCCGACGCGGGGTGAACCCGCTGCTACGGATATAAAAACCTTGCGATATTAAACTTAAGGTTTTTAAATACCTCGAACCTCGAACCTCGAACCTCGAACCTCGAACCTCGAACCTCGAACCTCGAACCTATCTATATATAAAGCAGGTCAGCAGTCGGTGCTTGTTGGTGCGAATAGCCGAGGTGCACAGCAGTTTATTTATAACAGCTGGGGCCAAGTGGCAGAGGTTAATGACTATTTAAATAAAACAGATGCTAATTTATACGATGCACGAGCGACCCTTTCCAATACGCCTAATCATGCGAACTGGCGAGTCAATACACAGTTTGAGTATGATGCTGTGGGTCGAGTGACAGAAAATCGTGATTATTATCATGCTAATGCAAGCCTTTACATTCCATTTGAGGGGCGACAGGGAGAGCCAGATTGGGCTGTGACTGTATTTTATGGAGGCGCAATTAAGCAAAGCACCACCACAAAGTATAACCAAGCAGGTGAAGTAGTCAGGGTTGAGCAAAAGAAAGTAGAGGTTGATTTACGCCGTAAGTTAGAAGAGGCGATCCCAAATAAGTATGAAGGGATAAGCCGTACGATATATGCGTCGTCGCCTTGGACAGCGTCAAGTCTACGTACGCAATCCATTTCACAAGATTATAAATACAAAGTTGCGGGAAGGGTTGATTCATATGCGTATTATCAAAAGAGCGATTTACCCAATGGTGTAAATCAATTAGTGCACCGCTTTAATGAACAGTATGAAGGCAGAGACACCTATTTAGATAGTGTGACCTTTGGTTCTGGTGATAACTCGCATAAAGACAGTCAGCATTTGCAAGATGCACAAACGCGTTCAAGCTATGATGCCAATGGTAATCGCACTCGTATTGAAGAGCATATTACAGACTCAAGGTACACAGGCGATAAAAATGTCAATGCACGTTATATGCGCTTTGATGCAGAAGGCAAGTTATTATCTAAAGTGACTGGTGAGCAAAGGCGGCTATTAACTAACGCTGATTTAGTGACAAAACGGACTTCATACAACCCTATGACAGGGCAGCCAGTTGACTGGGAAAGCACGGTTGCAAGGAATGTTGGTTTTACAGAAGATACAGACTATGCAGGCCGTGGCATGGGGAGTTATCACTTATACAGTGGCAGCAATTATCTAGGTGAAATCAATAAGTCGGGTTCAAACTCAATAAAAGAACAGCACTTTAAAGCCCCAGGTGCCAATGACGCCAGTATTATGGCACGTCACCAAGTGCAAAGCGGCGATACTTTGAAAGGTATTGCCAAGTTGTATTACGGCAGTGAAGACCTATGGTACGTGATTGCCGATGTAAATGGCTTAGGGGCGGGGTCTGAGTTATTAGAAGGGGTGATGCTGGATATTCCCGCCAGAGCGAATAACTTTAACAGCCACGATAACTTCAAGCCAATGAACTTGGGTGAAATCGTAGGTAACACCGACCCATCACTCCTGTACATTCCACCGCCACCAGAAGCGGGCTGTAATGCGGTTGCTTCTATTGTGATGATAGCAGTGGCCGTGGTGGCAACGATAGCGACGGCAGGTGCGGCAGCTGCGGCGATGGGAGGCGTTGCGGGTGCGACAACCACGATGGGTGCTGGTATGGCAGTATTGGGCGGAGCCGCTGTAGGAACGGGAGCAGCCGCAGGAGCCTTAGGTGTTGCAGCAGCCGCGATTGGTGGATTCGTTGGCTCTGTCGCTTCTCAGGTTGTAGGTAAAGCGATGGGGGCGGTAGATAGTTTTTCATTGAAAGGCGCATTAGCATCTGGCTTAACGGCAGGTGCAACGGCGGGAATGGGTCAATATTTACAAGGAGCAGATTGGGCAAACAATGGTAAAAAATCTATCGATGCGGTAACAGGATTAAAAACGCTAAAAACAGCTGGTAAGACGGTAATGGGTGCTACATCAGCCATTAGCTCAGTTGCGGCAAATAAATTGGTGGGTAATCAAGCTAGTTTCTGTTGGGGTAATGTGGCGGCGTCAGCGGTAACGTCGGCAGTCGCGCCAGGAGATTATGGCGCTATTGGCAAGGGGATAATTAACCCAATCAATGGTATTATCCAATCCGGTATCCAATATGGTGCAGATAAGCTGTTTGGTAATCAAGCGAGTTGGAACTTTGGTAATGTTGCAACGGATGCGTTTGGCAATGCGTTGGGGAATAGTATTGTAAGCGGAATCCAACGCTCTGAAACAGAGAAAAATAACCGCAATCGTTATATTGAAGCGATGGGTCAAAAACTCACTGCGGATACAGCGCGTAAAATAGATGGGCAGTTAGCGACGAACTTAAACAATTCGCTTAACACTACGATGCAGGGTTTGGATGCTTCAGTTGACCGTATGCTGTGGGCGATTAATCGTAATAACGCGATTGATGCTCAAGCATCGTTTGCAAGCGAAGATGCGTCTAACCTAGCAAGAAGAAATCGGGTTGTTACATCAACAAATGCTTACTCTGATTTAATACAAGCGAATATTCAATCAGTGAGTTACCAGCATGAGCTGAATAAATATAATCGCGCATTGAATACACTAGTTTATGGCGAGCAAATAAACGCACGTTATCAGCGTGGTAATCAAATGGTTGCGGATGAGTTTAGCAAGTTCCAACCAATTCAGAATGATTTGTTTGCAGGAGTTGATGTTGAAGGTAATATCGCTTGGGGTCAGCAACGTCGAGAAGCGTTTAATCAAAGTTTTATTGGTGTTGCATCTAATGCTGGCAAAATGATCAAAGAAAATGGTGGCTTTGTAGTTGCTTATGGTGGAACTGGCGGCGCCAGTACTGGGGCTGGTGCTGATGCTGCTTTAGGTAGGTTCCTCGCGGTAGATCTTAATAATTGGTCATTAACAACAGGCAACTATAGGAGTACAGAAGTTGCTGCGAACTTTGGGATACCAGTACCAGAAGCGCATGTTGGTGTAGAACTATCCCTTTATATGACTCCCAAATATCAAAAAGCGTTACAAGGTGATTATGGTATAGCCGGAGGTGCTGCTTCTTTAGGGCTTCAAACAATAGATATTGGTGTTGTGCGTACCAAAGGTGGTGAACATCATGGTTTACAAATTACCTATACCAGAGATTTCGATGCTACCAAAATCCTTCCTAAGTTCTCAAATGGCAATGGTTATATTAAAGGCGGAAGTGGTGATGTATTTAACGTTCATAAATGGTGGTAAAAGATATGGCTAAGGAAAATACTCGATATTTTTTTTATGGAGTGATCATCCTATTAGGTGTGGTTGCCGCTTTCATAACACAATCGCATGATCAGTATGAGTTCATGTTGGATGAAATAAATGATAGTTCTACTTATTCATTGTTTGATGACAATAAAAATAAAGTTTTAGAAAAGGGAAAGCTTGGAGACTTTTACAATTGTATGACGTTGTTTCGAGGGGGAGAAAAGTGGAGGGCGACAAAAGAAGGCCTTTTTAGCGATAGATATTTGTTAATTGATGAAAAACATTTACTTGATGTTAGCTTGGTTGACAATGAAGTTGTTAAGCTTATGAATGTGCCTTTATCAGGCTCAGGAAAGGTTGGAGTAGCTGTTGCAGTTAATTGTCAGTTATCCTTACTAAATAAAACCTCATAACATTTTTCGGCTAGCTTACAACGCTAGCCGATGCCTTTGGCAATGCGCTTGGGAACAGTATTGTAGGCGGAATCCAACGCTCTGAAGCGGAGAAAAATAACCGTAATCGTTACATTGAAGTAATGGGTCAAAAACTCACTGCGGATACAGCGCGTAAAATTGACGGGCAACTTGCAACTAATTTAAACAAGTCACTTAACACTACGATGCAGGGTGTTGATGCTTCAGTTGACCGCATGATTTGGGCGAATAATCGTAATTTACAAATTGATGCCAATGCACAGTTTGCGGCAGATGAGGCGAGAAGAGCTTCAAGGCAGCAGAGAGTGGTTGATAGCGCGAATGGGTTGAGTGCTTCATTGTCATCACAAGCAAGCGCACTAGAAAGTAGGCATCGAAATCAGATCGCGGGTATTCAAGCAAGTGCGGAAGCTGCTTTTGCGAAAGGTGTAGCGCGTGGTGAAGCCATGTATGCTGCGGGTGTTAGAAACCGTGATAAAATCGGTGTTGATTTACTCAAGGGCGTTGATGTTGAGGGAAATATAGCTTGGGGTCAGCAGCAACGAAATAAATTTAATCAGTTCTATAAAGAACTGAATCCGGTTCAAAAATACGCATTTGATAAAGTTACAGCAATTGGAAATAAAGCTAATGATATTTTCTTTGGGCCAACAGGTCAATCTAATGCAATTGAAACGGAGTTGAATATTGCTGGGAATATCCCAATGTTTGAAACTGGTTTTGGTCTAAGTGCCACTGTTGACAGCTTTGGACGCTTTACATTCACTGGAGGAGTTACAGCTACTTTAACAAGTGATATTTCAGCAAACATAAGTGCAGCACTTGGACAGGTTAAAGGTTATGGGGCTGATAGTTTTGCGCTTGGAACTGGTGAATCAATTTCTACCACGGCAGATGTTTCAATTGTAGATGTTTTTGTTGATAAAAATTCAAAACTTGGAACCCTGCTGAAGGCTAGACCTGTAGATATTTTTGGTGGTTACGAGAACGGTTATACCCAGAATGGAGCATACTGGGACTTTGGTAATAAACCAAATGTAATGCCAGCAGAAAATCTTTACCATTTCAAGGGAGGGTATGTTGGTGGCTCTGTAGGTTGGAAAGGACTTTACGAATTTAACGCTTCACCAATGTACAAAGCATTTGGGCTAGAGAAACTAGCAATCGGAAAAACTTATGAGTACGCGGCTTCTGGGTTCACAACACAGCCCAATGTAATAGGTCGTGTTGCATATAATTTATTAGATATTTTCCATGACTAATATTGTTGGGGCCAAATAGTGCCCCAAATTTTTTGGGTTTTTTTGATGATATATGAAATTAGTTTACTTGACTTGTCTTGGCCTTTAGTGATTGTGCCAAGTGCGTTTTTATTTTTGTTTTCTAAATATATTTGGTCCCATGACCTGCTTGTTAAGAAGCAGAAGGTAAAATATTTAGCTATAGCTTCCTTTGTACTAGGGACTTTTCCATTGTGTGTGTTTGTATATCACTTGACGGTAAATATTATGAATTTGACTGGGAGTTATTCTAGTGCTGAAGGAAGCTACCAATCTATAAGTGATGATGGGCGTATTGCAACTTTAAATATTACAGGCCATAGGTTTAAATTTCATTTATACAGTACTAGTTGTTTATCTTATAAGCCAAAATTGACGAAAGGAGATTACATCAAGGTTAAGTATTTAGGTGAAAAAAATGATGTGTGTATTTTAGAAATACAGAAGATCTAACCTAAACCTTTTAGCCGATGCGTTTGGCAATGCGTTGGGGAACTCGATTGTTGCTGGAATGCAGAGCAAGCAAACTCAAGCTAATACCAACAAAGCAGCACAACTTGGTAACGTAGTATTTGAACGAGAAATTTCATTAGGTAAATCTGAAAATGAAGCTAAATTTGCAGCAGCGCAAGCGATTGCTCAATCAAAGGGTGGTGCTGTTTCATTAAATAAAATTACCGATGATGGTTCATTACCAAGTCACGGTTCAAGTAACCCTGATACAACGTCTGGATTTTATTTATCAAATGGTACTGAGCGAGGCTTCTTCGATTACAGTGCGTCAATGAATGATGTATCGGAGTTCTTAGTTGGTAGCCCAGTTAACGAACTCGCACATGGTTATGCTAAAAATCGATTGGATGCCAAAGTTAGGCGTGACCAAGCATTTGATGCTGGAGTAGTGAGCGGTATCCACAATTACAATGCTGGTAGAGCACAGCGCATAGCTAATATGTCCGGTTTTAGTGCTGACTATATGACTGCAGAGCAGTGGCAAGGCATCGCAAGTAATCAGTATTCTAAATGGAATAGAGAACTGAAAAATGATGTTTTAGACATTGTGGCTGCTCCTCTAATGTTAACAGGCTTCGGGTATGCTGGAATGAGGTTAATGGGTGCGGGTGCTTTAAAGCTATCACAAGGCGCATTTAGCTTGATACACGGTTCAACTAGACTAGCCGCTACTAGAACAATGCTTTACGGCGGCGCCCAAATTGGTGCCGGAGACTTCCTTATTGATCGAGGAATTAATTTTGCTCAGAAGTCGTTAACAGGTAGCAACAATGTTATCAATGATATGCATAGAGTTGGAAAACAGATTTACCACGAAGCTAAGCGAAATGGCGGGTTAACAATAGCTTCAGGTATCGCTGTATCGGGTGATGTAGGTACTAGATGGGCGCTAACGCCAATTGGCTTATGGGGATCACTAGATTTCAATAATATGAGTTTTAATGGTGGGTTCTATGGAAGTGGAGAAATAGGCTCAAAACTAGGCTTACCATCTCCGTCTTGGAGTATTGGTTCAGAAACAACAATATTTACCACTTCTGATTATCACAATGCATTAAGTGGTAAATATACATTACAAGGTGCGTCCTATAATGTAAGCGGTAAAACTTATGAACTCGCACAAATACAAGCCGCTCAAGGAAACATAAATGGATATCAATTTACAAAAGAACTTTATGGTGCTTCCGTATATAGCCCTAAAGTGAACCCTTCAGGTTTTGCTCACTTTGGCTATGGTGACTATGTCACATTTGGAGGTATAGGGAATAAACTATGGCGCTAAATAAGATGGGTAAGTCTTTATTAATATGTACTATGCTAGTCGGCGGGTCATTCTTTTTGATTATAAAATCAATGCCAGACACTGCAATCGGAGTGATCAGTACTTGGAATATTAACACAGAATATGAAGTTCTGGATCAGAGGTTTGTTAATGTACCTTATACAGGGAGGTTAGGCCAATTTTATGATTGCCTTACAAAATATCGCCATATATCAAAACGTAGTATATCAAAACCTATTGCTGAAGATAATGGCAGGCTCGTGATTAAAGTTGCAAACGTTGCCAAATTAACTATGGCCGTTAATAGCAAAGAGGCATATTCGATTCAACTCGTAGAACAAAATATAGATGGAAAAGCTGAAGATTACTCAAATAATTATGCAATAAACTGTGATGTAGGTTTGTTGAATAAGTAGGATTGAACATAGTTTTAAAACACATCGGCTAGATATTTAAGCTAGCCGATGCGTTTGGCAATGCATTGGGGAACTCGATTGTGAGTGGTTTAAGTAAGTCTCCAAAATCCAATAATAAGCCTAGCGATTCAGAATTTATTCAAGATGTTGAAAACTTAACAGAACGAAGCGATTCACTTCTCGATGACATTGATAATATGCTTGGTTATAACCGAGATGGTATCTACGATGCAGAGGGGAACTTTATACCTTCGGATGAGCTGTATGTGTCAAATGACCCTATTGATGATTTCATGAAATATGGAACCGAAGGCAAAGAAGCGTACGAAGCTCGTAAGCTGGCTGAAGCGAATGAAAAAAGAGGTTTTTGGGATGCTATTCATCATAATGATAGGCCAGCGTCAGTTGAGACTGAGTTTGGATTTTCACTGTGGGGTAAATTACCATACTTTGGAAAATTCGATATCGGCTTTGCAGCATCATTCGCATTTGACAATAAAGGCAACGTAGCATTTCAGCATCTAGCTAAGGAATATGGTGGTGGTTTAGGTGGCTCTGATTGGTCAGGAGGCCTGAATTTCAGTGTATTAGATGGTGAAGGACTACATGCGAGAGATATAGTTTACGGTGAAATGATTACAGGTGGGCCTAGTATAGACTTAATCTCTTTTAACAAAGCTCGCTTGTTAGGAAAGCAGCTACCAGATGTAGGATTAGCATTTGATTATGAGATAGGCGCTGCACTTACAAATAAAGGCCCAGTTGGGGTTAGAGGGTTTGAGTTTGGTCTAGATATAACTCACGGCGGTAATAAATTGGGTACTGATATAACCTATCAGAACAGCCCTATAAGGCCGTATGAAAGCAATTGGGGAGTTGTTGGTCAATTGCTTTGGGCCTCTCAAAATGTTGGAATTAAGGTGATTAATAATTCTATATATAAGGGAATGGATGTAACCTTAGAGCATTTAGCAAAGCCTCGAGAGTCAGAAATTTCACTTCCAAATTTGAAAAATAATTAATAAATAGGAGTAATGGGAGTTGTAGATGAGTGCAACTCCCTTTTCAAAATGATTTACGAGTTTTCAAAGATTTTCGAATTTTTATACATATCATTTCAAATAATGATCGCCTTGGTATTCATGGGTGTTTTTACATATATACCCCTTAAATTTTTTTCTGGAAAATATAAGTTTTTTTATTACTGCCGTTGGGTTATTTTAGTTTTGCACTATATGAATTGAAGAAAGGTATAGTTCAAGTTAACGCCTATCAGAATATGGTTGAAAATAATAGAGTAAGTACTATAAAAGGTCGCTTGATTGCGACTTATCAGCAAGATAACCACAACTATTATAAGCCTCCTACAAACGCTGTTGCTTTAGCTGAAATACTCGAATTTGAAAGATTTAAGCTTGAGAGTATTGGACCTATAAATCATATTGCTGAGTTTGGCTGCTTTAATGGTTCACTTAAAAGTGAGTTAGAGCCTCACATAGGTGAAGAGCTTGAAATTGTCTATGTAGATAAGCTGTACGAAAATGCAACATTGCCGACGTTATGTATTTTAAAAATTGAAATAAAATAATGAATTGGCTAGGAACCTAAACAAGCCGATGCATTTGGCAATGCATTGGGCAATGCATTGGGGAATGGGATTGTTAGTGGTTTAAGCAGTGCACCAAAATCAGCAAATACCGCTACGACAAGTCCAAAACGCTCTGGTCAAACGCAACCTGTTGGCACGACGAGTGGAACACCTGCTTCACAAGGCGCAGTGGATATTAACCCTGAAAATGCCCTTGAAAGATGGAATCGACTAGAAGCGGCAGGTGGCCTTGATAGCTTATCTGATGATGCGTATTACAGCTTAGCAACCGCCGCAAACTCAATTGAGAATGCGACACGCCCAATTACATCGTTTGATAGATTCAATCGTTTGGTTAATCACTCAAATATGATTAGGCAGCAGTTAAACAGTGATTTAGCAACGAAAGCACAAAGCGTGCAACGTACTCAATCACTTATAGCCAACAATCAAGCTTGGATCGATAGAAATACCACGTCAATGGGTAGAGTGCCGCAAGCCTTTGACCTTGAAAGCTCACTAATAGGTTCCATTGATTGGCAGGATATGAGTCAGCCTTTAACACCGGGGCCTTGGCGTGATGGGTATGTAATGCCTCTTTCAAATGAAACTAAGCCACAAGTTCAAAGTGAATTTGGCAAGTTAATTAATGATACCTCTAGTAGATTAAATGCGGCAGGTCTTGGGGTTTACTCGTTGGAGGCAATGGCTAAGAAAGGATGGGGATCAACTTTGGGTAAGGGCCAAACATTAACAGGCGGAATCGTGGGCAGTTATTTCGATAGAATTTATGATCCAAGCAAGTCAACCGTAGTGTTTGATTATTCTATAGACACTCAGAAAACGGCTCCATTGGTAAATGATTTTGGCCAAGGGCTCGGCTTGCTCTCTTTAGGCTTGTCTGGTGGGGGAGCTTATTACTCATATGCAACTGATGCTGATGGCTGGGATTTTGGAGATGGGTTTAGAGAGCTTGGTAAAGTCGGAGTGGATTTAGCTGCCGCCGCACCAAGCTTGCTCTCCAAGGGAAGCTATTTAACACGATTCAATCCTGTTGGAGCTGTTTATACGGCTGCTGATTTAGCTGTGCAGCTAACTCCTGATTATACCATTCAGTATGGTCAATATGCAGGAGAAACGCGATCTGGTTGGACTAAGTTGATGTACAGTCATGCGGATCAACAACAGAGAGTTATGGATATTAGTCCTGAGCTGCATTATGAACTTTATATCCGTAAGCAACCATAAATTTTAAGGAAATGAGTAAGGAGCCAAGACGCTCCTTATCCCAACTATATGAAACTATTTACGTATTACTATTACTTTATAAAAAAGAATGTGGAAGTCAATGCTCCTGAGGTTAATGCATATTTTTCGGCTTTGAAGACTATTAGCTTTCCAATTTCGATGGTTTTGATGGCTAGTGTATTCCAACTGGTCTTGGCTGCTGACCTTTTGGATACAATTATCGCGAATTGGCCATATGATTACGGAAGGGTGCATAGTAAAAACTTTACCACTCCGACAGCAATACTCTTTGTTGTAAGTTATATCACTACTCGCATAATTCTAAAGTGGTACTTTATCAACGATAAACTGCAACAAGAGCTAGATGAATACTATAAAAAAGAAGACCTTTCCTTTAAAGTGCACAGGGTTCTTCCTGATTCATTGACATTCTTTTTAATATTCTTTTCATTTTTTATAGGCTTTGGCGTGTGGGTTGGGGTCGCAATATGCGCCTTCTTGCTTTTAGGTTTAGAGTTATGGATTCGTAGTAGATTTCAATAAACGTTTAACATGGACAAAAAAAGTACAGGCATAAAATTAAATGCAATAAAAGGACAGGCATAAAATTAAAAGGAACAGCCAAGCAAATTAGGTTAGCTACTTAAGCTAGCCGATGCGTTTGGCAATGCTTTGGGGAATTCGATAGTTAGTGGTTTAGCGAGTAAATCAACAAGAGGTAATAATACTCAAGCCAAAGCCTATGGGGTCGTCAACTGCAAGGTAATGTTTTAGATATTGTTGCAGCACCTTTAGTTCTTTTAGGTGGTGGATATGTAGGGAGGAGATTGATCGGTAGAATAATATGAGACAGACAAAAATTACCCAATTCAATGTGGATTATGGGTGTTACTGTTAGTTCACCACCATTAGTTCAGCTGTTAGTTGCATCATTTCAATGGAGATTCACTGGTAGATAGGTATATAAGTGGTAAAATAATGGGCACATATAAGTTTCTTGAATTTGCGGAAGGGCTACTACCATAGACTTTCTTAATTAGTAATAGAATCGTAAAAATCTTTATTTTTGAGGTTATTTACGTTTAGTTTATTTAGAAGCGTTGTACAAAAAACATCAACTGTCGGTAGGGTAGGTAAACTATGGATACAAAACAGACCTCATGGGTTGATTGGTATAAAGAAAATTTACTTCGAGGATGCTGTTTGGAGGAAATGGTTCAACTAATGTGCTCTGGCGGAGTCCCTTTGGCTGACGTGAAAAATATCATGGGAAAAAATTACCCGATCAGCCTAGATTTTAATAACCTAACCAATCCAAGACTAATTAATAACTCCAGCGCACTTAAAGTTAATACTAAAAAAGCGCAGATGTATATTATAGATAATTTTATGAGCAGTCATGAATGTAATGTAGTTATGTCTCTCATGGATACGGCATTGGTTCCGTCCACGGTCACGGTTTCCAATGGAGACGATGCATTTAGAACAAGCAAAACATGTTATTTAAATAACCAAAGCCACCCAATAGTTGCTGAATTAGATCTACGGATTGCACAAGTATTAGGGTTTGCAAGCTTTAATTCCGAAGCTATTCAAGTGGAATAAACTAGACACCCACTCTAATTTTTGCAGTTTGGCGAACTAAGTACTAGGCTTTCATAAGTGTGAAAACAAGCAGGGGGGTCTTATGGCAATCGCAAGAAAGCGTCAAGTAAGTTTGGTTGATACAAAGTACTACCACTGTATATCACGCTGTGTTCGGCGTGCTTTTTTGTGCGGTGAAGACCATTTTACTGGTCAATCTTACGAGCACCGCAGAGGATGGGTTGAAGACAAACTGCTAGAGTTAGCCAAGATATTTTGTATTGACGTTTGTGCTTATGCTGTTAAGAGTAACCAGCAAAATGTTGGAACATTTTACAACAGCGCAGCTGGTCCGGAGGGCGGAAGGCAGGATGCCTGAAGTACACCCATTTAGTCCTGTATATTGATGATAAAAAAGCGAATCGGCTGAATGACAAAGCAATTGTTATTCGCTGGCATAAACTTTGTAAAGGCACTGTACTCACGCAAAAACACATACAAGGTGAAGAGCTAAGTAAAGCTGAACTTATCTTTTTTAATCAAACGGTAAAGGAATATCGAGAGCGTCTATCAAGTATTAGTTGGTTTATGCGATTATTAAATGAAAGCATAGCCCGCAGAGCAAATAAAGAAGATAACTGCACTGGTAGGTTTTATTCGCTGCCATCCATAGCGCTCACCCTTCGGGCTGCCAAGGCATTCAAATTTATTCCCTATAAATTTGTGGGAGGGACGATTTAGCTCACAAGCATTATTGGATGAAGCTGCATTGTCGGCCTGCATGGCGTATGTAGATTTAAACCCCATCAGAGCCAAAATTGCAAATACATCAGAAGAATCTGACCATACCAGCGCTCAACTACGCTTAACATGCGCAAAAGAAGGCAAGCAACCGAAAAAATTGCTCCGCTTTGCAGGCATGCCACGTCAAATCATGCTAAAAGGGCTACCGTTTGAGCTTAAATCGTACCTTGAACTTGTTGAGTTAACAGGGCGTTGTATACGATAGGACAAACGAGGGTATATTGAAAGTACACACTTACCCTTACTCGAAAGAGTCAATATTTCCTCTGAAAACTGGTTAAAACTCGCTACACAATTTACACGCGTATTTCACGGCGCAGTAGGCAGGCCGACCTCACAAGCAAGTTATTGTGAAAACTTAAGCAGAAAACGGCGAGCTAATATAAGTAATTGTGAAAAGCTATTAGCATAAACCTAAAATTACTCAGTAGAAAAGTTAAAACTGCATCATGCAGTCATTTTCATGCGTGTAATTTAGGTTTAAGAGTGATGATTGCTGATTTACTGGATGAAATAAAATTAACGTAGTCGTAAAGCATAAATAATTGACCTAAAAAGTAAATCTAATAATATAGCTTTGCTTGTTAAATTAGAGTGGGTGTCAGTTTCAGTTTATTTTTGTGCTTGAGACAAGCTATTGGTACCAGCTGTCAGCGTTTAGCGAGCGGCGGGCTAAGGGGGGCTTAAAACCTTACCCCTAACCCCTAACCCCTAAAACCTAAACCCGACGCGGGGTGAACCCGCTGCTACGGATATAAAAACCTTGCGATATTAACCATAAGGTTTTTAAATACCTCGAACCTCGAACCTCGAACCTCGAACCTCGAACCTCGAACCTCGAACCTCGAACCTCGAACCTCGAACCTATCTATATAATATTTTTTCCCTGCTCAGGATCGCGTGATTCATCGGCTTGTTCGCGAATATCATCAGTATCACTGCTTACATCATCAATGCTGTGTTCATGCTCTGTGGTTTTATGTTTTTGAGTATGTGGTTTCTCTTTAGTTTTTTCTGTTGTCTCTGTTTTAGCTTCGCTTGCTGTGGGGTAAATGTCTTCACCTTGGCTATTGAGCAATACACGTTCTCTGGCATCGTCAGGCATACTTATATTATGTTGCGTAAAACTGTTAATTAACTCTCGCATTAGCTGTGAGGCTACTTTAACAATGCTGTATTGTTCGCCGTTGACCCAAAAGTAAACAGTAAAATTGATAGTGGCGGAGCCTAATTTATCAACCAATACTTGGGGAGGTGGATCGCTAAGCACAGAGTTTTGATTTTTTATAACGCTAATAGCAAGACTTTGTGCGCCGCGAATGTCATTATCGTAGCCAATACCGATTGTGAAATGACCGCGCATCTTTGGATTAGCGGTTAAGTTTTTAATGGTATTTTTATACACAGTCGCATTGGGTATTTGAATATGATTGCCATCGTAGTCAACTAAAGTGGTTGCCCGTGCAGTTACTTTTTTAACAATACCTATTCTGCCATCCACTTCTATTACATCATCAATTTTAAATGGACGTTGTACACTCAAAAGTAAACTGGCAATAAAGTTCTCAGCAATATCCCGAAAGGCAAATCCTAAAATAAGGCCTATTAACCCAGTGCCACTCATAATAGCGACCGCGAATTCAGTCAAGCCAGCCAAACGTAAGAAAAGGTAAAACCCGAGTAAAATAATTAAGGTACTAATACCACGCCTAGCAACTAGGTGTACTAATTTACTGTTGGTCATGTAAGTAACGGGCTTTATTAACAAGCGTGATAATGGGGTGGCGATTAAATAACTAATCACCAAAATAATAATCCCTAGAAACAAAGTGGGCAGTAATTGCACGAATGAGTGTAGTAATTGCACGCTTTGCTCTTTTAAAAAGTCCCATGAAACCGAGTTTGGCTGAACGGTGTCGATTGCGGGAATAGATGCGTTATTAGCGAGTGTTGCAATTAAAGCGCTGAGCATAGGAGCCATCCGTGTTAGGTTGAGTTAATTAGGGTCTGTGTAAAACAATAGCAGCAAGTCTAGGGTCTGTTGAACCTTTGCGGATTAATATTTGTTCAAACTAGGGGCAATTTAATCGCGGCGCGAGGTTTGTAACCTAGTGGGCTAAGTAAAAACCGAGCAACAAAGAGTTAATTGCCCCTAGGCAGAACCCTTCGGGCAGCGCCTGTTTGGCATTAATGCGGCGTTATCGCCTATTTATGGGGAATAACCACACCACATAGGCGATGCCTTGCCTTAATACCAAACAGGCTGCTGCAAATTTAACCTTGAAAGGTCAACAGACCCTAATACCAAGGAATATTTATTTGGCAAACATCTTGCAATCAATTAGGAAAAGGGAGTTAACTATGAGTGACTTTAAGCGTGGCCAAAGAGCCAAGCAGCCTAACCATATTCCTCTGCGTGGCTGGTGGGATATTGCAAAGCGAATTATAAAACAAATGAGCCGTGATAATTTATCCTTGGTGGCTGCAGGCGTGGCCTTTTATGCACTTCTTGCTATTTTTCCTGCCATTGCGGCGCTGGTGTCTGTGTATGCTTATTTTGCTTCACCGAATGATATTAGTGCGTATTTAAGTCAATTTATGGCGTTATTGCCGCAAAGTACCCAAGATATTATTTTGTCTCAGGTTTCAAGTCTTGCGCAAAAGTCTCAAACTAGTTTAAGTCTTAGCGCGCTGGGCACTTTACTGCTCACTATTTGGAGTAGCTCTAAGGGCAGCCAAGCTTTGATCACCGCGTGTAATATTAGTTATCAAGAATACGAAAAGCGTTCATTTTTTAAGGCGCAGCTTGTACGTTTACTATTTTCAGTGGGCGCGATTGTAGTGGCGGTTATAGCATTGGTGATTATCGGTATATTACCGCTAGCACTTAACCTATTAGGAATAAAAGAGAGTATTGATTTTTTAATCATGCTTATCTCATGGCCATTACTGGCACTGACCTTTAATTTTGCGTTATTAATTTTATATCGTTACGCGCCTCACAGAAAAGCAGCTAAGTGGCGCTGGGTTACCGTAGGCTCGTTCACTGCCACAGTATTATGGATTGTGGCATCTTTTGGCTTTTCTTTTTATGTATCTCATTTTGCCAGTTACAACGAAACATATGGCTCTTTAGGTGGGGTGGTTATTATGCTTATGTGGCTATTTATTAGCGCTTATATCATTATTTTAGGAGCTACAATTAATGCAGCGTTAGAGCAGCAAACAGCGCAAGACAGCACGGTAGGCCCAGATAAAAAAGAGGGCAGCGAGGTGCTTATGTTGCAGACCACCTCGATATTAAATAACCTGAACTCTGGATAATAAATCTATCTCAAGCAGCTATTAACGCGTAAGCTCGCCTTGTTTTCATTTAAAATCTCTGGCTATACCCGATTACCATCTTTTATATATTTAACTAAGCGTCAATTGCCGTTAGCTGAGCCATGCTTGGCATTTGTGCATGGATTATTTGCTATTTATATTTGTTTAGTTAATTAAATAAATATTATAATGCAAATGGTTATCATTTTTAGTTTTGTTACTGTGCTTGGTTAGATGGTAGCAGTATAACGTTTCAGGTTTGGGCGAAGTGTAATTTGGTTTCTCTATGGTGGGACTAAGCTGCATTGATAAGGCAAATAATAATGAATAAAAAACACACTTTTACAGCAACTAAGCGACGCCATATTCTGGCTTGTTTGCTTGCGTTAATTACGGCTGTGGTGATGATTCCTGGCATGACTACCTACTTACCTTTTGCTATGGAAGAGCAGATATTAATACCGATAATGCTTTTTCCTTTTATTTGGACTGCGTTATTTTGTCCCGTCCTGAAATAGGTTGACGGTTTTAATGAAAGACTTGGTGCGAAAGCGCCAGGTCTTTTTTATGCACTTGATTTGGTGTTTTCATATTCAAACTTAAGTGCGGTCGCATTTCATTGTATATAAATATCGATTCTTCAACGAGCTCTTTTAACTCTGCCATATTACGACATTTATACAGTAGAAACTCTTGTTTTAATATCCCGTTAATACGCTCAGCTAATGCGTTTTGATAACAGTCATATCCATCGGTCATAGATGGCCTAATTCCCTCCTTTAATAGCATACCTTGATATACTTCAGAGCAATATTGTAAACCTCTATCTGAATGATGAATAGCATCACGTTTATACACCCGCTGCTTAATCGTCATCTCTAACGCTTTGACTACATCAGTTGCCTTCATTTCATCACTGAGCTCATAACCCATTATTTTTCGACTATAAGCATCAGTGACTAACGACAGGTAATGCACGCCTTGCGATGACTTTACGTATGTAATGTCACTAACGAAGACTTCCTCGGCCGCAGTAGGTTTGTATTCTTTTAGTAAATTGGGATGCTTGTGCATCCAATGATTACTATTTGTTGTTTTAGTGTAATTTTTCTTTGGTTTTACAAGCAAGTCATGCTCTCTCAAATAGTCAAAAAAACAATCTCGGCCTAGTTTAATGTCACGCTCTTGCAGCTCTGGCTTTATCATCAGATAAAGTTTCTTCCCACCAATACGAGGCATGAATTGCCGCCAATACATCACTAACTCTTTGACTGGCTTCAACGCTTTATTCCGAGAATCTATTCTGCGCATAGCTTGATAGTAACCTTGTCGCGTTATGCCATATGCACGGCATAAAGGAGTAAGCTTTACTTGCTGGTTTTCTTTTGCGCGCGTGATAGCTCGGATATGTACTTTTTTCGCAAACCCGCTCCATATTCTTCATCCATAATATTAATCATTTCATCTTTGATTAAATCCTTTAGGCGTAACTCCTCTACCTCGCGCTCTAAACGTTTAATTTTTTGTGCTGGGGTTTCTTTTGATTTAGGCATGTTGGCTATATAAGTTGGTTTAGACCAATCTAATTTACCATGTTTTCGCAGCCATACCAGAACGGTGCTACGACCTTGAATACCGTAATGACTTTGCGCCTGTTTATATGTGAAGTCGCCTTTTTCTACTTGCTCAACAATGGATAATTTAAAGCCTAATGTATAATCTCGTTGAGTACGCTTAACGTCTTTAGTTTTAGTGGTTTTCATAAAATAAGTCCTAAATGTGTAAACACATTTCAGGACAAGACATTTATATACGCTTACATGGCTAAAAGCGCATGGCAGCCTTTTATTGTTATGTTAGTTATTTTGTTAAGCCATGCAGGGCTTAGTTTTATGGCTTTACAAGGAGGACAGGGATGAGATCTATTTCACTAAAAAAGCTATTTTTACTGCATAGTTGGGTTGGTATTGTAACAGGTATTTTGCTCTTTATTGTTTGCTTTACCGGTGCGTTAGCTGTACTTAGCCGCCCAGAACTAAAAATTTGGGCCAACCCAGAGTTACATCAATTGGATACAGTGCCAAGTGAAAAGGTGATGACGTTAATTAACCATTATCACCAACAAGTACCAAAAGAGTTTGGTAAAAATATCCATGTGTATCTACCAACTGGGCATAATACGCATTTATTGACGATTTTATTTGAATCTCACGATGGCGATGAAAATTATGACGAAGAGGCTGCTTATGCTTACCAATTTGACCCTCGTAATTTTAATTTGGTAAACCAATATTATGGTGCTGCAGATTATTTTTATGAGCACCGTAAAACTGATGCGCCATCGTTTATTGGGCATTTTCATGCTGACTTACATTTAGGCAGACCAATAGGGCTTATTCTTACTGGCTTTTTAGGTTTAACTTTATTGGTGTCTGTTGTGACGGGCTTATTTATTCACCGCCAAATAATAAAAGAGCTATTTACATTTAGACGTAAAAAAGATCTTGATGTGGTAGTGAACGATGCACATAAAGTGATGGGTATTTGGGGAAGCGTTTTTCATGCCATTATCGGCTTTACAGGAGCTTTTTTAGGTCTTGCAACCGTTATACTACTTCCCGCCGCCGCTTTTGTGAGTTTTGGTGGAGATCAAGATAAGTTGGTGGAAAAATTTACCGCTATGCCTGAAACCATTGTTTCTAATAATTACCAAGCAACAGCTATAGATACTATTTTGCTTGATGCCCAAACACGTTACCCAAAAGCGAAAGTTATTGATTTAACTGTTATGGCGCATAATGATACGAATGCTCAAGTTTACTTACGTCTTATTGGCGGCGATGCAGTTGCATCACAATTACTGCAATACAGCGGAGATGGTAAGTTTAGTAAATCAATGAGTAGCTTTGGTGACATTCCTGGCCCTGCTATTAAAGTACTTGAATTATTATTCCCGCTACACTTTGGTAATTTTGCGGGCGTTTTTGTAAAGTTAGTGTGGGCACTCCTTGGTTTAACTACTGCATTATTACCACTTTCTGGAATTATGATGTGGTTAACCAAGCGCACAAGGGGTAGCAATCCGACTCTTTCTGAAGTGGCTTATCAACGATGGAATAGGGTTATTATCGGTAGCTGTGGAGGCTTAGTATTGGCTACTGCCATATTATTCCCTTTGCAAGTATTACTTAATAACTTCATCCCAGTACAATTGCACAATGGCTACTTCAGACCTTTATTTTTTCTTTCGTGGCTAGTTTGGTGTTTATTTGCAGTGTTACCGATTAATTATTATCGTTATTTGCAAGTCACACTGCTTATAACTGGTGGTGCGTGCATGTCTGTGTTGCCTTTAAACATGTTACTGTCGTCAAGCCATGCTTTTAGTTCAAATAACACGCTAGTTACTGTTGTTGATGTTAGTTTTTTATTTATTGGTGGCTTAATAATCTATGTGAGTCAGCGGATCATGGCTAAGCGACAAATACTAATAAAGCCAACAACACAAGAGGTGACTATATGACAGTTATTTATCTAATACTTGGATGTGGATTGTTAGTTGTAAGTAGCTTATTACTAAGATTGATGCGCCCAGCAAGCACTTGGCTAAGTCTCGTTGTGTTTATTGGCGCACTTATCTGTTTTATAGCTGAGTATGGAAGTATTGCAGGTTCTTTTATTAGTATTGCTTCGGCTTTATTAATAAATTTAATGGTTGCTTTTGTATTCGGTAAATCTATTTCAGTGCGCTAAATTATAGCATTAACATTCTGAAATAAGGGGCAGTTTAGTACTCGCGCTATAATTGAGCGAGCGTATTAACTGCCTTTAGTCTAAATTAATCACTTGGTCTGTTTTTATCAGCTGCATAAACGAGGTTTTGTGCAACGGCTTTGAAAATAAATAGCCTTGGCCATAATCACAACCAGCTTCAAGTAATAAATCCATTTGTAATTTTGTTTCTATGCCTTCGGCAATTACTTTTAAACCAAGCTGATGGGCCATCATAATAATTGCTTCACATAAGGCCAGCTCCTGGCTGTCTTTTTGAATATTATCAACAAAGCGTTTATCAATTTTTAGGTAGTCGGTATCCATTTCTTGTAGGTAAGCAAGCGATGAGTAACCCGTACCAAAATCATCGAGTGCTAATTGCATCCCTGATTTAACCAAGGCTTTTAAGCGGCTTTGGGTCAGCTCTTCAGGATTAACCATCAAGCCTTCAGTAATTTCTGCCACAATGCTCGATGCAGGTAAGTTTGCTGTCTCAAGCATGCCATACCAATCGTCTATACCACTGTCTGTGGTTGCGAGCTGCACCGGCGATACGTTAATACTAATTTGAAATTCATCTTGAATGTGTTTTTTAATATCATTAAGTGTTTGTAGTGCTTCAGCAAATACAAATTGACCAAGCGCATTTATTTGTCTGGTTTCTTCAGCTAATGGAATAAAGTCAGCGGGGCTGATCAGCCCTTTTTCTGGGTGTTGCCATCGAATAAGCCCCTCAGCTTTATGAACGTGTAAATCATCAAGGGACACAATAGGCTGATAATACAACTCAAATTGCTCTAACTCTATGGCTGAGCGAAGTTCTTTGAGCAACTGCATTCTTGCATTTGCATCTTCACGCATATCATGTGAGAAAAATTCAAAGTCATTCCGGCCGCTATTTTTTGCCTTATACATAGCTTGATCCGCGGCTTTAAGCAGTTGCTCTGGGTTTTGGCCATCATCTGGCGCGCAGGCAATACCAATGCTGGCGCTGATATACACTTTTTCTTCTTCAATAAAAATAGTGGACGCAAGGCTAAGTAACAGTGATTTTGCTATTTTTTTGATATTATCGCTACCGCGTAAGTCACTAAACACAATAACAAATTCATCGCCACCAATACGCGCTACAAAGTCAGCTTCTTTTGCTGTTTGCACAATTCGCTCAGATACCAACTTAAGTAATCTATCACCATAATGATGGCCTAACGTATCATTAATATCTTTAAAGTGATCAATATCTAACAGCATAATAACCAGTTTTTGATCGTCGTAATTAACGCTCGTAAATCGTTTATTTAACCGCTCTTTTAGTTCTAGTCGATTAGGTAAGTCGGTTAAATGATCAAAATGAGCTTGTCGCCAAATTAGCTCGTCTGCTTGTTTTTTCTCGGTTAGATCGGTAAAAATAGCAATACGACTAGTTGGGGCTTTATTTTTATCGTAAATAGTATCTATGGTTAACCATTCAACATACAGCTCGCCATTTTTACGACGATTGGTTATTTCACCCTGCCAGCGGCCAGTTTTATTTATTGATTGCCACATGTAATCATAAAACTCTTTATCGTGTTTACCCGATGATAAAATACCCACCGTTTTATTGAGTACTTCTTTTCGAGAATACAAGGTCGTTTTACAAAAAGCAGGGTTCACATCATAAATAACGCCATTTTCATCTGTGATTGCCATGCCTTCACTGCTGTTGTTGTAAACTAATGACGCTAAATGCAAAGATTCTTGATTTTGCTTTCGTTGCGTGATGTTACTAATAACAATTATAAACTCATCCGCTTTTTTCATTGGGCTGATTTTCGCTTCATAAAACTGATTGTCTTGTTTATCTTCAAGCTCAATAGTGACTGGAGCGCTCAGGGTTGTTAAGTATCCTTCAATTTGTTTTAAATTGGCAATAGAGAATAAACACGATAGCTTTTTAGGCGGTGTTGAATGGCTGTAATTTAACGATTTAATAAGGCCACCGGTATCAAGTATATTGCCGTTGGCATCTACACGTAAAAAAGCATCGGGTAGCGCATTAAGCAAGCTATTAAGCTCGTCATGTTTATGTTTAAGGCATGCTTCAGCTGTTAAGCGAGTTTCGGCCATATATTTAAAACGATGATATAGTCTATTTAGCTCAGGACTATTAGGCTGCTCGTCGTCATGAGGCATATTACCGGCTGCTAAGCGGTTTACGGCCTGCGTTAAACTTTTAATCGGGTTTAAGATGCTTTTATTAACTAATCGTCTAGCCAATACGGCTAAAAGTAAAATGGTAATTAAAAATCCCAAAACCATTTTTACAAAGTTAATATCTATTTGTTCAAGTGTTTCATCTATTGGTTGAGTAATATAAATAGAGAGCTTATTGTCATTACCATCACGATAGAGTGTTGTTTGATGGAACACTCTACGGATACCATCTTTACCTTTAAAAATGACACCAGCTTTCAAATTATGCGCTAAATCGAACTTTTCCAATTTGTTGCCTAGTCTATCGGCTGAAAAAGGGTAGTTAGCTAAAATACTACCGTTAGAGTCAGTAATGACAGCTCTAATTTCTGTCGATAAATTTAAAGTATTAAGTGCCGAGCTCCACCAGTCCAGAGCGATTACAGTCACAATAACGCCTTCAATATCATTGCTTTCATTTAAAATAGGGTAAGCAAAGTTAATACTTTGAGCTTTGAGGCTGCGATCGTGTTGGAAATGGCCAATACTAAACTCTTTACTGGCGAGCGCGTTTTTAAAATAGGGGCGGTCGCTAATATTAATGTTGGTGTCGCTAATATTAGAGGTGCAAATTAAATCGCCGTATTTATTTACTATACCAATATTCGCGATATTGCCATTGAGCGCCTTAACATCTAGAACATACGAAGGACAGGTAGAGGGTAAAGACTCAATGTCTTTCTGCTTTTTTGCTAAAAATTCAGTCACATGCTTTATATCATCAATCATGTTCTGCTGCTTGATAATTAGATGCTCAGTGATGGAGCGTACTTTTTTTCATGCTCTTCAATAGCCGCGTCACGACTAAACCACAAGGTTACTAAAATGACAGCAGCAACAGGTATGCAAATCAGCATAAGAAGGCGGTAGAGTTGATGTTTTAGTGATGAAGTAAAAATAGTCGTATCCAAATTAGTACAAAGCAGAGTGACGCTAAATAATCCTACTATAAATAACCATTAAAGTACTAAGGTTATATCTAAGATTTTGAAATAAGATGGTGTTGCATATGATTGAAATATATTAATTTACGTATTAAAAACATGATGAAATAATAATTTAATCTCTTATATATTTACATAACAAATAAGGGCCTGTTTAACCGCGGCGCGAGGTTTGTAACCTAATGGGCAGTCGATAACTGCTCCTGCGTTATTCTACAGGCTTACATCTATGTAAGAATAAGTAAAAACCGAGCAAAGCTTCCGCGTCCCGCTCAAGGCCCTTACCTACATTTATGTAGGAAACAAAGAGTAAATCGACCCTAGGCAAAAAATGAAAAATAAACAAAGTTCTGGCTGCTCATAGTACCTAATATGGGTATTATGTCAACATGCGTCTTATTCTAGGTTTGATGGTAAATATTTAGCGCCATTTTTAATAATTGGTGAGCTTAAGTCTGATGATAAAAGTGAGTAGAGCGGTGGTTTTCCTCCTCATCTCATTGCGGTATCGAAACTTTCATTCATATTTTAAAAGTGTAATTTGAGCATGAAGATTAAATGGGAAACAAAGAAGTGACTTGCTCGGGAGACGTGTAATGGATAAATACCGGTAGCGGTGTTATGCACAGTGAAACGCTACTTGCTGATGCTGAAAAAGGCTTACATGGCTTTCAGATTTGGCTCAATATGCCAAGCACTAACAAAATGCATGAGCCGCAATACCAGAATATCACAGAGCAACCAGTACCGAGTTTTACTAATCAACAAGGAGTTAGCCTAGAGCGATGGTTGAAGCATTTCATTTTAGTGCAAAGCGAAATCTTTGAGCCAAGGTGTAAAATTAGCATAGGGCTCAATAAACATCGGGAGTGCTTATATTAGTAGGTGAACCGTTTAATCAGCCAATTGCACAAATAGACCCGTTTGTGATGATCACTGACGCTGAAATATGCTAAGCGGTTAGCGATTGTAAAAACATTTTTTTGGTTCACTGTCGTGATGTATTAATGCAGGAGTGACTTTTAAGCGAGTAGTTTTAACAACCAACTGTATTTTTTTACTATGTTGGTGTCTCCTTTTGCCGACTCCACTACCACGCCTGCACTAAAGGCACTAACGAGCCCCACTTTTGTTGCGGCAAAGCGTTTGGCTCGATATTTTATTGCTGTAAGGTGCTGACGCTTTAGCTCAGATTGTATCGCCACTTCTTTGTGGAGCTGTTGCACGCGAGCATTCGGTGAGTTGATCAAGTAATTGATTAACATAATTGTGTATGCCTTATAATTTAAGCAGCTGCTTTAGGCTATTTAGCGTTTTAGTAAAGCCAATTTTTTTGCTTAGATAAACTGCGTTTCGCCACAGCCAAATTAAGCATAAAATTTGTAGGCTGATCACTACAGTAATGCTCAGCCAAATCGAGCTAAATAAATCAAAAGTAGCAAAGCCTACAATACTTAAAAGTCCCACCCACAATAACACCAAGCCACTGGCAAAACATCCTAATAAAATAGTGATCAGTGCTAAGGATCTTAGCGATAGCTTCCACTCTGCTATTGCCAGCTGATGTGTCAACTTTCCTTGTTGATGATAATCATCCTTGAGCTGCGCTGCATAGTCAGCAAGCTTAGCAACATGATCTTGCCAGTCATCCGCATTTGTTGCTGATGACTGCGAATCCGTCGCTTGTGATTCGCTTGGTGTTAAATCTGGCTTTTGCATTGGTATTACTTACGACGAAATAGCGCAGTAACTAACATGCCAGCAGCAAATGCCAGACCAGCCGTTGCTAGTGGATTTTCAGATGCGAGTTGACGAGTCTTAGAGGTACATTCTTCTAATTTCTCGCGAGCTGCTAACTGTTTTTCGTTAAGTGTTTCTGCTGAGCTGCTTGCTCCTTTACGAACACCATTTTCAGCTACCGCCGCTTTACTCGATAATGCATCTACTGCGTCATGCGCAGCTGATGTTGCTTTATCGGTTAATGGGGCTTCAATCTCTTGTTTTGTATCAATAGGTGTTTTGCTCTTAGTTGCCGTAGCCATAATCAATCCTTAATAGTTTCTTAAAAGTAATTATTCAGGTGCAATGATTAAACCAGTTGTTAAGTTATTGTTTTGTATTTTATTTTAATTTTAACGCTGACTTTTACGTGTTTATTGCTGTAACTATTGCGACTATGGTTTGTAATTTTTACAAACAAAAAATTGTAATTATTCACTGAGCAAACAAACGCTGCCAAGTAATAAAAAACCGATGAAAAATTTTTTTATCGGCTGATCAGATTTTTTATCAAACAATTCAATCGCTTTAATCTGAGCCTTATTTTTTCTGGCTTCGCGGGGCGCTAAAGCTGGGTGAGTTACTTGACAAAAAGGCTTGTCAAGCCCTAAACTGGAGCACTGTGGTAAAAAGTGGTGTTTAGTGGATCAAACTGGATCGGGTTAATCAAAAAGTTGATTAAAATAATTTTACAATAGGCTTTTTATGTTTCGTGGCGCAAGTTCACTGAGTTTGGATGATAAAGGACGTTTTGCGGTACCAACAAAGTACCGAGACACGCTATTGTCTGAAGATCAGGGAACGGTTATTTGCACAGTTGCACTCAATGAGCCTTGCCTTTGGTTATACCCGCTTGCTGAATGGTTAGAAATTGAAAGCCGTTTAGCAAAAATATCTAATATGAATCCCAGAGCGCGACGGATGCAACGTATGTTGTTAGGTAATGCGACAGAGTATCAGCTTGATAAAAACGGTCGAATTTTGCTGGCGCCTTCTTTGCGCTCACATGCAGAACTTGGCAAAAAAATTATGCTGGTGGGCTTAATGAATAAATTTGAGATTTGGGATGAGGCGCGTTGGCACGAACAAATGCGACAAGACACTGAGCTTGAAAGGCTTGGCGAATTTGAACCCAATGACGATTTAGATAACTTTACCCTCTAGCAGCAAAACAAAAAGGCAAAAAATAGCTAATGACAGCGCAATTTGAACACGTATCCGTATTAATGGACGAAACCATAGATGCACTTGCAATTAAGCCAGACGGCATTTACATGGATGGCACCTTTGGACGTGGCGGACACTCAGGGCAAATATTAGCGCGCTTGGGCGACGCTGGTCGCTTGCAGGCTATTGATCAGGATCCACAAGCGATAAAGTCAGCAGAAAAGTTTGCCGACGATTCACGTTTTTCAATTGCTCATTCACGATTCTCGAAACTATACGAAGTTGCTGAGCAAAACGATCTTATTGGTAAAGTTGATGGCATTTTACTTGATATTGGTGTGTCGTCACCGCAGTTAGATGACGCCGCTCGTGGCTTTAGTTTTATGAAAGACGGCCCGCTTGATATGCGAATGGATCCAAGCACAGGCCGCAGCGCTGCGCAGTGGTTAGCTGAGGCGGAACTAGATGACATTACCCATGTGATCAAAAAGCTAGGTGAAGAAAAATTTGGTAAGCGCATTGCACACAAGATATTGGAAGTGCGTGAACATACGCCAATCACTACCACTAAACAGCTCGCAGATTTAGTTGATGAAGCTGTACCTGTTAAAGACAAGTTTAAACATCCTGCAACGCGCACGTTTCAGGCAATTCGTATTTATATCAATAGCGAGTTAGAGGAAATTCAAACCGCACTACAAGCGGCGATTAAAGTTCTTAAGCCAGGTGGTCGCTTAGTTGTTATTTCCTTCCACTCTTTAGAAGATCGCATTGTAAAACAATTTATTAAAAAACAGAGTAAGGGAGAAGCGATACCCAGAGGTCTGCCTTTAACCGACGCACAAATAAATAAAAATCTGACGTTAAAAGCAGTGGGTAAAGCTATTAAACCAAGTGCTGATGAAGTGGCGCGCAATCCACGCTCTCGCAGCTCAGTACTAAGGATTGCACAGAGGTTGGGATGAGTAAAAAAGCGAGTTATCGCCAACCCAATCTATTTATTGAAATAATTAAAGGCCTAGGTGCAAACAAGATCACCTTGGCCTTGTTGGTTGTGATATTCGCATCAAGTTTGAGCGTAGTACAGGTAACCCACTTATCTCGTGCTCAATTAATTGAGCAGGATTCGTTACTGCAAGAGCGTGATGAACTGGATTTAGAGTGGCGTTATTTTTTAGTGGAAGAAGAGTTTTATTCACAACATGCACGCATTGAAGAAGTGGCAACGTCACAATTAGAAATGAAGCGGCCAACCAGCCAAGATGAGCAGGTAATCATATTACAATGAGAACGCGAGGCAAAAAACCAGTCAACAACCTAATCGCATGGCGCTTTATTTTAGTGTGCGTGGTGATTTTTTTAGTGTTTGTGACTTTGGTATCGCGTGCTGCGTATTTGCAAGTAATTGAACCCGATAAGGCCCGATCCGAAAGTGACAAGCGTACAGTACGTGTTGAAAAATTACATGTGCAACGCGGCATGATCTTCGATCGTAACGGTAAAGAGTTAGCAGTTAGTGTACCTGTAGTCAGTGTGTATGCCGATCCTAAAGCGTTGCATAAATCACTTGTCAGTAAAGTACTTAGGCAAGCCCGTAAAAATGGTGAAGATCAGCAAACATTGCGTGAAAATGTCGCTGAGTTAAATAAGCGTACCGCCCTGTATTATAAAAACGATTTGCGCTGGCGTGAACTTGCCGATGTACTGCGTATTGAACCGAGCAAAATTAATACCCGACTACTCAATGATCCTACTCGTCGCTTTGTTTATTTAAAACGCCAAGTTACTCCGGCTGTTGCTAATTATATTGGCGATTTACGCCTACCAGGTATTCATTTATTAGATGAGTCAAAACGCTATTACCCTGCCGGTGAGGTCAGTGCGCATATCATTGGTTTTACTAATATCGATGGCAAAGGCATTGAAGGCATAGAAAAGCTTTACGAAAATGCACTCACAGGTGAAGAAGGCCGACGTACGATTCGAAAAGATGCCCAAGGACGTGAAGTTGAAGTGCTTGATGAGCGCGAGCGAGTGGAGCCTGAGAGTATTCAACTGAGTATTGATCAACGTATTCAGGCGATTGCCTACAAAGCGGTTAAATCAGCGGTATTAACTTACAAGGCCACTTCAGGCTCAGCCATGGTGGTTGATGTTAAAACTGGTGAAGTTTTGGCTATGGTAAATAGTCCTTCATTTAATCCTAACAATTTAAGCGGTGCGGCTCCTCATAAGCGTCGTAACCGTGCAATTACCGATTTGTTTGAACCCGGCTCAACCGTTAAGCCTCTAGCCATTTTAGCTGGATTAGACTACGGCACAATCCAACCGGATGACAAAGTTGATACCTACCCAGGCTGGATGCGTTTAGGGGGCAGCTTAGTACAAGATACCCGTAATCATGGTGAAATGACGCTGCGCGAAATTTTAAAATACTCCAGTAATATGGGCGTAACAAAAATAAGCCAAACCGTACCCAAAGACTATTTTGTCGGTCTTTACCAAAAGGTGGGTTTTGGCAGTGATAGTGGTACCGGCATGGTCGGGGAAAGTAGTGGTTTATTTTACCCTAACCGTCGTTGGTCAGATCACGAAATTGCCGCACTTTCGTTTGGTTACAATATTGCCGTGAGTACCGCGCAAATGGCTCGTTTTTACGCCATGTTAGGCGCGGGTGGGGTGAACCGCCCTCTCACTGTACTAAAGCAAGACTCTATACCTGAAGGTGAACGTGTTTTTCAACAACAAGATGTTGAAGCCGTGGTTCATATGATGGAAAGCGTATTTGAAGACGGTGGTACCGCGCGTCGCATTAAAGTTGATGGCTACCGTGCAGCGGGCAAAACAGGTACTTCTAAAAAGGCCGCTGCAGGTGGTTATGGTGACGAATATGTGGGTTACTTTGCGGGTATTGCCCCAGCAAGTAATCCGCGATTAGCCGTTGTGGTATTAATCAACGAGCCCGGTGGAGATGTTTATTACGGTGGCGCAACGGCAGGTCCGGCGTTTGCAGAAATAATCTCTAATTCATTAAGAATTTTAAACGTTGCCCCAGATAAAGACTCGGCGGCATACGTGAAGGGCAAAGATGATGGTGCGTGATTTACACACAATTTTAAAATATTTAGAAATAGATGCAGCACGTTTAATGGTAAACGAGTTGCGTTTAGACAGCCGCGATGTAAAACCTGGTGATGTGTTTGTGGCAATAAAAGGTCATCAGCTTGATGGCGGGCAGTTTATTGATAAAGCAATTGAAAATGGTGCCAGTGCAATTATTGCCGACAGACTGTGTGAGTTTGAAAGTGATTTTGAGCCGCTTTATTTGGTTTCAGAATTAAATAAAAAATTGCCTGTATTAGCGAGTAAATTTTACCAGCAACCGAGCCTAGAATTAGATTTAGTTGGCGTAACAGGAACAAATGGTAAGTCGACTACTACCGCAATGATTGCCCATTTAGCACAGTTTTGTCATACCCAAGCCGCAATCATAGGCACGCTCGGTTATGGCTATCCAGATAATTTAACACCGCTGCAAAATACCACGCCCTCAAGTGTGGATTTACAGCATATTTTAAGTGACTTAAAAGAGCAGCAACACCGCTTAGTAGCGATGGAAGTATCATCGCATGGGTTGGTACAGCACCGTGTTGATCAGTGTCATTTTAAAGCGGCGGTTTTTACTAACTTATCTCGCGATCACTTAGATTATCATGGTGATATGGATAGTTACGGTGATGCCAAATTGATGCTGTTTCGTGATTTTGATGCCGCCAATGTCATTCTTAATCAAGATGACGGACAAGCAGAGCAATGGATTGAAAAATATAGCTTTAATAAACTAATTTGTTATGGCCGTAAAAACTTAGCTCCTAAAAACGCTCAGTTTGTGTATTTTTCTGATGTTAGCTATTCGGCAACCGGTATTTCGGCGCAATTAACTACAAGTTGGGGTGACACTGCCATAAAGTCACCGTTATATGGTGAATTTAATCTGTATAATTTGACCGCTGCTTTAGCCACATTATTAGCACTGGGTTATCCATTGGCGCAATTAGTAGCAGGGTGTGAATATTTACAACCTGTTGCAGGCAGAATGCAAGCATTTACAGCGCCAAGTATGCCTACTTGTGTGGTTGATTATGCACATACACCGGATGCATTGGCTTTAGCGTTACAAGCGCTGCAGCAACATGTACCAGGTGGTGTAAGTTGTGTATTTGGTTGCGGCGGCGACAGAGATAAAGGTAAACGTGTATTAATGGCACAGGCCGCTGAGCAGTTTGCAGACAAAGTGATCATTACCAGTGATAACCCGCGCTCTGAAGATCCTAATGAAATTATTAATGATGTAGCTGCAGGATTAACACACCCACAAAACGCTCATTTAGAGGCCGACCGGGGTGCTGCAATACGATTTGCTATAGATAACGCAAAAGCCGGTGAGGTTATTTTAATTGCCGGTAAAGGGCATGAAGACTATCAAATTATAGGCGACAAACGCATTGATTTTTGCGACCGCCAATTTGTACAACAACAATTAAAACAAGCAGTAAGAGGGTCTCAAGCATGATCCCAATGGATTTTGATTGGCTAGCTAATGTGCTAGCAACCGATTATCAAGGTGATAATCGTCAAGTAATAAATATAAACACCGATACCCGTACGTTGTGTGATGGTGAAGTGTTTTTGGCACTTAAAGGCCCCAATTTTGATGGCCATAAGTTTATTGAGCAAGCAAAACAAAAAGGTGCAATTGGAGTCATTGTCGATCACGCTGTAGAGACCGACATTGCTCAATTTGTAGTTGCCGATACCCGTATTGCATTAGGCACAATTGGTACAGCGGTGATGGCGCAAGTTGCACCTAAAACTATCGCTATTACTGGCAGTGTAGGTAAAACCACAGTTAAAGAAATGTGTGCCGCTATTTTATCAAGTAAAGGGGATGTTTTAGCGACTAAAGGCAACTTCAATAATGATATTGGCGTGCCTCTTACCTTATTGAGATTAGAGCCACAGCACCGTTATGCGGTTATTGAGCTCGGTGCAAACCATATTGGTGAAATTGCCTACACTACCGCCATGACCAAACCGGATGTTGCCGTGGTATGTAATGTTGCGGCGGCACATTTAGAAGGTTTTGGTAGCTTACAAGGTGTGGCACAAGCCAAAGGCGAAATTTACGACGGTTTAAAAGACGATGGCATTGCCATTGTTAATTGCGATAGCGAGTTTAGTCAGTATTGGCTTGATAAGTTAGCAACGCGCAATATTAAATGTTTTTCTAGCAGTGAAAAGCTGGATATTTGGGCAGAAGACATCAGCCTGGATGCACAAGCTCGCGCAAGCTTTACGTTATGTACCAAACAACACAGAGTACCAGTTACGTTAGCATTGCCAGGCAAGCATAATATTAGCAACGCGCTTATTGCTGCGGCATTAACCAGTGAGTTTGACGTGTCACTTGAAGAAATTGCCAGCGCCCTAGCGACCATGGGTGAAGTTAAAGGACGGGTTAACCTGATTGAAGCCAGTGAGTCACTCACCATTATTGATGATACCTATAATGCCAACGTTAAGTCGGTAAAAGCGGCGATTGATTTACTTAGCGATATTCAAGGTCATCGTATTTTGGCTCTCGGTGATATGGGAGAGCTTGGTGAAGATGCTCGTAAGTATCATCAAGAAGTGGGCGAATATGCATTAGCGCAAGGTATTGATGAGCTATTTACACTTGGTGTATTAAGTAAGTCAGCTAGTGATGTATTTGAGCTGCCTAATCGTCACTTTTCAAATCGTGAGCAAATGCTGCAGCAAATTCAAAGCAGTATCAGCAAAGTTGATAAAAAAATTACCCTTGTCGTGAAAGGATCACGCAGTTCTCGCATGGAGCTTTTAGTAACCGATTTAGTTAATGGCCAGCAACAAGCCATCAATGGAGTATCATAATGTTAGTTTGGCTGGCTGAGTATTTAACTCAATATTATAGTGGCTTTAATGTTTTTTCGTATTTAACTCTACGTGCCATTTTAGGTATTTTGACCGCGTTAATTATGTCGCTTTATTTGGGGCCAAAGTTAATTCGTGGTTTACAGCGCATGCAAATTGGGCAAACAGTACGTGATGATGGTCCGCAATCACACTTGTCTAAATCGGGTACACCGACTATGGGTGGCTTACTTATTTTAGCGGCAATATTCACCAGCACTTTATTGTGGGCTGATTTGTCTAATAAATACGTCTGGGCCACTTTATTTGTGATTGGCTCATTGGGGATTGTTGGCTTTATTGATGATTACCGTAAGGTGATCCGTAAAGATCCTAAAGGGCTGATTGCTAAGTGGAAGTATTTTTGGCAATCGGTAATTGCACTAGTTGTAGCTACTGCACTTTATATGACCAGTACCCAAGCGACAGAGACATCTCTTGTTGTGCCATTTTTTAAAGATGTACTGCCACAACTAGGCCTGTTTTATATTGTAATTACTTATTTTGCATTAGTGGGAACCTCAAACGCGGTTAATTTAACCGATGGACTAGATGGCTTAGCGATTGTGCCAACAATTTTAGTGGCTGCAGCGCTGGCTATTATTGCTTATTTAACTGGTAATATTAACTTTTCAGCTTATTTACACATTCCGCATTTGCCACTTGCCAGTGAATTGGTAGTGGTGTGTACCGCTATTGTGGGTGCTGGGTTAGGCTTTTTATGGTTTAACACCTATCCAGCACAAGTATTTATGGGCGATGTAGGCTCGTTAGCGCTTGGTGGTGCATTAGGTATTATTGCCGTGCTGGTTCGCCAAGAGCTATTACTTATTATTATGGGGGGCGTGTTTGTAATGGAGGCGCTGTCGGTAATTTTACAAGTTGGCTCTTATAAATTACGCGGCCAACGTATTTTTAGAATGGCGCCTATTCACCATCACTACGAACTTAAAGGATGGCCAGAGCCACGCGTCATTGTGCGCTTTTGGATAATTTCTATTGTGCTGGTACTTGCTGGCCTTGCGACATTAAAGATCCGATAAATGCAGTATTTAAACGAGATAAAAAATAAACAAATAACAGTGCTCGGACTCGGTGTAACCGGTCTGGGCATTGTGCGTTTTTTATTATCTCAAGGCATACAGCCCAATGTAGTCGATAGCCGAGAGAATCCCCCGGCGTTGATTGGCTCAAGCAACATGCCGCTAATCTAAATACTCACTTTGGTGATTTAAATAATGCGGTGCTCAGTGCTTGCGATATGATCATTATTAGCCCTGGGCTAAGTTTAAAAACTCCTGCTGTTGCACAGGCATTGAATGCCGGTGTAGAAGTAATTGGTGATGTTGAGTTATTTGCACGCATTAACACTAAACCAGTTATTGCGGTAACAGGATCAAATGGTAAATCAACGGTAGTAACCCTTGCTTACGAAGTATTAAAAACCGCGGGGTATAAAGTAGCACTGGGCGGCAATATTGGCACAGCTGTACTGGATTTACTTGACGGTGACTTTGATGTGTTTGTACTGGAGCTGTCGAGCTTTCAGCTTGATACCACTGACAGCTTAAAAGCCAGCAGTGCAACCGTGCTTAATATTTCAGAAGATCATCTTGATCGCTATGATAGCTATCAAGCTTATATAGATTCAAAATTAAGTATTTATAACGGCGCTGAACTTTTAGTGGTTAATGCTGACGATAGACAAACACACCCAGTGAGTTGCACGTTAGCACCACAAGTTAGCTTTGGAGAAGCACAAGGCGATTACCACTTAGCACAGCATAATAACGAAGCGTACTTTATGGTAAAGGGCGAAGCTTATTTACCAGTAAGTACCTTAGCTGTTGTTGGTAAGCATAACTATTTAAACACGCTGGCAGTAATGGCGTTACTCAGCCCGTTTGAAATAACTAAAGCGCATTATAAAACTGCATTAGCTCAATTTAACGGCTTAGCGCATCGTTGCCAATTTGTGGGTGAGTTTAATAGCGTTAAATATTTTAATGACTCTAAAGCCACCAATATAGGCGCAACAATAGCGGCCATTGATAGTTTAGCGGGTGAACAACAAAATTTAGTGGTTATTGCTGGTGGTGATGCCAAAGGTGCTGATTTAGAGGCACTTAAACCTTATGTTGAGCAACACGTTAAAGCCTTCATTTGCTTTGGTAAAGATGCAAAAGAGTTAGTGGCATTAACTGCTAAAGGTCATTTAACCACTAACATGTCTGAAGCTGTCGCCCTTGCTAAACAATTAAGTACGTCAGGCGACACTGTTTTATTAGCCCCAGCGTGCGCCAGTATAGATATGTACAACAACTATATGCAGCGCGGCGATGATTTTGTGCACTGTGTATTGCAGGAGCTGTCATGATAGCTTTTGCGGATATTAAAGAGGCATTTACCCCTAAACCTTCGGCGCAGCTTTATGATGTGCCGCTACTTTATTGCATGCTAATGCTAATAGGGGTGGGCTTTGTGATGGTAACTAGTGCTTCAATGCCGACGGCCGATAGGCTGTTTGGCAATATTTATCATTTTACTATCCGCCACGGTATTTTTTTAGGGCTCTCGTTTTGTTTATTTTGCATAAGTACTCAAGTACCTATGTCGTGGTGGAAAAAGCTAATCCCTACTTATTATTACTCGGCTTAGTGTTGTTATTGGTGGTGCTTATTGTCGGTCGTGAAGTCAATGGGTCGACCCGTTGGATACCTATCGGACCATTTAATATTCAAGCTTCAGAGCTCGCTAAGTTATTCTTTTTTAGTTATATCGCTGGCTATTTAGTCCGTAAGCGCAGTGAAGTACAAGAAAACATTAAAGGCTTTGCTAAACCCATAGCGGTATTTGCCGTTTATGCAGCGCTTATTTTAATGCAGCCAGATTTAGGAACCGTGGTGGTGATGTTTGTTACTACAGTTGGTTTATTGTTTTTAGCTGGTGCTAAGCTTTGGCAATTTTTTGCACTTATTTTAACCGGTATTGCGCTAGTGGTTGGGTTGATTGTGTTTGAGCCCTATCGTATGGCGCGTGTGGTGGGTTTTTTAGAGCCTTGGGATGACCCTTTTGGTAAAGGTTATCAATTAGTGCAATCACTGATGGCTTATAGCCAAGGTGATTGGTTTGGCCAAGGCTTAGGCAATAGCGTACAAAAATTACAATATTTACCGGAAGCACACACCGATTTTATTTTTGCCGTGATTGCTGAAGAACTTGGTTTTATGGGCGTATTGAGTATTTTAATGGTATTAGGGACATTAGTATTTAGAGCGCTACTAATTGGCCAAAATGCGCTTAAAAACGGTAAAGAATATGAAGGCTATTTAGCTTTAGCTATCGGTATTTGGTTTGCATTTCAAACTATGGTTAATGTAGGCGCCAGTGCCGGTATATTACCAACCAAAGGACTAACCCTACCGTTTATTTCCTATGGTGGCTCAAGTTTATTAATGATGACCATAGCCACTGGTATTTTATTACGGGTAGATTTTGAAACGAAGATGGCAACTAAACAGGCCACGTCGGGGGAGCTAAACGATGAGTAAAAAAATAGTCGTTGTAGCAGGGGGCACAGGTGGACATATTTTCCCGGGGATTGCGGTTGCTGATTATCTCAAACAGCAAGGTTGGCAAGTTAGCTGGATAGGCACTCCTGATAGAATGGAAGCCAGTGTCGTGCCCAAGCACAACATAGAAATTGATTTTATTGATGTAAAAGGCGTGCGAGGTAATGGTTTAAAACGCCTCATTAAAGCGCCATTCATGGTTATTAATGCAATATTGCAGGCGCGTAAAGTATTAAAACAACAACGCCCTAACGTGGTTTTAGCTATGGGCGGCTACGTGACAGGCCCTACGGGTATTGCGGCAAAAAGTCTCGGTATCCCTTTGGTAATTCATGAGCAAAACGCCGTAGCTGGTATGAGCAATAAATGGCTAGCGAAATTTGCGAATCGCGTATTAGCCGCATTTCCAAGTGCTTTTGCCAGTGGTAAAGCAGAGTTGGTGGGTAACCCTGTGCGTCAGAGTGTAGTTGATATACCTAAGCGGGAAGTATCAAGTCCAATCAATATGCTTGTAGTGGGTGGCTCACTAGGTGCGCAAGTACTCAACCAAACGCTGCCAGAAGCATTTAAGCGCTTAAATGATACTTGTGCCATTAATGTTTGGCACCAAACCGGTAAAGGCCATTTTGCCAGTGTAAGCGAAAGTTACCAGCAGCAACAAATGGGCGATGAGCAAGTAACTGTTGCTGAATTTATTGATGATATGGATACCGCTTATGGCTGGGCCGATATTGTGATTTGTCGCGCTGGAGCGCTAACGGTGAGTGAAATTGCTGCAGCAGGTAAAATGGCGGTATTTGTACCGTTTCCTCACGCGGTTGATGACCACCAAACAGCAAATGCACAGTATTTAGTAATGGCAGAAGGGGCATTATTAATGCCACAAGGGCAATTTAATCAGCGCAGTATTGTTGAACTTTTAAGTCCCTATTTAGCTGAACCTTTATTAATAACTAAAATGGCTGCTAAAGCAAAGCAGCAGGCTATTTTAGATGCCACAGCCAGCGTCGCTATGCACTGTGAGCAAGTAACAAATAAGAGAATATAAGTGAAACAGACATTAGCAAAAGAAAAATATACACGCCCTGCGATGCGTCGCATTGAAACTATTCACTTTGTAGGAATAGGTGGTGCAGGTATGGGCGGTATTGCAGAGGTATTGGCTTTTGAAGGTTACCGTATTACCGGCTCGGATATAGCGCACAGCGCCATGACCGAGCGTTTAATTCAAGCGGGCGCTGAAGTATTTATTGGCCATCATGAAAATAATGTAAAAGATGCTAATGTGGTTGTGGTTTCAAGTGCAATTGATAAAACAAACCCTGAAATTCAAGCCGCGCAAGCTGCGCGTATTCCGGTAGTTCGCCGTGCAGAAATGTTAGCTGAGCTGATGCGTTTTCGTCATGGTATTGCCATTGCTGGCACCCATGGTAAAACCACAACAACCAGTTTAATTGCCAGCATTTATGCGCAAGCAGGGCTCGATCCAACCTTTATTATTGGCGGTTTATTAAATAGTGCTGGCAGCAATGCTAAAGTAGGCAAAAGCGACTTTTTAATCGCTGAGGCGGATGAAAGCGATGCTTCATTTTTGCATTTACAGCCAATGCTATCAGTGATCACTAATATTGAAGAAGATCACATGGAAACTTACGGCGGCAGCCTAGAAAAAATGAAAGATACTTATGTTGAGTTCATTCATAACCTGCCGTTTTACGGGCTAGCTGTAGTGTGTATAGATTCAGACGTTGCCGCAGAATTAATACCTCGCTTTGGTCGTCCGGTGATCACTTATGGTGAATCGCAAGATGCTGACTATCGAATGAGTGAGTTTAGCCAAACAGCCAATACATGCCAATTTACTGTTACTAATAAACAAGGCGAGAGTTTAACCGCCAAGTTAAATATGCCAGGTAAGCACAATGCCCTAAATGCAACCGCAGCGATTGCGGTGGCAAAAGATCAAAACATAGCTAATCATGCAATTTTAGCGGCATTAGATACTTTTGAAGGCATTGGCCGTCGTTTTCAGCATTATGGTGAATTTGAAAACGAATGCGGTAATGTGATGTTAGTAGATGACTATGGTCATCACCCATCAGAAGTGGCAGCTACCATCACCGCAGCGCGAGAAGGCTGGCCTGATAAGCGTTTAGTGATGGTTTATCAGCCGCATCGCTATACCCGTACTCGCGATTTATACGAAGATTTTGTGAAAGTACTCGCCGAGGTTGATCAGTTGCTATTGCTTGATGTTTACAGTGCAGGCGAAGAGCCGATTGTTGGTGCTGATAGTAAGAGTTTATGCCGCAGCTTACGCCAGCGTGGCAAAGAGCCACTGCATGTAGCTTCAAGCTCAGAGCTTGCGGGTGTACTTGCTAACTGCCTACAAAATAATGACTTAGTACTTACGCAAGGCGCAGGTAACATAGGTCAGCTAGTTAAAAGTTTAGCAGCAACAAACATGTCGATAGAAAAATTAAAGCAAGGTGAAGTATGACACAGGTAAGTTCCCAATTTGGTAAAGTAGCGGTACTGCTAGGTGGAAACTCAGCAGAGCGCGACGTGTCATTAAAATCTGGTCAAGCGGTACTCAGTGCTCTTTTAGCAAGTGGCATTGACGCGATTGCGTTTGACCCACAAATTCGTTCATTGTGGGAATTAAAAGACTTAAACGTTGATCGCGTTTTTATTGCGCTGCATGGCCGAGGTGGTGAAGATGGCACAGTACAAGGTGCTTTAGAGTTTATGAACTTGCCTTACACCGGCAGTAATGTACTGGGTTCAGCATTGGCAATGGATAAAATTCGTTGTAAGCACTTGTTTAAATCGGCAGGCTTAAGTACAGCACCTTATGCGGTAGTTGATGCTAAAAAAGGCTTTGATGCTAAAGCGATTATCGATGAGTTTAAAAAAGTGATGGTAAAACCATCGCACGAAGGCTCTAGTATTGGTATGGCGCAAGCAAGCTCTGCAGAAGAGCTTGAAGATGCGCTCACTAATGCATTTAAGTTCGACAGCCAAGTATTGGTAGAGCAATGGATCACGGGGCGTGAATTTACAATTACGGTACTCGGTGATGAAGTACAACCTGTGATTGAAATGAGCACCCCAAATGGGTTTTATGACTACCAAGCTAAATATCAGTCAAGTACGACGCAATACCATTGCCCAGCAGATTTATCACAACCGGATACTCAAAAACTACAAGCGATGGCACTCGATGCGTTTGATTTAGTGGGTGCCAGTGGCTGGGGTCGCGTCGATGCAATGCAAGATCAGCAAGGCCAATTTTACTTATTAGAAGTGAATACCGTGCCAGGCATGACAGAAAAATCACTGGTGCCAATGGCAGCAAAAGCCAATGGGGCAAGTTTTGAGCAATTAGTTGTTCGCATTTTGGAGCAAACCCTTTAATATGCATCCCTTTTTAGAGAAAGCGCAGCAACTAAAACAGCAACTTAACTGGTCGCTGATTTTTGGAGTGAGCTTTTTTCTAGCTGTGGTGATTGGGTTAATTGAAATAACCAATGGGGTTTCCCATTGGTTAGTTGCAAATAAAGATGCGCAAATTAAGCATCTAACGGTGTTGGGGAGTCCCAAATACACCGATGAAAAAGCAATAACTACCGCGATAAAAAAAGCGGATTTAAGTAGCTTTTTTGAGTTAAACGTAAAGCATGTTCAGCATTTAGTGCAAGAACTACCTTGGGTGGCAACGGTATCGGTAAGAAAGCAATGGCCTGATACTATCCAAGTTTACGTGGTAGAGCATCAAGCGGTCGCTCACTGGAACAGTGATTTATTGATTAATCAAAGCGGCGATGCGTTTGAGGCTAAAAGTGATAAATTAAGTGCCACATTACCCCAGTTATATGGGCCAGAAGGCAGTGAAAAAGAAGCATGGGTAGCGTTTAAACAGTTTGATGAAATGCTTAAAGTAAATGCACTAACGCTCACTAGCCTTGCGCTATCTGAGCGGTTTTCGTGGCAACTTTGGTTAGATAATGGCGTGCGTTTAAATTTAGGGCGCAAGGATAAAGCCAAGCGTGTACAGCGTTTTATAGACGTTTATTCACGCATAGAACAACGTGCTGATGCACAGATAGATGCAATTGATTTACGCTACGATACCGGCCTTGCAGTGAGCTATAAGCCACTGCAAGAACAGCAATTATAATAAAGAGTAAGGCATGACTAAGTCAGCAGAAAGAAACCTAGTGATTGGATTGGACGTAGGCACTTCGAAAGTAGTGGCCACGGTAGGTGAAATCACCACAGATAACAAGCTCAGCATTGTTGGCGTGGGGAGCCAAGTATCTCATGGAATGGATAAAGGCGGCGTTAACGATTTAAATTTAGTGTCTGAGTCTATTCGCCGCGCAATTGATGAAGCCGAATTGATGGCTGATTGTCGTATTAGCTCGGTTTATTTGGGTATTTCTGGCAAACATATTCAATGTCAGAACGAAAGTGGTGTTGTAGCTATTAACAACACCGAAGTAACTGACGAAGACATTGAAAATGTAATCCATATAGCTCGCTCAGTGCCAATTTCAGCTGAACGCAAAATGTTGCATGCTTTGCCACAAGAGTACAGCATTGACATGCAAGAGGGGATTAAAAACCCACTTGGCATGAGTGGTGTGCGTATGGAAGCACGTGCGCATATTATTACCTGCTCCAACGATATGGCTAAAAATATAGAAAAATGTGTTGAACGTTGTGGGCTTGAAGTTGACCAACTTATATTCACTGCGCTTGCCTCGTGTTACTCCGTACTGACGGACGATGAAAAAGAGCTAGGTGTCGCGGTGCTAGATATCGGTGGTGGTACTATGGATATCACTATTTATATTAATGGTGCGCTGCGTCATTCCGCGGTTATTCCTGTGGCGGGCAACCAAGTAACCGGTGATATTGCAAAAATATTTCGCACACCTATATCACATGCAGAGTCACTCAAAGTACAATATGCCTGTGCAAGTAGCCAAATGGCGAGCAGCGAAGACACGATTGAAGTGCCAAGCGTAGGTGGGCGACCAGCAAGACTGATGTCTAGGCATACGTTATCTGAAGTGGTTGAGCCACGTTTTAGAGAATTATTTGAACTGGCGATGGAAGAAATTCGTCGCTCAGGATTAGAAGACCAAATTGCAGCAGGTCTCGTCATTACTGGCGGAACTGCTAAAATGACTGGCGCAATGGAAGTGGCTGAAGATATTTTTCAGATGCCAGTAAGAATAGGTAAACCAATTGGTGTAGTAGGTTTAACTGATTATGTTGATGATCCATCGTACGCAACCGCTGTAGGTTTGTTACAATACGGGCGTACTATGCAGTCGATGAATGCACAAAAGTCGAAAGCGGATGATAATAATAATTGGTGGAATCGCATCACAAAATGGTTTCAAGGCGAGTTTTAGTACTCAAGTCGGAGAGTAAATATGTTTGATATAATGGAACAACACAGCGAAGAAGCTGTAATAAAAGTAATCGGTGTAGGCGGTGGCGGCGGTAACGCAGTTGAGCACATGGTAAAACAACAAATAGAAGGCGTTCGTTTTATCGCAGCCAATACGGATGCGCAAGCATTACGTAATTCAGCCGCTGATGTAACTGTACAATTAGGCACGCAAATAACCTCTGGGTTAGGTGCGGGTGCCAACCCAGAAGTAGGTCGTGAGTCGGCCGAAGAAGACGCCGAAACCATTCGTGCTAGCCTTGAAGGTGCCGATATGGTGTTTATTGCGGCAGGCATGGGTGGCGGTACAGGTACCGGTGCTGCGCCAGTCGTGGCTAAAATTGCTAAAGAGCTAGGCATTTTAACTGTTGCAGTGGTAACGCGTCCGTTTGATTTTGAAGGTAAAAAGCGTGCCGCTGCTGCAGAGCAAGGTATTAGCGAATTATCTGAAATTGTGGACTCGTTAATCACTATTCCAAATAACAAGCTATTAAAAGTATTGGGTAAAGGAACAACTTTACTGGATGCATTTGCTAAAGCAAATGACGTATTGTTTGGTGCGGTACAAGGTATTGCTGAGTTAATTACTCGCTCGGGTCTAATTAACGTGGATTTCGCCGACGTACGTACTGTTATGTCTGCAATGGGTACGGCGATGATGGGTACAGCATCTGCATCGGGTCCTGATCGTGCACAAGAAGCAGCAGAAGCTGCTATTTCAAGCCCGCTTCTAGAAGACGTAGATTTAACCGGTGCTAAAGGCATCTTGGTTAACATTACTGCGGGTATGGATATCGCGATTGAAGAATTCGAAATTGTGGGTAATCACGTTAAGGCGCTAGCGTCTGAAAACGCAACGGTTGTTGTTGGTGCGGTAATTGACCCTGAAATGACGGATGAGCTACGTGTAACTGTAGTTGCAACTGGCTTAGGTGGTGATCGTCGTCCACAGTTTGGTATTGTAGATAACGGTTTCAAAAAAGCGTCAGGCTCTGATGTAACTAGCTCAAGCACACAAACAAGTAGCAGCATGTATGTACCTAGCTTTGCAAGCCAAGGCACAAGCACGACTGAAGAGCCTACAACGACATCGCAAACTGAATCAAAAGAGCAAAGCGCATCGACTAGCTCTTCAAGTTCAGCAACGAATACGTCGTCAAGCAGTGCTAAGAAAACAGATAAGTCTGAGGGTGGCGATTATTTCGACATTCCCGCCTTTTTACGTAAACAAGCAGACTAATTAAAAAACAGTACTTTTGTGCGAAATATGAACGAATATTGTAGTTATACCGTATTTATGTTACAATCCGCCGTCTAACTGTAATATATACTTAAAGTGAGCGAACCTATGATTAAACAGCGTACGATTGCACAAGTAGTCAAAGCCATAGGAATTGGACTTCATAAAGGTGAGAAGGTCACAATAACTCTCCGACCTGCGAGCGCAAATACTGGGATTGTATTTCGTCGTGTCGACCTTGATCCGGTTGTTGATTTTGAAACAACACCTGAAGCCGTTGGTGATACGCAATTGTGTACCTGTTTAATAAACAAAGATGGTGTTCGCTTATCAACTACAGAGCATTTAATTGCGGCTGTTGCGGCAATGGGTATCGACAATCTAATTGTTGAACTTGATAGCTCAGAAGTTCCAATAATGGATGGTAGTGCATTGCCATTCATTTATTTATTACAAAAAGGCGGCATTGAAGAGCAAAATGTTGCTAAACGCTTTATTCGTATTAAAGAAAAAGTACGTATTGAAGAAGGCGATAAATGGGCTGAAGTAGAACCTTACGACGGATTCCATATCGACTTTGAAATTGCCTTTGATCACCCTGCAATCAATGAAAGCCGCCAACGCATTGGCTTAGATATTACCGCACAAAGCTTTACTGAAGAGATTAGTCGCGCGCGTACTTTTGGCTTTATGAAAGATATTGAATATATGCATGCTAATAACCTTGCACTAGGTGGTAGTATGGATAGTGCAGTGGTACTTGATGAATTTAAAGTTTTAAATCCGAACGGTCTGCGTTACCCAGACGAGTTTGTCAAGCATAAGATACTAGACTGTGTAGGTGACATGTTTATGACAGGTCATAACCTTTTAGGTAAAGTAACTGCATTTAAATCAGGCCATGATTTAAACAACAAGTTACTACGCAAAATTATGGCAACTGAGTCAGCATGGGAGTGGGCAACCTTTGAAACGCCTGTTTCGATGCCTGCACCCGGTCTTGAATTAGCAAACGCCTAATTAGTTAACCGCTTACATACAGTTATAAAAAATGACGCTTATTAGCGTCATTTTTTTTGGCTGTTTGTCAGCACAATCAGTCAGGTATTACAGACCTAAAATGGTTTGTAACTGTTTTAACTCAGTGACTTGATACGTTGGCTTAATACCTTCAGGTAAGATTACCCCAGGGTGCTGTAACCAGCAGGTGTCTATGCCTGCATTTCGTCCACCAATAATATCACTGCTGGCGGTATCACCTACCATTAAAATTTGCTCTTTCGGTGGATTCCCCATTAAATTAAAGGTGTGCTCAAATATCTCTTTTGCAGGCTTAGCAATACCTACTTTTTCAGAGATTACCAGCCAATCGAACATATCTTGAAGCCCCGTATGTGCTAAGCGACGTGCTTGCAGCTGACTAAAGCCATTAGTGATAATACCTAATTTGGCATGAGGTTTAAGGGCGTTTAATAATTCAACCGCACCGGGTAAAGGCATACAAATTTCAGCCATTGCCGATAAAAAGTTATCATTTAGCTGCTGGGCTGGAACATTAAGCTTATTTGCCAGCTCACTAAAGCGAGTTACTTGCAGGTGATTTGCGGTAATTTCGTTATTTTGATAAGCAATCCATAGTGGCTTATTGGTGTTTTGGTAATGGTCATAATCTGCTTTGGTAAAATCCATGTCATAAGCAGCCAACATTTTTTGTAAGCCAGCAAAGGCATTAAAGCTAAATAAGGTTTCGTCGGCATCAAATAATACGTAGTTATACTTCATTAAAACATCCGTTATTGATTATATAAAGTGGGATTAAGAAAAGGGGCCATGGCTAGAGTCAGCGCTTGAGTATAGGTACTTTCTCGTGTTGCATGATGATCAGTTAATAAACCAATAGCACCCCCTTGCTGCTTAATATTGGTGGTATTAAAAGCCTTATCCATCACATCTCCAAGTTCTTCACCTTGCAGCAATGCATTATAAAAAACTGAAGGCAAAGGTAAGTTACTGCTTCGGCCTGTAACTTGCTGTGCGCCGTCATCAATAACGACATAGGCAAAGGTTGCTGCACCATAGCTAAATTGCGCTGCGCCGCCTTCCATCGCTATGTAGTAGTCTGCTTGATGCTGTGCTTTACAGTAGTTAACTCGGTTTTGCGCTCCCAAACACGTTTGTTCTTCGCCTATAGGCTGATCGGGTACATCAGAGGGGGCGTGAACGCCACTACATTCAATTAACTGCTCGGGAAAATACATCGCAAAAATGTGTTTAGCGGCATTTACTTTTACTGGGTTTTTAGACCCAACAACAATTTTAATAGCTTGCGACATACTACTCTCATCATACTTAAAATCAGCAGTGTACGTGAGTTAGACTAAACAAAAAAGAGCAGAATGTATTTGCGATCACTTGATAAAAGAAATGATCAGCTCCATAGGATCATTGTATGTTGTTAGATCTTATGAACCAAAGTAGTCTCTAAGAAATGAGCGATACACTTAAATAGGAATTTCAGGTGGGGCTAATTTTGCTAAGGCGCGTTTTTTCAAAATAATATCTTTGATCAGTGGTGTAAGCACTAGCTCCATAGCGAGTCCCATTTTGCCACCGGGTACCACAAGCGTATTGATCCGCGACATAAAGCTGCCTTCAATCATGCGTAAATAATACGGGAAATCAACGTCATCAATGCCCCTAAAGCGAATAACGACAAAGCTTTCATCAAGGGAGGGGATATCTTTTGCGCTAAATGGGTTGGAGGTATCAACGGTGGGTACTCGCTGAAAGTTAATATGGGTACGAGAAAATTGCGGCGTTATATGATTAATGTAGTCATCCATACTGCGCACAATCGAGTCCATTACTTTTTCACGAGAATGGCCGCGTTCTGAGGTATCGCGAATAAGCTTTTGGATCCACTCAAGGTTAATAATTGGCACCATGCCTATGAGTAAATCAACATGCTTAGCAACATCATGATCTTCGTCGACCACGCCGCCATGTAAGCCTTCGTAAAACATTAAATCTGTATTTTGCTCAAGCTCCTGCCAAGGCGTAAATGTTCCAGGTAACTGGTTATAAGGCACGGCCTCGTCAAAGGTATGTAAATAACGGCGCAGTTTACCTTCGCCTGTTTCACCATACTTGGTAAATAAGTCTTCTAATGCACCAAAGTCATTGGCTTCTCGGCCAAAATAACTTATGTGTTTACTTTCTTGTTGGGCTTCACGAATTTTTTTGTCCATTTCAGGACGTGTGTAACGATGAAAGCTATCACCTTCAATAAATGCAGCATTGATATCGAGGCTGCGGAAAATATGCTTCACGGCATTGGTGGTGGTTGTAGTGCCTGCTCCAGATGAGCCGGTGATTGCAATAATAGGGTGTTTAGCTGACATGTTTGTTCTCTTTTTTATGACCCATTAGTTATAAAGACCTTACTAAGCTAGGTCAAGTGACGTCATCAGTAAATAACGTTATCATGAGGTGCTTAAAATTAAAACGAGAGAAAGCATGAAACTGATCAAACCGTTGTTAGGGCTAATAACAATTAATGCTTTAACATTGGGCGTTGCCCAGGCAAATATGCCTAAAAGTCAAATACTGCTTGCCGATTTAAATACTCCGCATGGCATACGCGTAAGCATTGTTAGTGATAAAACCAGCTACAACAATCAGCCCCACTTAACCGATACGGGCCTTTATTATACGCGTGAGGTAATCAGTAATAATAAGAGCCAAACTGATATTGCGCTTTACGATTTATCATCAAAACAAACCTCCATGATCACCAATACAGCTGTAAGTGAGTATTCGCCAACAGTAACACCGAGTGGTGATAGTTTATCTGCTATCGTGGTTGAAGAAGATGGCAAACAAAAGTTATGGCAATATCCGCTGAGTACAGAGCAGGCACCAAGTCGTATTTTTGATTGGATTGAGCCTGTGGGCTACCACGCTTGGGGTAATAACAACGATTTAGTGATGTTTATTTTAGGTGAGCCACATACATTACAATATACATCGGTTGTTGCGGCTAAAGGTGAAGTTGTTGCAAATAACATTGGTCGCACACTTATTTACAATAAATCGCGAAGTGAATTTTTATTTAGTCATAGTAAAAATGGCCAGCACCAGTTAGCCCGTTTTGACCCTCAAACCAAGCAGGTAAGCAACATCCTTAGGTTGCCAAACCAAGTACAAGACTTCATCTTAAAAGATGAAAATACAGTTGCTTACGCAATTAAAAATCGTATCTATCAACGACAACTAACAGCTGGATCTGATATATCTCAATGGCTCGATTTAAGCCAATATTGTGATACTGAAATAAGCCGGTTGAGTTATAAAAATCAGCAATTAGCGTTTGTATGTAGTGTTAAATAAACACTAAATAATAAATTTCGGACTTTCACTCATGCATGAGTTAGTCTAGGGTCTGTTGACCTTTGCGGATTACAATTTGTTCAAACTAGGGGCGGTTTAATCGCGGCGCGAGGTTTGTAACCTAGTGGGCTAAGTAAAAACCGTGCAACAAAGAGTAAATCGCCCCTAGGCAGAACCCGAAGGGCAGCGCCTGTTTGGCATTGATGCAGCGTTATCGCCTATTTATGGGGAATAACCACACCACATAGGCTTTGCCTTGCCTAAATACCAAACAGACTGCTGCAAATTTAACCTTGAAAGATCAACAGACCCTAACTATTAAATAAAAAGGAAAGTCACGTGGCATTTAGCGCAGACGAGTTAACAGAGCAGCTGATAAAACTAGAGTGTAGAAGTAATTTCAAAATAAAAAACATTGCTGAGTATATGCTAGCAAACTCTAAAGAAGCGTTTTACACCCATGCCGAAACGGGGAAAGGTAAAATTGTGATCCGTCCTGCATTTGAAGTGTTTAGTGATGACTTTACTGATATTGATGGGGTTGTGCGTACTCAAGGCTATTTTCATAGCAGTGAAATGACCCGTTTTCCGACTCGTATTTATAAAAGCGCGCAGCCTATTCATTATGGTGTCGCTTTTAAAATTAACTCTGAACAAGCGGCAAAAGAGTTTATAGCTAAGCTAACCATGATTATTGGCGGTTAATAGAATGGTGCAGGGCTAAAGGCAAAAGGTGCAAGATAAAATCTGCAACCTTTAACCTTTAACCCTTTATCTTTGTCTTTAATCACTAACTCTAAAAGCGCAGCGCCTCTTAATCTCTTTGTGAATAATTTTTTTAAGCTCTTATTACACAAAGAGAAGACAATGAGAAAACATCAGCCATTAGCCCGAGTTTGAGATTTTCGGCCCGTTACCCGCAGCCCGCCATCCTTTAAACTTTAACTTATTTGCTGTTTAAAAAGCTATTTACTGATTGTAGTTCACGGTTTTTAAGTGCAATACAGTCATTAGTACTTTCTGCAAGCTTACTTAATGTGCGCGCATAGCCAGGTACGTCATCAAGTTTAGCGTCAAAGAACGTTTGCGTTGTCGCTAAACTTTCAGCATCACAGCTAGCAGTAGTAAAGTAAGGTAAGTTAGGCACAAAAAATGGTGGCAAACTTGCTGTTACTTTATCGTAGTTGCTATATATCCAATCAATAAAGAGTGCTTGGCGTTCATCGGTGTAACTTTGCCCCGATAAAATAGTACGCATATCAGAAGCGGTTACTTCATCGGTTAAGCTATATGCAAGCACTGCTTTTTGGAGTTCAGGTTTACCAAAATAACCCATTGCTGCCAACATATTGGTACGAACTTGTGGATCTTTAGTGGTTTTAAAGGTTGCCATAAACTGATCAAGCAGCGCTTTATCACCATGAAAAGCCGCAAGACGTAAGTAAGTACCCGCTAAATAAGGGTCTACTTTTTGTGGATCTTTTAAGTAAGCAGCTGTTTGTTGCTTAGCTTTATTGATCACATTTTTATCTTCACCATCAAAGCCTAAACGCGATACCACCGCAGCTCGCAGTTGAGCAATAGCGCCATCCTCACCCATTTTTGCTTCTAGGCCATATTTTTTAGCGGCAGGCATGACTGCATTTTGAATAAATGTAGGCCATAAATCTTTGTTGCTATCGTCTTTAAAGGTACGTTGCTGAGATGCTAAATAACCTAAAGCAGTGTTAGCTACGCGTGGATGACTATCACTGGCAAATACTTCAAGCGTTTGCATCAGCTTAGCCGCAGAAATTACACCTGCGTCAAGTAAGGCGTCAGTAGCTGATAACAATGCAAGGCGCTCGTGGTCGTTTAATACGCTTGCTGCATTATCAATTAGTGCGTTAAATTGCGCATCGTCCATAACCCAGCGGTAGTAACCTAGCGCACCTTGGTCTGGATATATCCACTCTGGCTCAAAATCTAACTCTAGCGTTTGGTTTTGTTTATTAAGTAATACACTGGCAGTTTTTACTTTATCGCCTTTACCGTACTTAATGGCAACGGGTACATTCCAAAGTTGGGCTGGAGCATCAACACCGGCATTAGCAAAACGGCTTTGCGAAATAGTGATAGTTTTACCTTGCTGATCAACCTTGATTAAAGGAAATGACGATTGTTCAATAAATGATTTTAAAACACTCGCTACATCTTTGTTAGATGCTTTACCAAGTGCTTCCCATAAATCGGCGGCTTCGGCATTTTTATAAGAGAACTCTTTTAAGTAATTTTGAATGCCAGCTTGAAATGCGTCTTCGCCAATCCAGTTTTCAACCATCGCCAGTACTGAGCTACCTTTGCTGTATGCAAGGCCTAAACCGTCCATAATATCGGCTTCGGTTTTAATTGGTTTACGAATTGGCTTAGTGCTTAAGCGAGCATCTAACGCCATTACATTATTTTGTGGTAAATCTAGGTGTGATTCAAACTCAGGATTAAGTTGCTTAGTAATTTTTGCTGCCATCCAGCTTGCAAACGCTTCGTTTAACCATAAGTCGTTCCACCATTTCATAGTCACTAAGTTACCGTACCATTGGTGAGCTAATTCATGGGCAATAATAGAAACATTACGTTGCTTTTTACTTCGCGTTGCAGCTTCTAAATCAACCAGAAGAATATCTTCGCGATAAGTTACCAAACCTGAATTTTCCATGGCGCCAAACGGAAACTCTGGAACAGCCACTGAATCTAGCTTTTTATACACGTAAGGAATACCAAAGTACTCTTCAAGTGCGCCCAGTACTTTAGGCATATTCTCTTCTGCGTACTGCGCTAAATGAATTTTACCCTGTGGGGTGATCACACGCCCAGGAATTGGCATGCCTTTAATTTCTAGCTCTTCAAACGGGCCTACAGCCATAGCGACTAAGTACGATGGAATTGGTGGCGTTTTATCAAAGTAATGGGTAGTCATATCGCCATTCACTGTTGTTTTTAACTCAGGCGTATTTGAATACACTTTTTGTGACGTGGGGGCGGTAATGGTTAACTGAAATGGGATTTTATAGCTTGGTTCGTCAAAGACCGGAAACGCACGACGGGCATCGCTCATTTCAAATTGAGTGAACAAGTACGGAACGCCTTGATCTAGGGTTTTATATAGCCCTACACTTTGGCGATTATATGGCGCGGAAAAATCAATTTTTAAAGTGTATTTACCCGGCTGAATTTGCTCTTCGCAGCTAAATTTAACTTTACCGGTTTTAAGCATTTCGCTGTTTAAGTCGCAGTTTTGCTCACCCAATAGTTGAACCATTTTGGTTGCGTAATCAACACCATTAAGTTCAATGTAGCGTGTTGGTTTAAGTACCTCCAAACGGATCTCAGTCATTCCTGTAAAAGTATCCTGACTTGGGTCGAGCGTTAAAGCGACTTTTTGTGAACTTGGCTTTGCGAGTTTTTCAATGACGAATTCATTAGCGTTAGCAGCATTTATCGCAAGCGCCACGCTCACGGTTAAGAGGCTTTTAAAAAACATAGTTATCCCTAGATTTTTGTTGTTAGAAGAGTGAGTACACTCCATCCTAACAGCTTTTTTTGCTAGCAATAAGAAGCAAAAGAGTAACAAAGTTTGTCAGTGGCTATCTCGTGTTAAAAAACGTTGCCAATGGAGGTGGGAATTGATAACACGAATTTGTTGTAAGACGGTATTAAGCAACTTTGTATCAGCAAAATGTTCGTCAGGGTAATCATTAAAGCCCATTAAGTAATTGAAGCAGTCTTTAGAGCCTGCTTGCAGGGCATAAATACGAATTTGCTGCTCAAAGTTCAGCCGCAAACTACTAATGGCGGTTTTCATCCCGAGTTGATCCACGGAAGGAATTGCACATTTTTGCAAATACCCCGCACGTTCGCCCTCGCCTGAAAACCAAATGCGTACTTTTTCACTGTAGCGTCCTGTTTTTGCTGGGAGGTCAAACAGTAAACGTGTGTGCTTTTGCGCTTTTAAGTAGGCTAAATAATCATTAAATCCGGCCTTGAGCAGAGCGTGATGTACAGGAATTAAACGAGGTTTAATTTTACCATGGGTATGAAAGCTAAAGCAGAGAATGTTATTTTCAACCACCAAGTCATCTAGGGTTAAACAACCAATTTCATCGCTGTAGGCGCCACTATAATACGCAATTAAGGGCAACCAAAAGTGCCAGTGCTTAGCTTGTTCACGGGCAAGCCGAGTATCACTATAAATATATCCGGTATAGAGCGTATGCAGCTCCATAGCTGAAAATGGACGACGACCAAGATGGGTTTTCAACGCAGTACCTTGACAGTTTTTATTATTTTATACCCCAACTAATTCGTTGTTAATTGGGGTAGTGTCAGTAAATAAACAGTTAAAGCTTATTCACTTAAAGCGCGGGCTAAACCAACTGGTTCAATTTCTACACACACTTGATCGTCATTCCAATTTAAACCAACCAGAGCATCATCCGATTTAAGGTCTTCAACCCAATCATCTAAAAATTCATCTAGGTTAATTTCTACTGGGCTATAGTCTTTCCACTCTTCTTTACATTGCTCTTTTGCTGCGTCTTCTGATTCCCACAGTAAAAGTACATCGGTATCATCAAATTGATTTGATTCACATACAACAAAGCCACCATCTTGTGCACCCAGTGCCCAGATCTGCTCACTAACACGTACTTTTTCTACAAAGCTAACTAGTTGTGATTCAATTTCGATATCGCTCATGTGTTCACCTTTTAAAATTTGAGTCGAGGGTTGGTATTTTTAGCCGCTTGACGCTGACTAAACGCTTCATAAAACTTAACTAACTTCGATTGCGCGCTAAAATCAGTGAGTTCACGAAAGCAGATCCAATCTAGCAAGCAGTATAAACTGATGTTGAGGCATTCACAGCTTTTAAATTCATCATCGTTTAAATGATCATTTAAATAGTCTAATGTTTGCGCAATTCGCTCATTTTGCAGATTAAAAAATAGTTTATCAGCTTGCGTGTCAAACCCAGAACGATGACATAACAATAATTCAACCAATGAATCGTTACAGGCATTGATGCTAGTTAAAAAATGCTCTTGCGGCCAAGTTAACGGGTTCTGCTGTGTTTTTTCAAGTAAGTAACGCAGTATATTATTTGAGTCGCTTAAGTTAAGCGAGCCATCAATTAAGATAGGGATTTTAGCTGCCGGGTTGTGCGACATCATTAAAGAACGATCATCGCTTGAAAAAATGTCGAGATTTATAAACTCAAGCTCACAGTTATTTTGTTGTGCCCAAATTCTGACACGGCGTGCGTAAGGGGAAGAAATAGAGCCAAGTAATTGCATATTGGGGCTTTTGCCAACTCCACATAAATAAAAAGCCGCTAATGCGGCTTTATTAATAAATCGATTTGCTTACTCTGAGCGGCTGGTTACTTCTAATAAATGGTAACCAAACTGTGTTTGGACAGGACCTTGTACTTGGTTAAGTGGTGCTGAAAAAACCACTTTATCAAACTCTGGAACCATCATGCCAGGTCCAAACTCACCTAATGCGCCACCATCTTGACCTGAAGGGCAATTAGAGTGCAATTTAGCTAGCTCAGCAAAGTCTTCACCTTGCTCAATTTTATCTTTAAGGTCTAAACATTGTGCTTCACTGTCTACGAGTATGTGCCTTGCACTTGCTACTGCCATAAAATCTCCTATTTATAAGTTTAGTTTTTATCTACTAAGCAACATCTTAGTAAGGTTAAACTGAAAATACAAAATTAAAATGCACTTTTAATGGCGCTTTCTAATTTTGGTGAATCAGGTGTAACGCGGCTGTTAAAGCGAGTCACTGTTTGACGATCTGCTGAAACCACGTATTTATAAAAATTCCAGTTAGGTGAACTAGTTTGTGCGTTTAAGTGCTTAAAAATAGGGTTGGCATCACTACCACGCACTGCGCTGGTGGCTAACATGGGGAAAGTAACGCCATAATTTACATAACACACTTTAGCCGTATCTTTTTCGTCATTTTCTTCTTGAAAAAAATCATCAGATGGGAATCCCAGCACGACTAGGCCTTGATCTTTATATTTATTATAAAGCGTTTCTAGCCCTTCAAACTGAGAAGTAAAGCCGCAATTGCTGGCAGTATTTACAATCAACAATGGCTTATTTTTAAATTCACATAGATTAAGTGTGTCGGTTGAGCGAAGCTTTCTAAGTGACACATTTGTGAAGTCATCGCAGTTATCAGCTTTAGCTGAAGGGTTGTTGGTGACTGCGGCATTAGTGTTCATAGACGTACAGCCTAGGGCCAATGTTAATCCGAATATTATTTTTCTTATCATGCGGCTACCTTGAATGCGATTTGATGGGTGTTTATGTAACTTATCATACGCTACTATAGGCGAAATTGATCAATTTTACTTATTTTCTATGACTATACGTTTAGCTAAACCTGATGATTTAACTGCTATTGTTGCCATTTACAATGAAACTATCCCTAGTCGAATGGTAACCGCCGATACCGAAGAGGTAACTGTTGCTGATAAACAATCTTGGTTTGATAGCCACACAGCTAAAAGACCTATTTTCGTTTACTGCGAAAATGACCAAGTATTAGCCTGGGTTAGTTATAAATCGTTTTATGGGCGCCCAGCTTATGATGGCACCGTTGAAATAAGCATCTATATTACGGCTGCAGCCCAAGGAAAGGGGTTGGGTAAAAAGCTGATGCAATTTGCACAACAACAAGCACAAAATCTCGGTATTGAAGTGTTACTCGGATTTATTTTTAGCCATAACGAACCGAGCATTAAATTGTTTAAGCATTTTGACTTTGCGGTGTGGGGAGAGCTGCCCAATGTTGCAAGAATGGATAACCAGCTATATAGCCTAACCATTTTTGGTAAGCATTTAATGTGACCCCATAACCATGGGCAAGCAAAAATACATTTATTTAGACGATTATGCCAAACTAAAAATTCTATACTATGCTGAAAAGACGTTTCCCTAAACTCTTTTAAGTGTATATAAATGGCGCAAAAAATACTTATCATTGATAGCAGTAGCATGATTGCTATGCGCTTAAAAGTACTGCTTGAGCTAATTGGTTGTGAAGTTGAATTAGTTCATTATTCTATGTTTGATCAAAGTAGCAACATAGATGCGTACGATATGCTTGCCTTTTCACAAGGAACACCAACAAGTCTGGTTGCTTCGTTGGTAAAACAAGCGACCCGCCAATCATTTTTACTTTTAGCTCCCAAGGCTGAAAGTGGTGAGCTGCTTGATGCATTTGGTAAATTAAACGAGCTTGTTCCAAATGCAACGATTATTTATCCATTTTATTCTAATAAAGAAATCACCTCATTTATTGAAGGGCTACTAGAAATTGGCCCTGACCATATTTTTAAACTGCCTACTATTTTGTTAGTTGATCATGTTAATGAGCGTTTAGAAATGCTAAAAAGTAGTTTAGTAGGTGCACACATAGAGGTATATACAGCGACAAATCATGATGAGGCGCTTAATATTGCTAAACTCAGAATGATTGATATTTTAATTAGTGACTTTGGTCTAAAAGAAGGGCTCGGCTTAAATATATTTACCAGCCTCAAGCAGATACAACCGCATAGCCGCTGCTTATTATTGACCTCGCGTCCCGCTCAGGTTTCTATGATTGAAGCAATTCGCCAAGGTGTTGAAGACGTTTTAATTAAGCCACTTGATGATAATGTTTTATTGCAAGCAGTTCATAAGTTGTGGCAAACCGAATTGCTCAAACGTCATAACGCAGAGTTAGTTGAAAGGCTGCAAGACACAGTAGATGTACTCATTGAAAAAGACAGCTTACTGCAAGTTATTTTTAAAAATACTCCCGATCCAATCTTACTTTTTGAACGTAAAGGCAAAATAGTAGAGGCCAACGATGCGTGCTTAAAGCTATTCAATTTACAGTTTAAGAAACTCATTGCTCACTCGTTATTTCACTTTTTAGATGACGACTCAGTACAGATAATAAAAGATAAAATATCTACCCTAAACAGTAATAGGCAATTTAGTTGCGACTTACATATCGTCTGTAAAGATGGGAGTAAAATTCCACTCGTTGGCTCATTTAATGAGATTGACCATCATGGTGAGATAGCGTTAGCGGTTATTTTTAAAAATGTAACTCATTTAAAACAAAAAGAAGATTTATTACTTGAGGCAAAAGATCTTCTAGAGGAGCAAGTAAGAGCGCGCACCTCACAACTTGAGCATGCGAAAAATATTGCTGAAGCAGCTAATTTAAGTAAATCAGAATTTTTAGCTAATATGTCACATGAGCTAAGAACGCCAATGCATTCTATACTAAGTTTTTCACGTTTTGGTATCAGTAAGCTTGAAGATGATGATTTTAGTAAAGATAAGCTTTTAAAATACTTAACTCGAATCGAATCAAGTGGGCAAAGGTTACTATCATTACTTAACAATCTACTTGATTTGTCGAAATTAGATGTAGGTAAATTTCCCTTTAACCCCCGTGCATGCGATTTAACGACTATTGTTAAAACAAGCATTGATGATGTTGGTGGGATTGCCATGGAAAAAGATATCAAGATTGCATTTAAATCAGATAACCCACCAGTTGTAGCACAATGCGATGAAGAACAAATTAATCAGGTGCTTAGAAACGTCTTGAGTAACGCATTAAAGTTCAGTAACAAACATAGCACTATTGAAGTTATATTGGAAACAGGTAGTGGCTGTGCAAATATTGAAGTAATAGACAGCGGAGTAGGTATACCAGAAGACGAACTTGAAACTGTTTTTCAAAAATTTGTGCAAAGCAGCAAAACAAATAGTGGTGCAGGAGGTACAGGATTAGGACTTACGTTGTGCCGTGAATTTGTTTCTTTACATCAAGGAACTATAAAAGCCTGTAATAACGAACTAGGTGGGGCAACCATAAGCATTCAGGTTCCTTTGGAAATAAACCTCGATGAATATTTAGCCGATGAGCAATTAGTGAAAAATAGTAGCTAATAACCGAATTGTTTTAATGAATACGATTTATATGGACGAAAAATTATGGCTTTAACTAAAATTCTTGCAGTCGACGATGAACCATTTAACCTCGAAATAATAGAAGAAATTCTAGAGGAATTAGATTTTGAACTGAAACTGGCTTCGAGTGGTCCGGAATGCTTGGGCATGGTTGAAGAGTATATGCCGCAGGTTATCTTACTTGATGTAAGTATGCCAAAAATGAATGGTTACGAAGTATGTAAAGAGCTCAAAGTGAACCCTAAAACACAAGATATTATAGTGATGTTTGTATCGGCAAGGGGGACTGTTGAGGAACGTATGGAAGGTTATTCAGTAGGTGCTGAAGACTATATTGTAAAACCGTTTGGCCACGATGAACTAAAGCAAAAGCTGACTAAGTTAAATCAAGTATTAATAGAAAAACAACAGCTTGAAAAGCAAGTGAAAGAAGCTACCTCAACCGCTTTTGATGCTATGGCAAATAGCAGTGAAATGGGTCAAATAGTTAACTATGTTGAAAATATCGGTTTTATCAACGATGTTGAGGAGTTAGGTAAGGCATTAGTAGAGTGCTTACAGGCGTTTGGTCTGCAAAGTAATATTGAATTTAGATGTAACGACACCAAATCGCACTTTGCTTTAAACGGTGTGTGTTCGCCGATTGTGATTGAGTTATTTGAAATGCTTAAAAACAAAGGTCGGTTACATGAGTTTTCTCATCGTATTTTGGTTAATTACGAGTTTGTCAGTTTATTGATTTTGAATATGCCAGAACAAGATGAGCAGAAGCATGGACGTATACGTGATCATATTTGTTTTATTGTAAGTGTAACCGAGCAGCAATTGCGCGCCATTACTACTAAGAAAATGTTGGTTTCGCAGCAAGAGCGATTAAACAAAGTGGCGAGTACTGTTCACAGTAAATTTCATAGTTTAATTGGATTGCTTAACGACAGCCGGATAAATAACGAAAAAGTATTTAAACAACTTCAAGAGGAGTTAGAAGAGCGGATCCCAACCATGGGACTCGATGAAGACCAGGAAGTGTTTATTTACAAAAAGGTCGACGAAACGATTCAAAATTCGGTGGCACGCCAAGAATCTGTTGATCAGGTTAAAAAAGCGTTCGCAGAGATAGAGCAAGATCTCGCTTTATTGTTGAAAGGCTAAAGGTGCGGGCTACGGGCTGCGAGGCGCGGGGTAAACTCCTTGCTACGATTAGACAAATTAACCTGTAGCAGCGACTTTATGTCGCGTCTTTTAAAGGTTAAATACCAAAGGTGTGCGCTACAGATTAACTAAAATATGTACTTTAATTGTGGCTTCTCATTTACTCCTCATTTTCTTCTCTGTGTTAAATCATATATTAGTAAATTATGCACAAAGAGAGCTAAGAGATCGCAGAGGAGGTTAAAAAGGTAAAAGGCTTATGCGTCTCTGGGTAAGCCTTTTTCAACTATACGAATTAGCCGTGCTGTTTTACGCAACTTTTGTCTTTGTTTATCGTGTTGCTGGGCGAGTGCCCAATTTATATGCTCACCCACCATGTCATTTACCGTTTGGCGCTTATCTTCGAGTGCTGAGATAATCGCTGGGCTAAAATCTGCGTTTCCTAAGCCAACGGCTATATTTCGTAGCCAACGTTCATGGCCAATGCGGCGGATTGGACTGCCTTCGGTATTTTTTAAAAAGGTAGTTTCATCCCAAGCAAATAACTCGAGTAAATCTTTGTTTTTTAATTGTGTACGAGGGTGAAAGTCAGCCTCGTCGGTAATTTGTCCATAGCGGTTCCATGGGCATACTAATTGGCAATCGTCACAGCCATAGATGCGATTTCCCATTAATGTTCTGTATTGCTCAGGAATAGGCCCTTGATGCTCTATAGTTAAATACGAAATGCACTTGCGCGCATCAACCACATAAGGTTCTACAATAGCGCCAGTAGGGCAAAGTGTTATGCAGGCAACGCATTTGCCGCAGCCCTCAAAAGTGTTTTCGTTATCAATAGGTAAAGGCAAGTCGACAAAAAGCTCGCCTAAAAAGAACCAGGAGCCCGCCTCTTTATTTATCAGTAAAGAATGCTTTCCGCGCCAGCCTAATCCCGCTTTTTCAGCGAGTTGACGTTCAAGTACAGGGGCTGAATCAACAAAAGGCCTAAAGCTATAATCACCTACATGTTGTTCAATTTTTTTACCTAACTGTTTGATTCGGTTGCGCATCAACTTATGGTAGTCACGGCCAAGGGCATATCGGCTGATATAGGCTTTTTCGGTACTTTTAAGGTTTTTAGCAAAGCCAGAATCAGGTGGGAGGTAATTCATTTTAACTGAAATAACCCGCTGTGTTCCGGGTACTAGCTCACTAGGGCGAGCGCGCTTCATACCATGGGCTGCCATATAATCCATTGAGCCATGATAACCCGAGTCAAGCCATCGCTGAAGCTGTGCTTCATGCTTAGTTAAATCAATGTCAGTAATACCCACTTCACTAAAGCCAAGTTGTTGACCCCATTGCTTTATTTGTTGGGCTAGCTGTTCATAATTTAGATTGACGTCGCTCACATGCTTCACACAGTTATATTCTAAGCCGCGTAATTTAGCATAATCGCGGCTTGGGTAAAACTAGTCAGGCCCTAGTCTACAAAACGCTTTAGCTGTTGTTGGGTTTGTTGACTCAGTTTTTGTGACTGCTCAGAGTCATGCAATGCGGTGTCTATTTGTTGCTTTGCTTGTTCGCCAAGTGCCACAATTTGTTCAACCGATTCATGGGTTTGGTTTTGCGTATCTTCAAGTAAATGAACCGCGTTAGCTATTTGCTGTAACTGCTGCTGATTATGCTCAAATTCATTGAGCATTTTTCCAAAACCTTCAGAGGTATTATTGATTGCAGTTTGCGCGTTATTAGAGTGGTTAATTAACTGTAGCGACTCTTTATTGGTTTCATTAACCAGCTCATTCATTTGGGTAATAAAATCACTAATCTGGCGGGTAGCGTCACTTACTTTAACCGATAGGGTACGAACCTCATCGGCAACAACGGCAAAACCTCGCCCTGCCTCTCCGGCTCGCGCTGCTTCAATTGCCGCATTAAGCGCTAATAAGTTAGTTTGATCAGAAAACTCTTCTACCATTTTTAAAATGCTACGAATGTTTTCACTGTTCTCTTTTAAGCCTGCAATCGTTTTAGAAAAACTACCCAGCATTTCATTAATAAGTCTCACCTGTTCAACCAGTTTTGACAGTTCGCTCGCAGAGAGCTTAACAAAACTAAGATGTTCATTATTTACCTGATGTACGCTATCAGTGTTACTTACTATATCTTGCAGGCTTTGGGTAATTTGGTTGCTGGCATTAATTATGGTGTGGCTTAAATTAATTTGCTGTTCGCTTAGCTGCTCTGTGTGCTGCATTGATTGCGTTACTTGGCTATTACTTTGCACGCTTTCCTGAGCGCTGCTGTAGGTCGTACTTAATAAGCTGTTTAAATGCGTAGTAAACTGATTATATTGTTCACTTAAATCTCTAAATTCATCGAAAGTAAAATGAGGAAGTTTGGCAGCTAAGTTGGCATCTTGTTGATTAATATTAATCAACGTATCACGCATGGCTTTTACCGGGCGCACAATTAAAAAGCGCATATAAAAAATAGTAAATATAAAACCGGCAACAATCAGCAGGGTTAATGTCCAAAATAGCCCTGTGCTCTGTTGGCTTTCTGAGAGGGTACTGTGTAACCAAAATAATGTAATAGCTTGAAATAAAAATACAAAGCTTAAATTACCTACTATTTTTCGGGTTAAGGTAAAAAACAGAGTTTGTTCTAAAAAGTTATAAATACGCATATAGCTACTCATTAAATAGTGACCTACTAAATTATTGTTTTTATGGCATAAATAGCAATTAAATAATTAGTTATAGTTCATTTAATTGCGCCAAATAATGCTTAGTTCGTTCAGGGTCGTTAGTAAAAATGCCATCAACGCCACAGGCAAGCATTAGTTTAATATCTTCAACTTCATCTACGGTGTAGGCAAATACCTTTAAGCCGCGCAGTTTGGCATCGTCAACAAACGACTTGTTCATGAAGTTTTTGTCAACATGAATGCTAAAGGCCTGTAAGTCTTCAGCAAACTTCGCATACTGCAATGGAATTGATGCAGTAAGTGCGCCAATTTTAAGCCAAGGTAAACGGCTCTTTAGCCAGTGTAGTTGATGATGATTAAATGATGAAACTAAAATATTGTCTGCTGATATCTTATTCGCAGTAATATTCACTTCTAGTTGCGCAGCAAACTTTTCTAGTTCAAAAGTATGTTTTAGCTCTAAATTAAGTAAGGTTTGGTTATTATTCCAGTCAATTAATTGCTGCAGGGTAGGCACTTGCTCACCATTTCCCGCATCAAATTGTTGAATTTGCTGAGCGCTTAGGTCGCACACTTTACCTTTACCATTAGTGGTTCTATCTAAGTAGGTATCATGAATAATCACGTAGTCATCAAGTGCGCTTTGTACATCAACCTCAATGCCATCTACATTTGCTTTTAACGCCGCCATAATGGCGCTATGCGTATTTTCAGGAAAGTGTGTGCTTGTGCCTCTATGAGCAAATATTTTCATGGCTGCTTTTTCCGTGAGATTGACCAAGTTTCAAAGCACGCAGCACTAACAATCAGTGCGCCACCAATCAGGGTCATCACTGAGGGGCGTTCGTGCAAAATAATTATAGCTAGTATTGTGCCATAAAGGGGCTGTAAGCAAGAAATCAATCCAGCGGTCGCTGCTGATAAATGTTTTAAACTCGCTGCAAATAACGAATGCGGCATCGCAGTAAACACCACACCGGCAATAAGCAGCAATATTAAATCAGTGTCATTAATTTGTGTTATGGGTACTTCAATAAAAGCACATAGCATCAGGCTTGCCACTAACGTTTGATAAAACATGGTTTGCGGTCCACCATACTCACTAAAGTAGCGTTTATGGGTAATATTACGAATAGCAAAAAACAACGCTGATACCACCCCCGTCACAACACCTAAAGTGATGTCATCGCCTAAATTAACGCTCGGGATCAATAAATAAATGCCAATAATCACCACCACAGCGCTTATTATATCTTTTGCTTTGGGCTTACTTTTATTAAATAGAGGCTCTAAAAATACCGTGATTACGGGATAGGTAAAAAAAGCTAACATGCCCACGGTAATTCCCGCCAATTGCATGCCTGCAAAGTAGGTTACCCAGTGAATACCTACGGCAACGCCTAATAAAATGGCAATCACATAATCTTTGGCGTGATGCAGCTTAATTGGTTTTTTTGCAAAGTCAGTAGCACACAAATTGCCACCCCAGCGATAGCCGCGCGATAAGCGGTAATATCTAATGCATTTAAACCAATTAGCTTTGCGAATAAGGCGGTACCGCCAAATAAAAGGACAGCAATATGTAAGTAAATTAAGCTTTGTTGTTGGGGTTGCATCGATAAACCTTCTTTAAAAAATGCGCTGTGTTTGATGACAATAGTCAGTATTATTCATGACAACTTACACTACATTGATTCTCTATTAAAAGGGATAGTTAAGTTATTAAGTAATACCACAAACGTTAAAATGTAGGAGTAAAACTTATGAATACTGCAGCATGGATCAGTTTACTGATCGCGGGGATTTTCGAGGTTGTATGGGCGATTTTTATGAAACAATCCAATGGCTTTACTAAACTATGGCCAAGTATAATTACCTTTTTATCTATGTGGATAAGCTTTGCATTTTTATCATATGCTTTAAAGTTTTTACCTTTAGGTGTTAGTTATGCTGTTTGGGTAGGTATCGGTACTTTAGGTGTAACGATTATGAGCTTTGTATGGTTTAAAGAGCCGTTATCTTTTCTCCAGATTGGCTGTATTGGATTGATCCTTATCGGTATTATAGGTCTTAAAGTACAAGGTGGTTAAATTAATGATGGAAATAATAAACAACGAACGCGTCCAAAATACAATTAGAAGTGCTTTTTGGAAATATGGTCATTTAGTTTTTACCGGTTTTTATTTACTCCCGATGATCATTGATTTTGCCAACTTTACGGCTCATCAAATTACCTTGTCTTTAGCCTTTTATATTGCGTTTATATTATTATATGTAAAAGCAATAAATTGCAAAAATAGGGGAGTAACTAAGTTATTTATTGCTATGTTACTGGTGTGTTTTAGTGCTACTTTTTATACTGCTGGTACACCAACCTTATTTGGTTTTATAGCTTATGTAGCGGGCTATACATATAGTAATTATCAAAGAGTTTATGCCGCATTAGCGATAATTTTAACTGTTTTACTAAGTTCATATGTAGGTGATATAGCAAAGGTTGAGTACTTTTTAGCGGTGGCTTTACTTTTATGTGCCGCCTTATTTAGCTATGGGATTGCGGCAAAAAGAGAGCGCGAACATAAAAAGCGCGAACAAGAAAGCGCAAAGCAATTTGAGCAACTAGCAGCCATTGCTGAGCGTGAACGCATAGCCCGAGATTTACATGATATTTTAGGTCACTCACTGTCATCAATAGCTTTAAAAGCTGAACTTGCGAATAAACTAAATCAAGGTGAACGATACGCGCAGGCTAATAACGAAATAGCCCAAGTAGCAGATCTTGCAAGACAGTTACTGAGTGATGTACGAAACGCGGTAAGTAATTTAAAGCAGCTCAACTTAAACAGCCAAATAACACAGCTAAAACAAACACTCAAAGAGCAAGGCTTTAACATAAAATTTAACGTTAATTTAGCGACGTTACCTGCCAAGGTTGAGGGCATTGCGAGTCTTATTATTAAAGAGTCAGTGACTAATTTATTACGCCATAGCAGCACAAAAATCGGTTCTATTAATATAGAACAAACAAAACGGCAATTACTTATTGCCGTTAATGATAACGCGCCATGCACCACATTAAAAGCGGGAAATGGTTTAAATGGCATTAAAGAGCGAGCAGAGCAATTAAACGGCAGTGCAAAATTTACCTGTGGCGATACATTTACTTTAAACGTTGTACTGCCATTAAGTGCTGAGGATTTAAAATGATCAAAGTATATTTAGTTGAAGATCAAGCGCTGGTGCGTGACGCAGTTGCCGCTTTATTAAGCCTCGACTTTAATATTGAGGTAATTGGTCAAGCATGTAATGGGCGAGATGCGTTAAATGAAATCAGCGCGCTTAGTAAAGACTTACATCCAGATATCATTTTAACGGATATAGAAATGCCAAGCATAAATGGCATTGAGCTTAGTGAGCAAATAGCCGCTAAATATCCTGCAATTAATATGGTAATTATGACCACTTTTTCACGTGCTGGTTATATTAGGCGCTCTTTGAATGCGGGTGTTAAAGGTTTTATTTTAAAAGAAGCACCCAGCGAAGAGCTAATAAACGCGTTAAAAAAAGTAATGCAAGGGCAAAAGGTGATTGACCCAGAACTTGCCATTAATGCCCTAGACGATGCCGACCCACTCACAGATAAAGAGCGTAAAGCCTTAAAGCTTGCAAGTGATGGCTTAAAAACCAGCGAAATAGCTAAGCAGCTCTATATAAGTGAAGGGACAACGCGTAATTATTTATCTGATGCGATTGCAAAGCTCAATGCCACAAACAGGATAGATGCAGCGCGTATCGCTCGGCAAAAGGGATGGTTATAAATAACTTCTTTAATGATTACAAAAATAGGCACTTTATAAATTTTATACAACGTATTACTATTCAGTGCATAACTATAAAAGTAACGAAAAGTGCTAAAAGCGCAGCTAAATGCACTCAAAGAGGCTCGAATGACCGCATTAATAAAAATTACCACTGAGCAAAACGTGGCAATACTTACCATGAATACCGCTGAAAACCGCCATAACCCTAGTTTTATAGCTGAACTTAATCAACACTTAGATAGCATAGAAGCCAATGGCGATATTAACGCCGTAGTATTAACCTCAAGCAGCGATAAAAGCTGGTCATTGGGAATAGATTTACAGTGGATGGCAAGTTCAGATAACACGCCTGCAGTTATTGCCGATTTTATGAATTCGATAGGGCAGTTATTTAAACGCATAGTGACGTTTCCTATGCCTATCATTGCTGCACTAAACGGGCACACTTATGGTAATGGCTCGGTGTTGGCATGTGCCTGTGATTTTCGGTTTATGAAATCTGACAAAGGCTTTTTCTGCTTTCCTGAAGTTGATGTACTGGTACCGTTTGTACCGTCTATGTTTCCGATTATTAATAAAGCGATTAATCCGCAATTTTTTAACCGCTTAGCTATGACTGGCGAGCGTGTTGACGCGCATAAACTGCTACAACAAAATGTGGTAGAAGCGATTTTTGCTGATGAGCAAGCCTTGCAAACGGGTGTGTTAGAGTTTGCGCAAAGCTTTAATAAAAATCGTTGGATATACGCTCAAAACAAAACCCAAATGAACAAACTAATACTCGATGTTATGGCTGCACAAGACTCGGCTTTTATTGAAAACATCAGCACGCTATTGTGGAAGAAACTACAGCAAAAATAAGCTGTTTTTATAAAAGTGAGTAAACATCAGCACAGCTAATTTACTCACTTTTATGTGCATTAATTAAGTAGGTGTTAAGTGTTATTTAGTTACATTGCTACAAAATGCAAAAGCTAATAACGCTTTATTAAAAGTTTAATGGCTTTTACCTGTCTCATTTCGAGTATATGAGTTAAAATGCTTACATAACCAACTAACAAGATAGTGAATGTCAAACCAAGATCCAAATCTCAGTCGAGAACAAGAAAAGTACGAAAACCCAGTCCCTAGTCGTGAGTTTATACTTACTCACCTTCAAGAGCGTTCAAAACCTGCTAATTACACGCAACTATGCGAAGAACTCGCGGTCAACGATGAAGAACGACAAATAGCATTTAAGCGCCGACTTCGTGCCATGGAGCGCGACGGGCAATTGTATTTTAATAAATTTAAATGTTATGCCCTGATTGACGAAGCCGGTTTAACCAAAGGCAAAGTTGTCGGCCACAGAGACGGTTTTGGCTTTTTAGAAGTTGAAGGCGAGAGCAAAGACTGGTTTATTGCCAAGCATCAAATGAATATGGTGCTACACGGTGACATCGTTCTTGCGAAAGGCACTAAGCGTGGTTCAGGCTCAAAATGCGATGCCCGTATTATTAAAGTGCTTACTAATGAGCGAGCGCCTATTGTTGGCCGCTATTTTGTTGAGCATGGTATTGCCGTTGTGGTTGCTGAAGATCCGCGCATTACCCAAGATATTATTATTTTACCGGGTAACGAAAAAGGCGCACGCCACAACCAAATGGTGCAAGTGCAAATAACTCAAAACCCAAGCCGTAACATGAATGCGGTAGGTAAAGTGATTGACGTATTAGGTGAGCATTTAGCGCCGGGTATGGAAATTGAAGTTGCGCTGCGTAATCACGATATTCCGCATGTATGGCCAGAAGAGGTTGAACAACAAGTTGCCCACTTAGGTGAATTTGTTGAAGAAGCCGATAAGCAAGGCCGTGTTGATTTACGCGGCTTGCCACTTGTCACTATTGATGGCGAAGACGCTCGCGACTTCGATGACGCTGTTTATTGTGAACCTAAAAAGTCAGGTGGTTGGCGTTTATGGGTAGCTATTGCCGATGTATCCCATTACGTAGGTATGAACACGCCGCTTAACAAAGAAGCGATAGAGCGCGGTAACTCAGTGTATTTCCCTGAGCAAGTTATTCCAATGCTGCCAAAAGTATTGTCTAACGGTTTGTGTTCGCTTAACCCTGAGGTTGACCGCTTGTGTATGGTTGCAGAAATGACCGTATCGCAAGAGGGTAAGCTGTCGGGCTATAAGTTTTACGAAGCACTAATGAATTCGCATGCTCGTTTAACCTACACCAAAGTAAATGCCATTTTACAAAATGACGAAAAGCTTTGTAAAGAATACGCAGCTGTAGTGCCGCATTTAACTGACTTACAGCAAATGTACATTGCATTAAAAGCAGCACGCCAAGAGCGTGGTGCAATTGAATTTGAAACGCTCGAAACCCGTTTTGTATTTAATGCACAGCGTAAAATAGAATCTATTGTGCCAGTTATTCGTAACGATGCGCACAAGCTGATTGAAGAATGTATGATTTTAGCTAATGTTTCGGCGGCTAAACTACTTGAGAAACACGAAGCAAGTGCATTGTTTAGGGTACATGATGAACCCGATAGCGAAAAACTGGGTAACTTTACTCAGTTTTTAACTGAGCTAGGTATTGAAAGCACGCTAAGCGACGAACCAACCCCGAAAGAGATCACTCATGTGTTGGCTCGTTTAGGGGACCGTCCTGAAGCTGAGCTTATTCAAACCATGCTGCTTCGCTCAATGAAGCAAGCGGTATATCAGCCAGATAACATAGGTCACTTTGGTTTAGCATTATCGGCCTACGCGCACTTTACCTCGCCAATTCGCCGTTACCCCGATTTAGTGGTACACCGTGCGATTAAAGCGGTATTAAAAGCGCAAGGTCAACAAACGTCAGGTGAATACGCCTATAGCGATGATGAAGTCGATCAACTTGGTGAGCAGTGTTCAACTACTGAGCGCCGCGCAGACGATGCCACCCGTGAAGTAGCCGATTGGTTAAAATGTGAATACATGCAAGATCATGTAGGCACGGAGTTTAACGGGGTTATTTCATCGGTTACTAATTTTGGTTTATTTATTCGTTTAGATGATTTGCAAATTGATGGATTAATTCATGTTACCAATTTAGGTGATGAATACTTCCAACATGATGCGGCTAAACATTGCTTGGTGGGTGAACACACACATACGGTTTATCGTTTAGGCGATAAAGTCACTGTGCAAGTTGCCTCGGTAAGCTTAGATGAACGCCGAATTAACTTAACGCTTAAAGGCGATGTGGCTCAAGATCGTTACGCGCGTCGTCGTGCGCCAAAAAAGAATGCCCCAGCAAGTGTTCGCTCGCAACTTAAAGCTGGTAAAATACCGGGCAAAAAGTCAGCAAGTGACAGTAAAAAAGCTAAAGATGGCAAAAAGCCTGCAGGTAAAACGAAGGCAGCCGGTAAGTCTAAAGTAAAAGCGGATGACACCACCGCGAAGAAAAAAACCAAAAAGAAAGCGGTCAAAAAGCCTAAAAGACCAGGTAAAAATGCCCGTAAACGTAGTAGCCCAGGAGCAAACAATTCGTGAGTAATGAATTAATTTTTGGCTTTCACTCTGTTGAAGCAATTTTAGCAAAAGAGCCAGAGCGCTTTATAGAAATATACGCCCTTAAGGGACGTGATGATAAGCGTTTATCGCCTGTGATTGAGCAAGCGCGTCAGTTTGGTATTTCAGTACAGTTTATGCAACGAAAAGCGCTTGATAACAAAGCGAAAGATGAACAGCATCAAGGCATTATCGCCAACGTAAAAGCGGCGAGAGTGTTTAATGAAAAAGATCTCGATGAGATCATTGAACGCGAAGACACGCCATTTTTACTGGTACTTGATGGCATTACCGATCCGCATAATTTAGGCGCTTGCTTACGTAGTGCCGATGCAGCGGGCGTACATGCGGTGATTGTTCCTAAAGACAAATCAGCAAAGCTTAATGGCACAGCACGTAAAGTGGCCTGTGGCGCAGCAGAAACGGTACCGCTTATTCAGGTAACTAACCTTGCACGTACATTGCGTGAAATAAAAGACGCGGGCGTTTGGGTTGTAGGTACTGCCGGTGAAACCGACACACATGTATTTGATGCCAGCTTAACAGGCCCAATGGCGATTGTGATGGGTGCTGAAGGTGAGGGCATGCGCCGCTTAACACGTGAGCATTGTGATGTGCTTGTTAAAATCCCAATGGCAGGCACGGTTTCAAGTTTAAATGTATCGGTAGCAACCGGCATTTGTTTATTTGAAGTGTTACGCCAGCGCGCAGAAACAAATTAAGCCTAAGCCTAACTAGCCTAAGCACAGGCTAATTACATAGGGATTATAGGCATTAAAAAGCCGAGATTGATTACATCAACTCGGCTTTTTTGTATTTTTAAGTTAGCGCTTTATTAAAAGCTGTAAGAGTAACCCATTTGTACTGAGCGTGGCTTACCAGGTTGAATACCGCCATTTGCGCGGTTAGCAATGTAGGTTTTATCAAACAGGTTATCAACGCTTAGGTATACTTTTTGATTTTCATCAATTAAGTACTTAGCAGCTAAATCCCATACAACACGGCTATCAATCGCATTTAAGCCTGAGTCAGAAAGGTCAGCATGTGCATCCGATACGTAACGTATTTGGCTATTAACAACAAAGTTATTCACTTCGGCACCAAACGATAAAGCAACTTGGTTTTCTGGTACGTAAGGCATTGCATCGCCTTTTTCTACAGAGCCCCAAATTTCTGAATCAAATGTGTTTTTAAACTCTGAATCAGTGTAGGTGTAAGTCAGTTTAACTGGGAACGCAACTGATGCAGTATTAAACGTACGACCAGCGCTAAATTCAAAGCCTGATACTTCTACTTCACCGTAGTTGTATTGGTCGCCAATGTTGTCGTCGCTACAACCTACTGATGCGGTACAGTTACCATGCATGTTGTCGTAATCAGAGTAGAATGCAATCACTTCACCGTTAAAGCCGTTTGCATTAAAACGAGAACCAAACTCAATGTTGACGCTTTCTTCTTCGTCTTGGTCAGCATTGCCTGGCGCTGCGGGTGCATAACCTTTTTGAATGCCTGCAAGTAACGTTACGTTATCGTTAAGTGTGTAAGTAGCACCTAAAGACGGTACTAAAATTTCAGTATCGTTTGAAATATCCTTCGTTAAGCCCATGCTACGAGTTGGATCTGATTTAGCCCATTCTTCACGGGTAATAGTAATGTCTTCATAACGCAGACCTGCACTCACTACCAATGCATCCATTGTCCATTCGTCTTGAATAAATAGGGTGCTTGCTTTTGCGCTGTCTAAGCGATTGCTATTAGAGCCAGGTGCGCCTTGTGAGGTAAGAGTCATACTTAAATCTTGATTAAGCGTGTATTTGTCTTCCCACTGGAAACGATCCATTTCATCTTCGTGGTAACGTACGCCAACTGTAATGTAGTGATCGCCCGCCGGAATGTGTAATTCAGACTGCACACCTTTAGCTTGGTAGTCGCGGTTATTAGCTTTAACACCGATGTTTTCGATACCTTCAGCCGTTGGGTTTGCTTCAAATTCACTGTATTGCTCAAGGTAGCTTTCGCTTACTTTACTGGCTTTGTACCAGTTACGGTGGAAGTCATTTAAGTAAGCGGTTGCTAAAAATTCGTAACCTTCACCAAAGCGGTATGCATAGTTTACTTGGTATGCATTATGACGGGTGTTCATCTCATCATTTTGCGATGCAGCATAACGACGGTTAGGATTTTCTTGGTAATCGACGTTAGTTAAGCCCATGTACGTTTCGTCTGATGTTTCTTCAGAGTACTTAGCTTTAAACTCAATGTTGTGGGCATCGTTTTCACCAAAGGTATGGCCAAATTTTACCAGTACGTCATTTTTTTCAAAACCAGTGTTGTCATCGCCTACTGGTAATTCTTTAAAACCATCAGCGCCGTAAGAAAACACTTCAATTAAGCCCGCTGTGTTATTTTTTTCTTTAGCGAAGTAAGCGTGACCTTTATAGTAACCATCGCTACCAAGTGCCGCGTCAACTATACCCATAGAGCTATTTGCTTCAGTTGGTAAGCTGCGAGAAAGTAAATTTAATACACCACCGGTAGTGCGCGGGCCATATTTAACTGAGGCAGCACCTTTTAATACTTCAATAGACTCCATACGACCCATAGTTGGGAAGTAATAAGCCGATGGTGCAGAGTAAGGAGCCGGTGCAACGAGTACGCCGTCTTCCATTACTGAAATTTTATCGTTACGGCCAGTACCTGTGCCACGCATACCAATGTTAGGACGCAGACCATAGCCATCTTCTTCTTGAACGTATACACCTGGTACAGATGCTAATACGCGAGAAATATCGGTAAATTCGAATTTTTGCAATTCTTCATCAGAGATAAATGTAGCAGAACCTGGAATATCGTTAATTGCTGCTTGTGAACCAATAACGGTAATTTGTTCAAAATTGCGTTCAACGCCGCCGGCATCTTTGGCCATTGCTGTTGCACTCAAAGACAGCGCTACGGCTGCAGTTAACGAAGAAACTAAAAATTTATGTGACATTGATTATCCTAAAAATAGTTCAACTACTAAAATTGGCGTAATTTAAACATGTTAACGAATGAGAATCAATATTATTAAGTTTTAGTTATATTTACATTTGCCGTAAAAACACGCTGTTTTTATAACATTTTTAACTAAGTGTTTAGCTTAGCTTTATAAAACCAACATAATGTACTGGCTGGTGGCGGTTAATTTAACCTGAGCTGTGTTTGAGCTCGATTTATTATCCAGAGGTCAAGTTATTTAAGCCGTGGGATAGCCTAAGCGCAGCTTAATAAATTCGGCGAGTTTAAATACCGCGTTTTCAGGTTCGCTGGCGGTTTTCACTAAACTAATACCTATACTGCCAAGCGCAGGTAAATGTTTAGTGTGTAAGTGATAGGCTAAATCGTTAGGTACGGTACTTTTTGCAAGTACTGTTATACCTAAGCCTTCTTTTAACGCGGCAATTAAACCGGTTAAATCGGCATTACTGTAAACAATACGATATTTAATGCCTGCTTTTTCAAGCGCCTGAGTTGCTCTGCGGCGATAAATACAGCCCTCAGGGGCGGTCACTAAGGTTACCGTTTCATTTTGTGCCAGTGATAGGTCGCCCACCCACACTAATTGGTCTTGAATAAAAATAGGAATTTTTTCTGAGTCAAGTTGCTCGTTAAGCGCTAACACTAAATCAAATTGATCTTGGCGCTCATCAGAGAGTAGGTGTTTACTTAAACGTGATTTTACTTCAAGTGATACCTCAGGGTAGAGCGCCACAAAATCGCCAATAATGGAGGGCAAAATACGCGCGGCAAATTCGCTAGGGATCCCCAAGCGCACTTTACCGGTTACACTTTCTGATGTGAACAACTGTAAAATGGCATCGTTATGCTGCACCATTTGCTTTGCCATAGGCAGTAACAACTCACCATATTGGTTGAGCACTTGTCGTTGGCCCTGCTTTTTAAATAATTTATAGCCGAGTAAATCTTCTAAACGTTTTACTTGTAAGCTCACCGCAGGTTGCGAAAGGCCAAGTAAATCGCCTGCTTTGGCAAATCCACCAACCTCAACCACCATAACAAAAGTTCGTAAACTGTCGGTTGAAATGTTTTTCATATTTAAAATTACTATTTATATGGCTATATATATAAGTATTATTTATCAATTGATAAGTAATTACAATTTGTTGTTGTAAGGCTTGCGCAATATACTTTTGCTATTAAAGATAGATAGGTATTTGTTATGACTTTTAACCCGATTATGTTTGCCCGCCATAGCAACGCTAACAGCGCGGTTATTAATGCCTTACAAGCCGATAGCAATCACGTTGTTATTGACTTTAGTGGTAGTGAAGCATCGGTATTTTTAAGTGCTATTTTAGGTCATGACCTCACCAAACTTACCGCTAGTGGCTTTGGCTTTAAAGGCACACTGGATGGCGATTTAAATTCTGATTTTAGCTACGCCGTTTACTACTTTAGCGAAACGGCCTTTCGATTTGTACTTCCAGTTAATGCTAGCCTGCAATTACAAGCGCTCATTAACGAGCAGCAGCTTAGATACGATATCGACTTTGTGGTACGCACCGACTTAGCGACCTTTACTTTAAAAGGCGACAATGCATTTGATACCTTAGTTGAGGCATTTAAACTAACCCCAGGGTTACGCCTTGCTGATGCGCAGCTTTGCTATGGCGCGCAAAGTGGTGATGTGTTTGTTACTGCAGTAGATCAAAACAACGAACAGCAGTTTATTGTTATTGCTAAAACGGCCACGCTTGATAAGTGGCAACAGTATATGCAGCAACAGGGCTTTAGTGTTACCAACACTCAAGCAGCCTAACGGGTAAAAAGTTAAAGATTACAATTTGGTAGGCTTATTAATGGCTACCATGTTATTCCCCCTCATTTAATTGAGGCCACGCCCACACACATGGGTTAATTTAAAAGTGAAGGAATATTATGACTTCTAAAACAGTATTACATGCAAAGCATCTTGAAGCCGGCGCAAAAATGGTTGATTTTCATGGCTGGGAAATGCCAATTAACTACGGCTCACAAATAGAAGAACACAACGCCGTACGTAACGATGCGGGTATGTTCGACGTATCACACATGACCATTGTTGATATACAAGGTGAGCAAGCACAAGCGTTTTTACGCAAGCTAGTAGCTAACGATGTTGCTAAGTTAACCGTACCAGGTAAAGCGCTTTACACTGGCATGCTTAACGAGCAAGGCGGCGTAATCGACGACTTAATTATTTACTACTTTAGCGAAACATTTTATCGCTTAGTGGTTAACTCAGCGACCCGTGAAAAAGATTTAGCACATTTAGCCAAAGTGTCGAGCGATTTTGCTGTAACGGTTACTGAGCGCCCAGAATACGCCATGATTGCGGTTCAAGGCCCTAATGCACGTGCTAAAACAGCCCAGGTATTAAACGCAGACCAGCAAGCTACAGTAGAAGGCATGAAGCCATTTTTTGGTGTTCAAGCCGGTGATTTATTTATTGCTACAACAGGTTATACTGGCGAAGACGGTTACGAAATTGTAGTGCCAAACGAGCAAGCCGCCGATTTATGGCAGCAATTGCTTGATGCCGGTGTGGCGCCTGCGGGCTTAGGTGCGCGCGACACACTGCGTTTAGAAGCAGGTATGAACCTTTACGGCCTAGATATGGACGAAAGCGTATCACCACTGGCAGCTAACATGGCATGGACTATTGCATGGGAGCCAGAAGATCGTGACTTTATTGGTCGTGATGTTTTGGTAAAACAACGTGCAGAAAAAAGTACTCACAAGCAAGTAGGTCTTATTCTTGAAGAAAAAGGCGTACTACGCAGTGGTTCTAAAGTAATTGTTGATGCTGGCGAAGGTGTTATTACATCTGGCACATTCTCACCAACATTGGGCTATAGTGTTGCATTAGCACGTGTACCACGTTCAACCGGCGACACAGCTCAAGTAGAAATGCGTAAAAAATTAGTTAACGTAAAAGTAGTTAAGTCGGGCTTTGTACGTAACGGTAAATCAATAATCTAAATAATTTGGTTATACCAATAAATAAGTTAGCCTTATTCATTGGTATTCTCCCAATCTAAACCAAAGGATGAAAAAAATGAGCAATATCCCTAGCGAGTTAAAATACGCACCTTCACACGAGTGGGTTCGTAACGAAGGCGACGGCACTTACACTGTTGGTATTTCTGAGCATGCGCAAGAGCTGCTTGGCGACATGGTATTTGTTGAATTACCAGAAGTAGGCGACGAAGTTGATGCTGGCGAAGACTGTGCAGTAGCAGAGTCAGTAAAAGCGGCATCAGACATTTACGCGCCAATTAGCGGTGAAATTGTTGCCATTAACGAAGAGCTAGAAGATGCGCCTGAAACAGTAAACAACGACGCATACGGCGACGGTTGGTTATTCCGTATTAAAGCGTCAGAAGAGTCTGAGTTAGATAACTTATTAGACGCTGAAGGTTACGCGCATACAATTGACGAAGACTAATCGTTAATTAATAAAAGCCCCTCTATGTTAAAACATTGGGGCTTTTATGATTAAAGCGCTTATTTTTCCATACAAAGTAAGCAGCTAAATCATCACATATTTTAATCAATACTAGTTACCCATTAGTATTTAGGATCATAGGAATCTGGACACATGTCAAACGCCAAATCTCTTGAACAATTAGAGCAAAAGCAAGATTTTATTCGCCGCCATATTGGGCCAAGCCCAGCGCAAGTAAACGACATGCTTAGCGCTCTTGAAGTATCGAGCGTTGAAGAGCTGATCGGTCAAACTGTACCTGCTGGTATCCGTCTTGAGCAAGGTCTTAATATCGGCGAAAGCCGCACCGAAGTTGAAACACTAAGCTACTTAAAATCAGTAGCAAGCAAAAATAAAGTTTTCAAATCGTATATTGGCCAAGGCTATCACCCAACTCACGTACCACACGTAATTTTACGTAACGTACTTGAAAACCCAGGTTGGTATACAGCGTACACACCGTATCAGCCAGAGATTGCACAAGGGCGTTTAGAGTCACTATTAAATTTCCAGACTATGACCCTAGATATTACCGGCCTAGATTTAGCAAGTGCCTCACTGCTTGACGAATCAACCGCTGCAGCCGAGGCAATGGGCCTTGCAAAACGTGTCTCTAAAGCTAAAAAAGCCAATGCGTTCTTTATTGCCGACGACGTACACACGCAAACCATTGACGTAGTAACTACTCGTGCAGAGCAATTTGGTTTTGAAATTATTGTAGGTAAAGCCGCCGATGCTGTTAACCACGATATTTTTGGTGCGTTATTCCAATACCCGTCAACATCAGGCGAAATTGTTGACATAACAGACCTAATAGCTGGCGTACAAAGTAAAAAAGCGATTGCCTGTGTTGCTGCCGACATCATGAGCTTATTACTATTAAAAGCACCAGGTAAATTAGGCGCCGACGTAGTACTGGGTTCAGCACAACGTTTTGGTGTACCTATGGGTTACGGCGGTCCTCATGCCGCATTTTTTGCAACACGTGATGCGTACAAACGTTCATTACCAGGTCGTATTATTGGTGTATCAAAAGACCGTTTAGGTAACGATGCATTACGTATGGCAATGCAAACCCGCGAGCAACATATTCGCCGCGACAAAGCCAATTCAAACATTTGTACTGCGCAAGTATTACTAGCGAACATGGCTGCGTTTTATGCGGTATACCATGGCCCGCAAGGCTTAAAAACCATTGCACAACGCATTCACCGTTTTGCTGATATTTTAGCAACTGGCTTAAAAGCAAAAGGTGTGGCACTTAAGCACACTACTTGGTTTGACACATTAACAGTGGTTGATGAAAACAAAGCCGACGTCGTGGCGCGTGCTGTAGCTAAAGGTGTTAACTTTGCTACTAACCATGCCGGTGAATACTCAATTTCAGTATCAGAAACCACAACCCGTGCAGACGTTGCTGAGTTATTTGATATTATTTTAGGCGAAGGCCATGGCCTAAGTGTAGATGCGATTGCCGCTGATGTTGAAGCAAATGGCAGTGACTCTATTCCTGCAAGCTTAGTGCGTGATGATGAAATACTAACGCATCCAAACTTTAACAGCTACCACAGCGAAACAGACATGCTTCGCTATATTAAGCGCCTTGAAAACAAAGATTTAGCGCTTAATCATTCTATGATCTCGTTAGGCTCATGTACCATGAAACTAAACGCGACCGCTGAAATGATCCCAATTACATGGCCTGAATTTGCAAACCTTCACCCATTCTGCCCGCTAGACCAAGCAGAAGGTTACCAAATAATGATTAACGAACTACACGATTGGCTAGTTAACATTACCGGTTACGATGCGGTTTCATTGCAACCAAATTCAGGTGCACAAGGTGAATACGCAGGCTTAATCGCCATTCGTAAATACCACGAGTCACGAGGGGATGCGCACCGTAACGTATGTTTAATCCCAAGTTCTGCGCACGGTACTAACCCAGCATCGGCACAAATGGCCAGCATGAAAATTGTGGTTGTTAACTGTGATAAAAACGGCAACATCGACATGGAAGACTTAAAAGCGAAAGCTGAAGACGTCTCTGAAAACCTATCATGTGCCATGGTAACGTACCCATCTACCCACGGTGTATACGAAGAAACGATTCGTGAGTTATGTGAAATTGTTCACCAGCATGGTGGCCAAGTTTACATGGATGGCGCAAACATGAACGCGCAAGTAGGTGTTACTAGCCCAGGCTTTATTGGCTCAGATGTATCGCACTTAAACTTACACAAAACCTTCTGTATTCCACACGGCGGCGGTGGCCCAGGTGTTGGCCCAATTGGTGTTAAATCGCACCTTGCGCCATTTATGCCAAACCACAGCGTAATTAACGTACCAGGTACTGATGAAGGAAATGGTGCAGTATCGGCAGCGCCTTACGGCTCTGCAGCTATTTTACCTATTTCATGGGCTTACATTGCCATGATGGGCTCTGAAGGCTTAAAACAAGCAACAGAAATGGCGATTGTAAATGCTAACTACTTAAGCAATGAACTTAGCAAGCACTTCCCAATTTTATACCGTGGCCGTAACAATCGCGTTGCCCACGAATGTATTATTGACCTACGCCCATTAAAAGAAGCCTCAGGCATTACTGAAATGGACGTTGCTAAGCGCTTACAAGATTATGGTTTCCACTCACCAACAATGTCGTTCCCAGTAGCGGGCACATTAATGATTGAGCCAACTGAATCTGAGTCTAAGGGCGAGATTGACCGCTTTATCGAAGCGATGGTGTCGATTAAAGGTGAAATCGATAAAATCATTTCAGGTGAATGGTCTATCGAAAACAACCCATTGGTATTTGCACCGCACACACAAGCTGATGTGTTAGGTAATGAATGGGACCGCGCGTATGACCGTTTTTACGCTGCATTCCCAGTACCAGCAGTTGCTAAAGATAAGTTCTGGCCAACCGTTACACGTATCGATGACGTATACGGCGACCGTAATTTAGTATGTGCATGCCCAGCGGTAGAGACATACAGAGATTAATAATTTTTAAAATTTCCAATTAAAGATTGGGAATTTATAAAATTTTAAAAGCCGTTGCAGCAATGTAGCGGCTTTTTTGTGTGAGGTGAAAAACCATTTCAAATGCTTATGTAGGTTGGGTTGAGTGAAGCGAAACCCAACGATTCTCCAATATTATTACCAGCTCCAAAGTACATAAATATGTATTGTTTGTAGTCGTCCTTTAGGGCGCAAAAAGCGAGAAAAAGAATTTCACCACCGAGAACCCAGAGGCGCTTCGCGCTGCACCGAGGTTAAAGGTATTATCGTAGGCGCTAAGCTTGCTGGCGCGTGTTGTTATATGTTCATTGCTTGCTAACTTGAAGCTTTATAACTCGCTAACTTTTTATATTTTGTCTGGATAAATCCGTGACCTAAATTAGAAACCTTATTCAAGGTTTTGTCGCGCTGGCGACGGCAGCCAAAGAGGGGCTGCCGCTGGTCCCTCTCTGGACACTCTCAGCGCACCCGAGCATCACGCTTAATCCTTCAAATAATTAATTGATGTTAACGTAAACGGCGAAGATAGGCCATCCATGGCCTAGTTTCGCCTTATCGCGCATCCATGCGCGATATTACTCATCAATTGCTTATTTTCAGGGCGTGATGATGGGGGAGCGTGTTAAACGTGAGATTGGTGTTTGGTCTTGGGGGAATGCAAGGCCTGATATTATTGCTCTATTTATATTTAAATATTACTTGTTGAATTAATCTACCCATTATTGTTAAATTAAGGCATTGAAAGATAGTCAAAAATATCAAAGGAATTGAGATTGAACTTCAAACTGAAAATGAATGGTGCTCTTTGGGAAAGCTTCTGTGAGAGAATGCTCCGGCACGAATTCACTTGGAAAAATTTTACTAGTGTTCCTCACCATGACAGAGGCGATCATGGAATAGAGTTTTTTACAAATTGTGGTGTCATTTTTCAGTGTTACTACCCTGACCCTTCGTACTCAATGGATGAGTATAGAAGGCATGTTCAAAAAAATAAATGAAGACCTTAAAAAGTTAAGTAAGCATGAATCAGAAATTGAAAAAATGCTTGGCGATATCAAAATATCTTGTTGGGTACTCGTTATCCCTGAAGTTAGAACAAAAGAATTACTCAAATACTGTAAGTCAAAAGAGAAACAAATCCCACAACTATCATATTCAATCCCGAAAGGCATTTCTGTAAAAATAGAAACTGACGACTCATTTCCATCGGGATCTATTTTCTCTAGGAGATACATTGGAGAGGAAATAAATATTGATATATCTGATATAAATACTGAAATAACAGAGATATGGAAATCTCAGAATAGTACTTTTTTTGACAATATTTGTAGGAAAACAAATAAATTTAGTGAAAGCGATCTTGAAAGGCTTAGAACAAGCCTGATTCGACAGTATATGCAGGTTGAAGAATTGATGGATGCATATAGAGATCAATTTCCTGATTTGTATACGGAAGTAACTTCTATAGCTATAGTAAATTTGGAAGCTTTAAAAAATGAAAGCTTATTTGTAAGAGATGAGCCTAAAAATATATTAATGTCGCTTTTACAAAAAAATAGAGATTCTATTAAAACTATAGAGCAATCAATCTCAAACAATAATATAGAGATATTTTCTAGTGGCTTAATAGCTCGGTGGTTAGCCGAATGTAAGATGGACTTTATTATCAATGAATAACGAGAAGGAACTTCAACATAAAACAGCTACAGCTATCTTTAGTGATACTAGCTACCCATTACCTATTGAATTGAGACCTATATGGCGTATTGGCTTAATGTGTATTGCAATTAATGTAGTAGGTACAGGTGGTATATCATTGAAACTCACCAAAATGAGAGTGCTACTTTGGATGTTAATACGGCCTCAAAACTGGAGTGATTATTATGATTCTTTACATTCATATTCTAATTCGGTTTTGTCAATGTCATCCGACAAGTCAACAGACAAAGCGATAGAACTAGCGATGGCAAAAGGTATTTTGCAACTAGACTCAGAAACCTTAATATTAGGAGAAGAGGGGTATAAATTATTACGTTTGGTAAACGACCTAAGCTTATTTAACAATGAAGTTGAATTTCTACATTCAATAAAAAATAAGGTTACAGAAAATTATATAAAAAGGATTTTAGGACATTAAAAATGCTAGGACTAACTTTAAAAAAATTAAAAGTAACTTCTGTTACAAATGATGGAGTTTATTCAACTGAAATTCCTTTTTATAAAGGATTAAACATCATACGTGCAGAAAACTCATCGGGTAAATCTACTTGTATTAATTCAATAGCTTATGCTTTAGGTTTAGATGCCATCTTAGGTCCAAGTAGAAGAAAACCTTTTCCAAGATCTATGCATCAATTTTTAGAATCTTCAAAGGTTGATGCCACACCGCATTTTGTAAGTCAGTCGTATGTTGAATTAGAAGTAGAAAATGCAACTGGGCAATATGCAAAGTTCAAAAGAGATGTTGAAGGTGATAAGGATAAAGTTACAGTCTTTGATGAAAAAGGCACTTTTGAAGATTATTTTCTGGGTAGTGCAGGTAGCGTAGGATCAGCAAAAAGCGAAAAAGGGTTCCATTTTTGGCTTGAAAGATACCTAGGTTGGAATTTACCAAATTTAGTAACTCATGAAGGTAAACCAACAAGACTTTATCTCGAATGTGTATTTCCTTTATTCTTCATTGAGCAAAAAAGAGGCTGGTCAGAATTACAGGCTAATACACCTACTTATTATGGTATTAAAGGAGTGAAAAAAGCCGCACTAGAGTTCTGTTTAGGAGTAGAAAATTATAGTAAAAAAAATAGATTAGCGGAACTGAATGCGATAACGAGTAGCATTGAAAGAGATTGGGAAAAAATTATTAGTTCAGCCGATTCTTTAGCTGAATTTGGTGGTATGAAATTACAATTGGATTGTACTTTGGAAAAAGAGAGCTTTTTTCCTTTAATATCTTTTTTAGTACCTCAACAAGATCAGTTTACTGAAATCACGCCTTATTTGGGTGGACTGAAAGCCGTATTAATTGATATCAAAAATAATATTAAAACGTGGCCTCATTATAATGACGTCTCAGAGCTAACTGCGAAGAAGAGAACATTACTCAGAGATTTTGATTCTCTAGTGCAAAAACAAGAGAGCTTTTTAATTTCGATCCAGAAGATGGAAAATAAGGTTTCAAATATTGCTTTAGAGTTAGACCGATATAGACAATTAAAACGGTTACATGATGTAGGAAGTGAGGTTAACTTCGAAGCGGAAATTAGCTCATGTCCAGTTTGCGATTCAGATATGTACGATAGCTTGGCTAAAGTACCAGTAAAAAGTAAGCCTTTAACTGTTGAACAAAATATAGGTTACTTAAAAAATCAAGTTGACTTCTATTCCGGCATTAAAAAAAGACATGAAAAAGACTTAACAGAAATAAAAAAAGAACAAGCCTTATTACAAATTTCAATAATTAAAATTCAGTCAAGTATTGATGAGCTTAAAACAGATGAAGCCGCATTTATTGAACTTTATGGAAAAGACCTTAAAAGAAAAGTTGAATTAGAAAATGAGATTAATGGGTTAATAAAACTAGTATCGAAACAGACTGACTTTAATGAGCGAGCTAAAGATCTTCATCAGCAATGGCTAAGATATACATCAGAATTGAAAACATTGAAGAAGAAAAGTACAGATGATGTTTCATTTAAGGTTCTTAAAGTATTAAAAACCCGCTTAATTGAAAACTTAACTGCTTTCGGTTATAAAACCGCAAATCAGCATTTTCTTCAAATATCAGAGCAAACCTTGCGGCCCGAACTTGATGGTTACGACATTGTAGCTGATTCATCTGCTAGTGATTATATCCGGATAATATGGTCCTATACCCTTGCATTATTAGAGTTAGGTATCAGTCAAAGTAGTGTGAAACATGGAGGTTTTGTAGTCTTTGATGAACCTAGACAGCACGAGACTGATAAATCTAGCTTTGCATCTCTATTAGATAAGTCTAGTTCATTATTGGACTCTGGGGGACAAGTGATAGTTGCCACCAGCATGAGTACAGATGAATTGAATAGCTATGAATTGAAAAAGGCTAATATTAAGATATTCAAGGATGGAGAGTATATTCTCAAAAAAGAAGAGGACCATAGTTAACTTGTGAAGCCAAAGGGGTCACCCATTAGAAAGTTCCGGTCAAGCAGGCAGCTGTGTTTTCTTGAACTTTTTATTCAAAAAACCAAGTGTTGTTACTTTTTAAACTCACTTTAAATATGACTATGCATCCAGTAATGACGTTGATTGGTGAGAATATGCACCAGTCAACCATGTGAGATCCAAGGTGCCAATCTTGACTTCATACATTAAAAATAGATAAATCAGAATGAGTGTCATTATAATTATCTTAAATTTTAATTGCCTCAGAGGGTGTGGTTGATAACCCACTAAAATATTTCATTATTAATTTTCCTTGGCTATTTTTTTCAATGACTAAATAGTTGTTTGAATTAAGGTAGTAAAAACTAGTTTTAGACATGGGGATTAGCTTTATTTTATTTCCACCAGTGCGCTGAGAATATAAAACGTCATTTTCATAAATTAGGCTGCGAGAAGTATTTTTATTAATACGGTAATCACCTAAAACAGGTAATAATTGCTGCTCTGTTACATCAATGCTTTTAAACTTTGGTAGTTCTATACCTAGTGTTTTGGCTATGAGTTTTTCGTTTATAAAAATAGGGTTTATATGGTTTGAATTGGCGAGTACGGCTACGTATAGTTTTTGCTCGGGTATGTAGCGTGCATGTGCTAAAAAGCCATTTATTCCGCCGGTGTGCTTAATTACCGTATAGTCATTAAAAGGCTTAATAACTAGGCCGTAACCGTAGGGTGAAAAACTGCCGTCGTTGAGTTTAAAAGGGCTGGCCATCTTTTCATAACTTGCTTTACTAATAAGCTTGCCAGACGATAATGCACTAAACCAAATGTTTAAGTCAGTTGGCGTTGATATAAGCGCCCCTGCGGCATAGGGCCAATCCATATTAATATAACTTGTGTTTATAAAGCCTTGCTCTGTTTGTTCATATCCAGCTGCGCGGTGAGGAACAAGCTCTTGCCCCTCGTAGCTACTTTGTGACATCCCCAGTTTTTTAAAAATATTTTGTTCAACGAACTCCTTATAAGGTTGCCCGCTTGCTACTTCAATTATTTTACCAAGTAGTGAATAACCTGTATTTGAATAAGCCATTGCTTCGCCTGGTTTAAAAACCATAGGGTGCTTGGCAAAACGCGCTAGCGTATCATCAACGCTTGTAGGTACTTGTATTTCTTTATCGAATAGGTAGTCGTCATCGGTATAATTTGCTATTCCCGATGTGTGGGTCAGTAAGTTTTCTATTGTGACGAGGTTACCCTCAGTAGGAAAGCTTGGAACATACTTATGAATATCGTCAGAGGTTAATAATTTACCTTGCTCTAGCAGCATCATAATTGCAGCAGCGGTAAACTGTTTTGATATAGAACCTAACCGCAAAACACTTTGATTGGTTAGTGCAATGTTGTGTTCAAGGTTGGCAAGCCCTCGGGTTCCTTTAAAAACAGTTTTTCCATTTTTACTTATTATTACTGACACACCAGGCTCACTGGCTGAAAGGGTATCATTAAGGATTTGCTGGTACTGTAAAGCTGTAGGCTCTGCTTTAGCTTGGTTGGGTATTAATAGAGTAAGAGCTAATAAGCAGCTTGTGTAAAATGGCTTAATCATGTTCATCCTTTAATTTTTATATTAAGTTTGCTAATGAGCAGGCGTTCCTTGCGCTTTATAGTGAGTTAATATTGCACAGCTAAAAAGTAAACACAATTAATGACGTTTTTAAGTACTTAGTACTGATTAATAAGTACAATAGTTAAAATTTATTTATTTTAATTTTATATTTACAAGGAAGTTGTTTATATGAGTGATGTAACGCCATTTTTATATATTGCTGTTATGGCTTTTTATTTTTTACACAAAAACGAAGAAGGTAAAATTCTAGTACCGATCGTTGCTTTTGCAGCAATACCGTTATTTAGTAACGATTACTGGCTGTGGTTTAAGGTGAGTGTAGGGCTGAGCATCTATGTTTTAATGGTAGAAAAAGCTAAGGCCGGATATACAGGAGGTGGGGCCGTTTCAGCATTCGCTATGTTTTTTATAGGGGCTTATATAGTCAGTATTGTTATTAATACAGTTATATCTGTAATGGCTAATGGAATTTTTTAACTGTTATTTCGACTTTTTTGTATTACTGTTCAAGCAAAAATGAAGCGGCTGCAAAAAAGGAGTTAATCTTGAGAGGTTTAATTAAACTGGAAGATATTTAAATGATATTAAAAGGCTGCGTAGTAATATTTTGCTTAGTATGTATTAATCTTTTTGCTCGACATAATATGACTCAAAAGAAAGCTAATGGCTATTCTAATAAGGATTTGTTAAAAATATCATTTGTTTTTTCAAGTTTACTAACGATATTAACATTAGCTATGATAACTATTGGCACTGAGTTTTCCGGTTCGATTCAATCTATAGGCTTGTTTATTATATATTGGAGTAATATATATGGTTTGCTTAAGGTATGGAGAAATGCATAGTGAGGTTAATTAAGCTTTTTTGTTTACTAAGCGCCATATTTTTTAGTCATCTTGCTACAGGAAATGATGTATATTTTGATGTAGGTAAAGCTACACCCTATCTTAGTGTTTGCTCACTTAAAAATGACTTGTCTGAAAGTAATACCATTGTTGATTTTACCAATGATTTACTAGGTAAAATCTATCGTTCATCTGGAGAGGCAGAGAAAGATGTTATTGCTTTAGGCACTAATGAATACTTTGATCAGTTGAGTTATCAATCTGCGCTTGGTGTTACTGAGGAATATGAGTTGTATACATTGTCAAGGTGCGAACGCTTTGCAGTCAATCTTTTAAATAAGTTATGCTCAGACAAAGTGAGTAAACTTCCATTACCTAAGCTTACATGTTCAAAGGCAAAGCAGTATCTTTAAATAAAAACAAACTTAATAAAACTACATTACAAATTAATTTAGAATATTTTTTAAGGTTTTATTTTCGATTGGCTTTAAAAACCAAAGGGTCATACCTCTGGTTTTAGACATAAAAGGCCTAGATTTATATTTACCATTCTTGGTGAATTAATGTATCTAGGTATCTGAGTATTGGGTCTGGGAATGCATTTTATTATTTAATGAACCGCGGAAGAGAGCGTGAAAATACCTTTTTGAATGGTGACGGCTTTAAGTCTTTTTTATATTATATTGAGCAAGCAAGCCTTAGATTTAATATTGAAGTGCATTCGTATTGTTTAATGATCAGTCACAACCACCTGCGAATCGAAATCCCCGTTACTAATTTCAAGACTATAAAACTGTAGCCAACATGGCCAAAAACCTGAAAAGAGTTGGGTATGTTGAAATTGCGCTGATAGAGTTGAGGCAAGCAAAGCTGGAGATTATGATCGATGGTTGCAGGCGAGTTAATATATGAGGTTGTTGAAAAGTAATGGAGCCTATTAAGTTGTGGTTTTTAAATCTGTTTCTTACATCTACGGGTCTTTTCTTTTTTATAATATTACCAATGTTAATAGCAATAAAAGATAAAAAAACACGGTTGGTAGAGGATGTTCTAGATGATGGAAATCGTTTTTACTCATTAAATATCATAACTGCTGGTAGCGGAGCATTGCACTACGGTTCTATATTTTTATTCGATTGGTATGCAAAACGTTATAAGGTAATAGAGGAGAGGGAAAAAGTACCCAAAAATTTGCAGGTGTGGTTTAAGCTTTATTATATTTTGTTTATAACATTTAGCTCTATGTTTTTATTAGCATGCCTCATGGCATATTTTTGTTTAGATTGACGGCTTTTCTTCTTTGTTGATTAAATAATGGATTTGATATTTTTTGGTATTGGCTTAAGTGTTATTTTTATCATTCTTTTACCTTTAGCTTTTTATTTAAAAGCAAAAAAGCTCAGAACGGTTGAAGATATTTTAGAGCATGGAAATCGCTATTATTCCCTTAATATTTTTATGGCGCTTCATGGTTTACTTCATTATGGCAGTGTATTTTTATTTGATTGGTATGCAAAACGGTATAATTTATTAAGTGATAGAAACAAGGTACCAGCTCACGTCTCTAGATTATTTAAAGTGTATTTTGTAATTTTTATGCTTTGCGCACTATTAATGTTTTCATCTGTATTATTTGAATAATGGCTTTAGGTGATGGTAAGAGGAATGACGGCTACTAGCTTACAGAGTCATTCAATATTAAAACTAAAATACAGCTTAGTCTGTGCTTTAGCTATTGTATCAAGCGTTATTAGCTTCTCATCATTAGCATTTACAATATTAATCATGCTTTGGCCATATGATACTGTGAATGAGCTAGGACCTAGAGTTATCGGTTTTTTTATTGGCATATGTGTGTTTATCTTTCTTGGAGCGCTCATATCTGCAGGTAGAAACTGGGTTATTAAAGTTTACCGCTTAGTTGCTGGGTGCTCTATAGCTGTGTCCCTAGTTTATATTTTAGGTTTAATATTTGAGCAAAAAAGTGAACGTTTATTTAATGGTTTAGAACTTTCATTTTTATTTATTATTTTTAATTCATTTATATTGCTACTTTTTAAAAGTAAGTATTTAAAGGTGAGTGTTAATGTTACTAAAAGGCTTAAAAGACGGCAAAAAAAGCAAATGGAGTACTTAAAAAACTTTAGTCACAAAAACAAATGAGAGTAACCCAAATCGGTATTTGTAACGTGTACGGCGACCGCAATCTATTTTGCTATGTCTTCGGGCTCACACATACGAGACTAACACTTATCAAAGCTACAAAAGCCGTTGCAGCAATGCAACGGCTTTTTTGTGTGTAGTGATTAATGTTAATTATATAAACGTAGGTTGGATAGAGTTAAACGAAACCCAACAAATCACAAATATACTTACTCGTTCACAAACCAAGAGTATGTGTTATTTATTGTGGGCGTTTAGCTTGCTGGCACGCGGGCGCATGCCCTAATAGATGTTTGAGATTACTATTACAGATAATGTGAATGCGTCTCGCATCTTTAGAAATTAGAAACCTTACTCAATTTTTGTCGTTGAGGTGACGACAGCCAAAACGGGGCTGCTGTGCCCTCTCTATTCGCGAACTTCTTCTTATATTGCGACACAATATTGAGTTAGACATCGTTGTAATTTAGCCCGATCTTATAATAGAAAGGAATGCTGAAAATACATTTAAATATTATAAAGCAATAATAAGTTATCGTTTTACGGTAATTTTAATTGTTTTTTTAGTTTTTGAGTGTCATAGTGATTTTTTAATAGAAGGAACTTAAAATGAAACGCGAGTTACTTACTCTTGCTACTATAGTGTTAGTTGTGCTGCAAACTGCATGCACAACAATTTCGATTGAAGAGTCAAATTTTCTGAACCCAGATCAAAAAGTACAGGTTACAAAGCTGCGTAAAATTGAGCAAACAGCGACAACAGAAAACATAACCATAAATGGGTTTGACGACGTGGCGTTGAGTGGCACCTTGATAAAGGTTGATAATGCGCAAGCAACGGTAATTTATTTTGGTGGTAATCAATTTCGTGTAAGCGTTGCTGGAGGTAAACCTGCACAGCATATACTGCCAATGAATGTAAATATTTTAATGGTTGATCATCGAGGTTACGGTAATAGTGAGGGCACGCCGACAATTGAAAACTTAAAGCGTGATGCATTGTCAGTTTATGATTATGTTGCAACCCGTACAGATTTAAAAAGCACTCCGACTATTTTACATGGACACTCTTTAGGCAGCATGATTGCAGGGTATGTTGCAAGTGAGCGGCCCGCGGATGCGCTAATACTTGAAGGAAGTATTACTAATGTAAAGCAAATGACATCGCAACGTATGCCTTGGTTTGTAAAGCCATTCGTAGAGGTTAACTTTAGTGATGAGCTAGCTAGGGTTGATAATTTAAAGGTAGTGGAATCATTTACTGCTCCGCTTTTAATAATTACCGGAGAAGATGATACTCAAACACCTCCTGCTTTAGCTGAAACTTTATACCAACATGCACTTTCAAAGCAAAAGCAATTATATATTGTAAAGGGCAAGCACCATGGTAATGCATTGACTGGTGATAAGTTGCAGCTACATTATCAGCGATTAGTAATGCAGTTAAATGCAAAGAAATCTTAAAATGAAAAGAATAGTAATGATGAGTAACGTAATATTAGCGTTACTTTTTTTGACCCTAACTACTTTATTAATTACCGCCGTTGTATTGTTACTTAATGGCAGTGATGTTTTAAACTTTACTCAAGCTAACGGTACCCACTTGTGGATAGGGCTTGAAGTTACCGGTTCTTGGAAAGGTACTGCAGGTACATTAACGGCAAACAGTTTTAATACAATCACTTGGTTAGCGTTACCGCAAATGTTGCCATACATTATTGTAAATCTGATTTTAATTCGCTTGTTTATGCTTTACCGTAAAGGATTGTTTTTTAACTTAAAGAATATTCAATGCTTTAAATGGCTTGGTGGCTTATTATTACTGCAATTTATATTTGTGGCTTTTTATCCCGCGTTGTTGGTAACACTGCTAAATATGTTCACAGGTAGTGAGCTTAAACGAGCTGTAGTGATTCAAGACACCGATATCATAGGCTTTATAGTTGGGCTTATTATTTATGTTATTGCATGGATAATGAAACAGGCGCAACAGCTGCAACAAGAGCAAGAGTTAGTAATTTAATGGCAATAATAATTGATTTAGATGTGATGCTCGCAAAGCGTAAAATGAAGTCGGCAGAGCTTGCCGAAGCAATTGGGATTACCCCACAAAATTTATCTGTATTAAAATCGGGCCGTGCAAAGGCTGTACGATTTACAACGCTTGACGCTATTTGCAAATACTTAGATTGCCAACCTGGTGATATTTTACGCTTTGAAGTTGGTATTGACTAAGTCGCATACTGACTAGTAAAAATGCCCCCTTTAGGGTTTGACCCCGTTTCACTCTCCTCTTTTATAACTAATTGTTTAATAGTATCTAATTTAGGATTAGTATTCGGTACTACTTAAAACAATAATAAAATAAGTGCTAGAAATAGCCTTTAAAAAAAGAGGTATTCATGGAAGATCTATTTATAGGTTTATTTGCAAATGTCGGCGTTATATTACTTTTAGTTTTGATATTAAGAGCAATTAAAAAAGTTGATTTAAATCTAATGTGGTCTTTGATTTCGTTAGGTATTTTAGTTTGCTACTTTTTTGCTTTGTTTAAAGGTGGAAAGGTTATCCCCTTGGATATGCTTTTTCCTGATATGTCGTGGAATTGGTCTGGAAAAGTAGCGGCAATAATCCTTTGGTTAGTCGTACTATTGGCTTTAGTTAAATTTAAAGCTAACTTTCGTATTGCGGATGCTGGTTTTACTTTTAGGCAAAATGAAAACTCTATAAAACCCGCTTTTACAGTTATGTGCTTGTTTATCATTTTACAGATAGTTGTATCACTATTTTGGAGTGGTGAACCTAATTACGATTTAGAAACCTTACTTTATCAGGCAACAATGCCAGGCTTTGATGAGGAGCCAATGTTTAGAGGGATTCTTTTATTTTGTATATCTTTGGCAATCATATCTGAACGCTATAATTTAGGTGGTGCGTCAATTAACATTGCAGGGTTGCTCTTAGTAGTGTTATTTGGACTCGTTCATGGGGTTATGTTTAATGGTGGAGAGTGGCACTTTTCTTTCCCCGCTATTTTATTAACAGGCGGCTACGGCTTTATTTTACTTTGGCTAAGAGAGCGCACAGGGAGTTTGGTGTTTCCTATTTTAGCCCATAATAGTGTTAACTTTGTTGGGCAGCTAATCTAATTAAAAGTTTAATTTAAGAGAGGTAAAATCTTGTGTAAGTTTTTACCTCCTCACCGGCAGCAGCCAAAAGGGCTCGTTTGCAGGTGACCACAAGTCATTCATGCCTGCAATTTGAGCTCCTTTTATCACTTAGAAAAACCAAAGGGTTACCCATTAGAAATTTCTGATCAAGCAGGCAGCTGTATTTCCTTGATCTTTTTATTTAAAAACCAAGTGTTTTTATTATTTAAACTCACTTTAAATATGACTACGCATCTAGTCATTACGTCGATTGGTGTGAATATTCACCATGGCTTGGCAAAGAACGCCATTTGAATTTAGATATTTTTAGCATCATTGATAATTAAGTAAGGCCCTTGGTCTCCGTCATCGTTTACTACCAATATCAGTCCTGTTTCTGGCAGTGTATATACACTGCCTAATAACAAATAAATTTAAAATTAGTTATCTTCGATAACAATGGTGCAGGCAGCAGGGCTTTCACCAGTCATACTTATTACTGCCGTATAACCGTTATGACTTTCATCGTAAATGCCATCATCAGAGTAGTGTTTTTTTGTTTTATCAGCCGCTTTATATGCATCTTTAGAGCTACTATAAGGTGTTTTACTATGTTGTACTTTAAAATAGTTCTGTTTATTTACTGGTGTTGCGGACATAATTGCCCAACCAGATTTATTACCTGAAATTTCAATGCTCATAGTAATATTTGAACCCGCACCTTTAGCATGAACACCTGCTTCCCAAAGCTCCCCAGGGTTAATTTTGTTGCCACCGTCAACATCTCGTAAACTACCATGGTCAATATAGTAATCTATACTTATTGTTGATTTTGTAGCATTCCTTATCCCAACAGCCAAATCGTTGCGATCTTTATTGCTACCAAAAACACTAGTAATTAGCTGATTAACATCAATATTAAAATTAGTATCGGTACCCATAATTTATTTCTCCATTGTATATATCTATTTCATTGTCAAACAACATAAAATTCGTTGTTAATAAAATGTTAGGTTGGATGATTTAAGATATCTATTACAAATTATTACACCCAATACTCAATTGAGTGTAATTAGGAAGGTCGATTAAAAACTCAATACAAAAACTCGTCAGGGTTGCAATTATTAGTGACCCTATGCTTTTTTCTATTTTTACTTCTAGCAACACATGCATTTATAGCGTTATGTAATGCTGTGTAATATTTTTACGCTTGTCTTCAGCTATCTTTATAAAGAGTGTCCATCGCTCACCTACATCAACTAGCTTAAATCTTTAAGGTGTCTTGGAAAACCAACCAAGATCCTAACTTATTTTTATTTAAGCCAGCGATATTGCACAACGTTCACCGTCACAAAGGAGCAAATTATGAATGTGCAAAACAAAACGGGCCCGTCGGTAGCAGTAGATACAGAAATTGATGCTAATATTCTTCTCAGCAGTGCGCAAAAGCAAAAAATTAAAGTGCGTGATAGCAAGTATAAAGCGGCTGATTTATCTTGTCTGAGAGCAATTGCACAGGCTGCAATTAACGTCGAATTATTTACAATCCCGCTTTATATGAGCGGCCTCTACTCGATTCAAGGGACACACCAAATTGCAGACTCGTCGAACCTATATCCCGGCCGTTATTGGCCAGGGCTTGGTCCTACGGCTGGTTACATTCCTGAAATAAGACGTAATCAGTATGATGTTAACTTAACTGCTTTGTTTGACACCGACACCTCAGCTGGAAACAGTGATGATGCAAATAAACCAGCCAAAAAATATGAACTGTCTGTTAATCAACAAGTGTTCAACGGGGTATATAGTGTTTTTATTGAAGAAATGCTGCATCTACAACTGGCCTCAAATATGGCAAGTAAATTGGGCCTCACACCGAGCTTTACTAGTCAGGCGTTAATTGACGAAAAATATGGTTGGAAGTGCTACAACAACAAAAGTAGCATTCCACATATTTTGAACTTTGCGGACTGTACTACCGATTTATCTAAATTGAGCCCTGCGGTTCAAGCTTATTTCAAACAAATTTTTCCCAATAAAACGCTACAAGATTTACGTGTTAATGCAACAGAACTCAGTAAAGAGCAAACGCTGCTATTTATGTTGATAGAAGAGACTGAAGAAAATGCTCACAAAATTATTCAACCAGAGTTTTTAAAACCAAACGCAAATACACAACGACCAAAATACTTTGAACAAGCCCCCTATGATTGGTGGAAACCGAATTACAAGGAAAGTGACTTGCCGCTATTTGGTTCAATTGGGCACATGTACTTAAGTTATTGGGATTATATTCAGATCCAATATGACGATGGAACTAGTTTGTTAGATTACGCAACTATCCAACGCGACTACTTCAATGAGCGCGCTGGAAATGATGAATATCAAGCACAATTTCCGGGCATTATGGGTTCGCTCAACGTAAATTCAGATCATACAGCTCTCAAAGAAGCCTTAATGAACAATGTGAATGCCATTACGGATCAAGGTGAAGGTGATGGTGTGGCTGACATGCTTTGTAAACGTTGGGCTAATGAGAAATGGGCGCAAAACTTTCTTGCTTCTAAGGAGTCGCCATCAAACGATGCTCACCCGAGTACAGTCGAAGAAAAGTTCCAACCAAGCGCTGAAGCATTAAAAGCGGATTATCCAGCAAGCTGCAGTGAAGGTCCTATATCAGGCTCAGCATGTGCACGGATCACCAATAAATATAAAGATCACTTTCAAATTTTCACCGATACGCTGAAGCTGATCGTTGACTTTGAATCCCCTTCATCAAACTTTAGTGAACGCTACATGACATGGCCTACATGGTTTGCTGACGGTAACACTTGGAGTGACGATTTATTAGACCCCAAAGGGGGCGATATAGCACATGCGACTAATCCGCAACTCCCAGAGGTAGCAAGCGTAGTGCAAGCGCTCAATAGTCTGCGGCTCACGACTCATATCGGTGATACTCATAAGTTATTTAGTAGTTCAGCGGTAGGTACAATTAAAGGGCTCACAACAGCGCTAGATCGCTATTGGTCGGGTAAAACTAACGAGTTCCCGGGTCCCGCAATGGGAGGTTCTGGAGATAGAATTTCGATCTGCTGGGCAACCACAGGAATAGCACCAGATTTAGTGAGCGGTATCGACCCACAAAGTGCGGACACGCTTTATCATGCTTGCCAAGGGATGAGTTATACCAACATCGGCACTAATGATTTACCACCTCCTGAGGTATATCACAGCTGTAAAGGTAGTAATGATTGTAAAGCGCAAGGAGGTTGTGGTTTTGTGCATAGCACAACGCCAGGTGGCAGCTGTGGTGGCAGTGTATCGAGCGGGCCAAAAAGTGCACCAGCCGATAACAAGTGTAATAACTTGGGCGGTTGTGCGGTGCCTATATCGGCGTCTCAACTTTTCCCGGAGCTTTCTGGTGATGACCAAGAATACGATATGCAGTTATTTAAGTTTAACCTTAAAGATAATAGCTTCTCAGCAATAGACTATACTGACCCAAAAAGCCAAGCCGCTCCCACGGATAAGTCAGATGAGTGCATATTAATGCCTTATAAAAAAGGTGACGCTGTATACAACATCGCTTGGCAAGCTTACAGTAATGCGAATAGCTTGTTGGATGAAAACGGTAAACCGCCCGAGCAGCCAACGCCTTCAGATATTCGTTTAGCACTTCCTCCTTCAACTTGATAGGAAAGAGCGTATGACAAATCTAACACGGACGCAGGATTTTGCTGCGTCCGCAATCGAAAAGCTAACTGATCTTGGGTTTGGTGTTGGCCTCAGAAGTCAGCATTATCCTTATATTATGTCCCATTTGGAACACGATACCTCACTTGGTGTTGATTGGTTTGAAATCATCAGTGAAAACTATATAGATAATCACGGATATGGTCGGTATGTGCTCGATAAATTAAAGGAACAATACCCGCTAGTTATGCATGGCGTATCAATGAATATTGGTAGTAGCGATCCAATTAACTTTGAATACTTACGCAAGCTCAAAGAGTTAGGTGAGTTTGTTAACCCTCAACTTATTTCTGATCATCTATGCTGGACAGGCCTTGCTGGTTTAAATAGTCACGACTTGCTACCAATGCCGCTAACTGATGAAAGTTTACAGCACGTTATTGACCGCGTTGATCAAGTACAAGACTTTTTAGAGAGGCCTTTAGTGCTTGAAAACCCGTCAACTTATCTTGAATTTCAACACTCTACTTTCACTGAAAGCGCGTTTTTTTGTGAGCTCGTCAAAGCAACAGGATGCGGTATGTTATTAGATGTAAATAATGTTTTTGTTAGTAGTTTTAATCATGGTTTTGACGCCGAGCAATTTATTCGCCAATTACCCCTCGATCACATTGTTCAAATACACCTTGCAGGCCCTAGTGATTGTGGAGACTGTTTGATAGACACTCATGACCAGCCTGTGCCCTATAAGGTTTGGCAGCTTTACCAATTGGCGCAGCGCTTAACTGGGGGGACTTCGACCTTACTTGAGTGGGATGCCAATATTCCCAGTTTTTCTGAGCTGGTTGGAGAGTTAAACAAAGCAAAGCTGGTACTAGCAGGTCATATCCCGGAACAAAATACGATTATTAACACTAACGCGCTTTCAACCCCCATAGTTAACGAGCGTTTAGATGCGGCACGCCACACCATGTCTAAGCGAGTAGAGTTAGATCAATGAAAACACCAGACTTAATACAAACCCAGCAGTGGCTTAGCACCGTTTTAATGGTGCGAGGTGATTTGCCACAAAAGCTTAATACTGCTGCTTCACAAGGCTTAACTTTATATAAGTGTGTTAAAAGCAGTGACACACTTAATGCCATGCGAAGGGTCGACATCTATGCTGCAGGTTATGTGATGCGTTTAGTAGAGTGCCTAAGGGGGAGTTTGCACTACTTTGCCAGTTCATGGGTAAGGAAGTATTTGATACCTTCGCTAAAGCTTTTATTGTCACCTTGCCATCAGAGTCTTGGACTATGCACCAGCTAGGCTCGCGCTTCGCTGATTTTTTAGCGCACACAAAACCCACAGGCGATTTTAGCCCGCATCAGCAAGCTATGTTTTGTCTACCCGCAGAACTGGCTAAATTTGAAAGAGCAAAAGCATTAACACTTTTGAAGCCAGGGCCCGAAACAGCACATGAAGCTCTGTCCATTAGCGAAATTGAGCTACTTTGCGGTATTGCGCAAGACTTTATAATAGCAGTACCTGACTCCGTACAGCTTATTCAAAGCGATTATCCTTTACTGCCTTTAGTCGCTGAGCTTGAGCAAGGTAAGTCATCTCTTGTGCCCACACCAGCGCAAACGTATATTGCTATATCACGCCACCAATACCGTTTAAAAGTCACTATGTTAAACGACTGGCAAACCGATTTCTTACTTCAGCTAAAAAAAGATCAGCGTTGTTACAAAGAGGCTGTCGCCTATTGTTCAGATAAAATGAATATAGAAACACAAGTATTAAAGTCTCAATTAGCTATTTGGATCCCTAGTGCCGTGAATATAGGACTGTTTACGCTGCACAAGATTTAATTATCACCTTTGGTGTGTTTCTTATTCCTCGGCTTGCTGAACGGTGTTGGGTTGGTTTTACCGTTATGGCTTGCATCTGTCTCTAGTTTCTCCTTTTATTGGGATTTGAGGCTTTATTTAGTAAAACCACAAAGGGGTTCACCATTGTAAAATACCGTGCAAGTTGGCCGCGGTTTTTCCTTGATTTTTTATTCACAAAGTCCAAGTGTTTTATTTCAACCCAACAATTAAATGGGGCACCAACTGAAAATAAAGCTAAGCTCTTTATTGGAGGCCTTTCGTAATTTTTTAGAGGTGACTGATTACAGGCAGATTATTGAAACATAGTGATAAATTCACTTCCCGTTTTTGTGAAATTTAGGGTGTAATTAATCGATACAGACTAAAGGGCGGCCCCTTACTGAAATAGCTTATGCCTATTATGTTATTAGCAAGCACTTTAAATATAACTTTTATTTTTAAATCTTATATAATTTAAAAATTCCCCTTTAAAAAGAGATTACTATGATTCGTAGAACTCTCATTCTTTTTTGCATTTTCTGCTGTAATATCGGCTTGTTAAATGCCAGCGAAAAAGATAAAACTATTACGTTTGCAGTTGGCCATGATCATGAAAAAATGCTGCAGGAAAATTACCCAATCTATCGTGCGAGTTGGCAATTTTTAAATCAAAGCTTAGCTAAATTAGGGTATGAAGTGGATGCCATTGTTTTACCTTGGGCAAGAGCAAACTATTATACTCAGTCAGGAAAAGCTGACGGTTTATTTTTAGCGGCTAATCTACCAGGAAGAGAGCAGTGGGCGGTATTGTCAAACCCAATTGGTATGGGGGCATTTGGTGCTTTTTATCATAAAGATAGAAAAGACGAAGAAAATGTTATTGCGAGTGTTCGTTTAGGTGTGCACGACAAAATATTAACGGGTTATCATACTTATGAGTTGTTAGAAGTTGCCACTGCTCAACAAGGGTTTAAACTACTTTATAATCAAAAAATAGACCGCCTTATTATGTCGCAGAGTTATGGCAAGTACTTGTTGAGTACTGAATTAGTTGAATTTAAGAACAAAATATCATTTGATTCTGATGTCATTGAGAAACGTTCAATTCATATTGCATTTGCAAAAGACATCCCTAAAAGTTTGAACGCAAGGGGGTTGTAAATAAAGCTATCGATTTAGGTATAAACGACGGTATATACCATAAAGTTATGACTAAGAATAAGGTACCTAAAAGTATGTTTTTGTCTAGTCTTGATCAAAAGTAGGCACATCTTATCTATTTTCAATCGCTTTAAAGTCAGTTGATGAGCGAAGTTGTCTAATGGATGATTCCTTTATTTACTTTACGCTTTTTCACTAAGCTACTTATGTTTTGCTATTGCCAAAGCGTCTAAAAGAGATGTTAAACCTAGGTCCTATTGTGTTATCACCTTTGGCAATTGCATGTTCATAATCATCTTGAAAGCCTTTGCCCACCAGTAATAAAGAACCATTTTCTAACGTGATATTATAGTGTTTATGCGGGGTGGTTTTTGAGCGAATTAAAAACTTACGCTGAGCCCCAATACTGATCGAAGCAATTAGATCTGTAGAACCAAATGCGGGTAAGTCACTATGAAAGCCTAAGCTTTCTTGCCCATTGGGGTAGTACAAACATACCGCGACAGCCAAATTACAACCGGTGCGTTCAGTGATTTGCTGACGTAACTCTTCAAGCAGTGGGAAGCTCTTTGTTTGTCTGCCATGATGCAAGGAGAAACTACCCGATTTAGCAAGTTGTGAGTCTAAAAAAATCATTCGCCACGGTAAAATAGGTTTTTGTGATCCATCGGGGAAATCTATAACCTCAGGCTCTTCGAGATCATAGTTGCTCCTCAGCCACTTAAAAAGTGTTTCACTTTGCGCTGTAGACATGAAGTGTGAGTAATAATGGGCATCACAAGACAGGGGTAATTTCATGGTGTTTACCTTAGCTACACTCAAATATGAATATAAGCATATCAGTATTTTGAAAAATTGAAGTGTTTAGACTCCGCTAAGCAGCCACTTAACACTTGAACGCAAACCAAGAGGCGTAAAACCGCCCCTTTAAAAGGGGCAAAAGCTTACTGGATTTTACTTTTAAAGCGTATCTTTATTGATAAACCCGGCGACACGGAGTGCGCTTCAATCGTGCCTTGCTGCGCTAATACAAGTTCATTAACGAGTGCAAGCCCGATTCCGGTACCTTGTGTTGAGCGAGTCAGCTCTGAACCTCCGCGATAGAATAATTCGAAGATTTTGCTTTCTTGTTTAGCACTAATTCCCTCTCCATAATCACGAAATTCCATCTCAATAAAGTCTTTATTTTTAGCGTCCGGTTTGAAATGGATGTCTACTTTTTTACGCCTGTAATCGTGTATTTTTTCACTGTCAAAAAACTTAATCGCGTTATCGGTAATATTAATGATGACTTGTGAAAATGCATCTAGGTCAACCAACAGTAAGGCGTGATCGGGTTGGGTAAACTCACTTGAAATATTTATTTTAAAGTCGCTGTTAATTAGTAACGACGATACTTTCGATTCAATGATGTTGATAAGAATACTGAGTTTGGTGTAGTGCGCTTCAACACACTGTTGTGGTTGATTAAGCTTTGACAGTTGCAATATATTATCAATTAAACGCGAGAGACGTTCACTTTCACAGTGTATAAAGTCGTAATAATCTAACTTATATTGTTCTGATGGCACCATGCCAGACTTAAGCATTTCCGAATACATACGAATAGATGTCAAAGGTGTCTTAAGTTCATGACTCACAGAGGAAACAAAGTTAAGTTGCTGCTCTGCAAGCTTAAGTTGTTTAACCCCTAAACGGTAAAAGCCATAGCAGCCAATAACGATGCCAAGTATCAACAGCATCATGAGACCCAAGTTATATGTGGCAGCAGTGGGTAAAATAAGCTTTGAGGTTGAATACATCAGTTGGTGGTCTTTAAAAGGCCAGCGTAATTCATGTTTGTTTATGACCTGTTGATTAAACAAAGGCGATAATTGCATTGGTTGGGTTATCGTTGCTTGGCTTTGTACATGACCCTGATATATAAAATAGGCTTCATCTAAGCTTGTTAACATAGACCTTAATGTAATCGCAATAGTGTTGTTAAACTGCACTGTGGCTAGCATGTTTTTAATTTGATTATTTAAATAAACGCTGACATCGATTACATAACCTTGAAGCTTTTGGGTATTATTTACTTCAACGACACGGTAAAAAATTAGGTGTCCAGGTACATCAGAGAATAAGAGAAATTTCTCATTATTAGCTGCAAGCTTGTTATCGATAAGGCCTTTTAGTTCTTTTGACTTGGTAGTAATCGTATATAACTTTGATGCGAGGTTTTTTCTTTTTTTGTGTCGTCGTCATCTTGAGGGGTCATTAAATTTTGCGTATTGTGAATAACATTAGGCCAGACCGGGCTGTTGAATTGGCCCTCTTGATCAATTTGAAAATAACCTAATAGCCCTTCGTATCGCGTATTGTACGCGAGATCTGAAAGCGGCGATTTTTCTTTGCTGACGTGTTTATTGGCCGGGTTATAAATATGTTGGTAGTAATCAAATGCGAATGTACTTATTGCATTGTCAAAAACCACCCGTTTAAATAGCCGTAAGTTGAGTTGCGAGGTTATTTCTTCGGTTTTATCTTCATACTCAGTTATCAGGTCTTTTTCAAATTGATAATAACCTTTAATGAACACCATGCTAATCGGTACTAATAAAAGGAATAAGCAAATAAGCGTAAAGCCGCGCAGGCGGTTAACGCGTTGCTGGTAATTTAATAGTCGTTTATTTAAAAAAAGGGTTTCATATTACAATTGGCCGCTAAAAAGCTGATACCCTTCGCCTCTTAACGTAACGAGGTGCTCAGGTGTCTTCGGGTCGCGTTCAATTTTTTTCTTATTTTAGCGATATGAATATCTACCGTGCGGGTGTCTAGGCAGTCAGTTGATTTATATCCCCACACCTCTCTTAGAAGTTCATCGCGTGATACGGGGGCTTTTTGTTGATTTAAGTAGGTTAAAATATTCACTTCGCGACGCGTATAACGCATGGCTTTTTGATGAGATGTGCCGGTTAATTTTTGCATGCAAATACTCACATGCTTGCTAATGTTGAGTGTGTTGTTAGTGCTAGACAAACCTGACCGCCTAATTAAAGCGGTGACTCGTAACACCAATTCAGACGTTGAAAACGGTTTTGCCAAATAATCATCAGCGCCCAAGGTGAGGCCATTGATAATATCTTCCTCAGTATTTTTTGCTGTTAACATTAAAATTGGTTGCACCTGAGATTGCTGTCTAATGGCGTTGCATATCTCAAAACCATTCATTGATGGCAGCATGACATCTAAAAGAATACAACTGTATTGCTTTTCTAGCGCGCGGATGAGTCCTTTTTTTCCGTCTATTTCACTTTCAACATCAAAACCATGAAATACAAATAGATCCGTAAGGCCACGTAAAATACTCGGTTCATCTTCGATGATGAGCAGTGTGGGTTTAATATTCATATTATTGTTTTAAATCCTTTACTTATCCTAGCTGGACTATATCACCCTTTTATCCCTTCAAATGCAAAGTTTTGTAAAACTTTCGTTGCGTTAGTTTTACCTTTTGTGCCTATTTGAGGATGTGCCGGTTGATTAAGATAACCCTAATTTAATGACAGGGACTTAACAATGACACACCGCGTTACTCAACCAAATATATTATATAAACGCTCTGCGTTGCAGCATGCTATTTTATCCGCCGTGTTGATTGGCGGCTCAAGTATGCTAATTGGTTTTTCTACCATCAGTGCTGCGAATGAATCTATTGTCAATATTGAGCGGTATGAAGCAATTACCTTTATGGCGTTGGAGCCACAAACGTTATATGACATTCTAGAAAATACCCCTGGTGCAAATAGCCTTTTAAGCAAAATGAACAGCACATCAAACAATCGTGGTTTTGGATCGTCCGGCGATCAAATTTTGATAAACAGTAAGCGGATGTCGGGTAAAGAGAATAGCCTTGAGAAGGAGCTCAATAGTATTCAAGCGAAGGACGTAGAGTACATCGAACTGATTCGCGGGACGCGCTCTGATTTAGATGTGCAAAGTAATGGATTAGTGATTAATGTGGTACTGAAACAAGACATAGATTCATCGATTCTTTGGACGTTAGGCACGGTTAAAACAGCGAATATCAAGGCACATACCACAGGCTCTTTGACTTACAGTGCGAGTAAAGGCAATTTAAAATACAGAATAGGCTTAAACCATGCTGTTTATCCGGCTGAAATAAGCTCACAAGAGCAGTTTACCTCTCCTGCGGATGTTGATACGCAAACAAATGTTCGTCTACGCGAGAACATTTACAAAGAGAGCCAGTTATCTGCCAAGTTAGAATATGTATATTCAGATAAAACCGCAATGCAACTTACTGCCATTTATGAAAAAATCAACGTTGATGCGCTTACGGAGAACAACAGTGAATTTTTAACCTCAGACACACTTCAAAGCAAAGAGTTGGAGTATGATTGGGGCAGAGACAAGTGGGAAGTAAGCGGTGATATTACCCATGATTATAATGATGCTCATCAGTTGAAGTTGTTATTTATTAGTAATCAAGCAGATTCTGATGACAAAATTTGGCACCGTGTATCGCAAGATGGCGCAGTATTTAAACCAAATTACCAGCTACCACGCATTTATACCTCAAAAGAAAATGTACTGCGCACTAATTGGCGCTTTAAGCTCAACAAAAGTCATACGTTTGATTCTGGCTTTGAGGTGGCAATAAATCAGCTAGATGAAAATTTACAGTTTATTCGTCAAGCGGGGTCTGCTTATCATTCGACCGAATTAAATGACATTAAAGAAACGCGTTATGAAGGGTTTAGTAATTATAATTTTGCGATTTCACCGACGTTAAACCTACAATCGTCCTTAATATATGAACGATCGACGATTGACGTCGCAACAGACCTATCCGTAACAGCCAATACCTTACAGCACGTAAACAGTGACACATCGCGCACATTTAACTACCTCAAACCCCGTTTAAATCTGCGCTATGATTTGAATGATATTTATCAGGTGCGTTTCAATTACCAACGAACAGTCAGTCAACTTGACCTTAAAGATTTTGTGCCATGGTTTGATAGTTATGAATCTCGTCTTGAAGAAGCCAACCCTGATTTAAAACCTGAAGTGCGTGATGAGTTCTCTGTTGCGTTTGAAAAGCAATGGCAATCAACCGAAGGTAGTTTTATTGTGACGCCTTATTACCATAAAATAAGTGATTTAATTAATGAAGTCTTATTGGCTAAGCGCTCTGGCGACGGTAATATCGATAGCGCAACAGAGTACGGTGTTGAGTTTGATACATATTTTGGATTAGAAGCGTTTGGACTAAATAACACCTTGGTCAGTGCCAATTATACGTGGCGAGATAGCGAAGTAATTCATCCTTTTACCGCAGAGAAAGCGCCTATCGAGCGAGTAAGTAAAAACGCTTGGCAGGTAAAATTAAACCAGAACGAAATTTTACCTGGACTATCGATGAGTTTAACACTCGAAGATAAAAGTCGTTATACGTTTTATTATTATGACTATCAGGGCGATGTTGATACTAAAATCACCGCAAATGCCTTTATTGATTATCAAATTTCGCAACATTTAAAGCTGCGCTTCAAAGGTGATAATCTTCTTAATGATCGATACACCGTCAATAAAGCGCGTCATACAGGGTTGTTTACGCAAAGCCAGTACTTAAGGCAAGAGCAGCGTGCAAATGAACGCGCCCCCGGTTTTCTTTAACGCTAACGGGGCAGTTCTAGAAGAGGTGACCTTTCTAAATATTCAAATGACCACAATGATGTTGCTCTTGGGGTTGTTTAATTGAGTGAACCCTCATGTTTGAATGCCGGTTTATTACTAACCGGCCTTCATTGTATGTGCTTAAAAGTTTAACGTAATCCCGATTGAAGGCAGCGGCATATCAGGAAATTGATAGTCTTTTTCAAAATCACTGTAATCTATGTTGTACTCAAGTTCTTGCACCGTTTTTGAGCCGTAAACGTTAAGCACTTCGATATAAATAGTCGATTCGAGACCAAACACTTTGGTTTGATAGTCTGCGCGAAGATCAAGCCTGTGATAGTTTCCCCATTGCTCAGCATTAAACTCGCCGTATTGAGGTATATAAAAGAGGGGTTGATTATTAGTTTCAGTATAGGGAGTCGCAGATTGCACTTGTGTATAACGTCGCCCGCTTTGAAAACGCCATTTCGCGCCAATTTGCCAATTTTCGTTCCATTTATAATCTAGCACGAGGTTTGCAACCCAAGGTAAATCAAACTCAGAGTTAAATTGCTGATTGGTTAATGGGTTGTCGCGCTCTGTTTTACTGTAGGCAATGCTTGCCCAGCCATACCAATCTTCAGATAACTGCTTATTTAGCAGCAGCTCTATACCGTACGATTCACCACTGGCGACATCATCAAATGTTGGTGCGCCAGCCACATTCTGTGTTAAATGTCGCTTTTGTGCATCAGGGTTCGCAACGATTAAGTTATCTAGCTCTTTGTAAAATAGCTCTGTTTTTAACCCGAGTCCTTGACCAAGGTTTGAGTCTAGGCTCAACGTGTAATGAGTCGATTCACTGGCTTCAAGTGTGGATTCGCCATATTGAGGAATTAAATATTGGTAGTCATCAACCAGTGTGTGGTGAACACCGTAGCTAATGTTGAGTTTATGCTTATCGCTCACATCAAAGCCTATACGTGCGCGTGGCTCTAAATAACGTTGTGAATTGCTATCCGTTGCGAGGTACGCAAAACCAATGTTGTAATCCCAGCGAGGCGAAATGTCTCCCATGAGTGATGCATAGGCATGATAATCTCTTACAGTAAACGAGCCTTGCTGCGAAAACGTGGGGCTGAAATAGCTGGGTGGGCACACTTCAAATTCAGTGTTGCATGGCAATAACCGACCACTGCTTACGTAATCAATCTCACTTTGTTTGAGTTGAATACCAAAATCGAGAGTGAATGAATCTGCAATATATTGGTTATCTGATTTTACAATTATTTTTGTAATATCAGCATCCCAGCGAAAAATGTCACCTTCTCGCTCTTGCTGGTTTTGCGTTAATACATTGACACTGCTGATTGACTCGAGGTTGTCGCCAGTGTATTGCCAACTGATTGCTTGGCTATGAAAATAACTTTGGTATCGTTCGCCAGAAGCTAAATCAGGGTTTTTACCAATGTCGCGGCCGTCTGCATCAAATTCAATTTCAATGTAATCTTTTGCGCCGCTGGCGGTTGCACGTAACACATTATTGTTATCTATATCCCAGATTAGTTTTGCTTGGTAATCCCTGTTACGTGGTGGCACTGAAAATGAAAAGTCTTCGTCTTCGATAAAGTTATCAACGTAGGTGTGCACTAAACTCTCTCTAAATGAAACGTAGAATGCGGCATCTGGCGAAATCGCTTGTTCATATAAAAAGCCACTGCGAAAAAAGCTCAAATCAATTACATTGGTTGGCATGTCAGGGTTTGGATCTCTTAATTGCGTTAATATGACCCCGCCATTTGCATTGGCATAGTTGCTCGCCCATGCGCCTGTTTTTAACTCAAAGCTTTCAATAAGCAGTGGGTTATAAATACTCAAACCATCGTTGTGAAAAATATACCCCATCTCTAACCCATCTGTTAGATAAAGGTTGTCGTTAGTTGAGCTGCCACGAATAGCCGGTTGTGCTACTGGGCCGCCAGTATTAGGGGTTGCTAAAACAACACCTGGGAGAGCTTCTAAACCTTTGAGTGGATCGTTGCCCGTACCGGGTAGTGTTAATAATTTGTTCGAACTAATTTTAATGCCGTCTGGCTGAGGAGCCACCACGGTAATACTTTCAATCTCGTTTTGACTGTTGTCTGTTTGAGCCCAAGCGTGTGTACATATTGTGCTCACTAAAACTGCGATTGTTGATTTAGTAAATGTCATTTTTGCATCCTTTGTATGCGTTATTTAATAACAATAATTTACGGCTTAAATGATTTCTGGTTTAATTAACTTATTGATTTATGTATGAATGGGCAGTTTATTGTATGGATGGGCAGTTTCAGCTTGGTGCGATAAGCCCATGGCGCTATTTTCTGTGTGTTGGCTTTGTTCTAGCGTGTATTTTAAGCGTCTCAGATAACGACAATATACTGCCTTTTTGGTTGAATTTTATTGTTTGGCAAGGACAGGTTTTTTTAGCGTTAGGTTTTTTTATCACCACACATACATTAATGAGAGGTGTGCTTAGCAAACAAAATAACTTTGTTAAGCTGATTGTTAGCGCATTAATTGCGGTGACACTTTATGTGCCAATATCACTACTTTTTGATGTGTATATAGAGCAAGAAACACCTTACAGCATTAGCGCCTTAATCGAAGAGTGGCAAAATATGGTTCCCCCCGCGCTGATATCATGGATTGCGATTAATTTGCCTTGGGTCCTCGGATTTAAAATTGAGTCCACCCATAAACAAGCACCTGAAGTGCAACAACCAAACACGCCAAATATGGTCTTCACAACGAAGCAACCTGAGAGGGTGGGTTCACATCAAGGAAGCAGCGGTGACACTGGTGGGGCATTAACACCATCAGTGACCACAGAGGCAGTCAGCAACAATGCCGTTGAACTTTCAACAAATGAAGAGGCACAAAGCCGTGCACAACAATTTTTACAACTGGCAAACATTAATGCTATTTCAGAGCTTATATACCTAAAAGCTGAGTTACATTATTTAAATGTGGTGCTTGAGTCTGGAAGTCACTTAATTTTATACAACCTCAAAGATGCCATAGACGATATTAGTTCCCTGTCGCCTGAGCTTGCAGTTGGACAAACCCACAGAAGCTATTGGGTGAATACAGCCCATATTCACTCATTAGAAAAAAAGAACCGAGAGGGGGCATTGAAAATGTCAAATCAAACCTGTGTACCAGTGAGTCGCACACACATGAGTAAGGTTAAGTCTTGGCTTAAAAAGTAACACAAGCGAAAGAAGCACTATTTAACAGGGTTTATCAGTGTTGTTCTTACTCGTTTGATTCAAGAGAAAATGTGTGCTTGTTTTACATACTGCTGCGAACCTATTCATGACGTTGACGGGTGTAACTGCGCGCTTTTATTTCGCTTCAATTTGCGTTTAGTGCCTATATTTGTCTCGTTTTTCAGTGAACATGCATGGCAATTCCGTGGTTTGTGGATACACATCACCGGCCCTTTAAGCACTATTGAGTTTCTCTATTCTTTGTTATCTGATTTTAAATTTATCATTGTTACACACTTTAAAGCTCATCATTAACCCATGCCGATTAATATAAAAAACTAATGATTTGGAGTGAAAAAGCACACAAAGGTTAAATAAATGTAAATAATTTCTTGCGTTTACCCCTGTGTAGTCTATTTTCTGAACGGAGGTCACACCTCCAACCTGATAACTACAATCAACAGGAATACACATGAAAATAAAAACATGCTTATTAATGCCTGCTTTAACACTCGCGGCTGGCTTAAGCCACGGCGCATTTGCCGAACAAGGGATTGCATTTGTTCATGGTACAGGCGAACAAACCGATGCATACAATGACTATTGGACGGGCAGTTTTGTTAATACTGTACGTCAAGGCTTGCCTAACACTAATAATTACGCAGTTATAAATTGTGATTTTGAGCAATATATGTGGGCCGATGGCGCTGCTGGCTGCTTAGCAGGGCAACTGAGCTCATTTATCAATAATAAAAATATTACAGAGCTAACCCTCATTACCCATTCTAATGGTGGCAATGTGGTGCGATGGATCTTATCTAACCCAACGTTTGATAGCCGCTATGCAAATATCATTAATAAAGTAACGCATACCATTGCGCTTGCTCCCTCTAGTGGTGGTACACCTTTGGCTGATGCGGTTGTTGCGGGTAACTCTTTTGAGCAAAGTTTGGGTTGGCTATTGGGTTATGGCAGTGATGCAGTAAAACAACAACAAGTGTCTTGGATGGCATCGTATAACGCGCAGTGGCTATATGGTACACCTAATCGTCCAAGTTTACCTTCTCGTTTTGAAGCTGTGGTCGGGAGTGATGTTGACTCTGCCGTTTGGGATAGTGATAGCTATTGCGGAGGATACCAAAACCAAGTTGCACTTGAAGTCACGCAAAATTGGTTAGACAGTTGCTCTGATGGCTTTTTAAATTGTAGCTCTCAGTCGCTAGCGGGTTCGGTGTGGTTTAAAGACAAATCACAAACGCGTGGTAGTGAACCTTTAAGTCATCAACAAAGCCGCCGTAATTGCTTTGGTTTACCAGACATGCTTAAAAATCGAATTTAGGAGTTAGATAATGATTAAAAAAATAACTAAATTATGTGCTGCAATAATGGTTGTGAGTGCTGTGGCAAATGCGAATGAGCAAACAGTTTATCAATTTCCTCAGGTTCAGTCGGCGTCAGTTGCGCCGTTGCAGAGCCTTGAAAAAGACAGTGTGGAGTATTGGCAGCGAGTGACCGGAAAAGAACTAAAGCGTGGTGTGCCCGTGTTTGTTAATCAAGCGGATCATTTTATTCGTATCGCCCCTAAAGCACGCTTTGATAGCGGTGAAGTGATGAAACCTCATCAATTGCAAGCTAATATGTTTTCGGTACTTAGTGAGAGTGGGCGACAAATTTCAATGCAGGCTATTGCTGCGCGTGAGCAAATGCAAAACGCAGGGTTTAGAGATGGTAGTGTTGGGCTTAAATTAGGGCAAGTTAACGGCAAAGCCATGCTACAAACACGCCAAGCGCTCGGTGACCAAGATACATATTTGGTACACGTTATTGAAAAAGGCTCGCTTAGTGCATTGCATGCTAAAACCCAGTTTAAATTAAAAGAACAACAACAACGCTTGAGCATAAACCTCAGTATGGGGCAAAAACACATCAAAGATAGTGATGTAGAGTTAGCTTTGTTTAGCCCTGATGGTGAACAACTTGAGGTACGTTATGAAAAAGGTGAGGCTGTATTCACTTACCCGCTTGAAACAATAGGTGCCGCAAAAGGATATTATGAACTGGAGGCAAATATCAAAACTAATGCAAGTGGTAAAATAGTAAAACGCTCTATAAAAATGCCGTTTGTACACAGTGCTGATACCATCACGATGGGTAAAGCTAGTGTGATGTCTTTAGGGCGTAATCACTTCCAAGCACAGGTCCCAGTTGATGTTACTGATGCTGGGCGCTTTGCTATTCGCGCGACACTAACTGGAACAGACAGTAAAGGGGAGAGGGTAAAACTGGCAACGGTAGAGGTTGCTAAGCAGATCGAGGGGCATGGTCAATTTATGATGCCATTTTCCTCTGTTCGAGCAGCTAACCCGCCCTTTGAACTCATTGATATTGAGTTAACAGATCAAACTCGCATGTTAAAGTTTGCCCCTGAACTATAAACGAGTGTGAAGTAGGTACTTATAAAAGCCGGTACATAACAAAGTGACCGGCTTTTATGTGTGAGGTACTCCCGTTACAAAAACGTGTAAGCTCGGGCTATAAAATACAGTGTTATGCAAAACCTTCAGCAAAGGTAAGCTGTAATTGTTGTATTGTCATTAAAATTGCGGCCGTTTAGCTCTTTGTTTATCTGTGTTGCGCCGCTTGTATGTTAGATGGCGCGTGATTTTTAGTGATTTACGAATGGGTCAAAAGGGCTCTTACGTATTCTCGTTCGTGGTTGCGCAGAAAAACAACCAGCAATAGGCAGCTGGGAATTTTCAAAAAATTGAATAACCGACTTCTGCTAGCTAAGCTAGGGCGTACTTTCTCGCGAATTACAGATCCCAGCGTTGATTTATCAACGAAAGCCACTGATTAATAAAGTGGCTTTTGATTGGGCGTTTATCAGATAAGCTCCCTGTTAAAAAGAGTAGCCTGTTTATAAGTTAATTATCGCCGGGTACCAGTTGGCTAACACGACCCCAAATAAACCCACTAGGAAAATAATGGATATCAATGTCATTATACTTGCTGTGGCGATGGTAATAATTTTATTCGTTGTACTTTCAGCATACCTTACTAGCTCAGCAATAAGTAAAGGGATCACGTAAGAGCAAATGCTAACAGCCAATACCGCTGGGCCGGTAAACGTTGCGGTATCGACTCCTAAAGTGCCAAATATTAAGAACCAAGCAAAAATCATCAAGCGAAAAAATAACACACCATTTGCTGCGAGGTATAAGCGTATTGCCCATACTTTATGAAGGCTAATATCACGTTTCCTGGCTGCTTTTACTGCTAATATACTTGATAAAATAACCACGCAACCGCCAAATATTGTTAACCCATGCATCAAGGCGTTGCCAACAGTTCCTCTGGCTAGTATCAGGTATATGCCCGCGAATGAAATGGTACAGGCAAGCAACACAAAAATACGGCCGTTATAGCGGTGAAAGCGAGGGTGCTTTGTTCGTATAAAGGGAATTAGCTGCAAGCTGCCACCTGTTATCATCACGATGGCTAATAATACATGTGCCGCATACATGAAGTTTCCAGTTGTATCGTTAGCAACATAGGCCGTGCTATTTAGGCTATTCCAGCCAGATATTCCGTTAGTAGCGCCCGTAAGCCCGTACCCTAATGTGAGGTAAATAACAAAGCAGACTTGTGCCATCAGCAGGCAGCTAAACCATATTTTTTTACTGTTATTAAGCAATGAATTTGGCTTAAGTTTGATTTTATACATGTGTATTTTCTTTTTTCTTCATAAAACGAATAACGCAAATATAAAGGGTTTGAAAGGCGGTTTCTTATCAAATTTGAAATTTGAGTAACGATATATGGGTAATTTTGAAAATTAATTAACTGCTACAGACACATTCCCTAACAAAGTCTTTTTGCTAACTGAAAAGTTACTTTGTACTATGTTGGATAGGCAAGTATAAACGTCAGGTTAAAAACGCACTGTAATGCAAAATACGTCTCCTTATTATCTGCTTATTTTTGTTTGTATGAGCTTAATGTTTTTAAATGCGCTTAAAAAAGATAAGCAGCTTATTCATTATTTATTTGTCATATTTTGTGGCTCTTTGTGTATGGTCGGAGTGCAAAAAATTAGTGCACCAAGCTTGGGGGAGTATCAGTACTTTATTGGCTTGTTTACTTGTGCAACGTGTAATGCATCATGGTTAATATCGCGGGCTTTATTTCGTGAGCATAACCCTATTTCACGCAGACATGTGGCAGTTGCTGCAACTATCGCGCTTTTGATCATGTTTAATCAAACATGGCACTATTTGGTGAGCCTTGACCCACAACCACTTTCTACCAGTCATATAATGTGGCGATTAAAGCAAGGCATGAATGAAATAACAGGTTTACTTTCATCATGCATTTTAGTGCTTTCTTTTTGGGAGTCGATGAGAGGCTTCAATAGCAAAACACACGTTCAAAAAGTGCAATCAGTGATTTTTGCAAGTGCGTACTTTTTAGCGGTTGTTAATGCCAGTATATTACCTGCATTTATATTTAGCCCTGCGGAAATTGAGCTATATAACCCGCTAATTATCACTTCTTCTGCGCTGTTAATTGTATTTGCAATGCACATAGTTATGACCCTGCAAGCAAGTAGCTCAAAAAAGCAAACGCGACCTCATAATGATGAGAGTGAAGTTGGTATTGATAGCGATGAAGTAAAGAAAATTAGTGATATCAGCCATCATCAAGAGCAAATACAAGCTGAGTTGATAATGGGCATCTCTAAACTCATAAACGAACAGCAGTTGTTTTTACAAACTAATCTAAAAATTTCAGATTTTGCACAAGCACTTCAAGTGCCTGAATATAAAATTAGCCGAGCGATTCGATATCATTATAAGGTTGCTAACTTTAATCTGTTTATTAATCAATACCGTGTAAATTATGCAAAGATGTTATTAGCAAGTGAACAAGCTCAAGAATGGAGTATTTTGAGTATTGCACTTGAGAGTGGCTTTTCGTCTCTTGCAACGTTTAATCGCGTGTTTAAAAGTATAGTAGGGAGAATTCCGAATGAGTATCGAAAACAAAATAATAACTACCAAGGTTTGAGTATTGAAGGGCTGATTGAGTAGATGCTTTTTTATTGTTCGTGATATACATCAAAGTATGATGTGTGTTTTATTAACCATCGTGAGATTACCTTGAATTACTTAGCCCACCTTTATTTAGCACAGCCTACTGCTGATTCCCATTTTGGTAATTTGCTGGGAGATTTTGGGGGGCAACGGCAGCTAACGCATATACCTACAAGCGTTAAAAACGCGCTTGATAATCATTATTTAGTGGATAAATTTACTGACGCACACCCTTTTGTTAAAGAAGCTAAACAGCTTTTTTCAGTCAAGCGCAGGCGCTTTGCTGGCGTGGCTATAGATGTGGTTTTTGATCATTTTCTCATTCAGCATTGGCAGCAGTTTAATAACCAATCATTAATTGATTTTAAGCACACCAGTTATGGGTTTTTGAATAAGCGTATACCTGTAATGCCACAAAGAATGCAACGTGTAGTAACCAGTATGACGCAAAACGATTGGTTTAAAGAGTATGAAAGCGTTGATGGGGTGGGGCGGGCGCTTGATAATATTGCTAAGCGTATTCGATTTACTAATAATTTTGCTGGCGCTGCTGAAGATATATCTCGCCATTACAATGCGCTAGATGGGCTTTTTTTAGCGTTTTTTCCTGAGCTAATTAAACACGTTAATGAGTCTAATTTAGAAAGCGCACTAAAATAAAATGTGCATTCAATACAAGTGGTTTAGTCGTCAGGTCCTTTTAAGGTAAACACTAAATGTTTACGCATATCTTTCAAAATCACGCCTTTTTTAAGCATGGCAGCGCTTAAGCGCTTTTGCCATTTTAATAACTCTGGCTCTGCCGCAGTTAATGCTTGTTGGTTTTCAAACTGAAAACACATAAGTAACGAACCCGGAAATAAATGATATTCCACATCGAACCAGCATTGCAGCATACCTGGTATATCAGCACGCCCTTGTGCTTCTATTTTATCAGCAACATCAAGTACAAGTGCTTGTTGTTTTAATTGTACTTTCGATAGTTTTTTCATGGTGGTGCTCCAAATTTGGTGAGCTAAATGCGTTTGCAGTGGCGTATTATACTCGCGCTTTTAAGTAAGCAACAACCATACATATTCAATAACCCAGCATTTCCCATTTTCTCTGGCAGGTTAGGCAAATATACAAAATAGATAATTAACACAACGAATATGATGGCATCGATGCATTAACAACGCCTCACATTCAGTTTTTTAAACAGCAAAATCACATTCTTTATAAAAGAGCTTAATATTTTGAGCACGCCTGCTGTAGACTAAGTTTAAGAGGCCACTGAAGATATATTTATTAATGGATTAAGTTAAATGACTGAAATAAAACGTCTTGTGTCTATAGAAAGCTTTACTGCGATTATTGCGTGGGCTGCCGTGAGCGGCTCGGCGTTATGGTTAATGGTCAAGTCGGATGATTATTCGGTACCTGATTTAATAATAGTTACCCTGTGTTTCTTAGCGTTTATAAGCTGTTTTATGATTGCGAACGCAAACTATAAGACCCGCTTAAATGAAAGGCTTAAGCAAGGGCTTTTAACAATTCAATATGCTGTATTATTAGTTGTAGCGGCGGTTGTACCTTACACCTACATAGCGATATTAAGCACCATTTGGTGTGCTCAACTACCTTATTTTATGCGTTTGAGGCACGCCATATGCTTATCCTTGTTATGTTTAGTTCCGCTTTTTCTTATTTTTACCTTTTACTGGGGCAAAGACGATAGCCTGTTGACCGGTTTGTTATTTTGGACGTTTAATTTATTTGCATTAGTGGTCATGAATACTACACGAAACGAATCTCTAGCACGTGAAAAGTCAGAGGCATTAAACCGAGAGTTAATTGCCACACAAACGCTGTTAAGTGAAGCCACCAAGCAAGCTGAGCGAACTCGCATTGCCCGTAATATTCATGACTTATTAGGGCACCACTTAACCGCTTTGACGATTAATTTACAAGTAGCACAGCGAACGTCAGAAGGAGCTGTGCATGAAAATATTAAGCAATGTCATAGTTTGGCTAAGCTGTTATTGAGCGATGTTCGAGAGGCCGTTTCAGAAATTCGTGACAGATCAGCGATAGAAATTAAACAAGCCTTACAAGCACTTATTAATAATGTACCGCAGTTAAAAATTAAACTTAATATTGTGGATGAAGCGATGATTAATGATGTTAGGGTTGCTGACGCCTTGCTTCGTTGTACGCAAGAGAGCATAACTAACACGCTAAAACATAGTTATGCTACTGAGCTGACAATAGCTATAACACATGCAGAGCATGTTATTCATTTAACGATTGTTGATAATGCTCACTCTAAAACCATCAAGCCTCTGCAAAAAGGACACGGCCTCAAAGGTATTGAAGAGCGTGTTAACGATTTAGGTGGCTGTGTGAAGTTTAAACATACCACAACTGGTTTTGTAACACAGATTACGCTGGTGGAGCCACAATGAAAATTAAAGTAATTATTGTTGATGATCAAACGTTGGTACGCTCAGGGATAAAAAGTTTATTAATGCTCTCTGAAGCTATTGATGTGGTAGCTGAAGCGTCTGGTGGTGAGCAAGCTATATCGTTAATTCAAGAAAAACAACCTGACGTTATACTGATGGATATACGCATGCCTGCAATGTCGGGAATTGATACGTTGCAAGCGTTAAACCAAACTAAGCTTGATAAACCGCAGCCGCCAGTGATTATGCTAACAACGTTTAATGATCATGAGCTCGTTGTTAGCGCGCTGCAAGCAGGCGCAAAGGGGTATTTACTTAAAGATGTATCATTAGAGACCTTGGTAGATGCGATAGAGTGTGTTCATAAGGGCGAAACGTTAATACAGCCAGCGATTTCTGAACGTGTAATAAAGCAGCTAAGTACCAGTGATAGCCAATTTGAAAGTGTAGTTGACCTGCCTGAATTCAGCGCCAAAGAATTAGAAATACTGCGCTTTATGGCGGCTGGGTGTAGCAATCGCGAAATTTCGGCTGCGGTGTTTAAATCTGAAGGGACGGTTAAAAACTATGTCTCAACTATTCTTGCAAAATTAGGTGTTAGGGATCGTACGCGAGCGGTGTTAAAGGCTATAGAAGTAGGATTAATAAAATAATAATAAACGCTGCTAACCTTGAATGACTACTAAGCTGCTTACATAAGTAAGCAGCGAGTGCCTATTTTTTTGAGCAATAAAGAATTGATAACCAAACTCACCAAGTCGCGATTTATACAAATTTACTTCGTTTTTTATATCAGAGATTGCTTGTGAGTTTACCAGTTGTGATGCTAACTCATTTGCACGTTTTTCAAGTGGTACATAGTAGCTTTGCCAAGTTTGCTCAGAAACAGTAAATGTATGTTTTAGCTCAAGCCCTGCTTGCTCTATCTGTGACTTTCTAGTGTTAATTGTTTGAATGTCTGGGTAATCATTTTTCCAGTGTTCTATAGAATCTTGACTTGGGTTATCTGTTAGCCAGACTAAATCGCTAAAAACAATAAATCCGTGTGATTTTAATAAAGACTGCCAATTGGCCAGTGCCTTTTCAACTCCCATAATATAGGCCGATGCTTCCGCCCAAATGACATCAAATTTATCAGTGTCAAAATTCAATTCAGTCATACTCATACATTGAGTTGACACTGAATCTTTGAGGTTGTGCTGCTTAATTTTAAGTTGCAATTGCGCTAAGGCTGACTGCTCATTATCTATTGCGATAATTTTTGCTTTCGATAAATTGGCAAGTGTTATTGTTGAATTTCCTTTGCCGCAACCTATCTCTAAAATATGTGCAGGATGGCTCGTAAGTAACGAGTACGCTTTTGAAGTATCTTCTTTACTACTAGGCCCCCAAAGCTCGAGTGTTTCAAACACTTTCATAAAGTCTTGCATATACTTTTCATGTTCATTCATATCTTTTGACAACCATTTGACTCTTAGAGCTTGTTTTTCATCAAACCCTTGGATTTTTAACCAGTCTATATGTGCATCTGGTGCGATTTCAGAAAGCGTTATATGCCATGGCTTACTCGTATCATCACCGAGAAGGGAAGATAATAAAGCCAATGAACGTTCTTTTTGGCTTATCTCATCTTTTAACTCATTATAGCGTAGCCTAAGTACGGTCTTATCTAACTTACTTTCTAAGCAATGTTTACATTCAGCTAAGGTGAAACCCGCTTTTGCAATTGCTGGATTAGGCGCACCTGTTGCACATCTCTTTCGCTATAAACTCGGTAGCCATTTTCTAATCTCTTTGCTGAGATTAAGCTGAGCTTTTCGTAATAAAGCAAAGCCGTTCTAGATAAACCAACTAATTTCGCTAACTCAGATATACGGTACACATAAAACCTCATACATTTAAAATGCGATAGTTAATGTAAACTATAAAGTATTAGACAGGTCAAGCTAGGTTGTTCAATTTTTTCGCAAATAATATAGCCTGTTTATTACTTTTTAAGTGCTCAAACAAAAAAGTGACTTTTGGCACTCTCATCACAAGGCATATTTTTAGATACTTCAAATCAACACATTATTTGAGGTTATAAATTATGGATATTATTTTTAAGATTATGTTGGCTGGGCATATTAGCGTAGGAATATGCGCCTTATTTTTGTTTTGGTTCCCTGCTTATAGTAAAAAAGGCTCACCACGGCATAAAAAATTTGGTAACTGGTATACCTTATCTATGTACGGGGTGGTTATAACAGGGATGGCGATGGCGTTGTTATCGATTGCCATTCCCGAGTGGGTAAAGCCAGAGGCTTTTGTAGATAGCGTAAATAAGGCTGAGGTGCGTGAGGGGATTGTACGTTTTGCGTTGTTACTTTTCCATTTATCGTTGTTGACCCTGGTGTCTGTACGCTATGGCAAACTAGTGCTCAAAGCTAAATTAGACCAACAAAGTATCAAAGGACCATTTCAGTTATTCATAACGTTTGTGTTGTTAGTGAGTGGAGCACTTATTTTATGGTTTGGCATTGTTACAGGGCACATATTAATGTTGGTATTTGGCCCGTTAGGCTTGTTTATTTCTATTACCAATTTACATTTCACCTTTAAGCGACACATAAAAAAACCGATTGGTTGGTTGAGCATTTGGGCGGATATATCGGCTCAGGCATTGCCGCATACACTGCATTTATTGCATTTGGTGGTAGGCATATATTTACTTCTACAGGGTTTATGCAAATTATGTTTTGGGTCGCACCTGGACTGGTGGGAGTTATATTTATTTCTGTTCTTTCTCGCAAATATACTAATGAAACTAAAGGATAAAATAAATGAAAAATATGATGCGAGTTATGTTTTTATTGGCGCTATTTTGTTCATCAGTAAACGCGGGTGAAAAAGTCGATGCTTTAAATGAACAAGCAATTGCGATGATTGATAGTGACTTAGATGCCGCTGAAGCATTAATAAGTGAGTTAATAGAGGAGCATCCTCAGAATCATTTAACTCATTTTTATTGTGGCAGAATTATGGGCAGGCAAGCGGGAGAAGCATTTTTTAAAGCGTTTAGCTATGCAAAAAAGTCACTGGCATGTATGAAAAAAGCGGTTGCTTTAGCGCCAGAGAATATTACATATAAAAAGGGGTTGATTAGCTTTTATCTTGGCGCCCCAGCAATTGCTGGTGGCAGTGAAGCACTTGCTTTTGAGCAAGTAAAAGCAATTAAATTACGTAATCAAGAACAAGGCGTATTAGCTGAACTCGATTTTTATAAACAGACTCTTGATGATTCAGCTTTAACAGTCAAGCTATTGAAGTATCAGCAGAGTGAGAGAAAAACACCTGTTATAGCTTATGAGCTAGGGCTGCTTTTTCAACACGTTAAACAGTTTGATAAAGCACATATGCAGTTTGAAATCGCGTTGAAAACAAATCCACAAAACCATACTTTGATGCAAAACGTTTTATATCAGCTTGGTCGCAATGCTGTGTTTAGTAAAACGAATATTTTATTGGGAATTGAATCATTAAAAAAATATAGCAAAGGCGATCTAAGTGAGTCATGGCCTAGTTTGAACTGGGCCAATTATCGTTTGTCGCAATTACATGGGCTTAATAATGATACACGCCAGGCTAAAAAATATCGTTTGCTTGCTGAGGTTACCCAGGATAAGCATTTAATTGAGCAATTAGCTCAAAATAAGAACTGAGGTACCTCAACAATGACCAAGGAAACCTCGCTTTTACTTTAAAAAACGTATCGTAAGTGATTGTTCTAATTTATATAAATAAATTTTGGAGTATGAGTGAAACCAGTAATAAGTTTCCAGAGAAATAGTAGAGCATAAGCTATAGTTAATTAACAACATGTTTAAAAACCTATCTATAGAGTTTATATGCAGAAAATTATGGCAAAATACTGGTTGTTTTTAGTATTAATGTGTCCCTTAGCTTTAGCCGAGCAAGGCAAGTTTAAAGTAGCGGTGTATGCATACCACCTACAGCCACCTTTAATCATTGATATTAGCGGTCAATCAGGTTTGTATTTTGACTTTGTTAATCATTTAAATCGTTTAAGTAACGATTATGAATTTAACTTAGTGTATGTGCCCAGAAAACGTATTGAAGTTATGCTAGAGCGTAACGAGATGAATGGTATTTTATTGGGGGTGAACCCTAAGTGGTTTAAAGATAAAACAGAACAAAAATACCTTTGGACGAGTAAAGTGTTTGAAGATCGTGATGAGGTTGTTTCTTTACAAAGTACTCCCTTTGAGTATCAATCACCTAACTCATTAAAGGGAAAGACAGTGGGAGGGGTTCGAGGCTTTTATTATGCAGGTATAAACGAAGCAGTAGCTGAGGGCTTGGTGAATCGAATTGATACTGTTGACGAGGGAGCCTTGCTGACGATGTTAACTAAGCAGCGGATTGATGCGGCGATTATTGGTCGATCTATGTTTGAGTATTACCTTTCAGATTTAGTTAAAGCGACTGTTTTCCACTTATCCGCTGAGCCACACGATGAATATCATCGACGAATATTAGTCCCTAAAGAGCAGAGTGAACTGTTTCTGCATCTACAAAACTTAGTAACCAAGCTTGATAATGACTGTAAGTGGCAGCAAAAAATAATGAGCTATCAATAAACATGTTTCATTTAATTGCACTTTATTGATAACTCCGCACCTTGATTGCATTTAACTAACTTTTATGGCTTATTTATTTGCTCTGATAAAAAGAGGGTAGTTATATCCGCTACTTTTATTAATGATTCTTTATCTTCGTGGCTCCACGTTACTTTTGAGTCCACACTTTCACAACAAATGACACCTAACGGCTTGTTATCAAGTTTATAAGTGTAATCAAGTAAAGAATAAATATTGAGTGGCTCAAAGTAAGAGTGAGTAAACGACTCGGTTACTTCGTTATTTCTGGCGTCTGATGCGTCGAGTATTTGGTTGGTTAAGATATAGTTGAAATAAGCCGGTGAGTCTTCTGCATTTAAAACAGCACCACTTGACACGTCATCATTTTCATCAAGACAAATTAAGCAACTTAATGCGCTGTAATCTTTATTAAATAACCACAGACTGACTCGATTGGCATTAGGAATAAGCGCTTTTAATTCTATGCATATTTGTTTGACCTTCCAATTACTGGCAGTATTAGGGTCGCTAATTTTTACTGCTAAGTTTTTGAGGTTGAGGTTTTTAGGATTATAAACATTGAGTAAGCTGTTGAGCTTAGCTTTATCGAACGGTTTAGTTAGGTAGCCATCCATGCCAATATCTAAATAATGCTCAATGTCTTGTTTTAGGGTATTTGCTGTCATAGCGATAATTGGAACGGTTTTACCTTTAGGAAGCGATCTAATAGCCTGTGTGGCTTTTATGCCATCTATTTCAGGCATTTGTATATCCATGAAAATTAAGTCTACAAGGTGTTCTTTGAAGTACTTAACGCATTCTTTACCGTTCTCTGCGATTATTAAATCAGCATTATGTACCTTGAGCATTTTAACAATAATGAGCTGATTTATTTTATTATCTTCGGCAATTAAGACAGTACAACCTTGTAAGTTTGTTAGCTCAACGCTTTGCCTTGCTATTATTGGTGACAAAACAATCTCAAAGCGTTGCTCATAGGTGAACGTAGAGCCTTTACCTATTTGGCTGGTAAAGCTAAGGTGCCCCTGCATTAACTCACTTAAACGAGCACAAATTGATAAGCCTAAACCTGTACCCCCATATTCTCTTGAGGTCGATGAATCTGCCTGATGAAATTCTTTAAATAAATGTTCTTGAACAGCCTCATTAATGCCAAGGCCTGTATCAATAACTTCAAACTTGAGTACTTGTGTTTGCAATGTACTACTTTTAATACTTACTTTCAGGTCGACTTGGCCCGTTTTGGTAAATTTAATCGCATTTGAGCACAGGTTATTTAAAATTTGCGAAACCCGAAGAGGGTCCCCTTTTAAATTATCCGCTATTTTAGGGTCTACCGATGTAATAAGCTTTATACCTTTAGTAGACGCTTGCTGTAACTGGGGCTTTATCACATCGCTAATAACGTCATTAAGATTGAAGTCGATATGTTCAATTTCTAATTTACCAGCCTCAATTTTAGAAAAGTCTAAAATGTCATTTACAATATTTGATAAGTAATGAGCTGACTTTAATATACTTTTTAAAGTGCTGTCTTTTTCCTTTGTTGTGGTTTCGGTCATACCAAATTCAGCTAAATTTAAAATCCCATGTAATGGGGTTCTCAGCTCGTGAGTCATATTTGCTAAAAATTTACTCTTAGTGTTATTGGCCGTATCTGCTTCTTCTTTTAACTTTTCTAGTTCTTTATTGTGTGCTTTTTGTTTTTCTAATGCCATAGACAGCTTTTTATTATTAAGCCTAAGCTCTAGTTGCGCAATAACCTCTTTGCCCAAAACCGTGAGCGCATTTATTTGTTTGCTCGAAAGCTTTTTTGGTTTATCACTAATGACACATAACGTACCTATAGCATTGCCTCTAGGAGTTATAAGAGGTGCACCTGCATAAAAGCGAATATTTGGGTCGTTTGTGACCAAGGGGTTATCGTGAAAGCGAGTGTCTGTCAGTGCATTTTGAACTTCGAACACTTGGTTTTCTAAAATTGCGTGAGAACAAAACGAGATATCTCTTGCTGTTTCGGCTACATCAATTCCATACTTAGACTTAAACCATTGCCTGTTGGGATCAACAAGGCTTATCAGTGAAATTGGCGTTTCGCAAATATCAGATGCAAGCTGGGTTAAGTCGTCAAAGGATTTCTCAGCTTCAGTGTCTAAAACGTCATACTCATATAAGTCTTTTAGCCGTGATAGTTCATCTTCAGGTGTTGACGCTTTTATCATTATGCAACCTTGTTTTTGATGTGATTAACACTAAATAATCGAATAAAAATAATAGCGGACTAGCTGACGTAAAATAAAAAGTACGCGTTTAATATTTTTGCCTAAGGTGTATTTTATTTACGAACTCAAATTTAGCTAAATATATTTAAATTATTATGCTCAATCATTTAGCTTATATGACTAGTTAAGTTTTTACCAATTGATTTAAAATTACTCAATCAACAATCCTATTACGGCCTTTAGCTTTTGCTTCGTATAAATAGTCATCAACGTATTTTAAGCTGTTTTGTAAGCTGATAGAGCCATCATGGGTAAGCAGCCCAATACTTACTGTAAAGCTAATGTTTTTATTGCGATAGAAAACTTTATGTTGATTAATCGTGTTTTTAATTCGCTCTGCGGCTTGCTTAGCTTCGGCTTTGTTTGTGTTGGGCATAATAATTAAAAACTCTTCACCGCCTAGGCGAAATACAAAATCGTGCTTTCTAGTTAAGGAGCGTAATGTGTTGGTGAGCTCTTTTAAGCTTAAATCTCCAGCCTCGTGACCATAATTATCGTTTATGGCTTTAAAATGGTCTATGTCGAGCATTAATAATGAAATATAGGTGTTTTTATTTTGCGTTTTTAATAGTTCATCGCTGAGCGTTCTGTATAAAGTTCGTCTATTTAAACAGCCTGTAAGTGGGTCTATATTGGCTTGTTTTTCTAGCTCTTTATTAAGTGAAGAGAGCTCTTGAGTACGCGCCTGAATACGTTGCTCTAAACTGGTATTAAGCGCGATTAGTTTATGCTCAATGTTTATTTCTTTGGTTACGTCGTTTTGTACAGCAAAGTAATAAGCCACTTTGCCGTCTCTAAAAATGGGTGATATGGCTAGTTCATTCCAATAGGGGTTCCCACTTTGTGTATAGTTTAAAATTCGGGTGGTAATAGGGATGCCTTTTTTAAGATGAATTCTAAGTTGCTCTATTGTGTTGGCGTCAGTTTTTTCACCTTGTAAAATAGCACCTAGTTTTTTACCTTCCACTTGATTGAGTGTATAGCCTGTTATTCTTTCAAATGAGCCATTTACCCAAATAACGCGCTTGTCTTTATCGGCAATCACCATCCCAACCGTAGTTTCTTTGAGTGCGGTAACTAAAAAGTCCCGCTCTAGAGCGATTTTTTCACTCCCCGATATATCTTGAAAAATGCCATATAACTTAGTGATTGCACCGTTTTTATTTCTTGATACATTGCCGCTTGATATAACAATGCGCTCTTGTTGATCGTTACCTACAACACGCAACTTTATACAGCTCCACCCTTGCCCGCTCGCAAGAGCTTGTTCGACCGCATGAGCTATCTTGGGTTTATCATCTTCATGATAAAAATTTATTGCTGTGTCTAGTTCAGGGGAATAGTTACTGGGTGAAACACCATGAATGGTGTAAATTTCATCGGTCCAAAATAATTGGCTAGTGTTACAGTCGAGTTGCCAATAACCCACTTTTAAAACTTCGCCGGCATTTTCTATGATGGTTTGTAATTCGTTATTGCTAATAACAGACGACACTTGGGCAAAGTGCTGGTTAAAAATTAAAACCATATATTGGTGTTGTTTTTGTTCTACACTTTGTAAGCAACAATTTAGTCTAATGGAGTAATCGGTTGTGAATGTGAGCTCAATATCAAATTGGTCTAACTCATTATGTTGCGATTTTAGTGCAAGGATTTGCTGTTGTAATAGTGCTTTGCTTTCAGTTGTACAACAGGCATAAAAGCTTTTAATGGTTGGCATGTTTTTAGCTGTAATATTGAGCTCTGACCATCTAGGAGAAAGGTAACTAAGCTGATCGTTATTATCAAATACCATTAAAAGAAAATTACACTTTTCTAGCAGCGCAATGTTTATATCTTTAATATCCATAGGCTCTCTACATATGAAAAGTATTTCAACACGTGGATTAAGTATAGGCACACCTATCAGGTTTAGCTGCATGAAAAAATGAATTTCATTTTGGGTTTTAGCTTAAAAAGTTTTTACCGAAATGGAACGCATAGCGACCACCGTTGATGAAACGGTAGAGCAAATAAGGTTATTAGCTGAAAATACAAAACAAATAGGCGGCATTGCGAGTGTGATCAGTGGTATCTCTGAACAGACTAATTTGCTGGCTCTTAATGCCGCAATAGAAGCTGCAAGAGCGGGTGAGTCGGGACGCGGTTTTGCCGTTGTTGCAGACGAAGTTCGGCAGTTAGCGCAACGTACCGGTGAAGCCACCTCACAAATTGAAATTATGATTACCGATGTGCAAACTCAAACGGCAGCATCTGTAAGTGCTATGGAAACAACGCAGCCACAGGTTGAAAACGGCAAAGCGAAAATTATGCAGGCAACAGATTTACTCAAACATATTGAGGAACAAGCAATGGACTCGTTGAACTTGGTGAAGCAGGTGTCTAGCGCTGCATCTGAACAAGTTCAAGTGGTAACTGAATTTAGTGCTGCAATGGAGCAGGTTGCGGTAATGTCTGAAGAAACCATTGAGTCGATGAATAAAAATGACACGGCAACTAAAGTACTTACTGATTTGTCAGGTTCGCTTAAAAAAGAAATTGCCTTCTTTAAAGTTTAACTTTAGGCCCTGTAAACGATGTAAGATTATTTTTAATCGCGATGTTTAAAAGCAGCACGACCAATTAGGTGTGCTGCTTTTTTGTGTTAATAGTCTGACTTTCAGCCGTTTTTTGTAGTAAAAGTATGATAGTGGTTTGTTTTTATAACTTTCCTGATAAGGTATTAGTGATATAACAATATTTTAACGTTGTTTCGTTGTTGTTAACGAATGACGATTCATTGGAGAGTTTAATGAGCATATTTCGATTGAGTGTGGTTACCTCGTTTTTTTCGCAATCAACATCGTTGCTACTAATGCACATGCGGATACTAAAGTGATTCATGCAGGAGAGTTGCTAGCTATTCCCGGAGAAAAACCACAACAAAAACAAACCGTAGTAATAGAAAATGGCAAAATAGTTTCGGTATCAGCGGGTTTTTTACCTATCAACCGTTTTGGTGAAAATGCTCAGCTAATCGATTTATCGACCAGCTTTGTTATGCCTGGGCTTATGGATATGCATGTGCATTTACAAGGTGAGCTTGGGCCAGATAACAAAAAAGAGCTGGTGGAAATGTCTGATGCAGATGTAGCAATGCGCAGTGTGCATTTTGCTAACAAAACCCTTATGGCGGGTTTTACTACAGTGCGTGATGTGGGCAGTCAAAGTGAGCAAATGTATGCATTAAGAAATGGGGTGGCCAAAGGATGGATAAGTGGCCCTCGAATTATTGCTGGTGCTGGCGTTACTATTACCGGCGGGCACTTAGATGTTGATGGTATGAGCCCCGACTTACTCACGATGAAAACACCGCCCACAGTGTGTGATGGTGCAATAGAGTGCCGCAAAAAAACTCGCTACGCAATCAAGTATGGGGCTGATTTAATTAAAGTCGCATCTACTGGCGGGGTGCTTTCGGATACCACTACCGGTACAGGTCAGCAAATGCAAGACGATGAGCTCAAAGCAGTTGTTGATACCGCACATGGTTTAGGGCGAAAAGTAGCTAGTCATGCCCATGCTGCCCAAGGTATTAACGCAGCATTACGTGCGGGCGTTGATAGTATAGAGCATGGTAGTTACACCGACGATGAGGGTATTAAACTATTCAAAGAAACAGGTGCTTACCTTGTACCTACGTTGCTTGCTGGCGATACGGTAGTTAACTTAGCCAATAACTCTGATTTTATGTCTGAAGCCATTAAAAGCAAAGCAATTAAGGTTGGTGGCGATATGCTCAACAACTTTACTAAGGCATATGAGGCAGGGGTTAACATTGCGTTCGGTACCGACAGTGGTGTATCTAAGCATGGCATTAACGCACAAGAAGCGGTATTGATGTACCAAGCAGGTATGACTCCTGCTGATATCTTAAAGTCGGCAACGGTTAACGCGGCTGATTTGATTGATATGAATCATAGCTTAGGCACTATAGAAGCTGGTAAGTTTGCTGATATTATTGCCTTAGACACCAGCCCATTAAGTGATATTAGTGCTTTATTGGATGTTGATTTTGTTATGAAAGAAGGCACGGTTTTTAAACAACAATAAATAATTCGATTTATTTTATTAATAATGACGTAATAGCGCTGGTAAGTCGTATAAAAAAATTTGTAAACGACTGCCAGCGTTTTTAGTTATATCGCTTTTAAGGTTAAAAAAGGAAGTATTTTATTTTGAAATGCTTAGTAGTTTTATTTTTTTCTGTATGGTCTTTTTTGGTCAACGCTACCGCGCTGCAAGTTAATTTTCCTGATGTAGATAATAATGTTGCATACGCAAGTGTTGCTTCGCTTGGGTTTAACTCAGCGGATGAAAAAATAGCGTATGGTAATGATGAATCTCAGTTCGCGTTGCTTTGGCGCGCAAAACAAACATTGGTGCAAACGCCGTTAGTTATTTTACTTCATGGTGGTTGTTGGCTAAGTGCGTACAATATTAAGCACACTTATGCATTAAGCACGGGGCTAGCACAAGCTGGTTTTAATGTATGGTCTTTAGAGTATCGAAGAAGCGGTGCAAGCGGTGGTGGCTGGCCTGCAACGTTTAATGATGTTAAAGCCGGAATTTTAGCGGTAAGTAAATATAATAATGGCGAGTTTAAATTAGCGGAATCAGTTGCGGTAGGGCATTCGGCAGGTGGGCATTTAGCATTGCTTGCTGGTGGTGAAATAAGCCAGCTTAAAGGGGTTATTGGCTTGGCCCCTATTACTGATATAAAAGCGTATGCGCGTGGTGATAATAGTTGTCAAAAAGTGACTCAAGATTTTATGCAAGGCATGCCAACTGATAAACCTACGGCATACACGCAAGCTAACCCGAGTGAGCAGCCGCTTCATCCGCAAAGCATTATTTTACAAGGTGACCAAGATGCCATCGTGCCTGCTTTTAATTTAGAACAGCTTAAACGCCCAGTTGTCATGTTAGAAGGCGTGGGGCATTTTGATTGGATCCATCCGGGATCTGCTGCATTTAATACACTAATACAAAGTTTGAACGAGATGTAACAATGAATTTTAATGAGATTATAGCGCTTGATAAAGCGGATACGCTGGCTCACAAGCGTGACGAATTTGATTTACCCGCAGACACTATTTATCTCGATGGTAATTCGTTAGGTGCTCTGCCTAAAGCAGTAAAACCGCGCGTAGCAGAGGTGGTAAGCCAGCAATGGGGTAGTCACCTAATTAGAAGTTGGAATGATCACCAATGGATTGATTTACCTACCCAGGTAGGGGAGAAAATAGCGCCTATTATTGGCGCCGACAAAGGCCAAGTTATTTGTTGTGATTCTATTTCGGTTAATTTATTTAAACTATTAAGTAGTGCGCTATCGTTAAACTCTGAGCGTAACGTGGTGTTATCTACCGATGATAACTTTCCTACTGACCTATACATAGTACAAGGGTTAAGTGAATTATTAGGCCCCGACTTATGTCAGCTAAAACTCGTCGCAGAGCAAGATATTGAACAAAGCCTAAATGATTCAGTAGCAGTATTACTGTTAACACAGGTGAATTTTAGAACCGGTAAATTGTTGGATATGCAAAAAATCACCCAGCTAGCTCATGAAAAAGGCATTTTGGTGATATGGGATTTAGCCCATAGTGCAGGTGCTATACCGGTTGAACTTGATGACTGTAATGCTGATTTTGCTGTTGGTTGTGGCTATAAATACTTAAATGGCGGCCCTGGTTCGCCTGCGTTTTTATATGTAGCAAAACGCCACCAAGATGCTGTAAAACAACCCTTATCAGGCTGGATGGGTCATGCCAAACCATTTGCTTTTGATGCAAAATATCAACGTGCTAACAACATAAATCAGTATTTATGTGGCACACCCAGTGTGATTGCTATGAGTGCTTTAGATGCTGCGCTTGATGTATGGCAAGATGTAGATATTTCACAAATAAGAGAAAAGTCGATTGCACTTGCCGACGTATTTATTAAATTAGTACAAACACATTCATGCTTACGTGATTTGCATTTATGTTCTACTGAGGATTCGAGCCAAAGAGGCAGCCAACTAGCATTTTCACATACCGACGCATTTGCTATATGCCAAGCGTTAATTGAAAATGGGGTAATTGCAGATTTTCGTGCGCCTAATATTTTACGCTTTGGTTTTACACCTCTTTACACCTCATTTGAAGATATTTACCAAGCAGTAACTATTTTAGCTGAGGTGGTTAAAACCCAGCTATATACTCAGCCACGTTTTAATTTAGCGGGTAAAGTGACGTAACTTTATAATTGTATATAACTAACAATGGCTCATTGAGTTTCTCAAGTTAAAAAGTGCGTTGCGCTAGCAGGATAACTGACAGCGCATTTATTCTATTATTGCTCTTTTTTTAGATTAAAGTAATTGAGTTGCACTCTCATCTCGGTAGCTTGTTCTGCCATTTGTCGTGCTGCTGCCATTGTTTCTTCTGTAATAGCTGAGTTTGCCTGAGTTAGCCCCGTTAAACGTTGTACAACAAGATTGACCTCTTTAATTGCTTGCTCCTGTGCGGAGGTAGAATGCGCTATATGTATTATATTTTTACTAACATCGCTAACTGCTTGCATTATGTGTTTTAGTTTTTTTCCCGAGGTGTCTGCTAATTCAGTCCCAAGCGCTATTTTTTGATTACTATTTACAATAATACTTTTTATCTGCTTCGCAGATTTAGCACTGCGTCCCGCTAAATCACCTACTTCATTAGCGACTACAGCAAAGCCCCTTCCGTGGTCGCCAGCCCTAGCAGCTTCTACGGCGGCATTAAGTGATAGCAAGTTTGTTTGAAAAGCCAGGTTGTCAATAACCGTAAGTATTTCGTTTATGTCTCTACTGGCTTCATTCACTTCATCAATCGCGCTAACAGTCTGTATTGATAATTGGTTTCCTTCTTCTGCAATTTCCTCAGCATTACTTGCTAATGCCACGGCACTTTTTGATTGTTCAGATACTTTAGTTAGTTCATCTAGCATTTGCTCAGTACTTGAGCTTGCCTCTTCAAGATTGGCAGCTTGCTCTTCTGTGCGCTTACTTATTTCAGTATTACTTGAAGCTATTTCACCTGCATTTTGCATAACCTGACTAGCCGATACTTGAATCTCTTGAATGACATTGGTTAATTTATCGATAGTCGCGTTTGTGTCGCTTTTCAGGGTATTGAATACGCCTTGATATTGCCCTTCTATATTTTTGGTAAGGTCACCTTTAGCTAAGTTTGATAAAACGCTGCTTACTTCATTTATAGCCAGTGAAACTAATGAGGTAGACTCATTAACATTATTTTTTAAATCTTCTAATTGGCCCTGTAGTGGCTGTTTTAATTGATGAGAAAAATCGCCGTTTGCCATTGCAGCCATTACTTGGTTGAGATCATTTATGACATGTTCTAGATTGGTAACTGATTGGTTTATATCTATTTTTAAACTGTTTAGTTGGCCAGTCATAGTTGATGAAATAGTATGATCAAAACGCCCCTGACTAATTGCTAGCATGACTGATGAAATTTCAGTTAAAGCATTATCAATAGCCGTGATTGATGTATTAATATTACTTTTTAACTGCTCCAATTGACCGCTGGCTTCACCTTTTATCATTTTTTTAAAGTCACCCTTACTAACAACGGTCATGACTTCACCTATTTCATTCATTACATTATTTAAATTAGCCATGCTGGAATTAATATCTTGTTTTAAGGTATTAAGTTGTCCAGCTAATGGGGCGTCTAATTGCGCTGAAAACTGGCCTTGTCGTAATGCACTCATAACGTCACTAATACCATCTATGGCAATACTTAAGCTATTTACTGAGTTATTTACGCTGTCTTTTAGCTGGGCAAGCTTTCCTTTAGCAGGGTAAGTAATTTGCTCTTTAAAGTTACCTTGCTCTACGTTAGCCATAATATCTACGATACTATTCATTGTGTTATTTATTGAGGAAAGCGATTGGTTAATATTGCTTTTTAAGGTGCCTAACTCGCCTGACATTGAGGCATTAATTTGAATATCAAATTGACCATCAGCCATAGCAATCGCAATGTTATTTAACTCGTTTATTGCATCGTTTAGTGAACTCGCACAATCGTTGGTTGCTTGTTTTAACGTATCTAACTCTCCTCGACATGGTGCTTCAATACGTTGATCAAATTTACCCGCAGCCATTTGATTCATAACACGATTTGTTTCACTAATAGATAACTGCAGAGCATCAAGAAGAGTGTTAAATGCTTGAGTACTTTCGCCTATCTCATCGCTTGAATAGACAGTTGCTCGTAATGAAAAGTCACCTTGTTGTTCAACTTTCTTCATCGTATCAGCCAGTGCATGTATTGGTTTTGTTAGTGTTCTCGCAAACCAATATGCGGCAATAGTAACAATGAAAATAGTGATAAAAAGTATAATAATGAGTTGTTGAGAAAGTGTAGTTATCGACTCAAAAGCTTCTTGTTCGTCCATTTCTGCTATGAGGGCCCAGCGAATATTAAATACATTTACTGGTGCAAATGCAGACAGCACCATCTCATTGTTATAATCACTTATTACATGCTGCCCTTTCTCATTTTTTAATGCTTTGATTACAGATAAGGTATTCACTGTGCCTTTATTTGGGTTTCTAAATGAGCTTTCTACAGAGTGATTTATCGGATCAATGTAAGAGTCAGAGCGCATTAACCCTTCAGGACCAACAAGATAGGTTTCTCCGCTTTCGCCCAATCCGTCACGCTCTTTCATGATTGAATTGATATCTTCAATCGATAATTGGGCGGCTAAAATAGCAATCGTTTTACCATCAACAACAATAGGCTTACCTATAAAGCTCGCAGGGGCATTATATGAAGGGGAGTACTGTTTATAATCTGCAAATGCAATTGTTTGTGGGTTGCTGCTATCTTTTAATTGTTGAAATAAACTCGCTAAATTACTTTTAGCATAGGGCCCTGTTTGTAGCGATGTGGCAAAGTCGACTTCTTTATAAACGGAGTAAACAATATTGCCATTTGTTGGGTCGATAATGAAAATATCGTAGAACTCATTTATATTGGTCATATCTCTTAAATAAGGGTGATATTGGCGGTGCGCTTGCTCGTAAGAGTCTGATTGCTCGGTTGCAGTTAGTTTTTGTTTTTCACCAATTGGATTTGGGTTATTAGCCAAATAACGAGATTGCAGCTCAATACTTTTTGGATTCATTTGCTCTAATAGGGATGATGAAACTGTATCTGTCGGGTTTAGCTGTTTAAATTTTGGAGTAAAAGACTCTTTATAAAAGCGATTTAAAGACTCAGATGAGTTTGAAGGGGAAATATCATTAAATCCTTCTATAAACTTTGTCGCCATATTGGCCATTTCTGGATTTGCTTGTAGTGCATTAAGCTTTTTTTCAATATTGATAAAATAGCGTTTAACAGCGCTTTGTTTTACTTCACTCACAGCGTCTAATCGTGAATAAACCTGTTCTGTCATTGAGTTTGAGGCTGTATTAATTGCAACAATAATAATTATTGTTATTGGTACTAGGGCAACAACTAAAAAGGCGGAGATAAGTTTTTTTGTTAAATTTAATGAGTTAATAAATTGATTAATCGTGTGCATTACTATGTCCCTGTAATAAGGATTTACCTCAAATGAGCATAGAACACAATTTGTGAAGATCTAGTTAATAATTAAAGTAATGATCTTTTATTATAAAATAGCCAAAGCGAATTCAGAGCACTTTTAATTTTAATGCAATTACAGCATGCTCTTTTAGCGGTTTAGTTTAATAAAACGTAGGAGCATTTAAGCGCTCCTACATTTGTTATTTAATCGATATGTTAACGTTGAAAAAGCAAGCTATGTTAGAGCGCTACTAAACTGTGCTCTAACATAGTTTGAATTTGTTTTACTATTTTAGCTTCGGTTTCGGGTTCAAACTGAGCAATTCGCGGGGTGTGAATATGCCCTGTCGGGATATCTGAGTTTAGCTGGTTACGAAGGCGAATACTTCGATACGAAATTTCGTTAGATAAATAACCACCGCCACCGCCGCGCACTGCAGTTGACTCTTTTAATTCGTCAAAACTGTTAGGCTCAAAGTCTTTTTTGAGGGTAATAACATGGCGGTTATCATTAATCGCAAAAGAGCCTTTTGCTTTTAGCATAGCGCTAACAGGTAAGCTAAATTCTACAAACTCAGTACCGGGTAATGGGCGGTCGTGTAAGCTTGGAATGAGCGGCGCTGTTTTGGTACCGCCATACACTATATTGGCGTTGTCAGGCGCTGTTACACTGCGGCGCTTACCTGGAAAGCGCTCAAGATCAAAATCTTTACTACCCATACTAACGGTAACCACCATATCCACATTATTAAGTGCGTAATAAGGGGCAAGTAAGGACTCTATGATGCCCTGATCAAAGTCTTCATATCGCACAGGTACCATTACAGTGTTTATTTCAGCACTAATACCTTTATAGTCAATTACCTGGCCATCAAGAAGCAACGCTGCTACACCCGATGGATTACTTTGGTTTATATTTCTATCAAGTAAAAATGGGTCAAACCCGGTTAGTAATATTTTTTTTGTGGTGTTTTGTGAGTAGCTCAGATCAGTGCGGCCTCGGCTTCCGTTTTCTAGTAACGTTAATAGCACTGTTTGCTGCGCGGCGCTCAGCGAAAATGCAGGTTCTGTGGTGCGAATTATTTTACTTGATTGTAAGCGAGCCCAATAAAGTGCGCGATCATCTAAGTTTTGCGTTGTAGCAATACGTTTTTTTGCACTAAACCATAATCGCTTTGAGTAGTCATTAACGGTATCTACGGCTTGTGCATAGCTTGAGAGTGACTTGAATTGCAGCTCAAATTGATTAACTTTGCTGGCAAAAGCGCTTAGCACTTCTGGCATAGCCTGGCTGGCTTTTTCAATTCGCAATTCTTCCGGTGTTAACTGTGTATTTAAATTAGCTAGCGCACTAAAAGAAGAGAATATTAAACTTGAGGCAATCAGTGTTTTTATCATGAAGGTCCTAAACTGAGTCGTATTTATTGCTTACTATCCTATGCCTAATAAGTGGGTGCAAATAAAATCGTTGGTTGGTTTTATGTTGTAAAGCAGTATAAAACAGGCGCTAAATCAAAAACTACGAGTATTTTTATTAAAAATAGTCGAAACTCTGTGATGGGTTTAGCTACAATGGGGCTGTGTATTTTTTAGTTTTTTACTTTTAGGCAACTATGCAACTTATTCAAATAGATAAAGCTCGTTATCGTAAACATTTAAACCGCGTAATCGTTGGCTGTGCAGTAGGTTTAGCTGTGGGCAGTTTAGCAATTTCACAAACGCTTATTGCATTATTTCCCGATGAAAGTGGTAGTCATTTTCATTGGAATTTATTAGGCGTTATTGTTACGAGTATTGGCATAGGTTGGCTGTTAAATAAATACCGAACAAATCCCTTTATGACTGAGGTGGTGTATGTATGGGAGCTTAAAAAAGCGCTTAATAAAATCACTCGTAAAATGACTAAGCTAAAAGCGGCGGGACGAGAAGGTAATCCCGATGCATTATTAGCGATTCAATATAGTTATGCAGGCTCACGATTATTATGGTTGCTTGACGATAACACCATCACTATGGATGATTTAGCGATTAAACAAGCCGAGTTAGATAGCGTTGCTGCCAAGTTCAATTTAACATTGAATGCTGACGACTACGATGATGCAATTTTAAAGCAGTTTTAAGTTATAGGGATTGCAAAAATTATAACCCTCTCTCAGGCCTTCTGCTTTTTCCTTACGTATGAAAAACGCGTATGTTTAGTGCTTAAGCAACTGGAAGGCTAGCAAAAACTATTAGCCTCATTAAAATAACGTTTATTACTGATTTTTTGCAAAAGCTTGGGAGTCATAAGTGAAAAGAGTATTAATAGTGTGTTTGGGTAATATATGCCGTTCACCTACCGCAGAGGCAGTATTAAAAGCGCGTGCTAAAAAGTTAGGCATTGATCTACTAGTGGACTCGGCAGGGACTATTGGGCACCACGAAGGTAATCCTCCTGATAAACGCTCAATGCAAGCTGGCGAAAAAAGGGGTTATAGTTTTAAAGGTATTTTTTCGCGTAAGGTACGCAGTAGTGATTTTAGCGAGTTTGATCTTATTTTAGCGGCCGATATACAAAACCTGTCGGATTTAACCGCACGTTGCCCTGAACATTTGCAGTACAAGCTTGCGTTGTTTTTAGAGTATGGCGAGCAAACACAAAGTGCGATCCCCGATCCTTACTATGGTGGTGATGATGGCTTTGAAAAGGTACTCGATTTAATAGAGGCCGCCAGCGATAACATTTTAGCTAAGTTAAAGTAATCATAGTGAGAGTTCAGGTTAATAAACAAAAAGGCGCTCATCGCGCCTTGTTATAATTAGTTAACGTTTTACTTTAAAATCGAGCTGTACTTTAGAAGTTGCTGCAACCGCTTTTCCATTTTCAAATTTAGGGGCATAGCGCCATTGCTCCAATGCTTCTACTGCCGACTTTTCAAAGGCCAAGCCACCCTCAGAGCTAAGTACTTGCAGATTTTTTACAAAGCCAGATTCATTTACTTCAAACTCCATAACTACGCTGCCATCTTTACTAAATCGCGCTTTGTTTTTAGGGTATTTAGGTTCAACGCGGTATAGTGGTGTTTGCTCTTGGCTTTCTTTCCACGGCACCATTTTAGCTATCGCGATACAGTGTTTAGTGGCTTCATCACTTTTGCCTTGTTTTTCATACAAGCCAATTAATCTTGAATGTGCGGTAAGCTCGGCGGTGTGATCGTAATTTAAGTTTTCATCAAATACCTTTACTACGCGATTAAGTCGTTCAATTGCTTGAGTGTATCTTTTTCTACCCTCAGCAAACGACGCCATTAAAAAGTCAGCTTTTATTCGTTCAACCGAGTTTTCAGGTAAGTTAGCTTGATAGTACTCATCGGCCTCTTCTAAGTAGTTTTTAGCTTCATGGTATTTTTCGTAGCCGAATTTATTGGCTAATATGGTTGCCGCTTCTAATTTCATGTCAGCCAAAAATTTAGGTTTGTTTTGCGTGTTTGCTATTGCAATCACTTGATCTAAATAATAATCCGCTTTTTGAGCTGAGGGCGCAAAATTAGCCATACCAACTAAAGAATCAACGGTTTCTAACGATTTTTTACCATGGTTGTTAACAGAAATAGTATAGGCTTGCTGGTAAAGTGAAAAACGCTTTTCAATCCATTTTTTGCCATAGCCATTAATTGATTTTGCATAGTTAATAGCTAAGTTTGCGGTGTTATCTGAATTATCACCGTAAACAGATTTACCTAATGTATAAGCACGCTCGGCAGTTTGTTGTACATTTTCTGCAGCTTTAACCGCATCCAGGTAACTTTGATAAGCATTGTTAAATTCTACTTGAGAGGTAGTTACTTGCTCTGCCTGTGAGGTGGAACACAGTACTGATAAACTTAAACCTATCAGTAATACACATTTATTGAGTTTCATAATGGTCCTTATTATTTGTCGGTGGCAAATTAGCAAACCTTTGTGTATTTGTCATTATTTTAGGTAAATTAAGGTCAATACGCGTTACTAATATATTTATGCTTACATATTGAAAACAGCCGCTGTCGTCGCCATATATTTGCCATAAACAGTCTTGTACTACGGTGTATTTATCTTGTTTTGTGATATTATCACTTTATTGTCGTGTCGTAGTTATTTAAATATTTGGATTTGTCGTGGCGCAAGTAAGAGCAAGAGTCCAGCTTAATGTTGGCAAAAACAGTGATATCCCTGCAGAAATAGTGTCATTTACTGACTTGAAAGATGGCCAAGAGCATATTGCTATGGTGTTTAATAACGCCGATACCGAGCAAGGTGTTCCGCTTATTCGCATGCACTCTGAATGTTTAACTGGTGATGTATTTCACTCGTCACGTTGTGACTGTGGTGAGCAGTTAAACGAGTGTATTGAAATGATGCATGAGCAGGGCGGTATTTTACTTTATTTACGCCAAGAAGGGCGTGGTATTGGTTTATATAATAAAATTGATGCGTATGTACTGCAATCACAAGGTATGAATACTTACGAGGCTAACAACCATTTAGGTTTTGCTGATGACTTACGCGATTTTTCGGATGCAGTATTAATGCTCAATGCGCTTAATTTAAAGCACGTTAAGTTAATGACCAATAACCCTAAAAAGCTCAACGCATTAAAAGATGCAGGTATAGAGGTCGACTCTGTTGTGGGCACTCATGCACACATCAAAGCAGGACTTGCCGGTAACAAGGCGTATTTAGAGACAAAGATTAAGCATGGCTCTCACATGCTAGATATTAAGAAAATTAAAAAACCTTAGGGTCTGTTGACCTTTCAAGGTTGAATTTTCAGCAGTCTGTTTGGTATTTAGGCAAGGCAGAGCCTATGTGGTGTGGTTATTCCCCATAAATAGGCGATAACGCAGCATCAATGCCAAACAGGCGCTGCCCGAAGGGTTCTGCCTAGGGGCGATTTACTCTTTGTTGCCTACATGGATGTAGGTAAGGGGCGTGAGCAGGACGCGGAAGCTTTGCTCGGTTTTGACTTAGCCCACTAGGTTACAAACCTCGCGCCGCGATTAAATCGCCCCTAGTTTGAACAAATTTTAATCCGTAAAGGGCAGCAGACCCTAATATTAACGGCATTTATCGCCACCACCTATGTAATACCAGCCAACGCCGAGTTATACTCGGCGTGTTTTGTTTTAATTAAGAGCAAGTATGTCTACACAATTACGAATTTTTAAAGCGGATGCAGCATTAAAGTGGCTTAAAGCAGGTTGGCTAATTTTCAAAACTCAACCATTAACTTTTATTTTTATGCATTTGTTTATTGGCATTGTTGGCTTATTGTCGTTATTTTTGCCGGTATTACAAATAGCCGCAGCATTGGCTACACCATTTTTAACTGCAGGCTTTTATCAGGCCGTGCTTACCAAGCAGCAAGGCGGAAAAATTATGTTAGCCGACATTTTGAAGCCCTTTTCAGCCAAAGGAAATCGCTTAGGCTTATTTCGCTTAGCGCTTTATCAAATGGGAGCGGGGATTTTAATTGCCTTGCTCGCCAATGGTTTATTTGCTGATGCAATGGCGGTTATGACGCAGCCAGACCTAGATCCAAACACCGCCGTTAGTCAAATGCTTGAGAGTATTTCGTTTGCTAATGTGGCATTGTTTTTAATTGCGCTCTCAATCTACTTTACTTCGTTTGCCTACGCAGTACCGCTGGTTTACTTTAATAAAGAGCAACGTATTTTAAACGCCTTAAAAAGTTCGTTTATGGTGTTTTATTATAATATTTTACCATTGAGTGTTTATGGTATTATTTGCGCATTATTAATGGTGGTGTCGATGTTCTTATCGCTACTACCGCTGTTGATTTTAATGCCAATTTGCTACATTAGTTTCTTTGTATCTTATCAGGCTATTTTTATGCCCGTTGTGCCACCAAGTGATGACAGTAACATTAAGCCTTTAAGTAGCGAGCAAAGCGGGCGCTTTGACGCTTAATGGATGATACGTTAAAACAAAAGTTAAAAAACTATGTGCTTTGGTTACTAGGAAGGCAAGAGTATTCGCGCCGAGAGTTAACTCAAAAGTTACAGCAAAGAGAAGCAACCGATGAATTCATAGAAAACCTGCTTGATTGGTGTGAAAAGCACAACTTTATTAACGAGCAGCGTTACTGTGAAGGGTTTGTAAGAAAACACATATTTAAATGCCATGGCTTAAAGCGAATTCAAAGTGAAGCCATGAGTAAAGGGATTGATAGAGCACTGCTTGAAACAGTGGTTGATGAGCTGGAAATAGATTGGTTTGAGCTCGCGCAGGAAGCGTACAACAAAAAATATTCAACGACACCGGCAAACCTCGAGTACAAAGAAAAAGCTAAGCGCGTGCGCTACTTAATGTATCGAGGTTTTAGCTACGATCAAATAAATTTTGCAATGCAAGCACAGTAAATACAGGTGAGACTTTCACATGCAGCACATGACTACCGCACAAATTAGGCAACAGTTTTTAGACTTTTTTGCCAGCAAACAACACCAAGTTGTTCCTTCTAGTTCGCTTATACCGGGTAACGATGCCACGTTGTTATTTAATAATGCCGGTATGGTACAATTTAAAGATGTATTTTTAGGCGCTGAAAGCCGCCCTTATACTCGCGCAACGAGCTCTCAGCGTTGTGTACGCGCTGGTGGTAAACACAACGATTTAGAAAATGTTGGTTACACAGCACGTCACCATACCTTTTTCGAAATGCTAGGTAATTTCAGCTTTGGTGATTACTTTAAGCAAGATGCAATTAAATTTGCGTGGGAGTTTTTAACTGAAGTTGTAAAACTACCAAAAGAAAAGCTTTTAGTAACTATTTACCACGATGACGAAGAAGCCTTTGGCTACTGGGCTAACGATATAGGTTTACCTGAAGATCGTATTATTCGTATTGCAACGAGCGATAATTTTTGGTCTATGGGTGATACCGGCCCTTGTGGTCCATGTTCTGAAATATTTTATGATCACGGTGAGCACATTTGGGGTGGTCCTCCGGGCACTCCTGAAGAAGATGGCGACCGTTTCATTGAAATTTGGAACTTAGTATTTATGCAATACAACCGTCAAAGCGACGGGACTATGGAGCCACTTCCTAAGCAATCTGTTGATACTGGTATGGGCCTTGAGCGTATTTCAGCTATTTTACAAGGTGTGCATTCAAACTACGAAATCGATTTATTCCAAGGCTTAATTGCCGCCGCTGCAAGCGTTACTAATGCACAAGATATGGATGATAAATCGCTTCGCGTGGTGGCGGATCATATTCGTTCGTGTGCGTTTTTAATTTCAGATGGGGTTATGCCATCAAATGAAGGCCGTGGTTATGTGTTACGTCGTATTATTCGTCGTGCAGTTCGCCATGGTAATAAATTGGGTGCTAAAGGCGCGTTTTTCTACAAGTTGGTAGCAGCGCTTATTGAGCAAATGGGTCAGGCGTATCCAGAACTTGCTAAGCAGCAAGAAATTATTGAAAAAGTACTGCGTATTGAAGAAGAGCAGTTTGGTAAAACGCTTGAGCGTGGTTTAGCTATTTTAGAAGAAAGCTTGAGTGATTTAACCGGGGATGTGATCCCAGGTGACTTAGTATTTAAACTTTACGATACCTATGGTTTCCCTGCCGATTTAACAGCCGATGTAGCGCGTGAACGCCAAATGACCATTGACCATCAAGGTTTTGAAGCATGTATGGCAGTGCAACGTAAAACAGCACAGCAAGCGGGCAAATTTGGTGCAGATTATAATGAGCAATTAAAATCAGATAAGCACACTGATTTTAAAGGCTACGATAGCAATCATTACCGTGGCACTGTGGTTGAGATTTTTGCCGGTGGCGAATCTGTATCGTTATTAGAAGATGGTCAGCAAGGTATTATTGTTTTAGACCGTACTCCGTTTTACGCTGAATCAGGCGGCCAAATTGGTGATAGCGGAACAATTACTGTTGCCGGTGGTGAGTTTAAAGTAACGAATACCACTAAATTGGGCAATGCTTTTGCTCATCATGGAACAGTTCAAGGGCGCATTGGCGTTAACGATAAAGTGGATGCGACCATTGACGATGCGCGTCGTGAAAGCATTAAGAAAAATCACACAGCTACGCACATTTTACATGAAGCATTACGTCAGCTTCTAGGTGAGCACGTATCGCAAAAAGGCTCACTTGTGCAGCCAGATCGCCTGCGTTTTGACTTCTCACATTTTGAAGCCGTGACCAAACAAGAACTGCGCGAAATTGAACGTGTAGTAAATGACGAAATTCGTCGTAACTTTGCACTTAACACTGAGCTAATGGCAATTGATGATGCTAAAGCAAAAGGTGCTATGGCATTGTTTGGCGAAAAGTACGATGACGAAGTACGTGTAGTAACCATAGGTGATTACTCAATTGAGCTTTGTGGTGGTACACACGTAGAGCGTGCAGGCGACATTGGTTTATTCAAAATAGTATCTGAAAGCGGTATTGCTGCCGGTGTTCGTCGTATTGAAGCGGTAACCGGTGCAGAAGCAATCGCGTATGTTAATGAACAAGAACAGCAATTAGCAGATGTTGCAGCGCTTGTAAAAGGTGACAGTGCGTCAGTACTTGAAAAAGTAACTGCCTTACTTGAAAAGTCGAAAGGACTTGAAAAGCAAGTTGCCCAACTTAACGATAAACTAGCCAGTGCGGCAGGTGCATCGTTACTTGATTCAGTGGTTGAAATTAATGGGGTTAAACTACTAATTGCCAACGTTGAAGGAACTGAATCAAAAGCGCTTCGTGGCATGGTTGATGACCTTAAAAATAAGATTGGCTCAGGCGTTATTGCTTTAGGTGTTGCCAGCGGTGATAAAGTAAGCCTAATTGCGGGTGTAACTAAAGACTTAACCGGTAAAGTAAAAGCGGGTGAGTTAGTTAACCACATGGCAGGCCAAGTAGGTGGTAAAGGCGGCGGTCGTCCAGATATGGCGCAAGCGGGTGGTTCTGAGCCACAAAACTTAACTGCAGCACTTGATAGCGTAACAGCTTGGTTAACTGAGCGTACTTAAGCTTAAGTGGCACTTATAGTTCAAAAATTTGGCGGCACTTCGGTAGGCTCAATAGAGCGTATTGAAGCGGTCGCCGACCTTGTTGTTAAAACTAAGCAACAAGGCCACCAAGTGGTGGTGGTGCTTTCGGCAATGTCGGGAGAAACCAATCGCTTAATTAATCTTGCCAAACAAATCGACTCTCGCCCGAGTAGTCGTGAACTCGATGTATTGCTCAGTACTGGTGAACAAGTCTCTATTGCTTTATTAGCAATGGCGATTATTAAACGCGGCCATTCTGCGGTTAGCTTGTTAGCCGATCAGGTGAATATATTAACCGATAACATGTTCGGCAAAGCCCGTGTAGAAGACGTGGCTGCAACACGTTTAAAACATGAACTTGAACATAACCGTATTGCTATTATTGCCGGCTTTCAGGGCCGCGATATTGAGGGCAATGTGACTACGCTTGGGCGTGGTGGCACCGATACCTCTGCGGTTGAAATAGCGGGTGCAATAAAAGCCGATGAATGTCAGATCTATACCGATGTTGATGGCGTATATACAACAGATCCTCGTATTGAACCTAATGCAAGACGTTTAAGTCATGTTACCTTTGCCGAAATGCTTGAGCTGGCTAGTTTAGGTGCTAAAGTGCTACATATTCGCTCTGTAGAGTCGGCTGGTAAGCACAATGTACCATTAAGAGTGTTATCTAGCTTTAAACCTGATGAAGGTACATTAATTAGTTTTGAGGAGAGCGATGTGGCGAGTAACGTTGTGTCGGGTATTGCATTTAATCGAGACGAGTGTTTGATTAAGGTACATGGAGTACCGCAAGGCACTAAAGCGCTTGCAAAAATTTTGAAACTTTTTGCAGATAATGGCATCGAAATAGATATGATTAATCAAATTAATCATAAAGTTGAAAAAGTCGACTATGCTTTTACTGTGCATTTAAATGATTATTTAAACGCACTTGATTTGTTAACGGCTGAGCAACAGCAATTTGACGCACAGGCAATTGACGGATTAACTAATGTGGCGAAAGTGTCAGCTGTGGGTATGGGGATGAAATCTCATTCTGGGGTGGCGAGTTTATTTTTTGATTCGTTAGCACAAGAGAATATTGATGTGATGTTTGTTTCGACCTCAGAGATAAAAATTTCAGTTTTAATCGATGAGAAATACCTTGAACTGGCTGTTCGTGCATTACATAAGACATTTTTAACAGAAAATGAATAGATTGAGAGTTTTTACTTACTTTTTAGTCTAATTTTAATTAAAATGTGTTGCGGAATCTTATAATTTTATTGGAACATGGGAGCAAGAGAATGCTAATACTAACTCGTAGAGTAGGCGAGACCCTTATGATTGGTGACGAAGTAACCGTTACTGTTCTGGGTGTTAAAGGAAATCAAGTTCGTATCGGTGTTAACGCACCTAAAGACGTATCAGTTCATCGTGAAGAAATTTACATGCGCATACAAGCTGAAAAGTCTAACCCTAATCCGGGCAATGCTTAATCAAGATAATATAAAATGTGTTAGTTAAAAACTATGACATTTATAAAAGCCACTCACTGAGTGGCTTTTTTGTTAATAAAATCAATGGTTTCTTCGTTGAGCATTGCCTTGGAAATGTACTGCATACCGCTTTTACTTTTTAACAATAGGCCGCAATCTGTAGTAATTACTTCATTAATGTCCTGCCAAGCTAACTGGTAATTTTTGTAATGATTGGTTGATTTTATTCCGTCCTCGTCGAAGGTAAGGGTTACTTCAGAGCCTGACGCTCTGCTAAGCATTTGCCTTGTTACCCACCAAGGGCGGCGATAATAAAAAGCAATGCACTCAAGTAAAGCTAACATAAGCAAGAATGTACCAAGGTAATGATCGCCTAAACCATAAATGCCAAATAACCCTAAAACCACAAGTAGCGCCAATAAAAAGTATTTAGGTTGTGCACGCTTACTATAAGGCAGCGATTGGTCAAAGCATTCATAAAAATAAGGTTTATCGAGTTTATAAGTTGTTGTAAAGACCATGTGTTTGCACTTAAAAGCTATTTTTTATTATTTTAGCTTAATGCGCAGCTTAAAGGGGAAATGACTAGAAACTATTTATATTTTAGGCATAAAAAAACGACCCGTAGGTCGTTTCTTAGCTAAATAAATAATATTAGCAATTAGTCTCTTCGGCATTAACGCCTTCTTTTACTTCTTCACAGGTATCTTCTACCTTGTTTTGAACATCTGTCACGGCTTCGTCAATACGCTCACCGGCTTCTTCTGCATGATTGTCTTCACAACCCATAATAAATGCACTTGCGAATAGACCAATAGCTGCAGCTTTAAGTGTTGATGATTTCATAATGTAATTCCTTGTATATAAATTTAAAAAGAGAGTTCGTTGTTTCTTATCTACCTGGGGCTTTTACCACGTAAAGCGCCAGAGACAAGTGAAATAACCAGTAAAACTAAAAAGATAAAAAATATGATCTTAGCAATTCCTGCTGCGGCTCCTGCAATACCACCAAATCCTAAAACGGCTGCGATTAGTGCGATCACCAAAAATGTAATTGTCCAGCGTAACATTGTCATCTCCTTGATTTATCTAAGTGTTAAAGTGTTGTTTTTATATAAGCGAGTAATGTGCCAGTATTTTATTTTGTTTTAAATCAATTGTTTACTTCAATTTTTTGCGATTGGCTTTATATTGAGTTGGTAATTTTTACGATCTTATCGGTAACTTATTCACAGTTGTGTGCGGTGAGATAATAAATAGTTGTTGCTCTTTACTTTGGTAAGACCAATTAACATTTGTTTTGAAGGTTATTAGTGGGTTAGCACAATAGGTTTGTTTTATATGTGTTTTTACAAAGTATTAGTGTTTTTATATATTCTTTGTTTATAACGAACATTTTTAGCATCTATATATCTGGGTTAAATAAGCTATTTTAGGTGGTGTTAACCTTATTGGTGATATGTTACTTTTATATTAATTGGTTTTACCAATTTACAACGTGTAGACAAAAGAATAATTTTTGTTACTATTGGTGAATAGTTATTTAAATAAACCGATTTTTTATGTGTTTGGTTTTAAACAGGGGAGAATTATGGATATAGGGGCTTTACTCACAACTGCAGGCAATTTAATGCTAACAGGCATGGTGGGTGTGTTTGTATTTCTTTCTTTATTGATTGGTGCAGTGACACTCATGTCTAAGCTGGCTAGCAAGTTTTCTCAGCCAGAACCAGAAGTATCACAGAGAACGCCATCTTTTAAATCTCAAGGTGTGCCAAATGAGCACATCGCTGCAATTAGTGCTGCCATTGCTCAGTACAAAACAAATAATAATTAGAGGAGCATACTAATGGCTAAATTAAAAATAACAGAACTCGTACTTCGTGACGCACATCAGTCGCTTTTAGCTACCCGCATGCGATTAGACGACATGTTACCTATTGCAAAAAAAATTGATGACGCAGGTTATTGGTCCATAGAATCTTGGGGTGGGGCTACCTTTGATTCATGCATTCGTTATTTAGGCGAAGATCCATGGGAGCGTATTCGCGCGCTTAAAAAGGCGATGCCAAATACACCACAGCAAATGTTACTTCGCGGGCAAAACCTATTAGGGTATCGCCATTATGCTGATGATGTGGTTGAAAAGTTTGTTGAGCGTGCACACAAAAATGGCGTAGATGTATTTCGTATTTTTGATGCCATGAATGATGTACGTAACTTGGAAACAGCGATAAAGGCGGCGGTTAAAGTAGGGGCACATGCGCAAGGTACAATTTCTTACACAGTAAGCCCGGTACATACATTAGATATCTGGTTAACGCTTGCAAAGCAGCTTGAAGAATTAGGTTGTCATTCAATTTGTATTAAAGATATGGCGGGATTGCTTAAACCATATGATGCAGAAGAGCTTATTAAAGCGTTGAAAGAAACAGTTTCCATTCCTATTGCTATGCAATGTCATGCAACAACGGGCTTAAGCACCGCTACTTATCAAAAAGCGATTGATGCCGGCATTGATATGCTCGACACCGCTGTATCATCTATGAGCATGACTTATGGCCATTCAGCAACTGAAACAATTACTGCAATTGTGGAAGGAACCGAGCGTGATACCGGGCTTGATTTAAACCACCTAGAAGAAATTGCCGCTTACTTTAGAGATGTGCGTAAAAAGTACGCTGCATTTGAAGGTAGTTTAAAAGGTGTAGATGGTCGTATTTTATTAGCCCAAGTGCCAGGTGGCATGTTAACTAACATGGAAAATCAGCTTAAAGAGCAAGGTGCTGCTGATAAATTAAATGAAGTACTACTTGAGATTCCTCGAGTACGTGAAGATTTAGGTTTTATTCCACTGGTTACACCTACCTCACAAATTGTTGGTACTCAAGCGGTATTAAATGTGCTCACTGGTGAGCGTTATAAAACTATCACCAAAGAAACCGCTGGTGTATTAAAAGGTGAGTATGGTTCAACACCTGCACCAATGAATAAAGAGTTACAAGAGCGCGTGCTTGATGGTAGTGAGGCAATTACCTGTCGCCCAGCCGATATTATTAAACCTGAACTTGAAACGCTCGAGGCTGAATTAAGCAAGCATGCGCAGGAGCAAGGGCTAACTTTAGCTGATGAGCAAATTGATGATGTACTTACCTATGCGTTATTCCCGCAGATTGGTTTGAAGTTTATTAAAAACCGTAATAACCCTGATGCATTTGAGCCTGTTCCTAGCGCTGATGATAACGCCAATAAAGCACCTGAAAAATCAGCGGCAAACAATAAAGGCGTTAAGGCAGAGCAATACAGCGTTAAAGTAGATGGTAAAGTATATGATGTTGTGGTTGCTCAAGGTGGTGAGCTTAAAGAGGTTACGTTAAAAGACTCAGAGCATATTCCACAGTCAGCATCGGTTGCCTCGGGTGAAACTCTTAATGCACCACTGGCCGGTAATATTTTTAAAATTAAAGTAAAACCCGGTCAGGTAGTCAATGAGGGTGATGTGGTAATTATTATGGAAGCCATGAAAATGGAAACCGAAGTACGCGCCATGCATACCGGAACGATTGCTGAGGTGCTTGTTTCTGAGGGCGATTCAGTATCAACCGGCGATGCAATGATTGCACTAGCTTAAGGAGTAAATAGAGGATGGATGGTATTTTAAACCTCTGGCATGCCACAGGCATTGCTAACTTTACATTTCCTGGGCTGATCATGATTGCCGTTGGTTGTTTGCTATTATTTTTAGCAATTGCCAAAAACTTTGAGCCGTTATTGCTACTGCCCATTGGTTTCGGAGCTATTTTAACTAATATTCCTGTAGCTGGTTTATCAGATCCAGGTGGCTTACTTTACTATGTTTATTATGTTGGTATTGATACCGGTATTTTTCCGCTATTAATATTTATGGGAGTGGGGGCATTAACTGATTTTAGTGCCTTGATTGCCAACCCGCGTATGTTGCTATTAGGTGCGGCAGCGCAGTTTGGTATTTTTGCGACGTTATTTGGCGCTATTTTACTTAACTTTATTCCGGGATTTGAATTTAGCTTACAAGATGCTTCTGCAATTGCGATTATTGGTGGTGCAGATGGGCCAACCGCTATCTTTTTAGCGTCAAAGCTGGCCCCTGATTTACTGGGCGCAATAGCCGTGGCTGCGTATTCGTACATGGCGTTGGTTCCTATTATTCAGCCACCTATCATGCGTGCGTTTACAACGCCTGAAGAACGCAAAATTCAAATGCCAGAACTGCGTAAAGTATCTAAAAAGGAAAAAATTATTTTCCCACTGATGGTGCTTACCTTAACTGCTATATTCTTACCTGCGGCAATTCCGCTGGTTGGTATGTTCTGTTTAGGTAACTTAATGCGTGAGTCGGGTGTAGTTGATAGGCTCAGCAACAGTGCGCAAAACGAAATCATTAATATCACCACTATATTTCTAGGACTTGCAGTGGGCTCTAAACTTGCTGCCGAGCAGTTCTTAACAGTAGAAACTATTGGTATTTTGGTACTGGGTGCACTGGCGTTTGCTATTGGTACAGCCTCAGGTGTATTTATGGCTAAAGGCTTAAATAAGATATCAAAAACCCCCATAAACCCATTAATTGGTGCTGCGGGTGTATCCGCTGTGCCTATGGCAGCACGTGTTGTTAATAAGGTTGGGCTTGAAAATAACCCGCATAACTTCTTATTAATGCATGCCATGGGGCCTAATGTTGCAGGGGTGCTTGGTAGTGCTGTTGCGGCAGGTATTTTACTCGCTCTTGTGGGTTAAATATAATTTAGACTCAACCTATTAGCGCAGTTTACTGCGCTTTTTTTTGCATAAAATTCACTGTTTTGACTTAAGCGGTTTCTTGTATAGGGTTTTTTGTTTAAAGTAATCACTCTTCATTTTTTAAAGGGCTGTCAAAATGTTACACACTCCACTGGCAAAATATCTCCCGAATGTAAGCAAACTTGTTTTCGGCTGTATGGGGTTGGGAGGCGCATGGGATAAAGATGCGATTACCAGTGCGCATTTGCAACAAACTCATTCATGCATAGATGCCGCTATTGAAGGCGGAATTAATTTTTTCGATCATGCTGATATTTATACTTTAGGCAAAGCCGAGCATGTTTTTGGTCAAGCTCTGGCCGAGCGTCCTGAACTTAGAAAACAAATGTATATTCAGTCTAAGTGTGGTATTCGCTTTGCTGATGATAAAAACCCACAACGTTATGACTTTTCAGCTGATTGGATTGAGCGCTCGGTAGAGGGCTCATTAAAGCGATTAAATACTGAATATTTAGATATACTTATGCTGCATCGCCCAGATCCCTTAATGGAAGTAGAGGAAGTTGCACAAGTATTTAGTTGTTTAAAAGAAAGTGGCAAAGTGCGTCATTTTGCGGTGTCTAATATGTCGCAATATCAAATACGGTTTTTGCAACGCGCTTTAGATATGCCGATTGTGGCAAATCAAATCGAAGCGAGTTTACAAAAGCATCAATGGGTTGATGAAGGTGTTTATGTAGGTAATGCCGATGGCAAGGATATTAACTTTACCCCAGGCAATATTGAATATTGCCGTGAGCATGAAATTCAGATTCAAAGTTGGGGCAGTTTATGCCAAGGCTTATACTCTGGTGGTGATTTATCAAAGGCCTCGCCTGCAGATATTAATACCAGCATTTTAGTCAGTAAGCTTGCCATACTCTATGGTACAACAGCAGAAGCGATTGTATTAGCATGGCTGCTGCGCCACCCAGCATCAATTCAACCAATTATTGGCACCACGAATATAGAGCGTATAAAAGCATCCTGTGATGCGGTTAATGTTAACTTAAGTCGTGAGCATTGGTACGAGCTATATATCAGCGCGAAAGGCTGCGCTTTACCATAACCTGGTGTAGGGTGATGATATGAATATATTTGTTATTTTAATTAGCTTGGTAATTGCTTTGGTGATCATTATTCCGTTACTGGAAAAATACCAAAGTAAAATGGGGCTTGAGAGTGCTACTAAATATAGTAAATATATTTGGCCACTGGTGATGATCTCTTTGGTTGTGCAGCTTATTTATGTGCTCGTAAATTAACTCTGAAATTTAGTACCGAGCTGCTTAGATATAAGGGGGAATTCGTGAAAATGTCCGAGTCTCTATGCTGGTTGGTATAATCATTACATACAAAAAAGCCTTTGCCGGTTACCCTGCAAAGGCTTTTTTATTTAATTACTAAAACTCTTTATTTAAGTGCCAACTGAAGTTCACGATTACGCTCAAGTTGTGCAATAAAGTTATCAGCAATAGGCTTAAACTTAGCAAGTTCTGAGCGTGGTAATGGCTCAGATTTAGGTAGTTTTACAGTTTTAGGGTTGCGGTGAACACCGTTAACCAAAAACTCATAATGTAAATGCGCCCCAGTTACTCGACCTGTTGAGCCTACAGTACCAATTTTTTCACCTTGTTTAATTTTTTGCCCTGTTCTAACTAGACGTTTATTAAGGTGTAAGTACTTAGTAACATACTGTGTACCATGGCTTATAAATACGTAATTACCGTTATATTTACTGTAACCCGCTTTAATGACTTTACCATTACCTGATGATACAACAGGCGTGCCTGTACGCGCAGCGTAGTCAATACCTCGGTGTGCTTTTACTTGTCCTGTAACAGGGTGTAAGCGGCGAGGATTAAAACTTGAGCTAATATATTTAAAGTTTACCGGTGCACGTAAGAAGGCTTTTTTCATACTGCGCCCTTCAGGCGTATAAAAATTACCGTCTGTGTGTCGAATTGCTGTGTAACGTTCACCTTGGTTTATAAATTCAGCTGCAATGATCTTGCCGGTGCCAATAAATTCACCGTCAACAAAATGAGACTCATAAATTAAGCCAAATTCATCACCTTTACGGATGTCATTTGCAAAATCCACGTCCCAACCAAATATATCGGCGAAGTTCATTATTTGGCGCTCACTTAAACCAGCAGCAATCGCTGACGTCCAAAAACTGCTAGAAATTTCACCACCGGCGGTTTTACTCAGTGTTTCTATTTCTTTGCTGTCAATTGAAGTATCGTATTGGCCTTCATCATTTAGGGTTACAAATAAGGTATCTGTTTTAGAAATAACATAACGTAACTGAGCCAATGAGCCATCTTTTGCAGTAGCAAAGCTTAGTGTTTCACCTGGGTGAATTTTGGTAAGTTTACGTGTTTCAGCATTGGTATTAACCAGTTTGTAAAGCGTTTGCGCAGAAAAACCAGCGCGCTTAAAAATGATCGCTAAATTGTCACCGTTTTTAACAAGGTGATCGACAAAATCATATTCTGGAAGCTTTTGTGCTGCTTGCTCTGAATTTAAGTCAGTGAGTTTTTCGTTTTCACCTACTTTTATTTGTAATTCGTAACGCTTACCAATCTCTAGCGTGTTCTCGCTATTGTCTTTGGATGCAGTGGCTTTTTCAGAAGGTAAAAAGGCTAAGGCAACAATAGCAGAAACCAAACCTAGAATAAGCATTTTGTGTTTTTTGGGGAGCGTGTTAACCACGTGGACCATAACGTGCCTTTTTCTGCTGTCAAGATAATAAATAGATTATATTGCAGGATATAACGAATAATCTATGAATACTAGTATTTTGTAGATTTAAACTCGCGTTAAATTAAGCTAAAATCATAGGGTATTCAGGCTGTTTGTGTGTAAAGTTGAATAACAGCACTATTTTATATTCTTGGATACTTTGCTTTTTCATCGTAATGTTAAATTAGCTTTTAAAACGATTTAATTGCGAGAAGTGATTAATTTACAAACTGTTTTTTGGTTTGTTATAAACACTTCTAGTGTATTATTAATCGCTCGTTTATATCCCTTTTTAGAACGTACGCCCTGCATTATAGTTGATGCTGCGATTAGTTAAAAAAGTTGTTCTAATTAAGTGGAAATTTGTTATGTTAGCTAAATAGTTTTATTTGCTTTGTTATAACGCGCTAGCAATAAATCGTGAGCATATTACACCCCTTCGTTGTCAGAATTTTTTGGAGTAACACACAGTGGATTTACAAACCGCTCTAGCAGAGATAAAACGCGGTGCAGAAGAGATATTAATTGAAGATGAGTTAGTTGAAAAATTAAAGTCGGGGAAAAAGCTAAAAATTAAAGCTGGTTTCGATCCTACGGCTCCAGATTTGCACCTAGGTCACACTGTACTAATTAATAAAATGAAAACCTTTCAAGATTTAGGTCATGAGGTTATTTTCTTAATTGGTGACTTCACCGGTATGATAGGCGATCCAACGGGCAAAAATGTTACCCGTAAGCCGCTGACGCGTGATGATGTGCTTGCTAATGCTGAAACCTATAAAGAACAGGTTTTCAAAATTTTAGACCCAGCTAAAACAACCGTCGCTCTTAACTCTACGTGGATGGAGACATTGGGCGCGGCTGGAATGATAAAATTAGCAGCTCGCCAAACTGTGGCACGCATGCTTGAGCGTGATGACTTTAAAAAGCGCTATGCTGGCGGTCAATCTATCGCAATCCATGAATTTTTATACCCACTAGTGCAGGGCTGGGATTCAGTCGCACTTGAGTCTGATGTTGAGCTAGGTGGTACTGATCAACGCTTTAACCTATTAATGGGTCGTGAGCTGCAAAAAGATGAAGGTCAAAAACCACAAACCGTACTAATGATGCCTTTACTTGAAGGGACTGATGGCGTTCAGAAAATGTCAAAGTCACTAGGAAACTACATAGGTATTACTGATACGCCTAGCGACATGTTTGGTAAAATCATGTCAATTAGTGATGTACTAATGTGGCGTTACTATGACTTGCTAAGTAGTCTTTCTATTGAGCAAATTGCAGCGCAAAAACAGCGTGTAGAGCAAGGCACTAACCCTCGCGATATTAAAATTGAATTAGCAAAAGAGTTAATTGCACGTTTCCATAGTGAAGCCGATGCGCAAGCTGCTCATGATGACTTTATTCAGCGCTTTCAGAAAAAAGCATTGCCTGATGAAATTCCAGAGCTGACAGTTAATATTGATGAAGACACTATTTTAATTGCTAACTTACTAAAAGAAGCTGGCTTAGTAGCGAGCACTTCAGAAGCTATGCGTATGATCAAGCAAGGCGCAGTAAAGCTTAACGGTGAAGAAAAAATTACCGACACTAAACTAGAAGTAGCAAAAGGAACAACCGCTATTTACCAAGTAGGCAAACGTAAGTTTGCAAATATTACCGTAGCTTAAAACTTCAAAAAGTATAAAAACCAGCTTCGGCTGGTTTTTTTATAACTGATTAAACAGCCCTAATAATTTCAATGCTAATAATAATTAGTAGCCAAAAAAACGGGCTTGATTTAGGGTGTTGAGCAGCTTTGGCACATCATCAGCACTTGGCAAGCGCTCTACACCGACCCGCATTTTATTGAAACGCTGCTCAATATAAATAGCAGGCCCACCAAGTTGCACAGCTAAAGATGCAGAGCACACACTGAGTAACCAACCTGTATTTTTTTGATAAAAATGTCGGCCATAATGCTTAATATAATGCATGCTTTTTTTACTGGCTTTAAGTGAAGCTATTGTCAGCGCGAGTAACCGAATGGGAATGTATTCAATAATAAAAAGAATCAGTTTAAGCGGCGTCAAAAAAGAGCTGTCGGGAGCTATATCAGTGCGCCACGCTTGTTGGATTAAGGTAAGCAAGCGGTAGGCGAGGGTAGCAATGGGGCCCAATAGTAAAAAAATGAAAATAACTACAAAATAATGACGTGCTGTTCTTAATATGACACTTTCCATAACCGCTTTAATAATCCCTGGGTTTGAAAGTGCCTTAACTTCTCGGGCTACTAGTGGTTTTAATAATTCTCGAGCAGTTGATTTTTGATTTTTTTGGTCAATTTCGCAATACGTATCGCTTTTTTATTTATGCTACTACTTTCTAGGCACAAGTATAAAATAAGACCGGATAGTAGTTCAGGGTAAAAGGCAAACTCCAGCAGTAAAACCACAATAATCATAATCACAGTTAGAACAAGTGTGCTTGCTAATAAAGCGGCTAAATAATGATATTGTTTGCTGTCTGTTTTTTTATAAACACGCTGGCCAATTGCGTTAAAAATGGCAGAAAGTATATGATTAGGGTGATACCAGCTAACTAAAGGTAAAAAGCGCTCAGCTAGGAGCGCACAAATAAATATAATAAAGTCCAAATGATTTTGAACAATATTATTGAGCATTTACAGCGTAACCGCCGTTAACTTTTCTAGTAATGCCACAACCATTTTTGATGAATTAATAGAGGCAGTTTCTAAGTATTCTTCAAATGATTGCGGCGACTCTTTGCCAGCAATATCAGACATTGAGCGAATAACAACAAATGGTGTGTTAAGTGCAAAACACGTTTGTGCAATTGACGCACCTTCCATTTCTACTGCTAGCATTGTAGGGAAGTCATTGCGTGTTTTTTCAATACGAACAGGGTCACACATAAATGAGTCACCAGTACAAATTAAACCAACAAGCGTTTTTACTTCGCTGATTTGTGCAATTGTTTGCTCGGCGGCTTCTACTAGCTTAGGGTGTGCTGAAAAACCTGCAGGCATTTGTGGTACTTGGCCAATTTCGTAACCAAACGCTGTTACATCTACATCGTGATGACGAACTTCTGATGAAATCACTACATCGCCAACGTTAAGCGAAGGGTCGAAGCCACCGGCAGAGCCTGTGTTAATAACACAATCAGGCTTAAAGTTATCGATAAGTAAAGTGGTTGCAATAGTTGAAGCAACTTTACCAATGCCTGATTGCACTAAAGTAACAGTATTACCAGCAAGCTCACCAGTATAAAACGTAAAGCCTGCTTTGGTTAAAACCTGTGGATTTTGCATCGCTTCGCGCAAAATTTTAACTTCTGGCTCCATGGCGCCAATAATACCAACATTCATAGTGTTAAATTCCTAAGTTTGAATAGCCTGATTATACGTGAAGTCTGCTATAAAAAACAAAAAAGCGAGTCATTTAAAATGCTCGCTTTAATAGATTGCTTTAACTCAGTAGTTATATTTCAGCAAGGGCGGTTGAATGTGCTTTTGCTTGAGAGGGTGATAATACCGCAGGCTTATGGGCTCTAGTACGAGTCGGGCGTGCAGGTTGTGATTTAGCAGGCTTGCCTAATTTAAACATAATGGCATCGCGAACTTCACTTGGGCGGTAGCCTGACTTTACTTTCATGCGAATATGTGGAATGCCAGCGGCTTCTAATGCACCGTTAACAAACCAATCACGCTGTGCTTTGTGACCATCTTTGTTGGCATTATTAACTAAGTCAACCGCAGCCACTATGGTCATTTTTTCTTTGTCGACTAACACATAGTCGAGCTGCTTATTTTTTGCTTTAGCCAATGCCGCACGTTTGGATTTGACAGATAGACCTTGTTTACAGTCAATCACATCGATTAGTTTAACGCGACTAACAATTTTATATTGATCGCCAACAGCGCGTTCTAATAAATTCAGAAACGCCCCTTCTACTTGGGTAAATACACTTTGCTTACGAGTAAAAGGATAAGGGTTTCCGCCGTCATCATTAAATTTTGACGCAACTACAGATGCCCCAACAACTAGCACTAATATTAATAATAAAGCGAATTCCATACGGTAACTCCATAACAACAAATTGACACTGCTTTTCTAAAGCAATTTATGTGCCCAAATAGTTGTTATGGTTACTTTAGTTACCGTTGGTGTTTATAGTGCTGTGTATCCGCCCTCTATACCTTTTACTGCAATCGCAACGGCATCATGGGCATGCAGAGATTCATAGTGGTTAATTTGTAAAAAATAGTCGCTAAACTGTTTTGCTTCTAAGGTAGTTTTAATTTTTCGTGCTGCGTCTTCACAAAACATCAAGTTTTGACCATTTAAACGAGCAAACTCTTGTTCGTCTTCACGTTTTACCGCGGCTTGTACTGGTGTTTTAAGCTCATCTTCTAGTAGATTGATTAAGTTAATCACATCAAACTGTTCAATGTTATTTGCTAATTTTACTTTAACATTAGCAATAGAACGCTGTGAATGCGGGGTTGCGACAATGCCTTGAGTTGTTCCAAGCCACTCTAAAACCTCTGATTGAGTTAGTGTTTCTTGAGCAAACTTTTCGCTAAACGCATTTTGGATCAGTTGGCGAGCAAGAGCTGCAGAGCAGGGGCAGGTTGATGAGTAAGTAACATCAACACTTAGCTCAAAACTAATGACACCTTGGTTTATAGTACTGGTAAGTATAATAGGGTAGCTTTTCCAGCCCGATTTACCACTGAGTAATGACTTGCGGCGCAGCGGTAATTCAAATTTAAATTCGATTTGTGCCTTATCGCTTAAGCCTTTATGGCTGGTGATAAAGGTATCTAGTGCTTGTGCTAAGGTGTGCGGGTTGACCTGTTGCTCAGTTGAGAGATGATCAAGTGCTAAAAACAGACGCGACATGTGAATGCCTTTGGCATCTTCTTGGTGTAAATTAACAAAAGCGCGAGCTTTTGCATTAACAGTAACTGGAGCTAAATCAAGGGATTCAAAAATAAAAGGCAGCTCTATATCGCCCATACCTACCCAGTCTAATTTACCTGTTTGTAATGCTGCAGCTGTGTTAGCAATATCTGGCATAGTCGTTTGCATGATACGTTACTCGTTATTTGCAATGTTTAAAACATTACATTTTACACTAAATAAAGAATTGCTGAAATGCAGCAAATAACAGCAAACATGAAATTTCACTGTTTTTATCGCACAACATGAAAATAGCTGATAGAAAATGCTAAAATTAGCTTTTAATCATACTTACTTATAAAAACTAAGCATTTAGCCAAGAGAAACACTGATATATGACAGATTCTTCTTTGAACCCGTGGGTTCGAGTACTTTCCAGTTCAATAACTCGTTTTGGTGAGTTTAAAACTGCAGCTATTTGCTATGCATTATTACTGACAGTATCGATGGTTTTGTCGAGTATGTTTTACTATGTTGCTATTGGGGAAGTGAACTTAGTTGATATATTAGCTATAGTATTTTTTACCTCAGTTGTTTCTCCTCTGGTGATTAGCGTACTGCTTAACTCTATTCGGCAACTTGATGCCTCTTATGCCTATTTAGATAGTGCCACAAAACAAGAAAAGCTTTTAAATCAAACTCTCAAAGACAATATTAATCGTTTAAACATTGAAATTGACGAACGTAAAATGGCCTTTCATGCCAAGCATAGGGCAATAGAAGAGCTCAGACGTGAAATTGCAGAGCGTAAAAAAACGCAACAAGAGCTCGCACAACAAGGTATGTTACTGCGCTCTATTGTAGATTCCTCACCAGATTTATTTTATTACCGTGATAACAATGGGGTGTTTGCTGGCTGTAATAAAATGTTTGAAGAGGTGATGGGCAAAACCAGTGGAGAATTAATTGGCAAAGCCGCAGAAGAGATATTTCCAAGCCACTTTTTATCTGAAGTATTAAGAACCGATGAGCAGGTTGAACGCACTCATCAAGGTTTAACTATCGATGTAGAATATTCTGTAAATGGTGAAATAAGATGGTTTGAACTGAGAAAGCTTCCCTTCATAAATGAGCAGGGCGATTACATTGGTTTACTCGCCTTTGGCCGTGACATTACCAGCCGTAAAGAAGCCGCGCAGGCACTGGAAACTGCTTATAAAGATAAAGGGAAATTTATTGCCACCTTGAGCCATGAATTACGCACTCCGCTCAATGGTATCGTTGGCTTAACTCGGATGCTATTGGATACTGAACTTAATAAACAGCAGCGTAGTTGGTGTAATACGGTGTTTTCAAGTGCAGAGACACTGGGTAATATATTTAACGATATTATAGATTTAGATAAAATAGATCGTGAGCAATTAGATATTGCTGCCAACGAAATTAATGTTTCTGACTTTATTAATGACGTGGTTAACTTTGCAGGCCTCATTGCGGAGCAAAAAGAGCTTTCTTTTGAAGTAAAACGCTCTGGAACACTCGATATATATGCTCTACTTGATCCCACTCGTTTACGCCAAGTGGTATGGAACTTAATTAATAATGCGGTTAAATTTACCCAGCACGGTAGTGTCACCTTAGATTGCGGTAGAGAAAACCGTGAAGATGGCCCATGGCTTATTATAAAAATACTTGATACCGGTGAAGGGATCCCGCAAGAACAACTTACACGCATTTTTGATATGTACTACAAAGCACCTGATCTTAAAGGGACCAATGCGATTGGTTCAGGTATTGGCTTAGCCGTAACAAAAGCGTTAGTAAGTGCTATGAAAGGCATTATAACTGTTAATAGTACCCCAGGAGAGGGTAGCTGTTTTACTGTACAAATTCCGCTGAATTTATGTAGTGCTCCTACCGAACATAGTTATGTAGGGCGTAGCTTATATATTTTATTAGTGGAAGATGTGCCACTTAATGCTGAAATTGCTACTAATTTGTTAGAACAACGTGGTCATGAAGTGTTGTGGGCTGAAACAGGTGAAGATGCTTTATCGTTTGTAGAAACCGAAGATGACCTAGACTTAGTGTTACTTGATATGCAGTTGCCTGATATTAATGGCGATGAAGTAGCAAGACAAATACGCGCACAAAGCCATTTTGACCAGCTACCTATTGTGGCACTTACCGCCAATGTCCGCAGTGCTGAAGAAGAGCTTGAGGGTATTTCTATTCAAGGAGCGTTGGCTAAACCAATAAACACCAGCAAATTAGATAATATGCTCGCTGAACTCTTTGGTATTAAACAGTCGCAAATTGAGGCTCCTCAGCGAGTAGTCAATCAAGAGTTGTTAAATCAAATAAATACTGACTTGTTAGATATTGAAACCATTGAAGACTTTGTAAACTCGATGGGGGTTGAAGTATTTAAACGCAGTAGTCAGTTGTTTAAAAAGCTAAATCCACAATATCAACATGAGCTATTAGAATCATTAAAAACAGCAGACAGAGAAGAATATAAATCCGTTGCGCATAAGTTAAAAGGTGCCGCTGGTTCGGTAGGTCTGAATGATGTGCAGTTGCATGCAAAGCAAATGGAGCATGGTGCGCTGGAACAAAGTGATGAAGTATTAACAGTTTGGCTTGATGAATTAGCAGACAAAATAAATGAAGGACAACAGGCCCTTCATTTATTTTTACAACAATTAGAATAAAAACTAATTAGCTGTCGATTTTACCAATGAAGCGGTAACCTTCACCATGGATGGTGCTGATCAACTCAGACGTTGAATTGTCGCTTTCAAAGTGCTTACGAATACGTCGAATAGTAACATCAACTGTACGGTCGTTAGCGCGAAGCTCACGGCCAGTCATGTGTTTAATTAGTTGCTCACGGCTAAATATACGACCTGGTGAGTCAAGCATTAAACGCAGTGCTCTGTATTCGCCTTTCGGTAGACGTTTTGCATCTCCATTTGGAGAAGTAAGGCAACGACTGTTTTCGTCAAGTTCCCAACCGTTAAAGGTTATCACGCCATTGGTTTCAATAGCTGATTCTTCACCACCTAGTGCGGTACGCGTAATTAAGTTACGTGCACGAATAGTTAATTCACGTGGGTTGAAAGGCTTAGTAATATAGTCATCAGCACCAATTTCAAGACCTAAAATACGGTCTACATCGTTGTCACGGCCTGTTAAGAAAATAAGACCAACTTTGCGTTTTTGGCGTAATTCGCGAGCTAGAATAAGCCCGTTTTTACCTGGCAGGTTGATGTCCATAACTACAAGATTGACGTCATCGTTATTTGTAAGCTTATCATGCATATCATCGCCATCAATGGCTTCAATAACTTTGTAACCTTCAGCTTCAAATAAACTAACGAGGTTCAGTCTAGTTACGTCTTCATCCTCTACGATCAGAATGACTGGCGTTTGCATCTTTAATTAACCTTTTTGGAGTGTGTTTTATTTATAAAATCGGCATGATCATCAGAGCCGACTACTAGAATTATAGGATTATATCTAAATGTTAACAAGTAAAAACAAATTAGATATAAACAGCTGCGCGCCCAAACCTACTATGACGTATTATTAAAAACCGCGGCTTAATTGATACTTAACGTTGAATGTATAATTTGAATTGTAGAGTCGAAGCCATTTCCCTTTAATAATTGATACATCCATCAACCACCTAAAGATACTTAAAATAATCAGACTAATTCAAAACGGAATTATATCACTTTCCAACTTTTCATCAATGTATGTGATATGTAAAACACAATTAAGTTCCTTAATTGTGTTAAATACAGCATTAATGATACAACTGTTTAGTAAGTCATGTCTTAGTATGGTCATAAAGTTGTAATTCAAGTGGGTAAAAGAGTTCTTTCGCTTTTAGAGTGTAATAATAAATCGGGCGCCTTGCTGATACTCGGTATCTAACACAATTTCTCCGGCTAATGCTTGAGTCACTAAATTGTAAACCAAATGCATTCCTAAACCACTCGCCCCTTGGCCGCGCTTTGACGTTACAAATGGGTCAAATATTTTTGCTCGTATACTGTTTTCAACACCTAGCCCGTTGTCGGTGTAGGTAATTTGTGTTTTTGTTTTCGTTACCACAATATCAATCTGTACTTCATTGTGATCGCCAGCTACAAAGCCGTGCAGCAGGGAATTTAAAATAAGCTGATGGAATACTTGCTGTAATGGTCCTTTTTTACTTTCAACGGTTAAATCTGCTGGACAATTTATAAGAACTTTTGGGTTTTTAAGTTTTAGTTCTTGCCCCATAGACAGTAGGGTGTCGTTAATTAAGTGTTGTAAATTAACAGTGCTGGTTATTTCATCATCTTTGAGCACCGCGACTTTTTTAAAGTTAGAAATAAGTTCTGCAACGCGGTTTAAGCTGCTATAGATTAGGTCTAAGTTTTCAATACCATCATTAGTAAATTGCTCAAATTGACTCGCGGTTAATGATTTATTATGAAAATTAACCTGTAGCTCTGCGAGTTTATCTCGCAATAAAGTGGAGCCTGTAATACCAAGTCCTATCGGTGTATTTACCTCATGAGCAACCCCTGCCACCATTTGCCCTAATGAAGCCATTTTTTTGTTTTCGACAATTTGAGTTTGGTATTGGTGCATCTTTTCTAGAGTAGATAACAGCTCTTTATTGGCCTCTCTGAGCGCAATAGTGCGTTGACTCACTTTCTCTTCAAGGTTTGAGTTTAGCTGCTTAATTTCTTGTTTATCTTCTTCATGGCGCTCTATTTGCCTTTGTGTGCGTGCAAGCATTACATTTAAGCTATTAGAAAGCCGAGTTATTTCAGTTAGGTTCGTTAAGGGCGCACGCGCATAGTAATTATGTTTTTTTGCTATGTTTTGCAACAACAAGCTTAAGTTTTCAATCGGGCTGGCAATCCTTTTTTGTAGCCTTAAAATAATCAAAGAAATAAAAATAAGTATTAAAGCCATAATAACGATATCGATTATAATCTTTTTAGTTATTAGCTGATTTAAGTTATCTAAGCTGCCTCTAATATATACATAGCCGAGTAGCTGTTCATTATTGAGTATTGGGGTAATGTACTCAATGTACTCGTCACTAACTTGTGGTTCAGCAAAGTCATTAATATTATCTGTTTTAATGGGGACTGGTGGTGATTTTCGGGCATTAAAGCTGGTAAAAAATACTGGCTTATTAGATTGCTCATCTAAAGCGTAAATATGTAAATTTGTGACGGATGATACTTGTTGAAGCAGCTTTAAGCGTCTTTCTTCTGCAGGCCTATTTTTATTTAATAATGAGGGCATCGCGTCAAATGCAATGATCTCAGACACCAACACAAGTTTACTAATGAGCTGTTTTTTTTGCTCTTGCGCGCTTAAGTAGGTAGAAATTGAAAGCGATAATAACAAACAGATAGTTGTTATAAGCATGATAGTTTTAAATAATATGCTACGAATGCTATTTTGCTCTACAGTTTTAGGCATTGCGAAAAGGTCATCCGTGTCAATTGTGAATATTATAAGTAGTAGTTTAGCAAAAACAGAAAAAAATGAAGCAAAAAGATTGGCTTAATTACACTTTTTATTTTTAGTTTAGAACATAAATATGTGGCGAATATAGCCCAAATTTATGTTCTCATAGGATATTAATAGCTTACTCTAGCTACTGTATACGGCAAACTTATTGTTTTTAAATACTCTGTGGTAGCTGTCAAATTGGGTTTCTAAAATAGGTGGGTATTTCAAAAAGCTATTAGCTACTATAGTCAGTTTGCCTGCCTTAGTTAAATGTTGCTTTGCATGGGTTAAAAAAGATTCCGCAACGCTGTAGTCAGTTGCAATCCCAGTATGGAAGGGTGGGTTGCTAATAATTAAATCAAACTTGCCAGTAATATTATTTAAACCATCACTGAGTATGGCTTCACCGTTTACATTATTTAACTTAAGCGTTTGTGTTGTTGCATAGGCAGCAAGTGCACTTACGTCACTACAGGTAAATGTCAGAGCTGGAGTTTTTAGACCTAAAAAAGTAGCAATAAGCCCTGCGCCACAACCAAAATCAAGGACTTTTCCGTGTTTTAAGTTAGGAGCATTTTCTAGTAGCATTTTCGTTCCAGCATCTAGCGCACCATGATTAAACACGCCAGGAATACTGACCGCTGTAAACTCAATATCACTTACACTTACCGTAAACTCTTTATGGTAAGTACTAATATCAAACGCGCTATTGAGAGTTAGTTCTGAAAATGAATATAAAACACAATGTTTTGCTGAGTCTATTTTATTACTGAACTCGGCCTTACCGGCAAGTTGCTTTTCAATTGACTTAACACCGCTCTTGTTTTCGCCAACAACGAGTAGCTCTGCATCTTTGCTTATCACCGCGCGTATGTTGTCTAACGCCATTAATAGCTCAGGTTTAGATTTAGGGTAATAAAGTATTACCAAATCATAATCACCATTATTAATAGTGTGATTTACGGTGACATCAATACCTGATATGTTCTTTGCAAATTCACCATTGGCGTGGTTATAACTAAAAGCGGTTATTTTACTTTGTGGGTTGAGCGTTTTTAGCTCATTTAAAAAGCCATCTTGAACAAAGTTGACCACCAATATTGATTTACCTTTTAACTCTTCACTGTTACGAAGTAATAGTAGGCTTGGATTGGTTAATACGCTCATAAATGGCTTTACCTTACTTGATTATTTAATTAACGGTTACTTAGTACGTTCGAACATTAAATCCCATACGCCATGACCTAAACGGTGACCACGCTGTTCAAATTTAGTCAATGGACGTAAATCAGGGCGGGGTACATAGTCGTTAGTCTCAGATTGGTTTTTGTAACCTGGAGCTGCTTGCATCACTTCCAACATATGCTCTGCGTAGTTTTCCCAATCAGTTGCCATGTGAAATACACCACCGATTTTTAATTTAGAGCGAAGTTTTTCAGCAAACTCAGTTTGTACAATGCGACGCTTGTGGTGACGCTTTTTATGCCATGGATCAGGGAAAAATAGCTGTAAGGTTGATAAGCTTTCATCGCTTATACAGTCGGCAAGAACTTCTACTGCATCGTGTTCAAACACACGCAGATTAGTAACGCCAGCTTCGTCAGCATCCATTAAACATGCGCCAACGCCTGGGCGATGAACTTCTATGCCAATAAAGTTAAGATGTGGTGCATTTTTTGCCATTTCAACCAATGACTTGCCCATACCAAAACCAATTTCTAGCACTACATCATTGTCATTGCCAAAAATTTCGCTTAAATCAAGTAGGCCGTTTTTGTGCTCAAGGCCCATTGTTGGCCAGCACTTTTCGATTGCAGCAGCTTGCCCTTTGGTTAATCGGCCTTCGCGTTTAACAAAACTGCGAATAGTGCGGATATACTTACCTTCTTGCTTAGCTTGCTCAAGGTTGTTGTTACTTGATTCACTCATATTATTGGCCTGACAAAACAATGTGTTTAAAAATGGTTGCGTATTATCCCTGACCAGCGCTAGGTTGACAAGCATTAGGGTGTTATAGCTTGATCTTTTCAGTCACTACAATAGACTGAGCCGCCATTGAGCATTAGTAAAAAAGTAATTATGTTGGATTTAAAAAAACAGCAGTCAGATTGGTTTTCTAATCAAGTAGTTGACTGGTATCACCTTCATGGGCGCAAAACGTTACCATGGCAATTAGCTAAAACGCCATATAAAGTGTGGGTATCTGAGGTGATGTTACAGCAAACTCAGGTTGTCACTGTTATTCCTTATTTTGAAAAGTTTATGCAAAGCTTTCCCGATATTATTGCTCTAGCAAATGCTGATGAAGATCTGGTTCTGCATCATTGGACAGGTTTAGGTTATTACGCTCGTGCACGTAATTTACATAAAACCGCTAAAATAGTTCGAGATAAATACCAAGGTCAGTTTCCTAGCACGCTTGAAGAAGTAATGGATTTACCCGGAATAGGGCGCTCTACTGCTGGTGCTGTTTTATCATTATCTTTGGGGCAGCATCACCCTATTCTTGATGGCAATGTTAAAAGAGTGCTTGCTCGTTTTTTTATGGTTGAAGGCTGGTATGGGGTTAAAAAAGTAGAAAATCAGCTTTGGCATTTAAGTGAACAACTCACTCCTAAAAATAATGTTACAGAGTTTAATCAAGCTATGATGGATTTAGGTGCAAGCTTATGTTCGCGCAGTCGCTTTGATTGTGAGGCATGCCCATTAAATAGCCGTTGTGGTGCGTTTAACGCTGGTAAAGTTAAGGAGTTTCCTCACTCTAAGCCTAAAAAAGTAGTGCCTAAAAAAAGCTGCCACCAGTTAATTATCAAGCATAACGACAAGGTGCTCATGGAAAAGCGCCCGAACAGTGGTATTTGGGGCGGATTATTTGGATTTTTTGAATTTAATGAGTACAGCGAGCTCGAAACTTTTTTAGCGCAACAAGGGCTTAAAAGAGACCTTAATGAAGTAACGCCTTTTACTCATGTATTTTCACATTTTGAGCTGACGATTAACCCGCATGTACTTAATATTGAGAAAGCCCCGGATGTTGTTAATGACAAGCAGCTGGTGTGGTATCCACTCGATCAATCAATAGAAGTAGGGTTAGCGGCACCGACTAAAAAGTTGGTTAAACAAATTACGGCAATAGTATAGAATAGCGTTATATTTAGCATTAAGGGGAACAATCATGGCACGTACAGTATTTTGTCAAAAGTTACAAAAAGAGGCCGAAGGCCTTGGTTTTCAGTTATACCCTGGTGAACTTGGTGAGAAAATTTTTAATAATATTTCTAAAGAAGCCTGGGGGCAATGGCAGCATAAACAAACTATGCTGATCAACGAAAAGCATTTAAACATGATGGATCCAGAGCATCGTACTTTTTTAGAAGAGCAAATGGTTGGCTTTTTGTTTGAAGGTAAAGAAGTTGAGATTGAAGGTTATAAGCCAGTAGAAAAATAAATTAACTGTGCTTAGGATAATTAATAAAAAAGGGCTATGAGCCCTTTTTTATATTGTGTATACCGATGAATATTTTAGTTAAATCAAGTCATCTTGCTGATCGTTGTTTCTAATTTGTTCTTTTAAAAACTGTGCTGCTCTTGAATATTCAATTTCAAGCTCATCTCTCATCTTAATTAATTCATCAGCTTTTATTTCATCACTTTTACACTTATCTTCAAATGACTGCGCTAAATCAGCAACAATGTTAGCTCCTACTGTCTTCGATATAGATTTTAATTGGTGGCAAGCGGATAAAATTTCAGCTTTATTGCTTTGCAGCACAGCGAAGTTAATCGCTTTAATTTGTTCTTGGCTCTGCTCTAAATACATTTTAAAAAAGCGGATTATTTTAGCATCATCGCCATTTATATACTTATTCGCTGACTCCATATCAATAGGCATGATTGGTTTTTCGGTCGAATTCACCTGTTGTGGTTGTTTGCTATATAAGTCATTCCATTGCTTTAATGTGTCTTCAAGTGCATTTAACTCAATGGGTTTAGTAATAAAGTCGTTAATACCTACAGCTAAACACCGCTCTCTCTCTCCTTTTAGAGCATTGGCAGTAACAGCAATAATATAAGGTTGTGCGTCAATCGATTCGAGCAATGACGCTTCTTCTCTAATTTTTTCAACCATATCGTAGCCAGACATTTTTGGCATATGTAAATCGGTTAAAATGAGCGAGTAGCTATTTTTACGCCACATATCTAGGCCTTCCTCACCGTTATTAGCCACCTCTACACTGTACCCTAGTATATGTAATTGTTCGGTGAGTACCTCTTGATTTAATAGGTTATCTTCTACCAATAATACTAGCCTATTTGCGGCCAGCGCTTCTTCTGAGTTTAGGTAGTGATTCATCGTTCTGGCTTTTTTAACTTGCTTAGGCTTATGCAAACCTGCAGCCACCAAAATTGAAAGCATGAAGTTAGATTTACATAATGGAGAAGCATTAATATAAAAAATACTTTTATGATTAATTACTGCTTCATCTAATTTACTTAATACCACCATTTGCTGGTTATTATCTTCTAGTGAGTAAAGTAAACTTCTTAGTAAGGTACTAATACTACTCATGTCATCAATGCCATCAACAACCCAAATAATATCCTTGGCATCTTGGTGAGCTTCTACATCTTGTTGCTCATGAGCATAAGTTATTTTAGCCCCCATAAATGACAAGTAACGATAAATTACTTTACCGCGCTCTGCGTCGCTGCTGACAATAATGACATGTTTACCATTAAGTGTATTTTTATGGGCAAATTCAGTTTTACCTGCAGTCGAAAAAGGCAGTTCAACGGTAAATTCACTTCCAATCCCTTCATGGCTTGTTACATGTATAGTACCAAGCATTAGCTCGGTTAAGCTTTTACAAATTGAAAGACCAAGCCCTGTTCCACCGAACTCTCGCGTAATTGAGCTTTCTGCTTGAGTGAACGGGTTGAAAATTTTTCTTAACTGAGATTGGCTCATTCCTTTACCGTTATCACTTACACAAAAACGCAATGTAAAGTGATCGGCGGTGTTATTTGCTACCTCTACTGATATTCTTACTTTCCCCTTCGTTGTACCACTGGTGCTAGTAAACTTAATGGCATTACTACATAAGTTATATAGCACTTGGCGAACCCTGCCTGAGTCGCCCATAAGGTTATTAGGAATATCGGGTGCAATTGATAAATCGAGTTCTAAATGACGATTTTTAGCAACCGACGATAATACCTTGGCTACTTCTTCTAGTGTATCTGCAATAGAGAACGGAACAGGATCTATGTTGAGCTTTCCAGCCTCAATTTTAGAAAAATCTAAAATATCATCTAAAATACTCAGTAGCGAAAATGCGGATTCACGAATAATAGTACTAAGGCGTTGCTGAGCACCATCAAGCTCTGTTTGGCGAAGTAAATCAATGGTGCCAATAACACCATTCATTGGTGTTCTTATTTCATGACTCATGGTGGCTAAAAAGGTGGTTTTAGTTTCACTCGCCTTTAACGCTTTTTGAGTTTGTTTTTCTAATTCAAATGTTCTGCTTTGTACTTCTGTTTCCAGACTGGTTTGTAGCCTTTTTAATTCTTTTTGTGCAGCTTGATCGTCAGCTAGAACCATACTTACTTTTTTCAGCAATAAATTAATTTGTTGAGCAACGGTTTCTAACCCTCCATCAAGTTGCTCATCAAGCGTGCTTTGATAATTATCATTTTGTGTAATAGCTTTGAGTTCCTGAGTGAGAGAATCGGTATTTTTATGTAGTCGTTTTTTAATGTACTTATTAAACGCTATAGCGAATGCAAACAGTGCGAACAGAGCAACAATAGCGGAAAGATATGCACTCATTGATAAATTTTGTGTCGATGATGAAATTAAAGGTTGTTTCTGCTCAATGATAAGCTCAGCGATTACTTGTCCCTCTGATGAGATTAAATGATGCAGAGTATTTTGCTCTTTAATGTATTTGCTAACAGCTAAAGGTGCAATCACTATACTATTATTGCTATAAACTAACTCGGCTTGATTATTTGCATTAAAACGATGCAGAGTATATTTAAAGTCATTATTGAGTAAGCTTGCAATATCAAGAAGTAATTTGGCTTTGTTTTGCCCGTATGTTGTTAGTGCTTCAACAATGGGCTGCTCAAGGCGTTCAGCAAGTTTAGTGGGTGCAATAGTAGAGGATTGGGGAAGTTCATTGTTCTCAGCATTGCTTTGTGAGTAAAGCGAATAGGCGACTATAAATAATGTGGAAATTATAAGGTTACTAACTAAAAATATAGGTAGTAGGCCCTTTATTGCTGAAGAGAACTTACTCTGCATGAGTTTTCCTATCGTGGTTTTATTAAAACGGTAAGCCTGTACCGAAAGCTATTGACTAATCGTAACACCTAAAAAAAATAATTCACTACGTTTTTTAAACTCTTTTGTTGAATAAATGCACGGTATGAACGAGATTTGTTGTTAGTTGTTTGAAAACCGTTCAAACAGTTGCAAAGGATAAAAAAAGTTGACTTGTAAGGGTAAAACTCGTTTAATACGCCGCACGCCCAGATAGCTCAGTCAGTAAAGCTATGTGGGAGTTGAATTATTAATCCGTTGTGATTACTAATCAGCACTATTAAGTGCCTCGATAGCTCAGTTGGTAGAGCAGAGGATTGAAAATCCTCGTGTCCCTGGTTCGATTCCGGGTCGAGGCACCATTTATTAAAGTAATGGTGTTTAGATATTTATTTAAACATTTTTACGCGTGCCTTAGCACACAGTTTTGTGTGCCGACTTAGCTCAGCTGGTAGAGCAACTGACTTGTAATCAGTAGGTCAACCGTTCGACTCGGTTAGTCGGCACCATTTATAAAAGTGAAATGCTTAGAGCATTCACTAGCACTGTTTAAGTGCCTCGATAGCTCAGTTGGTAGAGCAGAGGATTGAAAATCCTCGTGTCCCTGGTTCGATTCCGGGTCGAGGCACCATTTACAAAAAAGTTATCAATCTTTAAAATTGATAAAGTGCCTTAGCACACAGTTTTGTGTGCCGACTTAGCTCAGCTGGTAGAGCAACTGACTTGTAATCAGTAGGTCAACCGTTCGACTCGGTTAGTCGGCACCATTTATAACGTAACTAGGAAAGAAACTGTAATCAGTAGTCTATTCAAGTTACCCGTCGACTCGGTTAGTCGGCACCATTTATTTTAGTTAAGTGTTTCGATAACATTTAATTAGCACTGTTTAAGTGCCTCGATAGCTCAGTTGGTAGAGCAGAGGATTGAAAATCCTCGTGTCCCTGGTTCGATTCCGGGTCGAGGCACCATTTATATAAAGCCTTGCTCATGCAAGGCTTTTTGTTTTAGTGTGCCGACTTAGCTCAGCTGGTAGAGCAACTGACTTGTAATCAGTAGGTCAACCGTTCGACTCGGTTAGTCGGCACCATTTATAATATAACTAGAAAAAGAAACTGTAATCAGTAGGTCAACCGTTCGACTCGGTTAGTCGGCACCATTTATAATATAACTAGAAAAAGAAACTGTAATCAGTAGTCTGTTCAAGTTACCCGTCGACTCGGTTAGTCGGCACCATTTATAATATAACTAGAAAAAGAAACTGTAATCAGTAGTCTGTTCAAGTTACCCGTCGACTCGGTTAGTCGGCACCATTTACAATGTAACTAGAAAAAGAAACTGTAATCAGTAGTCTGTTCAAGTTACCCGTTCGACTCGGTTAGTCGCAAGAATGTATACAAAGCCTCGCATATGCGAGGCTTTTTTGTTTCTGTCCTAAGTTCGGCGCAGCATTAAACTGCGTTCCATATGCAAAATATATTTATAATTTTATTCCGCTTTAGCTGGTGTAATGCCAATAGCAAACTCTGTCGTCTTTTCTACATCTACTTCTTAAGGCTTTAAATTAATTCTCTGATTAAAAGTTAGCTTGCTCATTTGTTTTTGATAGTTGTATTAACACTTAGCGCATTGAGTGAACTTACAATTTCACCGCAAGCTATGTAATGTTATGTAAAGTCAATTGAGCAAAGTTTGCTAAAGTGATTGAATAACACTCATAAATAGCATTGATCAGGTTTAAACATGATGTGGCAATATAAGCCATCTTTATTAGCAATAAGCATTATAGTGTTGAGCGGTTGTGCGAGTAACTTAAACCCATCGCAGCGCGAACAAACTCCAAATAATTTACCACAGCAGTGGCAACAACAAGCATCAAGTTCGGTATTAAAAGTGGATGATGAATGGTTAACTCAACTGCACACGCCATTACTTAACAAATACGTAGAACAAGCGCTTAAAAACAACCAACAACTATTACAAACCAGCTATGATGTCGCTATTACTAAACAGCAACTAATAGCAACCGGATCAGCTCTTTGGCCTAGTTTAGATTTATCTTCGCGTACTAGCCGAAGCAAAAATAACCGGCCTGTTAGCTATAATAATGCCAGCTCGGTAAGCTTAAACTTAAATTACGAAGTTGACTTATGGGGTAAGCTGTCAGATTCAAAACGAGAAGCTAACCTTTCTTATTTAGCGCAAAAAGCGCGTTTTGAACAAGCTAAACAACAACTCGTTTCAGATGTTGTTCAAGGTTGGTTTGATGTTGTGTCTGCGCAGCAGCTGCTTGATTTATATAAGCGCCGTGAAGAAAATGCTAAGCAAAACCTCGATATAATTGAGTCGGGTTATCGCCAAGGTATTAATGAAGCGCTTGATGTTTATTTAGCCCGCAATGAGCTTAATAACGAACGCTCACGCATTGCCACTCAAACAGCGAGTCTATCAAGTGCAGTGCGAGTGCTTGAGCGCTTACTAGGTGAGTACCCAAAAGGAGCTATTACAGCAAGTACTGACTTACCGGTTATTAGTACCGAAATTCCAGTTGGTATTCCTTCAGAACTCATTACTCGAAAGCCCGCATTACTTGCTAGTTGGTACGAGTTATTAGCTACCGATGCGTCATTGGCTTACGCACATAAACAGCGCTTTCCGAGTTTAAATTTAACTGCAAGCTTGAGTGATAGTACAGATAGAGTAAGTAATTTGTTTTCTCCTTCAAGCCTCGCATGGTCTTTACTCGGAAGTATTTCGGCACCTATTTTTGAGGGAGGGCGTTTACAAGCCAATGAAGAAATTGCACGCCTGAATGCGCAAAAGCAAGAACAGCAATATTTACAAACCTTGTACGATGCATTTGCTGATGTAGAAAACGCGATATCGCAGCAGCAGTCTTTAAAAGCGCAGTACACCAGCACCCTCGAAGCACAAAAAAATGCACTTGCGGCCGAGCAGTTATCGTTTGAGCAATATCAAAGTGGCTTAGTAACTTATACCACGGTACTTGATGCACAAGGTCGCTCATTTGATGCGCAAAGTTCATTAATACAAATTAAAAACCAATTAATCGCAAATAGAATTAACCTACATGTTGCCCTCGGTGGTGATTTTGAAAAACCGTCAAGCGACTTAAAGAGCAATAACGATGAACACTAAAACAGCTAAAATAATTATTCCAGCCGCGGTTGTTGTTACCGCTCTTTTAATTGTATTTTTTATTAAGAGTAATCCGCCAGAGGCGAGACGCTTTAGTTCAGCACCAAAAGCAGCAATTAGTGTGTCTGTACTTGAGCTTGTGCCTCAAAGTTATCAAGTAATGATAGACAGCTACGGTACGGTAAAACCTCGAACACAAAGCTTACTTGTTGCTCAAGCATCAGGGCAAATAATTGAAGTGAGCGATGAGTTTAGAGAAGGTGGCTTTTTTGAAAAAGACGACGTGTTATTAAAGCTAGATGATAGAGATCATCAGGCAGAGGTTAAATCTGCTCAAGCTAATTTACTCACAGCAGAGCAAAGCTTATTAGAAGAAAAGGCCCGCGGGCAACAAGCACTGACTGATTGGAAGCGCCTTGGTGGTTCAAGCCAAGCCAGCAGCTTGGTATTGCGTGAGCCGCAATTAGCAGCTGCGCAAGCACAAGTGCTATCGGCTCAAGCTGCTCTTGAAAAAGCAGAGCTTGATTTAGAACGTACAAAGGTTAACGCCCCCTATGCTGGGCGAATACTGAGTCGTAGTGTCGATTTAGGTCAAGTAGTGAGTAACAATACCCAACTTGCCACTATTTACGCTATTGATAGTGTTGAAATTCGCTTACCAATAAAAAATAAAGACCTTTCGTTTGTTAACCTGCCAGAGCAATACCGTGATAGTGCTAAAAACCAAGCGGGTTCGTTAGTTAAATTTAGTTCTGATTTAGTGGGGGAGCAAACATGGCAAGGTCAACTGGCACGCACCGAGGGCGCTATTGACGAAAATGCACAGCAACTTTATGTGGTGGCAAAAATAGACGACCCATATAAATCAACCGCTAGTAATCAGTACCCAATTAAAATAGGGCAATACATAAAAGCGCAAATAGCGGGTAAAACGGTGCAAAATGCGTTGATCATTCCTAACAGTACAATTTACCAAGGTACTTATGTTTATGTGGTTGAAGGTAATGTATTAAAGCGTAAAGACGTTACTTTTGCATGGCAAAACGCCAATGAAGCAATGATCAAAACCGGTTTAAAAGCAAACGATAAATTGGTTGTTACGCCGCTAGGTCAAGTAAGCTCAGGCACTAAAGTGAATATTTTAGGTGCACAGCCAAAAGAAAAAGTATCTAAAAGTAAGCGCCCGACTCGTGAGCAGCTAGAGCAAAAAGCAAAAGAGCTTGGTATAAGTGTTGAAGAGTTAATAAAAAAACGTCGCGCGGCCAAGCAAGGAGATAAAGCATGATTGCTTGGTTTACCAAAAACCATGTTGCTGCCAACTTATTGTTAGTAACTTTGTTGTTGTCGGGACTATTTAGTTTATCGAGTAAAATACCACTGGAAGTATTTCCGTCCTTTGAAACCGATATGATAAGCGTAGGTGTTAGCCTGCGTGGTGCAACCCCTGAAGATGTAGAGCAGGGCGTGACTATTCGTATAGAAGAAGCGGTTCAAGACTTAGAGGGAATTAAACAAATATTTAGCCGCTCGTCAGAGGGATCAGGCTCTGTAACTATTGAGGTTGAAAGCGGTTACGATCCTCGTGAGTTATTAGCTGATATTAAAAGCCGAGTAGATGCGATTAATACGTTTCCTGGCGATGCAGAAAAACCGATTGTTGCGCTGGCTGAGCGTAAAAGAGAAGTAATAGCCGTTACCGTATCAAGCGATTACGGCGAAAAAGAAACGCGTGAATATGCCGAAAAAGTGCGAGATCAAATACTTCGCTTACCTAACGTAACCCAGGTAGAGCTAAGTGGTGTACGAGACTACGAGTTAGCCATTGAAGTTAGCCAAGACACACTTCGCCAGTACAGCCTAAGCCTTGCGCAAATATCGAGTGCTATTGCTAATTCAAGTTCTGATATTTCTGCCGGTAACTTAAAAACAGAGGGCGGCGATGTACTAATTAGCTCAAAAGGGCAGGCTTATCGTAAAGATGAATTTGCCAGCATAGTAGTAAAAAACCAAGCCGATGGAACGATTATCCGTTTAGGTGATATTGCTACAATTAAAGACGATTTTGAAGAAACGCCAGTACGCACCCGTTTTAATGGTAAGCAAGCGGCGTTTATAGACGTTTACCGAATTGGCCCGCAAAGCGCGATAACCGTGGCAGACGATGTTAAAAATTATATTGAAGAGCAGCAAGCCACGCTACCACAGGGTTTTAAACTAAGTTATTGGGACGACGACTCAGAATTAGTTAAAAGCCGTATCGCTACTTTGACCAGTAATGCTTTACAAGGTGGTATTTTAGTACTGGCACTGCTCACGCTATTTTTACGCCCAGCAATTGCATTTTGGGTGTTTATTGGTATTCCTGTATCGTTTATGGGCGCATTTATCGCGATGCCAATTTTTGGTGTAACGTTAAATATAATGAGCTTATTCGGCTTTATTTTAGTGCTCGGTATTGTAGTAGATGACGCCATAGTAACCGGCGAAAACGTGTATACCCATTTAAAAACGGCAAAATCGGGTGAGCAGGCTGCTATATTGGGTACTCAAGAAGTTGCGACTCCGGTTACCTTTGGTGTACTGACTACTGTTGCTGCCTTTTTACCTTTAGCATTTATTGAAGGGGCGCGCGGCGCCTTATTTGCACAAATTCCGGTAGTGGTTATTCCGGTTTTATTGTTCTCGCTAATTGAATCTAAATTTGTGTTACCAGCACATTTAAAATACATAAAACTACGCCACCAAAAAGGTGAACCATCAAAGCTTGAAGCGATTCAACAACGCTTTGCAGATGGCTTTGAAAGTGCAATTTTAAAATATTACCAACCTATATTAAACACTGCTTTACGTCATAAATTAACAACGGTCAGTTTATTTGTGGGGGTATTTTTTATTATTCTAACCATGATCACCAGTGGTTGGACTAAGTTTATCTTTTTCCCACGAATTCCGAGCGAAACTGTACGAGTTAATCTAACACTGCCAACAGGCACACCGTTTGAAGTAACCAATAAATACGTGATTGATATGTCTGAAAAAGCGCAGCAATTACAAGACAAATATCGCGACCCTAATACAGGCGAAAGCGTTATTTTAAATATATTAGCCACTACTGGCGGACGCGGTGGTGCGTCTAACTCCGGAGCGGTACGCTTTGAGATTACACCTGCTGAGCAGCGTGAGTCAGATATAGGTTCGCGAGAGCTTGCTAGTGAATGGCGCGATTTAATTGGTGTTATTCCTGGCGCTGAAAGCTTAACATTTAGAGCTGAAATTGGCCGAAGTTCAGACCCAATAGACGTTCAACTAAGTGGTACTTCATTAACAATATTGCAAGATGTAGCTGATAATATTAAAAACCGTTTAGCAACGTACCCAACAGTGTTTGATATTGCCGATAGTATGTCTGATGGTAAAGAAGAGTTGCGTATAGAGCTTACGCAACAAGGTTTGGCGCTTGGTTTAAACCGTGTAAATGTGGCAGGACAAGTGCGTAATTCGTTTTTTGGCTCGCAGGTTCAGCGTATTCAACGCGGACGAGACGACGTGCGTGTAATGGTTCGTTTACCTATTGACGAGCGCCGCTCTGTAGCTGATTTACAAAACATACTAATAAGCACTCCCGATGGCGGCTCTGTGCCATTGTCGCACGTGGCAACACTTACGGCAGGACAAAGTCCATCAACCATAAACCGTATTGATCGTTATCGCACACTAAACGTGACGGCTGATATTGAAAAAAACAACACCAACATGACGGTGCTTCAAGCCGACCTAGCAAAATACTTAGATGAGTTAATGCAGCAATACCCGGGGGTTGAGTACAAACTTGAAGGTGAAGCCAAAGAGCAAAGAGAGTCGTTTGGCTCATTGGCCTGGGCGTTAGTGTTTGTGTTTTTTATTATTTATGCGCTATTGGCCATTCCGTTTAAGTCATACATGCAACCAATTATTGTTATGAGCGTTATTCCATTTGGCATGATTGGCGCTGTAGTAGGGCACTGGATAATGGGTATGGACTTAACCATTATGAGCTTACTAGGTATGCTTGCATTAATAGGTGTGGTAGTGAATGATTCGCTTGTATTAGTCGATTTTATTAATAAAAAACGTAGCGAAGGTGGCGATTTAATAGAGGCAGTTAAACTCGCTGGCGCATCGCGCTTTCGCCCGGTTATGCTTACCAGCTTAACCACTTTTATAGGCTTAATGCCGCTGTTGTTTGAAAAGGCGACTCAGGCGCAGTTTTTAATACCTATGGCGGTAAGCTTAGGGTTCGGGATTATATTTGCGACTTTTATAACTTTACTACTCGTTCCGGTTAACTATATGCTGATGGAGCGCTTTCAAGGTTGGTTTAAGTAGTGTTAGGCATTAAAAAGACAAAGGGATAGGTGTTAGAAATAAGTTTAATATCGGGCTGTGGAGCCGCAGTTCGATATATTTAAAGACGAAAGATAGGGAATATTTAGTTATAAAGAAATGCTTGAAAACCTAAACTATAAAGGAAGGTGTTCCCCGAGAATGCGGTGCCCGGTGTCAGTCCTGAAACCTTGAGGTTTCAGGGCGGAAATCTGCGGTTTACCGTAGGCTTCTCGGTACATGCCGAGCTTGCACAATAGTAAACGAACAAAAATCCTGGTATAAAATTTATCGGCTCAGGGACTTAACCAAGCTCCTGCACCCCAGGGAACAAATTTAGTATATAAGACATATTCCAATCCTTAAACCCCAATCGTAAAAAATTCAACTGTTCGCTTAGTTTTTCTGCATCTTTAACTCACTGTTTACTTTATTGCGTGGTTTTTGAGCTTGATCATACAATTAATTGGAGTTGCTTTTTATCGAGTGGTAGCATTGCTTTAACTAGCAAAGCGAAGACTTGATTATGAACGATTTACCAGGTTACGAAAAAGCCCAACTACTTTTAGAAAAAAACGAAATATTTGTATCACCCGCAGAAGCGCATGGCGTTATTAGCGGTTTACTTGCTTGTGGGCTAAGCATTGACGATAAAGAATACTTAGGCTTACTGAGCGACGTATTTAATGATGGCGAGTCGTTTAGCAACGATTTAAAACAGTTTTTTGGTAAAGTTTATCAACAAGTTGTTGAAAGTTTTAATAACGAAGAGTTTCAATTTGACTTATTTTTACCTAGTGATGACGAAACACTCATCGATCAGGCTAACGGGCTCGTATCATGGGTAGCTGGGTTTATGTTGGGTTTTGGCTTAAAGCAAAAAGACTATGGCAAGCTGTCGGCAGATGTAAAAGAAGTGATTAGCGACTTTAGCGAAATTACGCGCCTTGACACAACCTTTGAAGAAACCGAAGAAGATAGCCAAGCACTGCATGAAGTGATTGAGTACGTACGCGTATCGGCACTACTGTGTTTTGCTGAGCTAGGCAAAGAGCAAAATCCACAAAGCAACAAAAAAACACTGCATTAATTGAGCAACACAATAAAAGTAATGGGTTAGTTATTAATGGTTGAAATACAAAAGTCAGAGTTTAAAGCGCGCCGCGAGCGTTTATTGGCGGCAATGGATAATAACAGTATTGCGATAATTCCCGCTGCAATAGAGCTCACGCGTAGCCGTGATACTCATTATCCGTTTCGACAAGACAGTGACTTTTTTTACTTAACTGGTTTTAACGAACCCGATGCCGTGTTGGTGCTTTGTAAGAACAGTGATACGCCTTCGCTATTATTTTGTTTAGATAAGGACAAACTTGCAGAAGTATGGCACGGCAGGCGAATTGGTTTTGAAAAAGCACAAAGCGAATACTTATTCGACAAAACTTATGCACTTAGTGAGCTAAATGAACAATTATTGAATTTGGTGAACGGCCAACAGATTTTATTTTATGCACAAGGGACGTATCCTGCCTTTGACGGCAAAGTATTTTCAATGCTTAACACTTTGCGCAGCGCTCCTAAAAAAGGGGATGCAGCACCGAGCACAATTAAAGATATTCGCCCTTTATTGCATGAAATGCGCTTATTTAAATCGCCAAGCGAAATTAACATTATGCGTGAGGGCTGTGAAATAAGTGCTCGAGCGCACATGCGAGCCATGCGTTTTCCCCACGTTGGCGCAACCGAGTTTCAACTAGAGGCAGAGCTTCATCATCACTATGCAATGAATGGGGCGCCACATCCTGCTTATGGCACTATTGTCGGCAGTGGCGATAACGCCAATATTTTGCACTACACCCAAAATAGCGATGTATTGAACAATGGCGACTTAGTGCTGATTGATTCAGGCTGTGAGCTACAAGGCTACGCCGCTGATATAACCCGTACTTTCCCCGTTAACGGTAAATTTAGCACTGAGCAAGCTGCGCTTTATAATATTGTACTCAAAGCGCAAGAAGTCGCTTTTAGCGAAATAAAACCCGGTGGTCTTTTATCTCAGGCAAATAAACTCGCTATGCAAGTACTAACCCAAGGGTTACTCGATTTAGGTATTTTAACCGGCGATTTTGATGAGTTAATGGCACAAGGTGCCTGTAAAGAATACTACATGCATGGCCTTGGTCACTGGTTAGGACTTGATGTTCATGATGTGGGCGATTACAAGGTTAATAACCAAGAGCGTGTCTTAGAGCCGGGTATGGTGCTAACCATTGAGCCCGGGCTGTATATTAGTAAAGACTCAAATGCGCCTCAAAAATACCAAGGTACAGGTATTCGTATTGAAGATAACTTATTAGTAACTGATTCAGGTCACGACAACTTAACCATTAGCGTGCCTAAAACAATTAGTGAAATAGAAGCGCTAATGCAAAGCGCTAAAAACGCATAAGCTTGGAGATAAAAGTGGCTAAGCAGTTTGATGTTGTAGTAATTGGTGGTGGTTTAGTCGGCGCAAGTTGTGCTCTGAGTATAAGTAAAAAAATCCCAGCTTAAATATTGCTGTAATTGAAGCAAATCAAGTAACCACTGATTATCACCCAAGCTTTGATGACAGAAGCATCGCACTTGCCCAGCAATCGGTAGAGTATTTACAAAGCCTCAATTTATTTGAAATGAACGCTCCCTATGCTGCGGCCATAAAAAAAGTGAGTGTGTCAGACAAGGGGCATTTTGGTAAAACCTATATAGAGTGTGAGGAGTTTGCAAAACCCTCATTAGGTTATGTAGTAGAGGTAAACCCATTTGGCAGAGCGCTGCATCAGCGCTTAATGCAATCAAACATATCGCTTTTTTGCCCAGATAGCGTAACAGCGATAAAACAAAGCGCTAATAGTAATGAACTTACATTACAAAGTAGTGAAAAACTGAGTGCTAAGTTGTTGGTGATTGCCGACGGCGCACAATCGCCAACCCGTAATTTATTGGAGCTCGGCTTTAATACCCAGCCTTATGAACAAGGTGCGATTATTGCCAATATAGAAGTCGCTGGTGGGCATAACCATCAGGCTTTTGAGCGCTTTACCCAAAATGGCCCTATGGCTTTATTGCCCATGAGTAATAACCGCTATTCGTTAGTATGGTGTATGCGTCAAGAGCATATTGAGCAGCATACATCGTTAAGTGAGCCAGATTTTATAAGTGCGCTGCAAACTGCCTTTGGTTATCGTGCTGGGCAGTTTATAAAAGTCGGTATGCGCGCCAGTTATCCACTGGTTTATGGGCAAATAGAATCGTTAACGGCGCATCGTACTGTGGTAATAGGTAACGCAGCACACGCCATTCACCCAATTGCAGGGCAAGGCTTTAATTTAGGGCTGCGAGATGTACAAGTGCTGAGTAACTTAATGGCAAACAGTGAACATAATTTAGGTAGCTATGCCTTTACTCGTCAATACTCAATTAAGCGCCGTGATGATATAAACACTGTGATGACATTGACAGATGCCTTGGTTCGACTTTTTTCAAACTCATCACGGGTGTTAGCGCTTGGTCGCAGTATTGGGTTATTTTCGATGGATTTATTCCCCGCATTAAAAGCCCCATTAGCAAAACAATTAATGGGTCAAGTTAAACAAGGTACACGTTTATGAAACAAGTACAGGTTTGTATAGTGGGTGGTGGCTGCGTAGGTTTAACGCTGGCGCTCGGACTTGCTAAAGCGAATATTAGCGTGGTTGTGTTAGATGCTGCCACAGCTCAAGCTCCACCGAGTGATGATTATGGCTTACGAGTTAGTGCACTAAGTATTGCCAGTCAAACCTTGCTTGAGCAGTTAAATGTATGGCCACATATAATAGCTGAGCGTGCTTGTGCTTATACGCACATGGATGTTCGTGATGCCGACAGCTTTGGAAAAATAGCCTTTAATAACGAGCAACTTGAGCTAGACCATTTAGGACACATTGTTGAAAACGACATTATTCGCTTTGCACTAATAAAAGAGCTTGAGCAGCAAAGTAATGCCACACTGATGTTTGATACCGAGTATCAGCAAATACATCAAAGTGAATCTGACGTATTTATTAATTTAAAAACTGGCGAGCCTATTATTACTAAGTTGCTGGTGGCGGCTGATGGCGCAAATTCAGCGATTCGTAAACAGTTTAATATGGCGCTGAGCTTTAAAGATTACGATCACCATGCGTTAGTAGCGACAGTTAAAACCAAAGAGTCACATGCAAATACCGCACGCCAAGTGTTTTTACCAACCGGGCCGCTAGCGTTTTTACCACTGAGCGATGAGCATACTCATTCAATTGTGTGGTCAACCAGCCCCAATCATTGCGATGAATTGCTAGCAATGGACGACACTACTTTTAACAAAGCAGTAATGGCTGCTATAGATGGCCAATGCGGTTTATGTGAAGTGCAAAGTAAGCGCGTCGCGTTCCCACTTAAAATGCGTTATGCCCAGCAATGGGTCAATGGTAACGTGGTGCTAATGGGCGATGCAGCGCATACCATTCATCCATTGGCAGGGCTGGGTATGAACCTGGGTCTAAAAGATGCCGCTTATTTAATCGAGCTATTAAGTAAAGACTCAAAAGAATTTGCCAATACGCGAACACTGCGTGATTACGAGCGCACCCGTAAGCTCGACGCACAAAAACACATCGCCATGATGCAAGGGCTAAAAGAGTTATTTGAAGGCGCAAACCCAGTTAAAAAGCTGGTTCGTGGAGTAGGGCTTTCACTCGTTGATAACTTAGGCCCAATCAAACACCTATTCGCTAAAGAAGCGATAGGCAAGTAATAAAGACAAGCGGTCAGTTTTTAGCTGTCAGCTTTTAGCCAAAGAAAAACCGATGTTTAGTTTAAACATCGGTTTTTTTGTTTATAGGCTAATGTACTTAAAAGCCATGTTTTTTACGCGAGCAAGCTCGGCGTCTACATTAAATATTAAGCACTTATCTTTATTTTATTTTTTGATATCAAGGGAGCATCCAATAATGTCTTCCCGAAACCCGAAACCCGAAACCCGAAACCCGAAACCTTTAACACTTATCTATCAAAGCTTAAAAAACCTGCTTGCTTAATTATCCTACTAAGCGTAAAATGCGCGCTCATTTCGGCTTTTAAACTATTAATTCCTTGCCTTAAACCGACCGGCCGAAACGGTAGAAGGCTCTATTAACCGTAAGGAATATCCATGCGTCATTACGAAATCGTATTCATGGTTCACCCTGATCAGAGTGAGCAAGTATCTGGTATGATCGAACGTTATACTGGTTCTATCACTGAAGCAGGTGGTACTATCCACCGTCTTGAAGACTGGGGCCGTCGTCAACTGGCTTACCCAATCAACAAGCTTCATAAAGCTCATTATGTTCTTATGAACGTTGAAGCACCAACTGAAGTAATCAGCGAGCTAGAAACTACTTTCCGCTACAACGATGCAGTGCTTCGTAACTTAGTTATGCGTACTAAAAACGCTGTAACTGAAGCGTCTCCTCTTGTAAGAGAAGAGAAGAAAGAAGCACCAGCTGCTTAATTGTTTTGAGTCCTAGCATGGCACGTAGTCAGCAGTTACTATAATGGTTAGCCCATATACGAATCAGCTGGTTATATCGGGGGTTGTTTGTAAAACACCCAAGTTTAGCCAAAGCCCCGCGGGCATACCGCATTGTATTTTTGTTGTAGAACATAAATCAATGCAAGTTGAAGCAGATCTTAACCGTAATAGCTATGTTAGGCTTCAGGTGGTTGCCAGTGGTAAGCAAATGCAACAACAGACTCAACATTTGCACGTTGGGCAGGCATTGCAAGTGAGTGGTTTTTTAAATCGCCACGAAGGTCGTAACGGCCTTAGCCAATTGGTTTTGCATGCTCAGCATATAGAAAGAATTATTTGAGGAATTAATCTCATGGCACGTTATTTCAGACGTCGTAAGTTCTGCCGCTTTAAAGCGGAAGGCGTACAACAAATCGATTACAAAGATCTAGCTACTCTTAGAAACTATGTTACAGAAAGTGGCAAAATCGTACCTAGCCGTATCACAGGTACTAGCGCTAAATACCAGCGCCAGCTAGCAACTGCTATTAAGCGTGCTCGCTACTTAGCCCTTCTTCCATACACTGACTTACATAAGTAAGCAGCGGATTAACACGTTTTTAAAAGGTGTAGAAACATGCAAGTTATTCTACTAGATAAGATCGCTAACCTAGGTGGCCTAGGTGACCAGGTTGTTGTTAAATCTGGCTTCGCACGTAACTTCCTTTTCCCACAAGGTAAGGCAGTTCCTGCAACTAAAGCAAACATTGAAACGTTTGACGCACGTCGCGCAGAACTAGAAGCAAAAATCGCTGAACAGTTAACTGCAGCACAAGCACGCGCTGACAAACTTGAAGCATTAGCTGAAGTTACATTGGTATCTAAAGCTGGTGACGAAGGTAAATTATTCGGTTCAATCGGTACTCGTGACATCGCTGACGCTATCTCAGCTGTTGGTGTTGAAGTTGCTAAATCAGAAGTTCGTTTACCTCTAGGTACTATCCGTGAGACTGGCGAATTTGACGTTGCAATCGCAGTACACTCAGACGTAACAGCTACTATTAAAGTAATCGTTATTGCTGAAGCTTAATTTTTAGAATTAAGTTTAAAAAAAACCGTGCTTTGCACGGTTTTTTTGTGTCTAAAATTTATAACCCAAAGCAATAAATTGTTTGTTGTGGGTAAAATTAAGCACGTTTCTAAAATAAAGCTTCATTTTTTACAAATATTTTTTATTTCATTTAAACCTTTCTATTCTTCTGCGCGTCTTATAAGTTAAATTGCAATTACATAATTATAAACAGGAAAAATTTGCGATGTTAATGGACGCTAATCAGCCAATAACTGATCAAGTGCAGCAAATGCTTATTGATCAAGTTAAAAACGGCGACCAGTTAGCTTATAAAGCGCTCTATGACATGCATAAAGCAAAAGTTTATGGCTTATGCCTGAGGCTTATAGCCGATGAGGAGTATGCACAAGATGCTACCCAAGAAGTGTTTGTGCAAGTATGGAACAAAATAGCGCAATTTGATGGACGTTCGCAGTTTTCCACTTGGCTTTATAGTGTCGCCAGTAATATTGCTATTAGTTATGTGCGCAGGCAAAAACATTGGCTTAATAAAGTAATTAGCTTTGAGCAAAGCGGAATGGATGAACAAGCTGCACATGACTGTAACGGATTAAATGGGCTAGATAAATTAATTATTAGGCTGCCTGAGCGCGCAAGAATGGTATTTGTGCTTTATGCAGTAGAAGGTTACAGGCATGAGGAAATTGCAACCCTGTTAGGTATGGCGGTAGGATCTAGTAAGGCGCAATATCATCGTGCAAGGCAATTATTAAAGCAGTGGTATGAAAATGAGTAAAACAAATTTTGATGACTACTTAAATGAGTCTTTAACCCAGTTAGATAAAAATATTCCACCAAAAAAAGAACTGTGGAATGGGATTGAGCGCGCAATAATAGCTAATAATCAGCCCACTATTAATACTAATCAATATTGGCCAAAGCTCACCGCCATTGCTGCATGTTTTACCGCGGTTTTGGTCAGCACAGTATTGTTATTTAAAGTATCAGAGGCAAATACTGCAGTGGCAATGAGTGAGTTTTTTACTAAACAAAAACAAAGTTTACTAGTGCAATATCAAAGCCAAGCAGCATTGACCGACAACTGGCAAGTACAGTTACAAGAACTTGAAGATGCAGAGCAAGCAATAAAGCAAACTCTTGAAAATGAACCGAAAAACAAGGCGCTATTGTCTATGTTAGCGCAAGTTTATCAACAACAACTCGACTTAATTAACAAGGTGCACGCACCGCGTTGGCAACACATCTAGGAGAAATAAATGAAAGCAATAATATTAGGGATCGCTTTATTACCCATGGCCGTACTTGCTGGTGAAAAAATAGATCAGCAAATTGAGGTACCCAATGCTGGAGTGATCCACATTGAAAACCAGCGTGGTGATATTAAAGTAACAGGTTGGGATAAAAACCAATTTAAAGTAACCGGTGAGCTTGATGATAAGGCACAAGGCTACACACTTAAAACACAAGGCAATAAAACCCAGTTTATTGTGAAGATGCCTGAACTTTCTAATTGGGATAATAATAACAATGGCTCAACGCTCACTATTTTTATGCCAAAAACTAGTGCACTAGAATTTGTGGGTGTTAATGCATCTATAACGGCCAAAGAGTTACAAAAAGGCACTGAAATTGATGTAGTTAATGGGGCTATTACAGTAAACGATCTTAATGGCGATATTAAGCTGACCACTGTAAATGGAGACATCAAGGCAAAAGCACTTAATGGTAAAGTTCAATTTGAAACTGTTAATGGTTCGATTGATGATCAGCAATCTAGCGGTGAAGTTCGTTTTAGTGCGGTTAATGGCGATATTACATCAAACTCGACGGCCAATGATATTCGCTTAGAAAACGTAAATGGCGATATTAACTTTAATTTAGATACAATTAAAGAGTTACAAATAAGCACCGTTAATGGCGAAGTTAAAGTACAAATTAACCGCCTTCTGAGTGATGCTGATGTGAGTTTTGAATCTGTTAGTGGTAACGCTGCGTTTTATTTCCCTGCTGATTTATCTGCACAATTTGAGGTGGAAGCACACGCTGGCGGTAAAATTGACAACCAGTTAACTAACGATCAAGTGCAAAAAGCCAAATATGGCCCAGCAAGTGGAATTAAGTTTAATACTAATGGCACTGATGCTAGCGTAGAGATGAATACTATTAGCGGTGTTATCGAACTTAAACGTCAATAATTAGCTATTTTATTTCAAGTAACAAAAAGCAGGAAAAGATTTCCTGCTTTGCTATTTGCACAGCCCCGCCAAGTCGATAGAATAGAGCTATTCAATTTTAGTACTGTGAAGTTATGGCCAAACCAGATAAGCAAGTCGACACTCTTAAAGTTCCTCCCCATTCAATAGAAGCTGAACAATCTGTTTTAGGTGGTTTAATGCTTGATAACCAAGCATTTGATCGCGTAGCTGAACTTGTTGTGGCGCAGGATTTTTATACCCGTACCCATAAGCTTATTTTTGAGGCGATGACAGCTCTTGCTGAAATTGGTGATCCGATTGACTTAATCACAATTTCTGAGAGTTTAGAAAAAAATAACCAGCTGTCAGGTATTGGTGGATTTGCGTATTTAGCCGAAATAGCAAAAAACACCCCAAGTGCTGCCAATATTGACGCTTACGCAAGTATTGTTCGCGAGCGCGCCGTTGTTCGTGAAATGATTGGTGTTGCCAATGAAATAGCCGAAGCGGGCTTTAATCCTGAAGGGCGTACTAGCCACGACTTACTTGATTTTGCTGAAAGTAAAGTATTTAAAATTGCTGAGCAGCGTACAAAAAGTAGTGAAGGCCCACAAAGCATTCACAACATACTTGAAAAAACCGTTGATAAAATAGAAGAGCTTTATCAATCACCACAAGATGGTGTGACCGGTGTGAGCACGGGTTATGCTGATCTTGATAAAATGACTACAGGCTTGCAGCCATCTGATTTAATTATTGTGGCAGCGCGTCCATCAATGGGTAAAACCACTTTTGCGATGAACCTTGCTGAACATGCCGCAATGACTCAAGACAAGCCAGTGCTTATTTACTCACTAGAGATGCCCTCTGAACAAATTATGATGAGGATGCTGGCGTCCCTTGGCCGAATTAACCAAACTAAAGTACGTACTGGTCAGCTAGATGACGATGACTGGGCGCGCCTTTCATCAACCATGGGATTACTCATGGAAAAAGGCAAGATGTACGTTGATGATGCCTCAGGCTTAACACCTACCGATGTTCGCTCACGTGCACGTCGTATAGCACGTGATCATGGTGGTATTAGTATGATCATGGTCGATTACCTGCAATTAATGCGTGTACCTAGCTTGTCAGATAACCGTACCTTAGAAATTGCCGAAATTTCACGCTCACTCAAAGCATTAGCGAAAGAGTTACAGTGTCCGGTTGTTGCTCTATCGCAGCTTAACCGTACTCTAGAGCAACGTGCTGATAAACGTCCAATTAACTCAGATTTACGTGAGTCAGGCTCTATTGAGCAAGATGCCGATTTGATCATGTTTATTTATCGTGATGAAGTATACAACGAAGACAGTACTGAAAAAGGTATTGCCGAAATTATTATCGGTAAACAGCGTAACGGTCCGATTGGTAAAGTACGCCTAACCTTCCAAGGTCAATTTTCTCGCTTTGATAATTATGCGGGGCCTGCTGTAGATGATGATTACTAATGCGCTTAGCTACTGCTGAAATTAATTTAATCGCGCTTGAACACAACCTAGCACAGGTAAAACGCTTTGCGCCCAATAGTAAAGTAATGGCCGTACTTAAAGCCAATGCTTATGGGCATGGTTTAGTCACCATAGCGCAGCATTTAAACGAGGCCGATGCATTTGCGGTTGCGCGTATAGATGAGGCGTTAGCACTGCGTGCCGGTGGCCTTACAAAACCGATTGTGTTGCTAGAAGGTTTTTTTCATCAAGAAGACTTACCTATTTTATTGGCGAATAATTTTCAAACCATTATTCATGATGCGATACAGCTGAAAATGCTGGAAAGTGCGCAGCTAGATGCGCCTTTAAATTGCTGGTTAAAAATAAATACCGGGATGCATCGCTTAGGTATTGCGCCTGAGCAGTTTGATATGTTTTATCAGCGACTACAAGCCAGCCCAAATGCACAAAACAAAATAAATTTAATGACTCACTTTGCCTGTGCCGATGATGTAAAAAATACTAAAACAGTGCAGCAAATAAGTTTGTTTGATAATTTAACCCAAGAGGTTAATCAAGCCCATTGTTTATCAAACTCTGCGGGAATTATAGCGTGGCCAAGTGGTCATGGTGATTGGGTTAGACCCGGGCTAATGCTTTACGGTGTATCGCCTATGGCCAATCACACAGGTAAAGATCATCAATTAAAGCCTGTAATGCGCTTAACCACTAAGGTAATAGCAGTGCGCAATGTAGGGGCACATGAACAAGTAGGTTATGGCGGCCGCTGGCAAAGTGATAAACCTACGGTGTTGGCTGTGGTTGCACTGGGCTACGGTGATGGTTATCCACGTCATGCAAAAGAAGGCACACCTGTGATTATAAATGGTCACCGTTACGGTATTGTGGGTAGTGTAGCCATGGACATGATCACCCTTGATATAGGTAATAATGAGCACAACGTCGAAGTGGGTGATGAGGTGATTATGTGGGGACCGGAGTTACCAGTAGAAGAGATTGCACAATGTGCTGATACTATTTCTTACGAGTTATTGTGTAATATTACACCGCGCGTAAGTTATGAGTACCAGCGATAATATTTATTATTAAAGATATGCGGTAAGTTTACATTGCTGACATGATCGTGATGTTAGTTTAATGAGTATGGCTACTCTTTTATAAAGTAAATATCGCTAAAGCCCATACGCGCAAATTCTTGGTCACGAAAGTTACGCACAGCTGATGACCCTTTAGAGGTCATTTCAATTTGGCGTACCATGTTTAAGTAGTTAGTTAAATCAATACCTTCAGCAGCCGCAATAGCCTGGTACATATCGTGGTATTTATCTTTTGCGAAGTTAATCTCGCGCGGTTGATTTTTAAAAGTATAGGTAATTCTGCGTGCCATAATAAGCTCAGTTAAATTGAGTGTTAGTGTAATTTTACACTGTATTTAAGTTGCGTTGAATGATTAGTTGAAATCAAATAATTAAAAAGTTGAGTTTGAAATGAAATTATCAGTAGAGATCAGTAAATACCCGCTTCACCAAGATTATATTCCCTTTATTAAAGGCTTTATCGACAGAGTAAATGCCTATGAAGAGCTCAAAGTAATCACGAATACCATGTCGACTCAAATATTTGGTGATTATGACTTAGTAATGCAGGTGATCAGTACAGAGATTAAACATTCTTACGAGCAATTTGGTAAAGCTATCTTTGTGTGTAAATTTATCTCGGGTGATTTATCTCCCGAATAACCTCCTAACAAACACGGTCGTTTTATAATGATGGAATTTATAACGCAAGTACTTAGTGGTTTCACTGCCATGTCGCATTGGGAGTATATTGCGGTGGCTTTATCAATGGCGTATTTATTATTAGCTATAAAAGAGAATTTATGGTGCTGGCCAGCGGCTTTTTTTAGTACGTTTATTTATACCATAATGTATTGGAATGGCGCGTTGCTAATGGAGTCATTACTGAACTTTTATTACATGTACATGGCTGTGTTTGGGTGGGTTGTGTGGCGAAAAGGTAAAGCTAATCAAGCGCAACGGTTGATTACATCTTGGCCTGTAAACCGACATGTCATTTTAATAGTATTAACTACTCTGGCGTCATTAGCGATTGGTTACGTGATGCAAAATTACACCCATGCAGATTTTGCTTATCTGGATAGTTTTACTACTTGCTTTGCAGTGGTCACTACTTACTTAGTAGCTAAAAAAGTGCTCGAGAATTGGTTATATTGGATAGTGATTGATGCTGCATCAATGTATTTGTATTACGAAAAAGGTTATTACCCAACACTCGTGCTTTTTATATTTTATACCGTTATGGCAGCGTGGGGGTTTAAAACGTGGTACGAAGAGTATGAGCAAAGCCAAGCAAAACCAATGGCGCAACTATAATTCATGAAACAGCATTCTCAGTTAGTTAATATTTGTAGTGCGTTTTTAGCACCTAGCAAAATAACCTCAACAGAGCATTTGGTTAATGGCTTAAGTAACGATAACTTTTTAATACATACTGACTCCCAATCTTACTTATTAAAATGTTATCAATCATGTTGGCCAGAAGTAGCGCTAAATGCTCAATATGAGCTTAGTAAGCAACAAGTTTGCCCTGCACCTGTTTGGCTTGATAAACAAAATAAGCGAGCGGCTTTTACTTATGTAGAGGGAGAGGTTGCAGAGTCTTACTTAGCTATGCCGCTATTGGCTAAGCTGGCTAAAGTACACGCTCATACAACGAATACTCAAACGATGGATATTGCATCACAATTGCAAGCCTATCGGCATTTATTGGTGTTTAAACAGTTTGATAAGCACTTAAATAAAGTACTAGAAAACATTGCCAATATGCCCATAGAACACGGCTTTTGCCATAATGATTTAGTAAAAGAAAATATAATCGTTAACCCAAAAGGCGTCTATTTAATTGACTTTGAATACGCTCAAACTAACGATGTTTATTTTGATCTTGCTGCGCTAGCCGTTAGTTTTAACTTAGATAGTTCAACTAAACAGGCTTTGCTTAAAGGTTATCAAGTATATAAGGCGTCAGAGCTATTTTACCTATCTATGCACAAGCTTGAGTGCTACCAAGTAGTTTATTTGCTGTTATGTATAGGCTGGTATGAGCAACGCGCCATCAACAACAAAGTTGTTGAACTGCGCGCGCAATTGGATGAGCTTTTAGCATCAATGGGGAGTTAAAGCCCACCAAATCGAGCTGCTAGCTCTTTATATTTAGCTACTTCATCGGAGTCATATTGTGGTTCGCCATTAGCATCTTCACTTTTGGCAATAAGTAAGCTTTCGCGTGTTAAGCGTTTAACTCGCTCGACTTTAACTCCTAAAAACTCAGCAACTTGTTCTGTTGACATTAACTTCATAATTACTTCCTCATGTTTAATCTATCCGTTCAGTGACAATAATAGATAATATGTGTCTAAAGCGTTACTGTTTTTTTATAGAATATAAATAAATAGCGCTTTTTTTACCTTTTGTTAAGTGATTAGTTTAAATTATAGACATGTAAACGAATCATGCTGGTATTTATACAAAGATGCCTTTATTATTGCGCATGCTAAAGCATTGATATCGCGAGTTGATGTGGCGGCAACAAATGTGCTCTCGTGGTGAAATGGATATCACGTGGCCCTCCGGAGGCTGAGTTGTAGGTTCGATCCCTACCGAGAGCGCCATTTGCGTTTACTTTTTACTCCCCCTAAAAACCATTAAAGCTATTTAAACTCGCTTGCGATTTTTATTCTTCGTTAAATAATAATGCTTGTAGCAATCTAATTTACACCGTTAGGCGTATATTCAGTGCTATGTTTTTAGTTTAATATTAACAGTCGCAAGATTTTTAGTATTAATAATTTATTATTACCCTAAAATCGAAAGCTAGACTTTTATAGCCAAATAATGCTATTAAAGTAAATATCCCTTAATTATAGAAACCCTCACATTTATGTTAGTTACCTTACCTATATCAGAGCTCATTCCCGGCATGTACGTAAATAGCGTGACGAAGCAGCAGGAGAGTGTGGATGGTATAAAAATTAAAACCAGCGGTTTGGTACGTGATAAATCTATAATTCAGCGTTTAATTACTGAAGGAGTGTTAGAGCTTCTTATTGATTTTACAAAAAGTGATGTAGCTGTACCGTCTAAATATAAAGTAAAAGAAAAACCACAAGCCGATGCTACAAATCAAGATAAGCCCGCCAGTAAAAAGCGAGTTGTCAGCTTGCAACAAGAGTTTGCCAAAGCCAGCGTTAGTTATGATGCTCACAACAGAAAGTTACAAAGTATTTTTGGTGATTTAACCTCAGGTTTGTCACTGAATACTGATGCACTTAATGAGATAAGTAATGAAATAGTTAGCTCTGTATTTCGCAATGAACATGCTATGACTATTTTAACTCGCATAAAAGATAAACATAGCTATAACTGGCGTCATATGATCAATTGCACCATTTTTACGGCGGTATTCGCTAAGTATTTAGGGTATAAACGCGAAGTGGTTCAAGAGCTTGCTATGGGGGCATTGATGCATGACTTAGGGCAGGCTAAATTACCTCAAGGAATATTCTCAAAGCCTGGCAAAGTTACGGGTAATGAGATGACGGCAATAAAAAAGCATGTTGCACAATGCTTAGGGCTATTAAAAGGTGAGAAAGGTATCACCACTTTAATGCTGGATATGATTGTGAATCATCATGAGCGCCTTGATGGTTCTGGTTATCCTCGAGGAGTAGATGACAGCAAAATAAGTCGTCCTGCTCGGATTTTAGCGATTGTTGATGTATACGATGCACTTACAGCAGATAGGCCGCACCAAGAAGGGGACGAGCCTATAAATGCGTTGCGTTATCTGTTAGCAAACAAACAGCTATTTGATGCAGAGTTAGTACAGCTATTTATAAAGTGCTTAGGTGTTCACCCCGTGGGTACTATCGTTAAGTTAACCAATGAGCGTTTGGCCTTGGTGCTAGAGGGGAATCATTCAAACCCAATTAAACCTAAAGTTAAGCTTTTTTACAACGCAAAACATAATCATCATGTTACTGCAAAAGATATTGATTTGAGCTTAAATAATGATGAAGTAAAAATACAAGCAAGTGTAAAACCTGCTGATTATAAAATTAACTTACCTCGACTTTTAAAAGAGCATCTACTGCTTTAGCCTTTTGGCATCGTCTTTTTCTGTTTGTTTTAGCAGAAATATACCCACCTAAAAAGCAATTACCCATTAACGTTATCCACAATAACGTGCCTAATTCTACATGCAGTGCTAAGCAGCAAAAAACCAAAGAAATAATCGCCATACTAATGGCTGCTAACCAATAGTGATTGACTGGGTTGTCACATTTACCTGCCTGCGTACACGCGCAATAATTTGCTTTATAAAAAAATAAACACTTATACCGCAAAAAATAAGCGCTGTAACAATAAGTAAAATGATCACTGTCTTCTCCCTTGGTGACTTTATTAGCAGTGTAAATTGCAACGTAAGCTAAGTCAATGCAAATGAGAATTAATATCATTAGAGTATATACTCTAATACCATACTTCTGCTCCGATGAGTTTTAAATAGTTGTTAAAATGTAGTTAAAAAACGTGTTTTTTGATGTTTTTTAACGTTTTAGTAGAGTTTTTTATAAAAATTTAAGGTAGTGTACGCGGGTTTGAAATCCTAATAACAACACACATAGCTATCCAAACAGTGAGTTTGGCTAAGGACACAACAATGAAATTTACTAAAACTCTTATTGCGGCATCGCTGGCATTTGTTTCAGCAGATACCTTTGCAGCGGCTTTTCAGCTTGCTGAACAAAACGTATCTGGTTTAGGCCGCGCATACGCAGGTGAAGCGTCTGTAGCAGACGATGCGTCTGTGGTTGCACGTAACCCAGCATTAATGACGTTGTTTAAAGAGAAGCAACTTAGTGTTGCAGCTATGGCTGTAATTCCTGACGTGAGCCTTGAAGGTACAGGTAATGTCTACGGTTTAGATAACAGCGTACTAGATGATGACAGCATCGCACCTAGCGCGATTATTCCTGCTGGTTATTTCACTATGCCAGTAAACGATAAAGTATCCGTTGGTTTTGGTGCATTTTCTAACTTTGGCTTAGCGACTGAGTTTAACGATGATTACGCAGCTGGCCAAATTGCCGGTGAAACTGAAATTGTTACGGTAAACATGAACGCAAGCGTTGCTTATAAAGTTTCAGAGCAGTTTAGCTTTGGTATCGGCTTAAATGCAATTTATGCAGAAGCGAAGATTATTCGTAAGTTTGGTGTTGTACCTCCAGTGAACGCTGCTATAGCGTCTATTCCTGCAAGTGCTGATGCTGTTCACCTTGAGGGTGACGACATGGGCTACGGCTTAAATGTTGGCTTAATGTATCAGCTAAGTGAAAACAGCCGTTTTGGTTTTAACTACCGTACAGAAACAGACATTACTTTTGAAGGTGAGTACTCGAATGAGCTACCTTCATTTATTCCTGGTGGGTTGAACGGTCAAGTTGAATTACCTGGCTCAGTTGAAATTACATTACCAGCAATTGCTGAGTTCTCTGGTTCTCACCAATTAGATGAAAAACTAGGCGTTCACTACAGCGTATTGTGGACAGGTTGGAGCAGCTTTGATTCATTAGAAGCACAAGTTACTGCACCTACAGGTGGTAAGTTCAGCGCGTTTGAAAAAACAGAAGACTTCTCTGATGCACTGCGCTACTCAATCGGTACCGATTACCAGTACAGCGAAAACTTAATGCTTCGTGCTGGTTTTGCCTTTGATGAATCACCAGTATCACAACAGCATTTATCAATTTCTATCCCTGATACAGACCGTTTTTGGTTCTCGTTTGGTGGTAACTATGCGATCGATGAAAACTCAAATGTTGATTTAGGTGTGAGCGTATTACGTGGTAAAACACAAAACTTTACTGAAAAAGTAGAAAGCGAAACATTACCACAGCAATGGTCTTTTGAATCAAAAGGTCATGCAGTATTGTTAGGCGCGCAGTATAACTACACATTCTAATTCTGCCTAGAACCTAGAACCTAGAACCTAGAACCTAGAGCCTAGAGCCTAGAGCCTAGAACCTAGAGTCTAGACACAAAAAAGCCGCTTACTTCAAATGAAGAAAGCGGCTTTTTTATACTTATAAATTAACTGATTACGAATGGCATAAGCCATTCGTACTGGTTTAATTATAAGCTTTCTATTTTAACTTTTTGCTCTAGTAGCTTAGTTTTAGCATCGGTAAATTCAGCTAGCTTAGCATTTTCTTTAGCAAGTACCGCTTCAGGTGCATTGTTAACAAACTTTTCGTTAGCCAGTTTATTTTGCACTTGCGCTAGGCCTTTCTCTGCTTTTTCAAGTTGCTTGTTGATACGTGCAAGTTCAGCTTCCACATCAATTAAGCCCGCCATTGGGATCATAATTTCAAGGTTGCCAACATAAGAGGTTGCACACGCTGGGGCATCGTCTTTGTTTTCAAGCAAAGTAAATGCTTCAAGCTTAGCAAGTGACGCTAAAAACGATTCATTTTCGTTAATACGGCGCACATCGTCGCTCGATGCATTGGCTAATAATACTGATAGCGGCTTGCTTGGGCTGATATCCATTTCACCACGAATATTACGAATCGCTAAAATGAATTGCTTAACCCACTCTAAGTCATCCATCGCTTTAGCATCAACACTTGCTGCGTTATAAACAGGGAAGCCTTGAACCATAATGCTAGTGCCTGTTGTTTCAAGCCCTGCAAGTGGTGCTACACGTTGCCAAATCGTTTCTGTAATGTATGGCATCATTGGGTGCATTAAACGTAATAAGCTTTCAAGTACGGTAATAAGTGTATGACGTGTACCACGTTGCTGAGCTTCACTGCCTTTAAATAGTACCGGCTTAGTAAGTTCTAAGTACCAATCACAGAACTGGTTCCAGGTGAATTCATACAGCGTATTCGCGGCTAAATCAAAACGGTAGTTATCAAGGTGCTCGGTGTAGGTTTTAACCGTGCCTTCATATTGACCTAGAATCCAACGATCAGCTAACGAGTACTGTTTTTCACTGTCGTTAAAACCACAATCTTGCTCTTCTGTGTTCATTAATACGTAACGGCTCGCGTTCCATAATTTGTTACAGAAGTTACGGTAGCCTTCAAGGCGGTTCATATCCCAGTTTATATCACGACCAGTTGAAGCCATGGCTGCTAAGGTAAAGCGTAGTGCGTCGGTACCGTGTGCTTCAATACCGTTTGCAAATACTTTGCGGGTATCTTTTTCAATTTTAGCGGCAAGTTTAGGCTGCATCATGTTACCAGTACGCTTTTGTACTAAGTCTTCAAGGCCAATGCCGTCAATCATGTCTAGTGGGTCAAGTACGTTACCTTTAGACTTCGACATTTTATCGCCGTTATCATCACGTATTAAGCCAGTTACATACACGGTTTTAAATGGAACTTGTGGTTTGCCATTTTCATCTTTTATAAAGTGCAGCGTCATCATGATCATACGTGCAACCCAGAAGAAAATGATATCAAAACCGGTTACCAACACGTCAGATGGGTGGAAGGTTTTTAAGTCATCAGTATTTTCTGGCCAACCTTGGGTTGAGAAGGTCCACAGTGCTGATGAGAACCAAGTATCAAGAACGTCTTCGTCTTGGCTTAGTGCTACGCTATCTGCAATATTGTTGTCGCGGCGTACTTCTGCTTCATCACGACCAACGTATACGTTGCCTTCGCTATCGTACCAAGCTGGAATACGGTGACCCCACCAAAGCTGGCGTGAAATACACCAATCTTGTACGTCGTTCATCCACGAAAAGTACATGTTTTCGTATTGCTTAGGTACAAATTGGATGTCGCCGTTTTTAACTGCGTCTTTTGCAGGTTCAGCAAGTGGTGCAACACGTACATACCATTGGTCAGTAAGTAGTGGTTCAATAACAACACCAGAGCGGTCACCGTAAGGAACGGTTAGGCCATGGTCTTCAATTTTTTCAAGTAGGCCTAGCTCTTCAAATTCAGCAATAATCGCTTTACGTGCGTCAAAACGGTCCAGGCCATGTAAGCGCTCAGGAATTGGCGCATCAAATTCAAGTTCTTTACCATCAAAGGTGTATGTTTCACCTTGGGTTAAAATAGCCGCGTCTTTGTCGAAGATATTAATCATCGGCATCTTGTGGCGCTTACCAACTTCGTTATCGTTAAAGTCGTGCGCAGGGGTTATTTTTACACAGCCCGTACCTTTGTCTTTATCGGCATGTTCATCGGCAACAATTTTAATACGACGATTAACAATCGGTAGTAAAATCTCTTTACCGATTAGGTCTTGGTAGCGCTCGTCATCTGGGTTTACTGCCACACCTGAGTCACCCAGCATTGTTTCTGGGCGCGTAGTGGCTACAACAATATAGTCTTTACCGTCTTGCGTTTTTACGCCATCAGCCAGTGGGTAACGTAAGTTCCACATATGGCCTTGTTTGTCTTTGTTTTCTACTTCAAGATCAGAAATCGCAGTGTGTAACTTTGGATCCCAGTTTACTAGGCGTTTACCACGGTAAATTAGGTTTTCTTTATGAAGGCGTACAAATACTTCTTTAACAGCTTCTGATAGGCCATCGTCCATAGTAAAACGTTCACGGTCCCAATCAACAGAAGCACCTAAGCGGCGAAGTTGTTTAGTGATTGTGCCACCAGACTCGTTTTTCCATTCCCAAATTTTATCGATAAATGTATCACGGCCTAAATCGTGGCGTGTTTTACCCTCTTCTGCCGCAAGCTTTCGCTCTACTAGCATTTGCGTGGCAATACCTGCGTGGTCAGTACCTACTTGCCATAATGTATTGTTACCTTGCATACGTTTAAAGCGCGTTAAGGTATCCATGATGGTATCTTGGAAAGCGTGGCCCATGTGTAAGCTACCCGTGACATTTGGCGGCGGGATCATAATTGAATATGGGGTGCCTTGGCCAGATGGCTTAAAGTAGCCTTTTTGTTCCCAGTCTTGATATAGAGACTGTTCAATATCTTGCGGATTGTAGGTTTTATCCATTACACAGAACCTTAAATAAGTACTTAAATGAGTTAGTTAGCTTTGTACGCAGTGAGCGTTAGCGATTAATATCTTGCGTGGTGATATTGGCACCGAGTTGGCGTAGTTTTTTAAAGCGCTCACGAGCGGCTTGTTTGGCTACGGGCTCTACGGGTACAAAATCAAAAACTTGGTTAAACCGACGAATAAAATCCGGTAAGTGATTGGCCAAGTTAATTAATACTTTACGATTACCAACAGGTGGTGTTGTGCCAATTTCTACAGGTGCGCCGCCTTTTGGGCCTTCACCTTGTAAATTGTGGGGCACAAAACTGTCGGCATCAAATGTCCAAATAGTTTCGTCAATGCTGTTGGCGGTTGCTTCGCTGTCTACAAAAATAAATACGCGTTGACCAAGCCGATACTGTTGCCCAGCTATTTGAGCTGCTAAAGCAAAGTGATCATCGGCTTTAGCTAATGACTCATCTTGTTGCTTTAAAATGAAAAACTGGGCATTCATGTTCATTGTATCGGGATTTCCCATGACATTGATTGTGCTGTTATTAAATACACACAAATTAAGAAGGGGATTTTGCCATATAACGGGGTTTGCTTCAATTAATACCCAATAAATAAGGCGCTTTAAAAGCGCCTTATTTTATACTCTATATTGGGCTGTGAAGCCTTTTACAGGTTTGTTAGTCCTGGGTTGCTTCGCTAATGCCTGCTCGGTTTAATAAATACTGAGTTAGCATAGGTACAGGGCGACCCGTTGCGCCTTTTTTAGCGCCGCTGCGCCATGCCGTACCGGCAATATCTAAATGAGCCCAGTTATACTTTTTAGTAAATTTAGATAAGAAACAGGCCGCAGTAATAGTACCTGCAGCTCGGCCACCTAAGTTAGTAAAGTCGGCAAATGGGCTTTCTAGTTGATCTTGATAATCATCCCATAATGGCAGTTGCCATGCACGATCGCCACTTTGCTCCGACGCTTTTAATAAATCATGTGCCAGTGGATTATGGTTTGCTAATAAACCCGTAGCATGGGCACCTAAAGCAACAATACACGCACCGGTTAATGTTGCCACATCAATCACGGTTTCTGGTTCAAAACGCTCAACATAGGTTAGCGCGTCACATAACACTAAACGGCCTTCGGCATCAGTATTAAGTACTTCAACCGTTTGCCCAGACATAGTGGTTAAAATATCACCTGGGCGATAGGCGTTTGAGCTTGGCATGTTTTCACAACCGGCTAAAACGCCAATTACGTTTATAGGTAGCTGCATTTGTGCAAGCGAGCGCATGGCACCAATAACACCAGCAGCACCACCCATGTCGTATTTCATTTCATCCATGCCTTCGCCTGGTTTTAATGAAATGCCGCCTGAGTCAAAGGTTAAGCCTTTACCAACTAATACGATAGGCGCTTGGTCATCGCCTGCGCCTTTGTAGTTAATTACCGACATAACCGATTCGTTATCACTACCACGACCAACTGCTAGGTATGAGTTCATACCTAGTTCTGCCATTTTATCTTCGCCAATCAGCTCAACAGTGATGTTGTCAAAATTAGTCTCAAGTTCTTTGGCTTGCTCGCCGAGATACGCTGGATTACAAATATTAGGCGGCATATTGGCAACGTCTTTGCACAATTTGCTACCAGCAGCAATCGCTAGGCCATGCTCAATGGCACTTTCACCTATAGTCAGTTCGCGGCGCGTAGGAACGTTAAATACCATTTTTCGCAGTGGACGACGAGGATCTACTTTCTTGCTTTTTAGCTGATTGAAGGTGTATAAACAGTCTTGGGTTGTTTCTACCGCTTGACGCACTTTCCAATAGGTATCACGGCCTTTAACGTGTTGCTCAGTTAAAAAGCACACTGCTTCCATCGAGCCTGTTTCATTTAAGGTGTTGATAGTTTTTGAAATAATTTGTTTATATTGTTTATCGTCTAGTTCGCGTTCTTTACCGCAGCCAACGAGTAGAATACGTTCGCTTAAAATATTAGGTACATGGTGTAATAGTAATACTTGCCCTGGCTTACCTTCTAAGTCGCCACGGCGTAATAAATTTGAGATATAACCATCGCTGATTTTATCAAGTTGTTCACCAATGGGGGATAACCTGCGTGGTTCGTATACGCCAACAACAATACATGCACTGCGTTGTTTTTCTGGGCTACCACTTTTTACGTTGAATTCCATTGTCACTCCTGATTTTGAGTCATCTATAGAAGCTAAGTTGGGACTAAAAATGTGTTTTCTAGTCTTTTTACCTAAATTTTTAGGTCTAGCGCTAATATTAGTAGATTTTACTCGACTCTTACTGTGTATTTGAACTTTATATGCTTAAGGGTTACTAATGCAACATTATATCGTGATGTTAGGTAGGATAATTAATATTGATGGCTTATAATATGTGCTTAATACTCATTTAAAATGAGTGAATTAACTAGTTCACTCATTGTTTTTTATTACTAAATTGAAATTCCATGTTTAACAGGGGCGAATGTTGCTAATTTTCCGTTATTTGACCACTGAGGTTTTAAAATCGCAGGTCGCCGTATTTTTAACTTTAATGACCATATTTTTGTCGCAAAAGTTTGTTGTCATTCTTGGTGATGCCTCAGAAGGTAGTATCCCAGCAAAGCTTGTGTTTGCCATGATTGCGCTTAAATTGCCGCAGTTGGCATCGTTAATTTTGCCTCTGAGCTTATTTTTAGGAATTATTTTAGCTTACAGCCGGATTTACGCCGACAGTGAAATGACAGTACTTAAAGCCTGTGGCGTGAGTGAGTGGTATGTAGTGCGTATTACGCTAATTTCAAGTGTCATTTTAGCGTTGTTGGCCGCGGTACTTACTTTGTATATTGCACCGTGGGCAAGCGAACAAGAATATCAACTTAAAGAGCAAGCCAAGGCTGATGCTGGTTTATCTGCACTTCGAGCTGGACGTTTTCAACAAACCGGTAACGAAAAAGCCGTGGTGTTTATTCATAATATTGAAAATGGCGGCAAAGAGCTCAACAAAGTTTTTGTGGCACAACTACCCGATAGTGAAAAAAGTGACCTAGCGCGTTTAGTTTATGCAGAGCAGGGCGTTGTTATTGAAGCGCAAAATGGTGAACAGCAGTTAGTGCTCACTGATGGTAAGCGCTATGAAACTGACGGCGAAGCGCCTTCACTTAACTTAACTGAGTTTGATGGTTACAGCGTACAAATTCGCGAGCAAGAAATAGAACATCAACGTCGTAAGTTAGAAGCCGTGCCAACTCGTGAATTAATAGCCATTAACACTCCAGAAGCAATTGCACAGTGGCAATGGCGTTTAGCTATTCCGTTATCTATCCCATTATTAACTTTACTAGCAGTACCCCTGAGCGTTGTTAATCCACGCCAAGGTAAATTTGCTAAATTAGTGCCCGCTTTGAGCTTATATTTAGGGTATTTCATTTTACTCAACGCGGCTAAGTTTGCGGTAGAAGATGGGAAAATTCCGCCCTCTATTGGCCTATGGTGGATTCACCTAAGTGCATTATTTATAGGTAGTTTATTAATTATTAAAGGCCGCCCATTAGGTGTTTGGCTGAAGGCTGTCGTGACTAAACGGGAGCAACACATATGATGAAAACGCTTGATTGGTATTTAGGCCGTAGCATTATGCAAACCACTGGATTTGCACTAATGGTGTTGGTGGGGATCAGTACTTTAATAAAATTTATAGAGCAACTTAAATCGGTTGGCCGTGGTAGTTACGATATTATGACCGCCTTGCTATATACCATTTATAGTATGCCCGGCGATTTAGTGGTGTTTTTCCCAATGGCAGCACTTATTGGTGGCTTAACTGGGTTAGGCGCTTTAGCTTCTAATAGTGAGTTGGTAGTAATGCAAGCCGCGGGTATGTCGCGTTTACAAATCATTGGCTCGGTAATGAAAACCGCAATTTTTATGGCGCTGTGCGTAATGGCGCTAGGTGAGTGGGGGGCGCCCGCTGCTCAGCTGCACGCCAAAGAAATGCGTAACCAAGCTATTCATGGCGGGGATGTATTTAATGCACAAAAAGGCGTGTGGGCTAAAGATGGCAGTAACTTTATTAATATTGAAGATGTTGACCAAAATGGCATGCTGCGCGGCGTAAATATGTACCACTTTGATAAGTCGTTGCAACTTACACAAATTACTAAAGCAAAAGAAGCAGTAGGGCGTGATAATGGCTGGCTACTGCGCGATGTGAACAAAGTATTGATCAGTGAAGAGCTAATTACCACGGAGCAAGTTACTGAAGAGTTTTACTCATCTCAGCTGACCGGTGAAAAACTTGGCGTGGTTTCAGTAAAACCAGAGTCACTGTCATTTTCAGGATTGTGGTCATATTTAGCTTATTTACAGCAAAATGAGCAAGATACAAGTACCTATGATTTAGCACTATGGCGTAAATTAATGCAGCCAGTGTCTATTGCTGTGATGTTGTTGGTTGCCTTATCGTTTATATTTGGTCCGCTGCGAACCGTAACTATGGGGGCACGAATTATCATGGGAGTGGTAACGGGGATAGTGTTTCACTTAACTAATGAGATATTTGGCCCTGTGGTAATGGTATATCAAATCCCAGCCATTGTAGGCGCCGTTCTACCGAGCATTTTATTTACTGGGTTTGCAGCTTATTTGATGAATAAGCGGGTGTAGCTAGACTTAAAGCTTAAATAAAAAACGCGGCCTTTTTTAAAAGTGCCGCGTTTTTTATGCTTTAGCTTGAGGTTATACCAATTCACTAGATTAAGTATTAATCTAGTTCGCGATACACGCGTTTATTTTCTTCTTTGGTGAGCGTAACCACTTCGGTTTTTGATAAGTAATCTTGTAGTGCTTTTTTATTTTTAAAGTCGACTAATACCACTAAATTTCCTAAACCAAGTAATGCGCTGATACTGCGGATAATAGCTTGTGGCCAGCTAATTAAACTTCCTTGGTTGGTTTGTACTTTTAAGCGCCATGCTCGCATACCAATTGTTTGCCCACTTTTCGTCCAAAAATAACCAAAAAATACCAAGCCAACAAGCACCAGCAGCGAGCTACGAATACCAGAAAGTAATAGTGAATCTTGAATACGTGCAGATACATCTTCAGCGCCATTGAGGGCAATAACATCAAGGGAAATAAGTCCTTGGATAGCAAATAAATACAATACCACCGTTAGCATCGCAAAAGCGATAATAGCTAATGTGTCGTACACCAATGACGCAAAACGACGCCAAAACCCTGCTCGTGGAAACTCAGCCGACATAAATATACTCTCACTGTTAATGTGCGCGATAGTTTAGCAAATAAGCCGCTAAATACTACCTATTACGCTATGTGCTTAACCAGCTATTGGTTCAAATGTTAATGGTTGCCTAAATGTTAAGCGGTCGATCACGCTTAATACATAAAACGCTTGCCGCTTTGCTCATTGTTTGTATAATGCTAGGCAATGAGATGGAAGAGGGTACATAATCTTTCACTCTTAAGTGGTTTTTCTTTATCTTCTCGTGTTTAGAAGGTTAAAGAAAAATGATGCCAGCGTGATGAAATTGGTATACATGGGGGATTCAAAATCCCCTGCCGCAAGGCGTGCCGGTTCAAGTCCGGCCGCTGGTACCACTTTTTATAGCCCCGACCAAATTGGTTGGGGTTTTTTTATGCCTAAGATTTGAGTCGCCGGATTTTAATTACAAAAAATGTGTCCAACATTGCTACTTTTATAAGCAGTAGGTTTTGATCTAAACTTGGCCTGTAAACGTTTTGGTTTACCTAACCTTAACCTCTGCTTGAGATAGGTTTCTTATCCAGAACTAAGGTTAGATAGTAAACACAGGCCTGACTTTAATCGTATTTTTCATTGATACGGGTGTGCTAAGTTATGCAATGTGTTTTGACTCGGGTATTATATACCTCAACCTCTTGTTGCGAATAAAACATCATGACTCAACTAACCGCAAAACAGAATATTCAAGCCATTGTAAAAGCGATTAAGGCTGAAGAAGCCTTACTGCGTAAAAAACACCCGCTATTAATGCATCAAAATACCTTAGGAATGGCTATTTTATTACTTTCTTTGAGTGCATTAATCGGAATTGGCACGCTGTATTATTTTGCTATTATTCCCGCTTGGCTATGCATTATTTTAGCGGCCATTGCTACCTCAATTTCCCATGAGCTTGAGCATGACTTAATCCACAAACAGTACTTTAGCAACCAACCATTTTTGCATAATTTTATGATGTTAACCGTGTGGCTGATGCGTCCTAATACCATAAGCCCATGGTACCGTCGCAAGATGCATTTACATCATCACAAAACGTCGGGTACTGAGCAAGATTTAGAAGAGCGTTTGGTAGGTAATGGTATTAAAAATCCGTTTTTACGTGCCTTGGTAATTGTTGATGGATTACTCGGTTTATTAATTAATGCAAAACGTTTTAGTAAAGAAATTAATGGGTTTAGCTTCTTTAAAGTGTTTAATGCAGGTTTTCCCATTACTACTGCGTATTTCGCCATTTTATATAGCGTAATTGTGTTTCACTTAGTTAATTTGTTCACTCCACTGGCTGCTAATTCACCTGTATTGCTGCTTGATGCAATGAATGTGTTTGAATTTCTAATGGTGGTGCTGATTGTGCCTAATATTGTACGTTCGAGCTCCCTTAATTTTGTTACTTCAAGTATGCATTATTACGGCGGTGTTAATAATATGCTTGAACAAACTCACGTCATCACCAGCCGTTTGTTTATGCCATTTAATTTATTTTGCTTTAACTTTGGGCATACTCATACTATTCATCATTTTGTGCCGAATCAGCCGTTTTATTTACGACAAATGATCAGTAAAAAAATCCTTGAAGTGATGCGCCAACACGGCGTGCGTTTTAATGATTTTGCCAGTATTAAGCAAGCAAACTTGTATCAGTGATACTCAGTGTAAAATGGCATCATAATGCAGTCGGACTCGCAGCAGCAATTAACTCAGCAAGATGCGTTAGCGCAATGTGTACAAGCTATAAAGGGGACCAGTTTTGCGCAAAAGCTGGTTAATTACATTGCCCTTATTGTTGAGTTTGATTGTGCGGTTGTATTGGCTTGCAGAGTAAATAAGCATCCCATTTATTTATTCGATTCTATCGAGAAACAGCGTGAACTTTTATTTCAGCGCTACCTTACTAACTCGTTTGTAAACGACCCTTTTTATACTGAACTGATTAGTAAAGCTGAGGAAGGAGTATTTCGGCTCGCTGATATAGCTCGTTATCAAGATGAACTGACCTTTAAGGCATATCAACAGCAGTTTTATACTCACACTGACTGGACTGATGAGCTAAGTATTTGTACTAATATAGGTAACGGTCGCTCGATTGTTATTTACCTTGGTTTATTATCCAATAACCAGCGCTTTAGTGCGTTGCAAAAGCAGCAATTAATAGCACATTTTAATTTAATAAAAGCACTGTGTAGCCAACATTGGGGTAGCCAAAAATTACTATTAAATCAATTTAATAGTTCAGTTACTGGGCAGCTTATAGAAAATGCCCTCACATCATTTGCTAACCAACAACTCACTCAACGAGAGCATCAGGTTGCTTGTCTAATTGTGCAAGGTTGCGACTCCGCAGATATTGCTTCTCAGCTTGGGATCGCCCTAGGTACAGTTAAAAACCATCGTAAACGTATATATGCACAGTTAAACGTTGCTTCACTGAGTGAATTCTTCCGACTGTTTTTAAACCATTTAATGCTGACAAAATAAAGCGCGTTTATGTCCCTTTAGGGATATAGTGCACATCGCTGAGTTTAATTAGTATTTTTCTTATAGATAATTTTGAGAAATACGATGACAGCACATTTACTTAGCGACATTATGCAGCGTGGTTTAGTCTCTCAAGTGAGTAATATTGAGCAATTAACCCATAAGCTTAAAACTCCACAGGTGGTTTACTGTGGCTTCGATCCTACCGCAGGTAGCTTACACATAGGGCACTTAGTACCATTAATAATGCTAAAGCGTTTTATGGATGCAGGGCATCAAGGTGTGGCATTAATTGGGGGTGCTACAGGGTTGATTGGTGACCCGAGTTTTAAAGTCACTGAGCGTAGCCTAAATACTAAACAAACGGTGTCACAATGGGTGACAGCGCTTGCAAACCAAGTTGAAAGTGTACTTGGTCCGCATTTAAACAAGCCACTGCAGATAAAAAATAACGCTGACTGGTTTAGCTGTATTGATGTATTAGACTTTTTTCGTGATGTAGGTAAACACTTTTCAATTAATACCATGATCAACCGTGAGTCAGTAAAACAACGTTTGCAACGTCCAGAGCAAGGGTTGTCGTTTACTGAATTTAGTTACTCCTTATTGCAGTCGTATGACTTTGCAAAGCTCAATAGTGAGTTAAATTGTACTTTGCAGATAGGCGGTAACGATCAGTGGGGTAATATTGTCAGTGGAATTGATTTAACCCGCCGTTTAAACCAGCAAACAGTGTTTGGTTTAACACTGCCACTTATTACTAAGTCAGATGGTACAAAATTTGGAAAAACTGAGGGCGGTGCTATTTGGCTCGACCCTAAAAAAACCTCGCCGTATCGCTTTTATCAGTTTTGGTTAAATTGTGAAGATGCTGATGTGTATAACTTTTTGCGTTTTTATACTTTTTTATCAGTTAAAGAAATTGAGGCCATAGAAGCAAACGATAAGATAAGCGGCCAAAAGCCTCAAGCACAGCGCATTTTAGCTGAGCAATTAACCCGTTTTGTTCATGCTGAAGAAGGCTTGGCAAGTGCGCAGCGTATCACTGAGTTGTTATTTAATGGACAAGTACAAACCTTAAATTTAAATGATTTAGCACAATTAGAACAAGACGGCTTACCAGTAATAACCCTTACTGAAATTAATATAACCACCTCCGCGCTATTGGTTCTCAGTGGTTTAGCAAACTCTAAGCGTGCCGCAAGAGAACTGATAGCTGCAAACGCAGTAAAAATTAATGGTGAAACAATTTCGGCTGATCATAGTCAGTTAAATTTGGCATTGCATCAACGTTTTTGGTTAATACAGCGAGGTAAAAAACAATTTAGGTTAATTAAACTCAATTGAATTTCCCTCTAATGGTGATTTTTTATGTGGTTTTAGGGGTTATTCTTAATCCAAACTACTTGAGTTTTTTAAAAGTCTTCATTGTTTTTTCTCATTACAATAACGGTAATTAATAATTTAATTGCCGTTATTAATGTGTTTTGTAGGCATTTGTAAATCACTGTGAAATGCTAAGTTAAAAGTAACTTTTTTAAGTGGCTGATAATAAAGTAACTTTGCTATCTGTTTTTAATAGCGCTGTGCGCACGAGTTGTTTCTTTGTATTAATCTCTTTACTCACTCAAGCACGTTAATCGAATTGAAATATTTCTGTAATATTTAGGTGTTCTAATGCGCTCTGAAACAAAAACGTCATCAAAATGCCATAATCGGCAAGACAAAAATTGAGATTTAAACATGAGTGAATCAAAGCGCAATACGCTATTAATAAAAACGCTTAACTGGGCTGCTATCGCCTTTTTAGTTTATTTAGTCCTAGTAGCCGTTGGTACTGTCAGTGGTGGTTTTAAATTAGCGTCGGGCGGTACTGAGGGAGCAAAAGAAATTTTTGCATTCGCAACCAACCCGTTTATCGCATTATTATTAGGTGCTTTGGCAACGGCTTTAGTGCAATCGTCATCAACGGTTACCTCAGTAATAGTGGGCCTTGTTGCTGGCGGCTTACCGTTAAGTATTGCGATTCCAATGGTAATGGGCGCAAATATTGGTACGACTATTACTAACACCTTAGTGTCTATTGGTCATATTCGCTCTAAAGAAGAGTTTCAACGTGCGTTTGCAGCATCAACGGTTCATGATTTCTTTAATTTATTTGCCGTTATTATATTTTTACCGCTTGAGATAATGTTTGGTTTGCTGCAAAAAATGTCCGCTGCTCTGTCGCACCTATTTATTGGTGATGCTGACTTATCATTAAAGAGCTACAACTTTATTAAACCACTTGTTAAACCAGCTGTGGGTGTAATAAAAGACGCATTTAGCTTCCTAGACACAAAAATGCTAGGTGCAGCGATGGTTATAGCAGGTATTTGTTTGATTTTATTTGCCGTAACTACATTAGGTAAACTACTTAAAAAAGCATTGGTTGGCACTGCAAAAGATATACTGCATGGTGCAATTGGGCGCGGGCCTATCGCGGGTATCACATCAGGTGCGGCGGTAACAGTTATGGTTCAGTCGTCGTCAACCACAACGAGTTTAATGATCCCACTTGCTGGAAGTGGTGTGTTTACTACACGTCAAATCTATCCATTTACGCTAGGCGCTAATATTGGTACAACCATTACCGCTTTATTAGCTGCCACATCAATTACAGGGCCTATGGCTGAAGTGGCGCTAACGATTGCTTTAGTACACGTTATGTTTAATGTATTTGCGGTTGCACTAATTTACGGAATTCCTGTACTACGTGAAATTCCGCTTAAGTTAGCCGAAAAGCTAGCCGAAATTGGTACAAAAAATAAATCAGCTGCATTAGGCTATGTGTTAGGGTCATTCTTTGTGGTGCCAGGTTTAATTGTACTGGCCGTTAGATAAGCAAATAGATGAATAAAAAGAATGCGCTATATAGCTTATATAGCGCATTTTTTGTTTTACCATTGGTAACTTACAGACAGCATGGCATTACGCGGTTTTCCTGGGAAGTAACGATCGCCAGTAAAACTAGTGTAATCGGCGCGCTGTGCGTAAGCCGTGTTGGTTAGATTTATTATTCGCGCACTGAGTAATAATTGTGGGCTTATTTGCCATTGGCCGCGCAAGCTTAAAATATCGTGGCCTTGATATTCATGTAAGTTTTCAGGGTCGGTAAAGTAGCGACTCACATAGTGCCATTGCAGAGCAAGACTAACATGCTCGTTGGCTTGCCAGTTAAAATCGATATTAGCGACCTTTCGAGGTGCGGTATCAATATCGTTACCTTTAATATTAATACTGCCGATGATTTGCTCATTCGAATACGTATGCTTGGCATAAGTGCCTGCGAAGTTAACCGATAAGTGCTGATTAAAGCTATGCGCTAACTCAAGCTCAATGCCGCGATGTCGAGTTTGGCCGTCATTAACAGTAAAAAAGTCACTGTCACGGTAGATGGTATTGTGCTTGCTCATCGCATAAGCCGACAAACCGTAGCGAGTATTGTTGTACACCCCTTTAATACCTAACTCAGCATTATTTGCTATTTCTGCGTCTAAGTCGGCAGTACTTTGCTCGCGTTGTAATTGGTAAAGCTCAGCTGCTTGTGGGGCTCTATAGCCTCTTGAAAAGTTAGCGTATAATGTATTGTTAATATTAAGCTGATAGCTCACACCGAGTTTTGGCGAAAGATTACTAAAGCTGTTTTTAGTGCTCTCGGGGCGACTATAACGACAGCCACCAAAACCACATTCACTGCCATTTTCTTTTGTACGCCCTGTAAGCATATTGTTTTGATAGTCATATTGCATATGTTCATAACGTACACCTGCGGTTATAAGCCAATTATTTAGCTGCCAATCAATAGCGGCAAATGGGGCATATAAGGTGGCATCAACTTTGTAATCGTAATGTTTACCTTGCGGTACTGTGGCTACTAAAAACGCAGAACCTTGGATCGGTTTATCTTGGGTTTGTAAAAAATCGGCTTGGGTAAACTCACCATCAAAACCAAGCTTTAAGTTGGTATTGTCGTTCACATAATGCTGATAAAGCGATTGTAGACCAAACCCAGTTTGGCTATTTTTTTCAAGTGGTGTGCCGGGTAAAAAGTGTTTAAAAAAGTCCATGCTTTGGTCACGAATATAAGGAGTAACAACTAGAGTGTTCTCTCCTAATTGCCAGCTAGCTTTACTCCAAGCCCTAAGCGAGCGAGCTTTTCTAAAGGCGTCGGGATCAAAGTTTTGCTGTGCTATATCTTCATCTTTATAGCTTTGAAAACCGCTAATATAACCAGCAGTTTGTTGATCTAAATTAGTATACGTAAGCCCAGAAACTAAGCTTAAGTTGTTATTATTATAGCGATGGCGCACATTTATTTTTTGTTGCTTTACGCTTTCATCATCTCGATAACCGCTATCATCCGTAAAACTAGCATTAATACCTAGGCCTGAATTATCCATGGCATGGCCGGCACGTAATTTATAGCGAGCATAACCATAAGAGCCATAATCAAAGCCTAGTAAACCACCATCCTGCGTAGTATCAGGGGTAATAACGTTAATTACACCATGCACTGCATTAGAACCATAAAGTGCAGAACCTGGGCCTTTTAATACTTCAATACGCTCTGCCATTTCGCTATGCGCTTCGAATAGTTCATTGATATTACAAAAACCCGCTGCACGAAGGGCTATACCATCTTCAGCAGTTAAAACACCACCACAAGCGCCCGTACCAGAAAGTACTTGCGAGCGCAGAGCCGGTAAATACTCTTGGCCATTTCCACGTTGCACATTGGCACCTGCAACGCGTTGCAGCGCTTCTTCTACGTGGGTAGGAGCTATAAGTTCAAGCTGTGATTCACTTAATACACTGATCACTAAGGGTAATGGCGTGGATAATGCTTCACTACGTGATGCTGTGGTAGTGATACGTTCAATTGATTGTGCGGTATCTTCAGCACACGCACTATTAACTAAACCTAACTGACTGCATAACAACAAAGGGGGTAAATAGTAATATTTCATAAATTCCTAGCACAATGGCAATTTGATAAGTTCAGGGTAGGGGATTTTGTGAATTGGTTAAAGCACACTCAACCTATAAACCCGATAAGTAATCGATAAAACAATACAAAAAATACCCGGAAAAACTAAAGTAAGCACTGAGTAATGTTTAAATAGTAATACACCTATTATTCCGCCGGCTAAAAACCCGGCAATAATTAATACAAAGACCAAGCATTTTCTATTGTCAAAAGCTTCGCCTTTTAGGGCTTTACCAAACATCAAACCCAGATCGGTAAAAATACCGGTTAAGTGAGTGGTTCGCACAACTGCGCCGCTGTAGTTAGTGGCTAAAGCATTTTGTAAGCCGCAGGCCGCAGAAGCAAGTGTAAGTGCGTAAGGGTAAGAATATTGAAGTAGCTGTGCGCTTAACAGCAGTAAAATACCCTCAATAAATAAGAGCGTATCGTAATGGCGGCCTAGCTTAAGTGAACCGCCTGAAAGCATTAAGCCTGTTAATGCCGAGCCAAATATAAAACTCAGTACAATCGCAATTAAAAATAACGCCGCCTTGATGTTGGTAGTAAGTTCAATAGCTAATGAAGTCACCGACCCTGAAACGTGAGAAATTGCTTGCTGTTCAAACCCTAATAAACCTACTGCGTTTACCATACCGGCAATAAAAGCGAGGGTAAACGCACCATATTCGACCCACTTAGGTAGTTTTGTAAACATCCTTTTAGCTCCGGTTTCAGTGTGTAGATTAATCATACACTTAATTAAAGTTAATAAATGAAAAGAGGTTATATTTTTAACATCACAAGCAAGTGATGATCGCTAAATTTAACTTTTGCGTATTAACCAAATTTGGAATTAATATGTTTAACCAAGAACAGCAATCACGCATTATAGAAATGGCATGGGAAGACAGAACGCCATTTGAAGCTATTGAAAATCTGTATGGGCTAAATTACTCTCAATTAGTTAATTTTATGCGGGAGCATATCTCTAGCGGCTCATTTAAAGTATGGCGTAAGCGCCATGCTGGGCGTAAAACTAAACACCTAAAGTTACGCGACCCCGCGATTATGCGCAGTCATTGTAAAACACAGTACAAGCAACGTTAATTTTTCTCATTTCATGTAATGTTCAGGCTTAGCCGTTAATACTCTTCAGTAATGATCACACTGGAGAATCGCCATGAAATCACTAATCAGTATTTTAGTAATGGTTTTTGCGCTAACGGCAACAAACGCATTTGCTGTACCACACAAAGACAAACATGCAGGCAAGCATGCGAATAAACACGCAAACAGGCATCACTGGAAAAAGCAAAAATATAACCAATACCATAATAAAAAATGGCTTTCTAAGAAACAAGCCAAGCAGTTAATTCGTCAAGGGTGGACTCCACCAGGGTGGCACAGATCTTATCATCAAGGTGATATCCTTGGGCATGACATTTATAAGCGTGCTAGAGTAATAGACCGAGAAAGAGACACTGTACGAGTTGAAGTTGATCGCACTATTATTCACTTAGTGCACGACACTCGTGAAATACTCTCTATTTTACAGCGCTATTAGGATTTATAAATGCTCACCGTATTGGTCATAGTTACTGGCTTGTTGTTGTTAATAACGTTATTACCCCTGTCATACAGTCAGCATTACTTGATACGTAGTTGCGACTTTGTGCGCTTGCAGGTGTGCTACCTAGCAAGCGCTGTAATTATCGTGGCACTAATAGGTATGTGGCAAAGCGACTTTATTACATACTCATTAATAGCGGCTGTTGCTTTAATTATCTGTGCGCTTCAAGCTAAGTGGATTTATCCCTACACTTGGTTTGCTAAAAAAGAAGTATTAACAGCGCCAAAAAGTAGTGATCATAGCATCAGAATTTTATCCGCTAATGTACTGATGTCGAATCGACATAGTGAGCAGTTAATTAACTTAGTCGATAAATATCAGCCCGATTTACTCATCACTTTAGAAAGCGATAGTTGGTGGCAAGATAAATTGTCCGTGCTTAAAAAAAACTACCCTTATCAAGTACAGTGCCCAAAAGATAACCGCTACGGCATGCATGTATTTAGTAAATTTAACATACTCGATGCACAAATTTGTGCACTTATAGAAGATGACATTCCTTCTATTCATATTTTATTTGAAAACCACCAAGGGTTAAAAATGCAGGGGCATTTTATTCATCCCGCGCCACCAAGCCCAACCGAAGAAGATTCATCACGTCCACGCGATAGCGAATTAATAATGGTGGCTAAAGCCCTTAAAGGTTCAACTCGCCCTACGATAGTCGCTGGCGATTTAAATGATGTTGCTTGGTCACGCAGTACTCGTTTATTTATGCAAATTAGTGGATTTTTAGACCCCCGTAAAGGCCGTGGTTTTTTTAATACTTTTCATGCTAATTACTTTTTTATGCGTTGGCCGCTTGATCATTTATTTCACTCAAAAGGCTTTAGTGTAAAACGAATAAAGCGCCTTGCTAAATATGGCTCCGATCATTTTGCCTTATTAACCGAATTGGTATTTGAAGATGCTAATCAGCAATCCCTAGAAACAAAACCAAGCGAGCAAAAGCAGCAAGATATACAAGAGCTGGCAATGAGCAAAGCAGATAAACGCAAAGTACCTATGTTTGAAAAGGGCTAGGTATAGTACAGATATTAGGTTAAAGGTTTTAGACGAAGTTTTTTGTAGCAAACTATTTGGTTTAGCGTTAATTAACAAAGAGATTCATTATGTTTAATAAAATTATCGACTTTTGGTTTACCGAGCTTGAGCCTAAACAGTGGTGGCAAAAAGACGATGGGCTTGATGCACAAATTAAAACTCGTTTTGGTAAATTGCATCATCAAGCAAGTGTAAATGAGTTATTTGATTGGCGTGAAAGCGCGATAGGTAGTCTTGCGGAAATTATTGTGCTTGATCAGTTCTCACGTAATATTTACCGTGAAAAGCCCGCAGCATTTGCCTGTGATGCATTAGCTCTAGCGTTAGCGCAAACCGCTATTGCGAAAGGGTTTGATAAGGAATTGACGGATGAGCAACGCGTATTTTTGTATATGCCTTTTATGCACAGCGAATCAAAGCTAATTCATAAGGAAGCAGTGAAGTTATATAAAGCGTTAGGTATTCAAAATAACTTAGATTTTGAGTATCAGCATAAGGCGATTATCGATAGATTTAATCGTTATCCGCATCGTAATAAGATACTGGGGCGGGATTCTACCAAAGAAGAGCTTGAATTTTTAAAGCAGCCTAACTCAGGTTTTTAAATTTATTAGACAAAAAAACACCACGCTTGCGACAAGCGCGGTGCTTAATTTTACTAACCTGATACCTGATATTAGCTGTGAATCATGATGCTTTTAACATTCACAAATTCGCGAATCCCAAAGCCACCATGCTCTCGGCCATAACCGCTGTCTTTAACACCACCAAATGGTAGGTTTGGTTGTGCCAAACCATAGCCATTAATATTGATCATGCCGGTGTCAAAATACTTTTTGGCCAGTTCAATGGCTTTCTTCTCATCTTTTGAAAATATACCGCCGCCTAGTCCATAGCGCGAATCATTAGCGATACGCATAGCGTCGTCGTTATCTTTGGCTTTAATTAAAGATGCGACAGGACCAAATAGCTCATCGTCATACGCAGGCATACCCGGTTTAAGGTTTTCCAGCACGGTTGGGGGGTAGTAATAACCTGTTTTTTGCGGTATTTCGCCGCCTACAAGTACTTTTGCACCTGCATTGACAGAGTCTTGTACTTGCTGATGAATTTTATCGCGTAAATCTTCGCGTGCCATAGGACCTAGTTCAGTATCTTCATCCATTGGGTCGCCCATTTTTATCGCCTTAAACTGCTGGCTTAGTGCTTCTTTGAAGTCATTGTAGAGTGAATCAACCACCACAAAGCGCTTCGCGGCAACACAGGTTTGGCCGTTATTAATAATACGTCCTTGTAAACATGCTTTAACTGCAAGGGCTAAATCAGCGTCGTCAAGTACCACAAAAGCATCGTTACTACCCAGTTCTAGCACGGTTTTTTTAACATGCTTGGCAGCTTGCTCTGCCACTTTTTTACCTGTGCCATCACTTCCAGTAAAGGTTACGCCACTAATCGCTGAGTGTGAAATAAGGGCGCTGGCAGTTTTACCATCAACCAGTAAGTTGCTAAAGCAGTGTTCAGGAAAGCCTGCTTGTAAAAATAGCGTTTCAATTTTCTCAGCCATACCAAATACATTACCGGCGTGTTTTAATACCGTGGTATTACCCGCCATAATGTTTGCGGCACTGTATCTAATAACCTGATAAAGTGGGAAGTTCCACGGCTGAATACCCAGCAGTACGCCGGTAGGGCGATAGCTTATTATTGCACGACCGCCTTGCATGTCGCGCTCCTCGTCGCTAAGCATATCGGCGCCATGTTCAGCGGTATAACGACAAATGTCAGCACAAAGCTGAACTTCTTGGAAGCCTTGCTCATAGACTTTACCCATTTCTTCGGTCATTAGTTTTGCTAAGGCTTCTTTTTGACTTTCAAATAAAGAGGCTAATTTATTTAGATGTTGTGCGCGCTCGGTAAACGAGGTTAATCGCCATGTTAAGTATGTTTCATGAGATTTTTCGATCACTTGCTCTGCTTGAGCTTGAGAAAGCAGTGTATAGCTATTAATGACTTGCTCTGTTGCGGGATTGATCGTATCAACTGTGTTACTCATTTTACCTCCTAACAAATTATGTAATAGGGTAGGTGCAAAACCAAAGCCAGTTAGTTTCTCGATATTAAAAAAATCATAACTACCTGTTAGTAATAGTTTTTACATTACTTATGACTAAAATCTAGATGTTGTTTGCTTGCTGTTTTTGCTATGGTTCTGTAAATACTGCAAGTTGTTGAAAAAGTTACAGGGAGAGTTCAAATGAAGCCATCATTGTTTAATACCGCTTTACCGATAATTCAGGCACCTATGGCGGGTGTTCAAAACGAGCAGCTTGCTCTTGCTGTAAGTGAGGCTGGAGGGTTAGGCTCTTTGCCTTGCGCTATGTTATCCCCAGCACAATTAGTTGAGCAGCTAGAAATACTTAGCCACAAAACAACAAAGCCGTTTAATCTTAACTTTTTTTGTCATGCAGTTGCTGACTACACATCCGCGCAACAACAGTGCTGGCATGCATTACTTGCCGCTTACTTTACAGAGTATAAAATTGACCCGCAAAGCTTAACTGCAGGGGCTTCTCGTCAACCTATAAATCAATCGATTGTTGATATAATTGCACCTTATAAGCCAGCAGTTGTGAGTTTTCATTTTGGTTTACCTGGGCAAACTATTGTGGCGCAAATAAAAAGCTGGGGCACTAAAGTAATTTCAACGGCTACCACTTTAGATGAAGCTATTTGGCTTAGTGAAAATGGCGCTGATGGGATTATTGCTCAGGGTATAGAAGCTGGTGGCCATCGAGGGCATTTTTTATCTATGGATTTAAGCTTACAACAAACTACTGAGCAGTTAGTTAAGCGTTGTGTTAAGCATATATCACTACCTATTATTGCTGCTGGTGGCATTGCTTCAGCCGATGATGTTCAGCGGTTTAAAGCGTTAGGAGCGAGTGCAGTCCAAGTAGGGAGTGCTTATTTACTGTGCAAGGAGGCAACAACATCAGCTTTGCATCAACAGGCTATTTTAGATCAGCAACAAGATGAGACCACACTGACCACATTGTTCTCTGGTAGAGCCGCTCGGGGTATTCAAAATCGAGTAATCCAAGAGCTAGGTGCTATGCCAAATGGGGTTCCTGCGTTTCCACATGCCAGCAGTGCAATAACAGCCTTAAGAAGTCGAGCTGAAAAAAGTGCTAAAAGTGATTTTTCACCTTTATGGTGTGGTCAAAAATATATTCCTAGGGTGGGTGTATCAGCGGCTGACATTACACATGCTTTAATGAAAAAATGGTAATTTTTAATGTCTGATAATCCACTTTTATCGCTTGGCGACAGTTATGAAGCACTAGTAAACAAGTTTAAAGTGCAATTGGCTGGTAAGTATCCTCAGCAACTAATAGCGCCCAATACCGTATTAGTGCAACAAGGCGATCTGCAAAGTTATGGGTATTTAGTTGTGGACGGAGTTCTAGGCGCTATCCATGACGACATTGACGGCGTGCAAAAGTGTAAAGAATTTTATTTTAAAGATGAATTTGCGTTGTTGTTTGCCAATTGGATGACCTCAACACCTGCGTTTTATCAATTAAAAGTGATTAACGAAGCCAATGTAATTAAAGTACCACTAACACTATTTGAGCAAGCACAGTATCAACTGATTAAGCAGCAGCTTATTGCACAGCAACTTATTTTTAAAGAAGCCAAAGAGGCATTTTTATTACTTAATAGCCCCGAGCAGCGTTACTGCTATTTACTCAAACATAAACCTCATTGGTTGGCGCAGCTAAGCTTAAGCCAAGTGGCAATGTATATAGGCATTTCGGCTATTTCGTTGTCACGAATTCGTAAGCGACTTAACTTAAGTTAAGTGCTGTTTTCATAAAGCACTATACACTCCCCATTTTTAAGCCTTAATACTTTGGAGTGTTATGTTTTTAATTGCCCAATCGTTAGTAGCAGCCGCTACTTTACTCGACTTAGCTTCATTTCAGTTTAAGTCCCGACGAATTATTTTAAGCTGTTTATTTACCTCAGTATTATTAACCTCTGCTCACTTTTTTATATTGGGCTATCACAGTGCTGGCTGCTTAATGTTTATTGCCGCGGTGCGTTATTTTTATTGTATTTACTTTAAGCATACTTGGGCTATGTTTGGGTTTATGGCTGTCAGCTGCTTAGCCGTTTATTTTACTTGGCAAGATTGGTTTAGCGCCTTTGCATTGGTGGCGACATTAATACAAACCATTGCTTCATTTCAAAATCGAGATTTGCACTTAAGGTTATGTATGGTGGTGGGAACCTCTTTTTGGATAACACATAATATTTTCGCCGGCTCGCCAGTGGCAATAATCATGGAAAGCCTATTTTTAAGTAGTAACTTACTGGGACTATACCGCTTTTATGTGGGTAAAAAATCGCTGAGCGAACCGCAAATTCAGCCCTAAACACCTAGGTAAAAAACTGTGCAGCAATAGCTTTTAGCAGGTAAGTTTCGCGAATAATCGATAGCCCTTGCTTGTCACTGTTTGCAAGTGTGCGTTCGTTATGAGCTATCGCCTGGAAAATATCAACCCATTTAGCCTGCATGCCATTTTGTTTTTCGTAGTGTTCAAGCTGTGCTTGGCCTAGTTGCTCATCAATTTGGCAGAGGTAGCAGTATGATTGTATATGAATAATATCAAAGTCATCTTTGTGCCAAGGGCGGTACTCTTCGTAAAGCCCAAACTCGCTACATATTTTTATATTTTGTGCGCCAGTTTCTTCACTTAGTTCTCTGATCAACCCTTGTTCAATGCTTTCATGCGGGTCAATTCCACCGCCAGGTAAGCTAAAGTCGTCATAGCGCTGAGTATACATAAGTAAAATGTGTTGTTGCTTAAATGCAACAGCGCGAGCGGTTGGGCGAGAAAATTGACGACCTTGCTCAATATTGATTGAGGGATGAATGTAGGTTTTTAATAAGCGCATAACAACTCCTGTAATAAAAATAAATTATATCAGTTAGTTATATTAATTGCTTTAATAGAGATTTAATAAGCCGCATAAAATAAGCGCTATTTCAGCGCCTATACAGCTACTTATGATTAAACTATTGAATTAAAAATAAAACAGCCGCACTTTGTACCTTAATTATGTATATCTTTCATTTACTTTAAAGGGCAAGTAGAATAGTGAAAAAGCACAGGGATTATTCATGTTAAATATACTTTTAGTCGATGACGACATCGAATTCAGCGATGTTATTTGCCATATTGTTGAGTTTCTTGGCCACAACATTAATACAGCAACCAGTTTAAAAGAAGCACATCAGTGGTTTGAAAATAATACTTTCGATCACGTGCTGCTCGATTTTATGTTACCTGATGGCAGTGGCTTGCATTTATTAGATCATTTAAAAATGATTGGTCAATCGCCTAAAGTCACCCTTATTTCTGGTCACCCTTCGGTTAAAGGTATTTTAGCTGAGATGTGTGAGCCTAATGTGTCGCATCTATTAAAGCCGCTGCAACGTGAAGATTTAGAATTAGTATTAAACGGCCCGAAAAAAACGGTTAAAAAAGCGAAAAGTGCCGCCATTACACATCATTTTGACACGCTTATTGGCGAGTCTGCGCCCATGCAACAGCTTTATACCATGATAGAGCGCGTAGCTAAAACTAATGCTAACGTTATGCTTATGGGTGAAAGCGGAGCAGGTAAAGAGGTGGTAGCGCAAGCTATTCATAATGCCAGTAAATGCGAAGGTCCACTGGTGGCGAGTAACTGTGGTGCGCTTTCAAAAGAACTTATTGGTAGTGAATTATTTGGTCACGAAAAAGGTGCATTTACCGGTGCTATTGCCCGTAAAGAAGGCGTGTTTGAACAAGCCGATGGCGGAACGTTATTTCTTGATGAAGTCACTGAAATGCCGATTGATATGCAGCCTAATTTATTGCGTGTACTTGAAACTAAAAAAGTAACACGGGTTGGTGGTAATCGTGAGTTACCAGTAAATTGCCGTGTTATTTCAGCGACTAACCGCTCCCTTACCGATTTAGCGCAGAATAATATTTTACGTGAAGATATTTACTTTAGACTCGCTGTTTTTCCAATTGATATACCGCCACTACGAGAGCGAAAAGAAGATATTCCATTACTCTCAAAAGTATTTTTAGAGCAGTTGAACGATGAAAATGGTACAGCGTTTGCCTGGGCTAACGAACAGCTTAAAGAGCTACAAACATACGACTGGCCAGGTAACGTACGTGAACTTCGCCATGCTATTCATCGCGCTTTTATTATGAGCGACCCGCAAACTAGCACAATTACATTACCTGACAACTTAGAGTCACCTTTTTCAAGGGTTAATACTCAATCTGAAGACAAACAGGTATCAGCAGGGCAAACAATTGAAGAAGTTGAAAAAGAACTTATTCATGCCACGCTCGATAAAGTACAAGGTAATAAAACATTAGCAGCACAAATGCTGGGTATTAGTACTAAAACCTTATACAACCGTTTAAATGCTTATGGTGGTATTGGCGAGTATAAATAACCAGCATGCAAATTTAATAACAACAAAACGAGGATTTTGATGGCATCGTCAGAAAAAACAAAACCTTTGAATGAGCTGGTACACGACGCGCGTGCGCCGCTTAATCGTATTTCGATGAATGCTGAGCTAATTAAGCTAGTACTTGAAAACGATATGCCAAAAGATAAAGCACTCGCCGCATTAGATAAAATAATTGCTAATTGCCAAGCGTGCAGTGACAGTTTGCAGCTTATTTCAGAATCGAAGTAACCCTAATTAATTCAGGACGATAAATGATTAAACGCAAACAGCAAGGCAAAGCAAATGTAGTATGGGCATTATTTATTTCCATAGTGCTGTGTATTATTGTGGGTAATGCTTTTTTAGCCATTAACACTATTCAAGGGTTATCGCGTACTCAGCAAAGTTTAGATAACACTAATATTTTAAGCACGGCGATAGAGCAATTGCACCTTTCGGTGGTGCAAGCTGAGTCGGGGCAGCGTGGGTATTTATTAACTCAAACGGATGATTATTTAGTGCCTTACTACGATGCCGTCGCACAAATAAAGTCTCAAACGAACCATGTGAGCGCCTTACATTCTGAAATTGACGGGCAAGCTGAGCGTATTGCACAGCTGTTACTATTGGTTGAAGCTAAAATAGCTGAGCTTAAAATAACGGTTAAATTAGCATTAAACGATAAGGAAAAGCGTGCACTTCTGAGGCTCAATACACATGAAGGGCGTGACCTGTATAGAGAGATCCGTGCATTGGTTAGTGATATTCAAGAGCGTGAGTTGCTCTTTAAAATCAGCCACTTCTCTAAATTAGAACAAATTAAGAAAGAAGCTAAAATCACTTTTGGTATAACAGCAGTTACCAGTGCATTGTTGATTTTGGGTATGTTTTTATTAGCTAGGCTTAATTTAAAAAATGCGGCCGAGTATCGTGCCGAGCTTGAAATGCAAAATGAAACTTTAGCCAGTAAAGTGAGTGAACGTACTCAAGAGCTTACCTTGTATTCTGATGAATTGAGTCGTAGTAACCGAGAGTTAGAAGAGTTTGCTTTTGTTGCCAGTCATGACTTGCAAGAGCCGCTAAGGAAAATTCAAGCATTTAGTGACCGGCTTGAAAGCATGTTTAAAGACGAGTTGGGCGAAAAAGGCGCTGATTATATTGCCCGCATGAAAAATGCAGCGCAAAGAATGTCTAACTTAATTAATGATTTATTAGAGTTCTCTCGAGTAACGACCCGAGGTAAAGATTTTACTGATACCGATTTAAACAGCATTCTGAATGATATAAAAGGTGATTTAGAAATAGCGATTAATGAGTGTAATGCACAGGTTGTTACGGTTGAGATGCCCATTATTCAGGCTGATCCAAGTCAAATGCATCAGCTGTTTTTAAACTTA